>JBEKVN010000009.1:0-87939 GCA_049513915.1 Candidatus Aminicenantales bacterium | reverse complement strand
GAACCAGGGCCCGAATGAACTCGGCCCCTGGAATAATCGACCCATAAATCGTTGATGACCTTAGGTACATGGCGGCACCTATCATAGCCCAAGGTGTCACCTATGTATCTGAACGAGCCCAGTGTGAAGGAGGCCGCATCAAGTATGATGGGAATAAGACGCAGGAAATCGGCCGGACGCCGAAGGCCATGGCTGGCGAGATCGAACTGATGCCTCGCTGATTGAAGGCGTCAATCGGAGATGCTTCCCCTTTAGATGGGCCGGCCGACAATTGACCTTAGGCAGCCCAGGGCGGGTTTAGCGAACTGGGGAAGAAAGTGGCAGAATGAAGATTTGACCCCTTCTTTATCCTTCTTTATCTGAACCGGGCCAGGTAGCCGGCCAGGCCCGCGCCCCTGACGATCTCCAGGGCCTCGTCCTGGCTGACCCCGCGCCGCTCCTTGAGCGACTCCAGGATCCTGATGATGGAAAGCGCGACCTCGGCCGTCTGCCCCGCCTCTTTCTGCTTGTCCTTGAGGTAGGCGATCGAGTCGAACAGGACGGCGTTGGCCTCGCCGTACAAAATCGGATTCCGCGGCCCGTAGGTCTTGGCCCACGCCGCCTGCCCCAGAACATCGTTCACGTGCGACTGGATAAGATACGTGGCCCGCCCGATAAGCTTGAGGTTGCTCGGGCTGACGTTGGTCATCGTGTTCCCGATGACCCGGCCCAGCTTGGCCATGACCGCCGTCGAATGGGCGTTGAGAATCATCTTGGCCGCGACCTGCTGTTTCAGCCCGAAAGGGTCCCCCCCCGTCGGGACACGGAGGATGACCACCGCGAGCGAGTCCTTTTTCCCTCGATACGCCCGCCTGACGTCGCCGTCCAGTTTGTCCGTTGCCCCGGGCCCCCTGTCCGTGACGAGGAGAATGCCCAGGTTCATCCCTTCCCCCCCGAAGAGGTCCATGAACTTCCGGAAATACGACCCCGGCCGCCCTGGTTCCGGCTCCTCCGGCGTGAAGGCGACCATGACCCCGACGTCCCCCGCTTTCGGGCCGCGATTCTCCACGTTCGACCGCGACATCGAAAAATCGTAAAGGTCCTGCTGGTCGTCGCCCGCCCGGTTCAGGCTCTCGAGCGCTGCGCGCTTCAGGTACGCGTCGTCGATTTCGCCTTCGAACGGGGCCTTGTAGAATTCCGCCTCGAGTCCCCGGAACGGCCTCCCCAGGAACGCCCGCCAGGCATCCCGGGGCGTTTCCGCCCCCGTCCAGACCTGGATCCAGCACTTGCGCGCCGGCTCGTTGACGGTGTCGAGCGGGAAGAGGCGGAAGGTGGGGCTCCGCTCCGTGCTGTCGATGAATACCGTGATCAGGCCTTTTTGAGCAAAGTAGGTGGAATAGAAACCCCGGCCGTAAGCCCCGGCCTCGATATCCGTCAGCCTGGCCAGCTCGGGCAGCGCCTCGCGCGCGGCCTCCTGGAGGCCGGCGAACTCCCTGAATCTCGAGCCGAGATCGAACGGCGTCTCGAATCCGAGCCCCGCCATTTCCCCGGGCGTGAGGAACCGCCGGAGCGCTCGCGCCGCGCCGGCCTCGAGGATCGTCCCGACCACGTAGGTTTCGATGGTCGTGGCCTGCATCCGCGTCGACCCCGTGATGGCCTGCGGCCCGGTCGCCAGATTGATCTTCGTGATCCCCGGTTCCTCCAGGACCTTCCGGCTTCTCTGGAAGGGGAGGAGCTTATCGTCCGGATTGTTGTAAACGAAATAGAGGTTCTTCCGGCTGGCCTCGGGAGTATATCCCGGCCCGCCGGTCCACTGGGCGTGAGCCGCCAGGATGGCGCCGATGACCGACGAGGTCTCTCCGCCTTCGGTGACGCAAATGACGACGTCCCCCTTGACGATCCGCCTGTCCTGGAGCTGGAGCCGGCCGATGAGCTGGAGATCTTCGAAGCCCTCCAGGGAGCTGATGAGGGCCCGGTCCGCGCCCGTCATCTCCCCGATGAGCTCCTCCTCGACCGCGCCGGACAGCTTGCCGGAGAGCTTCGGCCAGACCTTGCTGTCCGCCCTGACTTTTTTCCAAAACGGCCGCCAGAAGGCGCTCTCCATTTGCTTGGCCAGCCGGCCGGTGGCGCCGCAGCCGTATACGTAGATCTGCCTCTTTGCCAGGAGCGCCGCCTCGACCGCCGCCGCGGCCTCCTCGACGACCGTCGTGTCGGCGGCCATGGCCTCGAGCTTCACGCGGATGTCGTCATCGACCGCCGCGAGCATCCTGAGCCCGGCCAAGGTATCCTTCTGCACCCTCTCGCTCAAATGCCACGTTTTCTGATGGCGCTGCTCGGTGAGCAGGGGGTGGAGCTGGAACTGGGTCTTGTTCTGGACGTAGTCGATGGATTCGGGAGACGGCTCGATCCCCAGGAGTCTGAGGAGGCCGGCCGTCCCTTCCTGCGCCGGCGCCTGCTGCCGCCCGCCAACCCCCCGATCCGGGACCTCAGCCCGCGAAGCCGGTCCAGGGATCGCGCCAGCCGCGGCGAGGATGAGAACGAGGACCAGCAGGGCGGGGAGCGGGCTCCCCGCGGCGACCTTCGCGGTCATGATTTTTTTCCGTACTGGTGCTCGTCGTCGAGGATGTCGCGCTCCTGCCAGTCCCGGATCCAGTCGTCGATGCGAAAAACGCGGCTCTGGCCGTCCTCGGTCGAGCAGACGACCCGGGTAAGGCTGGAGTTGATGATCATCTTCTTGCAGATGTAACAGGGGAAGGCGTCGATGGGCTTTTCCGCTCCCGGCGCGCTCCCGTAGATGTACATGTCGCCGCCGAGCAGGCTGACCCCGGCCCGGGCGGCGTTGATGATGGCGTTCTGCTCGGCGTGGACGCTCCGGCAGAGCTCGTAGCGCTGGCCGTGCGGGATGCCCAATTTGTCGCGCAGGCAGAAGCCGTGCTCGAGGCTGTCCTTCGTCTTGCGGGGAGCGCCGACGTACCCCGTGGAAATGATCTGGTCGTCGCGGACGATGATGGCGCCGATGGCCCGCCGGAAGCACGTGCTCCGGTTAGCCACCTCCTTGGCGATCCCGAGGTAATAGAGATCCTTGGACACACGTTTGGGAGTCATAGGAATTTCTCCAGTTTACGGCGCAGGTCCTCGATGGTCCCGTCGTTCCAGACCAGATGGTCGGCCGCCGCCATGCAGGCTTCAAGCTGCTGCGCCGCCGCGCCGCCCGCCCGCTCCTCCTCATCTTTTCTCCGGAACTCCTCGAGCGTGGCCGCGGATTCGTCCCGGCCGCGGGCCGCCACCCGGCCGAACCGGAGCTCGACCGGAGCGTCGAAAGCCAGCAGGACGAAACCCTCCCGGGTCCGGAAATAGGCGATCTCGAGCATGTTCCGGATGCTGTCGATGACCGTCGGCCCCGTCACCCGGTCCATCGTGCGGCGGGCCAGGATGTCCGGGCCGAAGGCCGCCCGGAGTTCGTTCCCGGTCCGGATCAGGTTGTCCCGCGTGGCCGGAAGGCCGCGTGCGCGCAACTCTTCCCTGAGGATGTCGGATAGGGACGCGCAGGCGTAACCCCTGGTTTCGAAAAAGGCCGCCGCCTCGCCCTTGCCGGCCCCGTTGGTTCCGGTGAGCCCGATGAGCTCCGGCCGCTTTTTCATCCCTTGAATATCCTGGGCAGACTCTTGACGTAGTTCAGCACGGAGCTCGTCCGCAGGATGCGGGGCAGTTCGGGCCGGAGGGAAAGGGCGGCGCGGAGCTTCCGGCCGAGGCCCTGCCCGTGGTACACGGTGATGGTTTTTTCGAGGAGACGCTCCAGTCCCCGGTCGTAGGGGAACCACCACGTCTGGGAGGGCTTACCGAGGAAATCCATGCTCACGTACTTGATGTTGACGAGTTCGTGGAGGCCGTAGGGCCCGTGCGACCGGCCCATCCCGGTCTGCTTGATCCCGCCCCAGATGGCCCGGGGCTCGACGAACGAGTACATGTGGTCGTTCGTCGTGACCGAGCCCGCCTCGAGCCGCTCGGCGAACCACTCGGCCTGCTTGCGGCTCCGTGTCCAGACCGAGGCCGTCAGGCCGTAACGGCTGTCGTTGGCCAGGGCCACGGCTTCTTCCGGGCGGTCGAAAGGCATGATCGGTAGGGTCGGGCCGAATGTCTCCTCGGCCATGACCTTCATGTTGTGATCGACGCGGTCGAGGACCGTGGGCTCGATGAAATAGCCCGGGAGGGATGTGAGCTTCTTTCCCCCGGAGAGGATGCGGGCGCCCCTCATCCGGGCGTCTTCGATGTGCTCCAGGACGATCTTGAGCTGGCCCGCGTTGGCCATGGGGCCCATGTCCACGCCCGGGTCGAGCGGGTTCCCGACTTTGACCGTGCCCGTGAGCTCGACGACCCTGGCCGTGAAGGCATCGACGACCGCTCGGTCGACGTAGACGCGCTCGATCGAGCCGCAGCTCTGGCCGCAGTTCATGAACGACGTCCAGACGGCGCCGCGGGCGGCCCGTTCGAGGTCCGCGTCTTTCAGGACGACCATGGGGTCCTTGCCGCCGAGCTCGAGCGTCAGGTTGGTGAGGTTCCGGCTGCAGAGCTCCATGATCCGCTTCCCGGTGCCGACGCTCCCCGTGAACATGACGGTCTGGATGTCCGGATGGACGATCATCGCCTCGGCCTGGGGCACGCGGCAGACCACGACGTTGAGGACGCCGGGAGGCAGGCCGGCCTCGACGAACACCTCGCCCAGCAGCAGCGCCGTGAGGGGCGTCGTCGTCGAGGGCCTGAGCACGACGGTGTTGCCGGCGGTCATGGCGCTCAGAACGTCGCAGAAGGGAATGAGAAACGGGAAGTTCCAGGGAGAGATGACGAGCGCCGGCCCGAGCGGGTGGAAGTGGAAGGCGCTTTTCTTGTTGTAGAACAGCGGCACGTGGTGCCTGGCTGCGCGCGGCCGGAGGAGACTCTCCTGGTTCCCGGCGTAATAGCTGAGCGCCTGGAGCGAGCCGAAAACCTCCACGGCCAGCGATTCGGGATAAGGGGAGCCTTTTTCGAGCGAGAGGAGCCGCCCGGCTTCTTCGGCCCGGCGGGCCAGGATCTTCTCGGCCCTCTTGAATATTTCCCCTCTTTTCCCCGGAGAGAGGGCTCGCCAGAGCGGAAAGGCCTCCTTGGCGGCCTGGACGGCCCGGTCGCAGAGGGCCCCGGATGCGAGGCTCGCCTCCCCCACGGGCTCGAGGGTGGCGGGATTCTCGGAAACGAGCTTTTCGGCCGTTTCGATGCGTTCGTTCCGGATGATCAACCGTCGGTCCATGTCGTCAGAACCGTCCTTTCACGAACCTCCGGCACCAGGTGAAAAAGAGGCAGGGATAAGCGTCCCAGATCAAGTCGAGCCGGAACATGGGGTTCAGGATCCCGGTCTTGAGAAAGAACCAGAGCACGATGTCCTTGTGCTTGGGCGGGCAGCCGCGGACACGCCCTTTCCGCCGGGCTTCGAGTTTTCCCCGGACCTCCGTGCACGAGCCGACGAGCATGACTTTGTCGGCCCGGACGTCGCCCGCGTACTTTCCGATGACGACCGTCCACTCCGGGAGCTTCTTCCAGAGCTCGGGCTTGCGGTCCTTGATCATGTAGAGCCAGTCGACGAACACGCCGTGGCAGCCGCCGCGGCAGTACGGCTCGCCGCTCACGATCTTCATGGGCGTCCTGAGGTCGTCGGCGTGGATGAAGCCGGTCTCCAAGCCCTCCGTCTTTTCCCGGGCCTCCGCGAGCGTGATGTCCCCCGTGATCTCGATACTCTCGAGGCTTGTCGGGCCGTATCCCCGTTCGCGGGCCAGCCGGACGTGATCGATCTTCTCAGGATCGAGACGCAGGATGCGGGCGCAAACGGCGTCGTGGGCGACCGGATTCGAGGCCATGATGACCAGGCCGAGGCGCCGGCCGTGCTGGGTCAGGTGGTTCCCGCCGCTCGAAATCTCGATGGCGTCGGTGGCGATGAAATCCGGCCGGCCGACCTCGAGGAGATCGACGATCTTCTCGTCGAGGTCGTAATGGTGATGCCACATGCGTTCCCGGTCGCAGAGAATGCCGACGTTGAGTTTGACGGCGGCCGTCATCCCCTGGGTCAGGGCGTTGGTCTTGAGTTTCGGGGCGTAGATCAGGAAATCCCGGTCGACAATCGCCCGGCCTGTCCGGATCGAGGAATGGATCTTGCCCTTCCCGAGTGGCACGCGGACCTTGCGGTCCTCCTCGATCGGGAGGATCCGCACCCGGTGGCCTTTCCTGAGCTTGTAGTAGCCGGCGCGGCGGAACATGCGCGACGTAGGGATGCCCGCGCCGCTCTTCTCGGTGACGACGACCCGGCTCGTTTCCGGCGCCGTGTCCTCGATCGCCCCGAGGAGGCCGTCTATGAACTCTGCCCGGGTGAACGCGCTGGGGGTCAGCTTGGGATGGGACATGACGATGTTGGGCTTGACCGTGATCCGGCCGCGAATCCGGCCGGCGAGGCCGAGCTCCACGATCCCCTCCCGGATGACCTTGCGGATGAGCGCCGGGTCGTAGTCCGGGACTCGGCGGAGGATGACCTTCGCTTTCTCGCTCATCTATCCGGCCGGGGTCTCCTTGGGAGTCTCGGCCTTGGGCTTCTGGCGTCCCACGAGGAGGGCGATCAGGATGCTCAGGCCGTAGAGGGCCAGCATCGGGATGGCCACGATGCTCTGGGTGACCCAGTCCGGGGTCGGCGTGATCACGGCCGCGATGACGAATATCGCCAGGACGGCGTACTTGAAATTCTTGATCATCCATTTGGCCGTCACGATCCCCATCTTGGACAGGAGGAAGACGAGAGTCGGGGTTTCGAACGTGGCGGCGATGCCGAGGAGGACTTTCAAGGCGAAGCCGAAGTACTCGTCGACCTTGATGACGGGCTGAAAGTCCTTGCCCATGCTCAGGAAGAAACGGCAGGCGAAAGGGAAGACGACGAAATATCCGAAGACCGCGCCGATGGCAAAAAAGACCGTGGTCATGACGACGAAGGGGACGACGTACTTCTTTTCCTTCTGGTAAAGGCCCGGGGCTATGAAATACCAGAGCTGGAGGAAGATGAAGGGCGACGTGAAGAAAATGGAAGCCATGAAGGCCGTCTTCATGTAGAGCATGAAGGGAGCGGTCAGGCTCGTGAAGGCGAGCTTCGTCCCCGGCGGCAGGTACAGGGTCACGGGCCGGGCCAGGATGGCGTACAACGGCTTCGCGAAAATCCAACAGGGGATGAACCCGCCGACGACGGCGATGGCGGAGTAGAACAGCCGCTTCCGGAGATCCTCCAGATGCTCGAGGAAGGTCATCTCATCCGGAGATTTTCGGCCCTTCCCCATGCTCGTCTTCGACCGCGTTTTTTTGAGGTTCCGGGCCTCCGGCCTGGGGGCTCTTCGGCGGGGCTTCCTCCGGCGCCGGCGGTTTCTCCGCCATGTCGTAGGGACTGGGTGCGGCCGGAGGCTTGGCCGTTCCCTTAATTTCGTTCTTCAGATCCGTGATGCCCGTAGAATCGGCGATTCCCCGGATGCTATCCCTGAGGGTATTGACCCCGGATTGGAGGTCCTTGCCGACGTCCTTGATCTCCGAGGCGTTGATCTCGTCCTCGATCCTCCCCTTGATCTCGTCCGAGGCCTTCTTGAACTCCCGGATGGCCCTGCCGACGGACTTGCCGATCTCGGGGAGTTTCTTGGGGCCGAAAACGAGCAGGGCGATGATGAAGATGAGGATGAGTTCCGTGGGTCCGACGCTTCCGAACATGGTTGTTTCTCAACCGCAATTATACCATGGCAACTATATTCGTCCCAGGGAGATTAGTCAAGGTAAGGAGTCGCTGGAGAGCGGCGGGGCGGCAGGGAGCGGATTCTGAGGAGCGACCAGCAGAAGTGCGGCGGAGCGGCTCGGAGCCGCACTTCTGGTAAATATCCGGATCAAGCCTTGGACCTTTCCTCTGGGCGACTCAGGGGACACCCCCTGCGCATTCTCCACGTAATGCCTCCGCCGTCCCCGAAGCCTTCTCTCCCGGCTTCCCTCTCAGCTTTACTTTGGCGGGGGGGTTTGGTAATATAAATTTCCGTTTAAAGTTATGAAAAAGCGCGTCCTCCTCCTCCTTGTCGCGGCCGTCCTCGTCCTGCAGCTGCCGTCCCATAACCAGGACCAATGGGTCGCGGCCCTCGAAAAGGTCCGCGACATCGCCGGCATCCTCGAGGCCGGATACTATAAGCCCCTCGACGAACAACAGCTCGCCTATGCCTCCATCCGGGGGACGCTGGACACCCTCGACCCCCATTCCTATTTCCTGGACCCCGAGAGCTTCTCCCGCCAAAGGGAAGAATACACCGGAAAATATTACGGCCTCGGCATCCAGATCCAGAAACAGGGCGATAACATCGTTGTCGTGGCCCCGATCGAGGGCACCCCGGCTTGGCGCCTGGGCGTTCAGTCCGGCGACATCATCTCCCAGATCAACGGGGAGAGCACGGTCCCGATCTCGAGCTTCGAGGCCATGCAGAAGCTCCGCGGGGAGAAGGGGACCAAAGTCAACATCACGATCGTTCGCGAAGGGCTGGATAAGCCGCTCGAGCTGACCATCACCCGGGAGGAGATACCTCTCCTGAGCGTGCCGTACTCCTTCATGCTGGACAACGGCGTCGGTTATGTCTACATCCGGAACTTCGCCAAGGAGACGCCCCGTGAGCTCGAGGCCGCCCTGGCCAAGCTCAAGGACCAGGGCATGAAGAGCCTGATCCTGGACCTCCGATCGAACACCGGAGGCCCCCTCGTCCAGTGCATTGAGGTGGCCAACCTCTTCTTCCCGGCCCGCACCTTCATCGTGTCGATGAAGGGCCGGAACCCGGCCTATGACCGGGAGTTCCGGGCTGAGGGCGACGGGCCGTACGATAAGCTGCCGCTCGTCGTCCTGATCGACCAGGGCACGGCCAGCGCCTCGGAGATCGTCAGCGGGGCGGTCATGGACCACGATAGGGGCCTCATCGTCGGCGAGGATTCCTGGGGGAAGGGCCTCGTGCAGACGGTGTTCCCCCTGGCGCCGGACGCGGCCGTGGCCCTGACCGTGGCCAAATACCTGACGCCGAGCGGGCGCTCCATCCAGAGAGATTACAGCCAGATCGACGACTATCTCCTGCTCGCGAAACGGGCACCCGACGCAACCCGCGAAGTCAAGTACACGGACCACGGCCGCAAGGTCCTGGGCCAGGGCGGCATCACGCCAGACTATAAAGTGGATACGCTTCTGAAGCCCTTCACGGGGCGCCTGCGGCTGAGCGGGGCCTTCTTCTCCTACGCCCGAAAGCTCGTCCAGCACCAGACGGACTTCGGCAAGACGCTTGTCTTTCCCCAGGACCCGAAAGGGCCGGAGAACGCGGGACCCGGGAAGATCATTGTTGGGACCACGTTCGTCGCGAACGCGGCCGTCATCGAGGATTTCCGGAAGTACCTGAAAGCGCGCAACGTCGATTACAACGAGAAGTCGTTCAAGGACGCCGAGGAGGAGATCCGCAAGGAGATCGAGAGGGAAACGACCAGCGCCCTTTGGGGCCTCGAGGAAGGAACCCGGGCGGCCAGGAAGTCCGACCCCACCGTTCTCAAGGCGATCGAAGTCCTTCCCGAGGCCGCGCGGATGGCCGAAGGAAAGTTTCCCGTTCCCGACAAACGGTGAGAACCGGACCGTCCTCTATCCGGGACAGAGCCGCGGGAGTTCCCCGCAGCGTCGCCCGAGGCTTTAGGAGGGTCGTCCGGGCGGAAAGGAGTCCGGGATGAAAATCGCTCTCGCTTCCGACCACGCCGGTTATGACCTCAAGACGGCCGTCGCGGCCTTTCTCCGCGGACGGGGGATCCTCTTCGAGGACTACGGGTGCGGCCCCGGCGAATCCGTGGACTACGTGGATTACGGCGCCAAGGGGGCCCGGGCCGTTGTCGAGGGCGCCTGCGACCGGGCCATCCTCATCTGCGGCACGGGGATGGGGATGGGCATCGTGGCCAACAAGTTCAAGGGCATCCGGGCGACGCCCTGCTGGAGCGAGTACACCGCCGAGATGAGCCGGAAGCACAACGACTCGAACTGTTTGACCCTGGGCGGGCGGACCCATTCCCCCGAGCTTGCGGGGCGCATCGTCGGGATCTGGCTCGAGACGGAGTTCGAAGCCGGCCGCCACTCCAGGCGGATCGGGAAAATCCAGGACATCGAAAACGCGAATTTCAAATAAACGACCGGCAGTCGGTGAGGAGTCAGGGAATGGCATCATTGCATGAGAAAGCGCAGGCTCTAGCCGCCAAGGTCGAGCGGAACAGCGCCTGGCGCCAGACGGAATGCTTCAACCTCATCCCCTCGGAATCGACACCCTCCCTTCTCGTCAAAATGTGCGAGGTCGCGGACCCCTCGGGCCGCTACGCCGAGCACCGGACCATGAAGGGGGAGGAGATCTATTTTTACCAGGGCGTCGATTTTATCCGGGAGGTCGAGGCTGAGGCCCAGCGGGAGCTCGAGCGATATTTCGGCTGCACGGACGTCGAACTGCGCCCGATCAGCGGTCAGATGGCCAACGAAGTCGTCTTCAAGGGCCTGGTCAAGTTCGTCAACCGCGGCAAGGCGGAGAAACAGCCGTCCCGAAGGCTGCGGCTGGTCATGAACAACGACCTCATTTACGGCGGCCACCTCAGCTCGCAACCCATGGGGGCCCTGTTCAATTTCGTGGAGGAGGACCCGCAGACGGGCAAGGAGCGGGTCGTGAGCTTCCCCGTCCTCAAGGAGAATCCTTACAAGCCGGACGTCCGAAAACTCGGCCAGCTCCTCGACGAGCTCCGGCCCGAGCTCTTTGTCTTCGGCAAGAGCATGTTCCTCTATCGCGAGCCGGTCAAGGCCGTGGCCGATATCGTTCGCGGCTGGAAGGAACGGCCTGTGCTCATGTATGACATGGCTCACGTCCTGGGGCTCTACGGGGCCTTCCAGGCGCCCTTTGCCGAGGGCGTAGACGTCGTCACGGGAAGCACGCACAAGACCTTCTTCGGCACCCAGCGGGGCGTCGTGGCCGGCAATTTCCCCAAAGACTCCCCGGTCCGCGGCCTGTGGCTCGATATCCGCTCGCGGGCCTTTCCGGGATCGACGAGCAACCACCACCTCGGGACGCTGCTCGGACTGCTCATGGCCGCCTACGAAATGAACGAGTTCAAGGACGCCTTCCAGGCCCAGGTCCTGGCCAACGCCAGGGCCTTCGCCCGGGCCCTCAAGTCCCATGGCGTCCCGGTCGAGGGGGACGAGGCCGACGGCTTCACCGAGACGCACCAGGTGCTGATCCGGGTCAGGACCTTCGGGCCGGGAATGGAGATCGCCCGCCGCCTGGAGGACAACAATGTCCTGACCAATTACCAGGCCCTTCCCGGGGATGTCTCGTTCCTTGAGTCGAGCGGCGTCCGCCTGGGCGTTCAAGAAATGACGCGTTTCGGCATGCGGGAGAAGGATTTCGATGTGCTGGCCGGGCTCATGGCCGACATCATCGTCCGGAAGAAAAACGCCAGGGATACGGTCGCCGCATACCGGCGGAATTTTCTGACCATGGAGTATTGCCTGCCGGCTGAGCAGGCGTTGCCCCTGGCGGCCCGGGTCCTCGCGAGCGCGATTCCCGGCGCCGGATACGCGGGCTTATTTGTCGACAACCTTCGCCGCGCCGTCGATAACCGGTGACGCGAACTTGCATATTTTGCGCGCGTCGCGGCCGGCATAAACGGAGGGTGAGACCATGAAGATCCTGATCATCGGTTCGGGAGGCCGCGAGCACGCCCTGGCCTGGAAGATCGCCCAGAGCCCCCAGGCCGAGAAGGTGTTTTGCGCGCCGGGCAACGGCGGCACCCGTCTGGTCGGGGAAAACGTGCCCCTCGAAGAGACCGACATCGCCGGGCTCCTCGAGTTCGCGGCCCGGGAGAAGATTGACCTAACCGTCGTCGGGCCCGAAGTCCCCCTCATGCTCGGCCTTGCGGACGAGTTCGAGAAGCGCGGCCTGCGAATTTTCGGCCCCTCCAAGAAGGCCGCCGAAATCGAGGGGAGCAAGGTCTTCGCCAAGCAGTTCATGGAGCGCCACAAGATCCCGACGGCCCGCTTCAAGGTCGCCGACTCATTCGACCAGGCGCAGAAAATCATCGCTTCCGGCGAGTTCGGCTTCCCGGTCGTCATCAAGGCCGACGGGTTGGCTGCCGGCAAGGGCGCGGTCGTCTGCCCCACCCAGAGGAAAGCGGAAGAGACGGCCGGGGACATGCTCGTCAAGCAGAAATTCGGGACGGCGGGGCGGCGGGTCGTCATCGAGGAGTTCCTGCGCGGCCGCGAGGTCTCCTTCATCGTCATCTCCGACGGGACGCGCGTCCAGCCCCTGGTTTCGGCCATGGACCACAAGGCCGCCTACGACGGCGATAAGGGCCCCAATACGGGCGGGATGGGCGCCATTTCGCCCTCCCCGTTCATGAACGAGAAGCTTTTCCACGAGGTCATGGATACCGTGATCTATCCGGCCGTCACCCGGATGCTCGAGGAGGGCCGGAAATTCAAGGGGGTCCTCTACGCCGGGCTGATGGTCACCGACAAGGGGCCCCTCGTGCTCGAGTTCAACGGGCGCTTCGGAGATCCCGAAACCCAGCCCCAGATGCTGCGACTGGAGAGCGACCTGGTTGAACTTCTCTCGGCCGCGGTCGACGAAAACATTCTCAAAACCGAGGCCCGCTGGTCCGCGAATCCGGCCGGCTGCGTGGTTGTCGCGTCGGGCGGCTACCCGGTGCGGTACGAGAAGGGCAAGGCCATCTCGGGGCTCGCGGAAGCCGGGGCGGTCCCCGGGGTCACCGTCTTCCATGCCGGGACCAGGTTCGAAGACAACACGTATACGACAAACGGTGGCCGCGTCCTGAGCGTCTGCGCCGCGGAGCCGACGCTCGAAAAGAGCATAACGAAAATCTATGACGCCGTCGGTCGCATTCATTTCGAGGCCATGCATTTCCGCCGCGACATCGGCGGCGTCAAGGAGGAGCGGCCATGAACGTGATGATTTTCCTCGGCAGCGAATCCGACCTTGAAATCGTCGAGGACGCCTTAAAAACCTTCAGGGAATTCGGCGTCTCGTTCGCGCTCGAAGTGACCTCCGCCCACCGGTCTCCCGACCGGACCCTGGCACTGGTCAAAGAGGCCGAAGCGCGGGGCGCCGAGATCTTTATCGCCGTCGCGGGCAAGGCCGCCCACCTGGCCGGCGTGGTGGCCGCGCACACGGTTCGGCCGGTCATCGGGGTCCCCGTTGAAAGCCCCCCCCTGGCCGGCATGGACGCGCTCTTCTCGACCGTCCAGATGCCCAAGGGTATCCCCGTGGCCGCTATGGCCCTGGGCAAGCCCGGCGGGTCGAACGCGGCCCTCTTCGCCATCGAAGTTCTTGCGCTCAGGAACGAAGATCTCCGGCGAAAGCTCGCCGACTACCGGACTCGAATGGCGTCCGCCGTCGAGGCCAGCTCGAAGAAGATCCAAGAGAAGCTGTGACCTCCCCCGATGCCCTCCTTCGCCATCCGGAACTTCGGCTGCCGCGTCAACCAGGCGGAGGCGTTCAGTTGGACTGAAACGTTCCGTGAGGCCGGACTCCGGCATGAGGACGACTGGGGCCGGAGCGACCTCGTCCTCGTCAACTCCTGCACGCTGACCAGCCGGGCCGACCGCGACGTCAGGAAATTCATCAGGAAGGTTTCCCGGGAAAACCCGGGGGCCAGGCTCGTCGTCACGGGCTGTTTTGCCGAGCGCGCGCAAACGGAGGTCGAGGGGATGTCCGCGGACACCCTCGTCCTTCCCAACGCGGAGAAACCCGGCCTGCCCGAGCGGGTCATGTCGCTCCTCGGAGGGGCGGTGCGGGGAGCGGGCGAGGACCCCGCCGGGTCCGGGGCGCCGTTTCGCTCCCGGGCCCACCTCAAGGTCCAGGACGGGTGCGACAACAGGTGTACGTTCTGCGTCATCCCGAGCGTCCGGGGAAAGAGCACCAGCCTCTGGGAGGAGGAGGTCGTCGCCCGCGTCCGGGACCTCGTCGGCCACGGCTTCCGGGAAATCGTCCTCGCGGGAATCCATCTATCCTCGTACGGGGAGAACCGCGTGCCGCCGGGATCGCTCCTGGGCCTTCTCCGTGAGCTCGAGAAAGTCGAGGGGCTGGGCCGGTTGAGATTGAGCTCGCTCGACCCCCGGCGGGCCGATGCGGCTCTCCTGGAGCACGTCGCCGGAAACCCGAAGATCTGCCAGCATTTCCATTTCTCGCTTCAGCACGCTTCCGGGCGAGTCCTGAGAGACATGGGGCGGGACGGCGGCGCGGACGCCTGTCTGTCCCTTCTTTCCGCCCTGAGGGAGCGGTCGCCCGACGCTTCGCTCGGCGCGGATGTCATCACCGGATTCCCGGGGGAGACGGAGGGGGACTTCGCCTGTCTCCGGGATTTTCTCCGGCGGTCGCCGTTGACATACTTCCATGTCTTTTCCTATTCCCGCCGGGCGGGGACCCCGGCCGCCGACAGACCGCAGGTTCCCGGTTCGTTAAAAAAGCTGAGGTCCCTCGCGCTTCGCCGGCTTTCCCTCGAGACGGATCACGGGTTCCGCGGCTCCTTCGCCGGGAGAGTTTTGGACGCCGTCGTGATCCGCCCGGGCGCGGGCCGGAGGGCGGCGCGCGGCGGCGGGACCGAAGTCCTGACCGGAAACGCCATCAGAGTGACCGTTCCGTCCTGCCCGGCGCCGGCCAGGGACATCGTCCGCGTCCGCATCGACCGCGTGCTCCCGTACTCGACCGAAGGGTTCATCGTCCAATCTCCTTCGCGGGATTCCGCCGACGAGAGTCCGTGGAGCTTCAGTAATCGCCGATAATGGGTGCTTCATGAATAAAATACACGTCCTCGCGCCTGAGGTGGCCCAAAAGATCGCGGCCGGCGAAGTGGTCGAGCGCCCGGCTTCCGTCGTCAAGGAACTCGTCGAGAACTCCCTCGACGCCGGAGCGACGGACGTCCGTATCGAGCTCCTTGAAGGCGGGAAGAGGTCCATCAAGGTCCAGGACAACGGGTCGGGAATGAGCCGGGCCGACGCCACCGTTTGCTTCCGGCGCCATTCGACGAGCAAGATCTCGGGAGAGGATGACCTGGAGCGGATCACGACCCTGGGGTTCCGGGGCGAGGCGTTGGCCAGCATATCGGCCGTCTCGAAGCTCGCCCTGAGGACTTTCGACGGCGCCGAGGAGCGAGGCACGCTGATCGAGAGGGAAGGGGACAAGCTTCTGGCCGTCACCGACATCGCCTTTCCCCGGGGGACGGCCGTCGAGGTCCGGGACCTCTTCTACAACCTGCCGGCCCGGCGGAAATTCCTCCGTTCGAACCAGGCCGAGCTCGGCGTCATCGGCAAGGACATGACGCAGGCGGCCCTGGCCCATCCCGGCGTCCGCTTCGTACTCGTCCACGGGAACCGGGAGATCATCAACTGCCCGCCCGTGGAAAAACTGAAGGACCGGATTTATCAGCTTTACGGCGCGGACGTCGTGGACGGATTGATGGAGGTCCGCGCTGAGGAGGGAGAGGGTCGGCTCCTCGGCTTCTCGTCCCGGCCTCTCCAAGGCCGGGCCGACAGGTCCGTCCAGATCTTCTTCGTCAACAACCGGCCGGTCAAGGACCGCATCCTCCAGGCCGCCCTTAACCAGGCCTATGCCGGGATCCTGGAACGGAACAGGTCCGCCGTGGCCTTTCTATTCATCACTCTCCCCTACGAAGATGTAGACGTCAACGTGCACCCGTCCAAAGCCGAGGTCCGTTTCAAGGACTCCCAGATCGTTTTCCGTCTCGTCCTGAGGGCCGTGGAGGGCGCGGTGCGCGGGGAGCACACGATCAAGGACGTCTACCCGGCGGCGGGCGAGACATTCCGTCCGCCGCTGGTCGCCGAAGCAACCGCCTCCCTGCCCGGGCTGGGGGTCGGTCCCGAAGACGCTTGGGCGGCGAGAGGGCCCTCAGCCGGGCGCTCCGGCTTGCCAGGAGAGACCGGCGCGGGCCCTGAGGTCCTTGGCCAGTTCCAGAACCTCTATATAATCGCGGGTACGGAGGACGGGCTCCTGGTCGTCGACCAGCACAACGCCCACGAACGCGTTCTTTACGAGAAATACCGGGAGATCGACCGCGATAAAGCCTGGCCCCGGAAGATGCTCCTCATCCCCGTCGTCCTCGAGCTCTCGCCAACCCAGACCCTCCGGTTCGAAGAAAACGCCCGGCTTATCGAGGACCTGGGTTTCCGGGTCGAGGCCATGGGCGGCCGGTCCCATGCCCTCAAAGAGTATCCCGATATATTCAGACCCGAGGAGGCCGCGGACGTCTTCCTGTCCCTGCTCGAAGAAGCCGGCCAGGACAAAGCCCACGACCGCCGGGAAAAGTTTCTGGCGACGCTGGCCTGCAAGACCGCCGTCAAGGCCGGCCAGCCCCTGACCCGGGAGAAAATGGGGTACCTCGTCGACGAGCTCTTCAAGACATCTCAGCCCGCCCTTTGTCCGCACGGCCGGCCTGTCGTCGTGAAAATCGGGCGCGCCCAAATCGATAAAAGCCTGCGCAGGCCCGGCCCCTCGGATTGACAGTTCGCGGCCCGATTTGCTACCCTTAAGTCCTTCTCCGCGGCGAAACGGACGGGGAGTGGCGCAGCCTGGCTAGCGCGCCTGCCTTGGGAGCAGGAGGTCGGCGGTTCAAATCCGCTCTCCCCGATGAACTCCCCGGAGAGAAGTGGCCGGCCCATGCGCGGCGCTCCGGGTCCGGACCAGCCAAGACGCGCCTGTAGCTCAGGGGATAGAGCAGCTGCCTTCTAAGCAGCGGGTCGGGTGTTCGATTCACCCCAGGCGCGCCATCCCTTTTTTCTGATGCCCTCCAGGCAGGATTTCCCCGAGGCCGGCCTCCCCGCCCGCCCGATCCGGCGCCCCTGAAGAGGCGAAGTGCCTCACCGCTGGGGGTGAGACAAAAATTGTAAATTTCACCCCGCCAATGCTCACCCACGGTGATTGACGGAAAATGTCTCATGCCGGAAACTAGGCGTTGTCGAAGCTAACAATATGTCCGCAGCCGAGATTGCGCCATCCAGAGAAAAAATAACGCCCCCGGCGTTTATAACAATGGCTGCCGCAGAGGACTAAAAGGATTGACAGGAGTTGTCATTTTCTCTAAGATTGGGAAACTAAAATGGCATCGAACCTAGGCGAACTTCTGCTAAGAGAAAAGATCATCTCGACTGATCAACTGCAGGCCGCGCTGGATTTTCAGAAAAAGAACAGCCTGCCTGTCGGGACATCGCTCGTCCAGCTCGGCTACATTTCCGAAGAAGAGATCGCCCAGGCCCTCAGCCGCCAGCTCGGGTACCCCTATATCGACCTCGACCAGTTCGAGGTCTATCCCGAGGTCATCAACCTTATCCCCAATGACGTGGCCAAGAAATATGTGGTCATGCCGATCCACCGGATCCGATCGTTCCTGACCCTGGCCATGGTCGACCCCACGGACCTCGAGGTCATCGAGGATATCCGCTTCCGGACCGGGCTCAGCATTCAGCCCGTCATCGCCTCCGAATCCGGCGTCATGAACGCCATCAACAAGTACTACGGGTCGGCCGACGCCATCCGGGTCAAGAAGATCGTCGAGGACATCGAGCTCGCCGAGGAGGGCCGGATCAATATCGTGGAGGTGGAGACCGAAGAGAGCAATCTCCACGAGCTCGAGGCGGAGGCGGAAGAGGCCCCGATCATCAAGCTTGTCAACCAGACCTTCATCGACGCCGTCCGCCGGGGCGCGAGCGACGTCCACTTCGAGCCTTACGAGACGACGTTCCGGATCCGGTACCGGATCGACGGCGACCTCTACGAGATCGTGAACCTGCCTCTCAAGTACAAGAATCCGGTCGTGTCCCGCGTCAAGATCCTCTCGAATATGGACATCGCCGAAAAGCGTCTTCCTCAGGACGGCCGGATCAAGATGCGTGTCAAGCTCGACAACGGCAAGAAAAAGGAAGTCGACATGCGCGTCTCCTCCGTGGCGACTCTGTGGGGGGAGAAGGTCGTGGCCCGAATCCTCGACAAGGAAATGCTCAGGCTCGATATGACTCAACTCGGGTTCGAGGAGGAGTCCCTGGCGCTTTTCCAGGAGGCCATTCATAAGCCGTGGGGTATCGTCCTCGTGTCCGGCCCGACCGGCAGCGGCAAGACGAACACGCTCTACTCGGCCGTCTCGACCATCAATTCGATGGACATGAACATCATGACGGCCGAAGACCCCGTCGAGTTCAATATCCAGGGGATCAACCAGGTGCCGGTCCGGGAGGAAATCGGGCTGACGTTTGCCGCGTGCCTGAGGACTTTCCTGCGGCAGGACCCCGACATCATGCTCGTCGGTGAAATGCGCGACCTCGAAACCGTGGACATCGCCATTAAGGCCGCCCTGACGGGCCACCTGGTCTTTTCCACCATCCACACGAACGACGCCGCGAGCTCCATTACCCGCATGGTCAACATGAACGTCGAGCCGTTCCTGATCGCCGACTCCCTCGTCCTCGTCGCCGCCCAGCGGCTCATCCGCCGCCTATGCAAGAAGTGCGCCCAGCCCCACAACCTGCCCGAGGCCGCCCTTCTCGAGATGGGTTTTAAAAAGGATGAGGTCAAGGGGCTCCATATCATGCGCCCGAAGGGGTGCGACGCCTGCAACAAAACCGGCTACAAGGGCCGAACGGCCCTGTTCGAGGTGATGAAGATCGACGAGGACATCCGGGACTTGATCCTCTCCCGGGCCCAATCCCGCGAGATCAAGAGGAAGGCCATCGAGAAGGGGATGTTGACCCTGAGGCGGAGCGGCCTGACCAAGATCAAGCTCGGCGTCACCTCAGTCGAGGAAGTCCTGCGGGAAACCGTGCGGGACGAATAAGGAAAATCCGGGGAGGAGACCATGGCTAAAGCAATGTATGAACTTCTGAAAGCGTGCGTCGAAGCTGACGCGAGCGACCTCCATATCACGACCTACATCCCGCCGCGGCTCCGCGTCCACGGGTTGCTCAAGGACATCGACCACCCCGCGCTGACGCCCTCGGAAACCAAAGAGATCATCTACAGCATCATGACGGATAAGCAAAAGAAGATCTTCGAGGACAAGTGGGAGCTCGATTTCTCGTTCGGCGTCAAGGAGCTCGGGCGCTTCCGGGCCAACGTCTTCATGCAGAAAGGGGCGGTGGCGGGCGCCTTCCGCAGGTTCCTGCCGACGATGTGGAGCTTCGCCCAGCTCGGGATCCCGCAGCGGATCCAGCAGCTTTGTTACCTGCCCCGGGGCCTGGTCCTCGTCACCGGGCCGACCGGGTGCGGCAAGTCGACGAGCCTGGCCTGCATGATCGAGCACATCAATCACGAGAGGGGCGTCCATATCGTGACCATCGAGGACCCGATCGAGTATTACTTCTCGCCGAGGAAAGCCATCATCAACCAACGCGAGCTCTTCGCCGACACCCAGTCCTACGGAAACGCCCTGAGGTCGGTCCTCCGGGAGGACCCGGACGTCGTCCTCGTCGGCGAGATGCGCGACCTGGAAACGGTCGAGGCCACCCTGCGCGTTGCTGAGACGGGCCACCTGACGTTCTCGACGCTCCACACGAACTCGGCCGTGGAATCGATCAACCGGATCATCGACATCTTCCCGTCCCAGTACCAGACCCAGATCCGGATCATGCTGTCGATGTCGCTCGAGGCCGTCCTGACCCAGTCCCTGCTGCCGCGGGCGGACGGCAAGGGCCGCGCCCTGGCCATGGAGATCATGATCCCGAACACGGCCATCCGGAACCTCATCCGGGAGAACAAGATCCACCAGATCTATTCCGCCATGCAGATGGGCCAGGAAAAGTTCGGGATGCAAACCTACAACCAGTCCCTGGCCAGCCTGTATTTCCGCAAACTCATCACCCTCGACGTGGCCATGGGGGTCACGTCCTTCCCCGAGGAGCTGACCGAGATTATCCAGCGCCGGGAGGGGACCAAGCCGGTCCGCGCGGGCGCTCCGGGGTCCTCGAGGAAATAAGAAGAAGTCCGATAAAGGCGAGGTGAACGATGCCAACCTATGTTTGGAAAGGAAAAAACCGTTACGGGGACGTCGTGGGCGGCGAACGTGTCGCGGCCTCGACCGATGAGCTGAGCCGGTACCTCCAGAGGGACCAGATCACGGTCACCAGCATCACGCCCGTCAAGAAGGGACTCCAGATCCCGTTCCTGAAAAGGGAGAAAGTCAAGCTCAAAGAGCTGTCCGTCTACAGCCGTCAACTCTCTGTTCTGATTGACGCGGAGCTGCCCCTGATCCAGAGCTTGACCATCCTGGAGGAGCAGCAGAAGAACAAGTATTTCCGGACCGTCATCCGGACCATCAAGGACGACGTCGAGGCCGGCTCGACGCTGAACCAGGCCAAGAGGAAACACCCAAAGGTGTTCGACGACCTCTACTGCAACCTTGTCGCGTCGGGCGAGCAGAGCGGTTCGCTCGACATCATGCTCCGCCGGCTGGCCGAGTACATCGAGCGGACCGTCAAGTTGAGGGCCCAAGTCCGCCAGGCCATGATCTATCCCGTGGCCATCGTTATTTTCGCGATCATCGTGAGCATCTTCCTCCTCTGGAAGGTCATCCCGGTCTTCGCCTCGATCTTCCGGGACCTGGGGGCCGAGCTCCCGCTCCTGACGGCGGTCATCATCAAGATGAGCAATTTCGTCCAGAAGAACATCCTCTTCGTCTTCCTGGGCCTGGTCGGGCTTTTCCTGGCCTTCCGCTACTACCGGAACACGACCCAGGGGCGCTGGACGACCGACCGCCTGATCCTGAAAGTTCCCCTCTTCGGCAACCTCCTGTACAAGGTGGCCATGACCCGCGTCACCCGGACCCTGGCCACACTGATCTCCGGCGGCGTCCCGATGCTTGAAGCCCTCAAGATCACCTCCTCGACGGCCGGGAACGTCCTCATCGAAAAAGAGGTCCTCGACGCCCGGAAACTCGTTTCGGAGGGCAAGACCCTGAACGAGGGCTTCCGGGAGTCCGGCCGTTTCCCCCTGATGATGCTCCAGATGATCAACGTCGGAGAGGCGACCGGAACGCTCGACGAAATGCTGAGCAAATTGGCGAACTTCTACGACGAAGAGGTCGAGACGAGCGTCGCGGCCCTCCTTTCGGTGCTGGAGCCGATCATGCTCATCTTCGTCGGCGGCATCGTCGGAAGCCTCGTCATTTCCATGTACCTGCCGATCTTCAGCCTGATCTCGAAGTTCTGAGGAGCGGGACAGCGGCGGCACGGACGGATGCGGCAAGATGGACGTGGCTGGCGACGGCAAAACACGATGGGTCGCCAGGCTTTGATAAGACAGGATTAGGGACATTCCGGTGAAAGAACAGGTCGACCCCAAGAACATCCTCTGGATGATCATTTTCAGAGGCCTCATCGTCACCCTTCTTCTGCTCCTGGCCCTGGCCATCGAGTATTCGGCGTCTTTCAGCTTCTCGTTCATCCCCTTTATAAAGATTATTCTGGCGGCCTATCTGCTCTCGGCCGCCTATTTCCTCTTTTATTATTGGGGGCGGTTCCTGGCCGCCCAGGCGTACGTCCAGGTCCTCGCGGACCTTCTCCTGATTACCGCCCTGGTCTATGCCACGGGCGGGACCGCCAGCTCGGCCTATTTTCTCTACGTCTTCCCGATCATGGGGGCGGGCCTCGTCCTTTCCAACCGGGCTTCCTACCTGACCGCGAGCCTGGCGGCCATCCTTTTCGGCGGCCTCGTGGACCTGATGTACCTGGCCGTCATCCCCCAGACAAGCACCGGCGCCGGAGCCGGGATGACGCTCGGCTCCGTCCTCTACCTTATTTTCGTCCCCTGGAGCGCCTTTTTCCTCATCGCCTTCCTAACGAACTCCCTGGCCGACAGGCTCCGGAGGACGCGCCGGGCCCTCCGCGAGGCCCAGCGGGAACTCCTCGTCCGGGAACGGCTGTCCGAAGCAGGCCGGATCTCAGCGACCCTGGCCCACGAAATCCGCAACCCCCTGGCCGCCATATCGGGATCGGTGCAGGTGCTGAACAAGGAGCTGGCTCTCAACACGGAGCAACGGGATCTCATGGAGATCGTCGTCAAGGAGTCTGAGAGGGTTTCCCACAGCCTCGGCCAATTCCTGGATTTCGCCCTGCCGGCCAAGCAGGTCTTTTCCGTCCTCTGCCTCCCCGACATTCTCGACGAGACCCTCAAGCTCCTCAAAAGCGGGGGCGAGCTCAACGGCCATGTCCGGGTCCTGGGCAACTTTCTTGCCTCCGGGCTTCACTTTTACGGGAGCCAGGGCCAGTTCAAGCAGGTTTTCTGGAACATCATCAAGAATGCCATCCGGGCCATGCCGGACGGCGGCACGTTGACCATTGATTTTTTCGCGCCGCGAAAGGACGAGATCGAGCTCCGGTTCTCCGACACGGGAAGGGGCATGACCGCCGAGGACAAGGAGCACCTGTTCGAGCCCTATCACTCGGGATTCGAGGGCGGCCGAGGGCTCGGGCTGGCCGTCGTCCGCAAGATCGTGGACGATTATGACGGGCGGATCGACGTCCGCTCCGAACTGAACCAGGGGACCGAGGTGGCCATCACCCTCCCGGTCCGTCAATCCCCGGGGAACTGAGGCCACAAAGATGGAAAACGTTCTCATCATCGACGACGAAAAAAGCCTCCTCGACCTGCTCTCCGTCGTTTTCAAGAAGGAGGGCTACGGGGTCAGGACCGCCCTGTCGGCCGGCAAGGCCTTCGAGATCTTCGACAAGGAAGACATCGACCTGGTCGTGACGGACATCAAGATGCCCGAGATGAACGGCATGGACGTCCTCCGCCACGTCAGGGAGACGCATCCGGACATGCCGGTCGTCATGGTTACGGCCTACGGCAGCATCAACCAGGCCGTCGAAGCCCTCAAGGCCGGCGCCCTGGATTACGTCGTCAAGCCTTTTGACGTCGAGGAATTGAAGATCATCGTCGGCCGGGGGCTGGCCGAGCGCCGGCTCAGGCAGGAAAACATCCAGCTCAAGCGGGACCTCAAGGAACGGTACAGCTTCGAGAACATGATCGGCAAGAGCCGGGCCATGCAGGAAATTTACACCTTGATCGAGAAGGTCGCGAGCACGGATTCGACCGTCCTGGTCACCGGCGAGAGCGGCACGGGAAAGGAGATGGCGGCCCGGGCCATCCATTTCCAGAGCGGGCGGCGCGACAACCAGTTCGTGTCCATCAACTGCGCCGCGCTGCCGGAGAACCTCCTTGAAAGCGAGCTTTTCGGCCACACCAAGGGCTCGTTCACCGGGGCGGTGGCGGACAAGAAGGGCATGTTCGAAGTCGCCACGCGGGGGACGCTGTTCCTGGACGAGGTGGGCGAGATGTCGCCCTGGACTCAGGTCAAACTCCTCCGCGCGCTCCAGGAGCGGAAGGTCAGACGGGTGGGGGGGACGGAGGAAATCGCCGTGGACGTCCGGATCATCGCCGCGACGAACCGGGACCTCAAGAAGAGGATCCAGGAAGGGAAGTTCCGCGAAGAGCTCTTCTATCGGCTGAACGTCATCTCGTTCGACATGCCGCCGCTCCGGAGGAGGACCGAGGACATTCCCCTTCTCGTGACCTTTTTCCTCCAGAAGTACTGCGACAAGCTGGCGAAGAAGACCAAGAGGCTCACGCCCGAGGTCATCGGACTGCTCGAAGCCTATGCCTGGCCGGGGAATATCCGCGAGCTCGAAAACGTCATCGAGCGCATCGTGGCCATCGAAGACCGGGAGACCGTGGCCGTGGGCTGCCTGCCCAAGGAGATCATCTCTCCCCAGAAGGCCAAGCCCGAAACTCAGCATTCCTTCGAGCCGGGCTTCAACCTCACGGTCTACCTCGACGACGTGGCCAAAACTTACGTGAGCCAGGCCCTCGTGGCCACGGGCGGGAGCATCCAGAAGGCGGCGCCGCTCCTGGGCATCAGCTACCGGACCATGCGATACTTGATCGGGAAATTCAGCCTGAACAGGGTCAGGAAGAATGACAAAAAGGCGATATCCGACGAAAGGACGCCTCTCTAAATGGCAAAAATTGTCAGGAATAGACAATATCCGGCTACTTTTCAGCAAAATCTCACGGCGCGAATATCATGTAATTTATTGTATATTAACAACTTAAACGCATTCATTTAACTTGGCACGCTTATTGCTATAAGTATAGCGTCAATCGAATTTAACAAACCTTGACTGAGGAAAACAGCAAGGAAAAGGAGGTTTTGAAATGCTTAAAAAGATGAGAGGATTCACCCTCATCGAGCTGCTGATCGTCGTCGCGATCATCGGCATCCTGGCCGCCCTGCTGATCCCGAACGCCCTGGAAGCCATCCAGAAGGCCAAGCAGAAATCGTGCATGAAGGAAATCATGTCCATCGCCACCGCCTCGGCCGACTACATCACGGACCACGGGGACTGGTCCCTGGTCGTCCAGGATGGAGACCTCGCCGCGGCCAATCCGTTCTTGAAAGCAATTGCCACGTTCTACCTGAAGATCTGCCCCATCAATGATCCCTGGAACGGCGCGTACAAAGTGTACTGTGGGCAGGCCCCTGTGACCGGTGTCCTGGGAGGCGCTAACCCCGAGGACATCGGCTCCGACGACTTTGCCGTGCAGTCCTTCGGCCGCGACAAGCTCATCGGTCCCATCCAGGCCGGGAACTACACCACGGGAGCTCCGGAAGCCGGCTTCTACAACGTCAGCAAGATGGCCGACTTCAACAACGACCTGGTCTGCTGGAACGGCAACTGGGTTGTGGGTCCGCGGACAGCCCTGGTTACGGGCAGCTGATCGCCAGACCTGATCCTTTCGTTTCTTCTTGGGGCGGCGGCAACGCCGCCCCCCTTTTTTTTATCCCCCTCCTTGGCCGCGGCGCGGCTCCGGCGGGAGGCCTTGCCGGCCGTCCCCGCCGGAGAGAACGGTCCCTGCCGGGCTTTCCAGAACGGGCCGCCGTGATGGGCACGGGGAACGGAATGCGCTATAATAATAGCCTCACGATGTCCGCGATCGAATTGGCTCCTCTTGTCCGGCGGCTGACCTCCCTCATTATTCCCGGCGGCGGGGTCCCGTACTATCCAGGCGGAGGCCCGTCCGCGGAACCGTCGCTCCTGGGCCTTCTCGCGCTCTCGGCCTGCGGCGTGCCGTCCGAATCGGCGAAGCCCCTGCTCTCCTGGGTCGCCGGGCTCCAGAACCCGGACGGCTCTCTGGGCGTCCATCCCGGCCACCGGGACCAGGGAATCTGGCTGACGGCTCCGTCGGCCGTCGTCTTTCATAAGTACGGTCTCACCGGGGCCCGCGACAGCGCCCTAGGTTTCGTCACATCCCTCAAATCCGTTACGGTGGCCAACGACCCCAACGTCCGGCAGGACAACACGATCGTCGGCTGGCCGTGGGTCCGGGGGACTTTCGGTTGGGTGGAGCCGACGGCTTGGTCCGTCATCGCCCTCAATGTTTGCGGTCTTGGCGGCCACGCCCGGGCCGTGGAAGGCCGCAGGTTCCTGCTGGACCGCCAGATCCCTTCCGGAGGCTGGAATTATGGAAACCCGGGCTTGAACGACCGCGAGCTCCTGCCGTTCTGGGACACGACCGGGCTGGCGCTCCTCGCTCTCGGCGGACAGCCGGATGTCGGCCGGGTGCGGCCGAGCCTCGACCTTCTCGAACGGAACCAGGGCAAGATCGGGTCGTTGTGCGGGTTGGCCTGGGCGGCGCTGGGCCTCGAAGGCTACGGACGGAATTCGACGGAGATCGGGCGCCGGCTCTCCGCGGTCATGAACGATCAGCCCGACGACATGCTCAACGCCGCCCATTTCGCCGCCGGGCTGATCGCCCTGTCGGGCCGGAAGGTGTTCATTTCATGAAGAGGCGCGATTTCCTAAAGGGCACGGCGGTCCTGGCCAACGCGGCGGCTTTCGGAAAGTTCCGCGACGGCGGCCCGCAACCAACCCCGGCGACATGCCCGGTGACCCTGCTTTCCGTACCGGACTACGGCCGGGACGTGGAAAAGGAGATCGCCGCCGTCATGTCTTCCGACGGGCTCGCCCTCAAAGGGAAGAAGGTCCTGCTCAAGCCGAACTTCGTCGAAACGCATCCCGAACGGCCCATCAACACGAATCCCGCGGTCATCGCCCACGTCGCCCACGCCTGCCTGCGGCTGGGCGCCGCTCAGGTCGTCGTCGGGGAGGCCTCGGGGCACCGCCGCGATCCCTGGTTCTCGGTGCTCAACCCGGGCCTCAGGGCCATCCTGGACAAGAGAGTCAAGTGCCTGGACCTCAATCACGGCGACGCCACGGTCGTCCCCAACAGGGGAGGGCAGACCCGTCTTCCGGCGTTCTATCTGGCCCGGCCCGTGGCCGAAGCGGACGTCGTAATCAGTCTGCCTAAGATGAAGACGCACCACGGCATGGGCGTGACCCTGTGCCTGAAGAATCTCTTCGGGACCCTGCCCGGGATTTACTACGGCTGGCCCAAGAACCTGCTCCACTGGAACGGCATCAAGGAATCTATCCTGGACCTGGCCCGGACGGTCAGGGTCCATTACAACATCGTCGACGGGGTGGTCGGCATGGAGGGCGACGGCCCGATCATGGGGAAGGCCAAGCCCGTCGGCGTGCTCGTCCTTAGCCCCTTTTCTCTGGCCGCGGACGCGACGGCTTCCCGGATCATGGGCTTCGACCCCCGTAAGGTGCTCTATCTCGTCCAGGCCGCCCAATTCCTGCCCGGGCTCAGGCCCGGGGAGGTCGCGCTCCGGGGCGAGAATCCCCGGAGGTTCGCGACACAGTTCGACTGTCTGGACGATTTCAAGGGGATGCGGGGCGGACCTTTCTTCTGAGGCGCGGCTTCAGGACGATTGCGCCTGCCAGGAGGAAGAGGCCCGTGGCCAGGCTGACGGCCGTTCCCAGGAGGAAACTCCCCGGAAGATATCTCAGAAGGATCTCATGCTTGCCGGGAGGGACCAGGACCCCCTTGGCGAAGAGATTCACCTCGAAGACGCGCGCGCTCCGGCCGTCGATCCAGGCCCTCCAGCCCCGGGCGGAGTTGCCGGGGAAAACGACGATGCCCTCGCGCGGGAGCTCCGCCTCATACCAGCCCCGGCCCTGGACGGCTTTCCGGACCGAGACCGCGGCGGACCCGGCCGGGAGGCCGGGGGCGGCCTCGGACCCTCCCGCGATAGAAATTTCTTCTTCCGTTATGGCGGTCTCCCACGGATCGAAGTCGCGGCCGGTGAAGATCCTGAGTTTTTCCTCCGGCGTTGCCGCGTGTCGCGTGGAGAAGACCGCGGAGGGCCCGCGCGGCCGGGCGGGGATGCTTTCGATGAAGACGGGGAAACCCTCGACCTGAAGCCGCCGGGCCGTATCCTTGGAGAACAGCGGGTTGTCGCTGATGTAAAAGTCGCAGCCCAGGTATTCGAGGACCTTGAGCTGACCCTCAACGGGGAGCTTCCGGGCCTCCCGTACGAGCTCCGCGTACCGCTTGGGATAGGTCCCGTAAAAATCGATGTTGAACACGTACCGGACGCCATCGCTCATGGCGCTTAATGGGTATAGAGTGCCGCGGTAATAGGCAAGGAACCTGACGTTGCTGCCGCTTTTTTCGCGGCGATCGAGGAAATAGTCCTCCGCCCTGTAAACGGTCACGGGCGGGTTGAGGTCGGCGAGGAGCGGGGGCCGGGCGAAGAAAGCCGCCGGGACCGTCGGGTTGATCCACCGGTTGTGAAAAGCGGGGTCGGCCAAGACGAGGGCGAGGAGTGCCCAGCTGAGGACCGCTCCACGCATCCTCGCCGCGGACATAAGCATGAAGATCGCGGCGTAGGCGGCCAGGAGGACGAGGCCCGTCGCGATGGACCGGCCGAATTCGCCGAGCGATGCGTCCTTCTCGATTACCATGAGCGCGTTGAGGAGCGCCAGGATCCGGCCCTTGAAAACCAGGAACAGGGCGAGGCAGAGGCCCGCCGTGACCGCCAGATTCCGGACGGCTTTTTTGCCGGGCCCGGCACCGGAGGTCATCCGGTCGAACCCGAAGGCCGCCAGGATCGCCAGGCAGAAGACCGAGCCCAGGAAAAATTTCACGGGATAGCGGATGGAGGACAGGAACGGGGTGAAACGGTAAAGGAAGAAGAAGGGGGAATACCGGCCGCAGGCCAGGAGGAAAAAGACCGCGAACGTGGCGAGCATAACTATGCGGCGCCGGTCCCAGGGGCGGCCCAGTCCGGAAAGAAAAAGGAGCAGGGCGCCGAATCCCATGTAGAGACTGTAATAAAGGGGAAAATGCCTGTCGAAGAGGTGCCAGCCCCAATAATCGTGGCGCCCCGGTTCGCGATCGTTTCCCAGCAGGTCGGGGAAGGCAAGGTTGGGGAGTTGGAGAAGCTCGAGCGGCCAATCCACGGATTGGGACTCGCGGCCGGTCTTGGCCAGCATTTCCATAGACGGCACGAGCTGCGCCGCGCAGAGGAGGCAGGCCAGGGCAAAGGGGAGGGCCACGGACGCAAGGCGCTTCTTCCACGCCAGGGGCGCCATGAACGTCTGGGCCAGGGCGAGAAGCGCTGTGAGGACGATGACCTCCGGCGAGCCGGCCAGAATGAGCAGCGCCCAGAGGACCGTGAGCGTCACGAATCGCCGCCGGCCAGCGCCGGGGCCCCGGTTAAGAAGGAGGAGGATCCAGGGCATCCAGGCCAGGGCCGCGATATGGTTATAGAACTCGAACGAGGACAGGTACATGCCGCTGAGCGCGAAGAGGGTGGCGCCGAGGAACGCGGATTTCTCCGACAGCGCATAGGACTTGCAGAGTCGATAAAGCCCGATCCAGCCGAGGATGACATGGATGAAATAATAGAGCTTGAACGCGGTGAAAAGGGGCAGGACGAGGTAGAGCAGCGTGGCCGGGTAGAACACCGCGTTCTTGGGGTTGGCCAGGAACGGCTGGCCGTTTCCGTAAGCGTCCGTCCAGAGGGCGAAGTTCCCCTCCTTGAGGAGGCTCACGGTCAGCCTGCGGGCCGGGATTTCGACGACCGTCGTGTCCCTCTCGAAAAAGACCCGCCCGGTGAAGAAGAACTCCCGGAACGTGAGCAAAAAAAGGAGCAGGAAGAGAAAAAAGAAAAGCAGGTCCCTCTTCGCGTCCGGGGCCGGCACTCGATGATCCGACAGCACTGACCTCATAACTACCAGAAAACGGCCTTTTTCTCAACCTTTGATTTTTCGCCGGCCCTTTCATTATACTGGTCGGAGAGCGATGCCAGAGAAGCTGCCGGGGCCGGCGCGGACGCCGGAAGGGAGGGAGAGGGCCCTTGTCGCGGCCGGCCTCTTTATCCTGGCCGCCATCCCCATCCTCCTCGCGCCCTTTCCCCCCTCGACCGACCTCCCGCAGCATATCGCCCAGGTCCGGCTCTTCGAGGACGCCCTCGCGCATCCAGGCGGACCGTTCGTGATCCAATGGCTGGCGCCGAACAACCTGATCTACGTTTTCCTCTACCTTCTCTGGACCGTCCTTCCGGTCGGGCTGGTGGGGCCGGCGGCGCTCATGCTCATCGTGCTTCTCTGGATCGCCGCCATCCACCGGCTCGGGGCCTGGAGAGGGCGGAGTCCGGCCGTCGCGGCCGTCGCCTCGCTCCTCGTTTTCAATCAGTCCTTCTACTGGGGCTTCCTCAATTTCCTGGTGGGTTTCCCGGTCTTCGTCCTCTGGTTTTCGCTCGCGACCCGGGAGCCGCGGCGTCCCTCATGGCAACTGTGGGGAGCGCTCGCGGGGACGTCCGTCCTGCTCTATGGCAGCCATGCCCTATGGTTTGCCGCCGGGGCGATCTGGCTTGTCGTGGCCGGAATCATCAGAAAATTCCCGGCCCGGACGATCCTCGGGCGCCTGACGGCGCTCTTCCCATGCGGAGTGATCGCGCTCCTGTGGTATCCCTCCCTGGCCGCTTCGCGCGCCACGGCGGGATTCGATGTCGCGCCGCACTGGTCCCCGCTTTTCGACCGGCTGGCCTCGTTCATGGACGCCGCCTTCGGCGGAATCAGGGGGCCGGCCGAAACCGTCGCATTCGTCTTTATCATCCTATGGGCGGGCCTCTCCGTCTGGCAGTCCCGGACCCGCCTGCGGGAGAGCGTGGACCGCGACCTCCTGGCCGTGGCGGTTTTCTTCCTGGCCGTTGTCGTGGTCGCTCCCGATAAATACATGAACACGCTTTTCTTCGGCTCGCGGTGGCTTCCCCCGGCCCTGATCTTTCTCCTCCTCGCCCTGCCTCCACCTTCGTTCCGCCGGCCGGCGCCAAAGACGGTCGGACTGGGCGTTGCCGCCGTCTTTTTCCTGGTGACGGCGTTCGCCTGGCGAAGATATACCGCTGAAGACCTGACGGGCTTCAGGGCCGGCCTCGACCGGCTTCCGGCTTCGTCCCGGGTCCTGGGGCTCGACCTGGTCAAGGAGAGCGAGTTCATCAAGGGCCGGCCCTTTCTCCAGCTCGTCGCTTACGCCCAGGTCTTCAAAGGGTGCGAACCGAACTTTTCCTTCGCCGAGCACTATTCAGGCCTCGTCGCCTACAGGACCCGGCGGGACGTCCGCTGGACCCCGGCGCTCGAATGGTTCGGCGAGAAGGTCAAGAGGTCCGATTTCGCCTTCTTCGACTTTGTCCTGGTCAACGGCGAGGAGGAGGATCACAAGACCCTGTCCACGTTCGCGGAACTCTCTCCGGTTACGGGGACTGGAAAGTGGCGGGTTTATCGTGTGAGGAACTGAAGCTCCACGGACTCATGTTGGTTGAATCCCGCGAAGGGAATGGACAGGCAGGCTCCTCGGAAAGCACCGGGATCAGTTTTTCAAGCCCAGAATCTGGCGGCAGAAACGGATCCTCATTTGGGTTTCCTTCTTTTCCATCGGGTTGCGAGCCAGAGCCAGGCTCGTCTCGAAATAGCGTAGAGCCGCCTTGGGATCGTGCTTGGCCAGACAATGGTTCCCGAAGTATGACTGGACGGAGTAACTGTCCCCATACCGGTCCTCGTTTCTGAAGAAGTCGACGTATCGCGGAACATCCAGGCTGTAAGAGTTGGCGCTCATCACGAACTGGGTCTTGTTCAGGCCGCCGATGACGATGCCGGCCAGGAAGACCCCAAGGCCCACCAGGACCCGCTTCTTCAAGGCCGCCCCGCCGAATGAATTCGCGGAATCGACGCCGTCGTCCGCCGCGTCCGGGAGCGTGCTGCGCTTTTTCCAGGCCCTCCGGGCCAAGACGTAGCAGGCCGCGGCCAGGGCCAGCCCAGCCAGGACGTCCGTCACATAATGGTCCCCGCTGTAGACAATAGCGAAAAGTACAGCCAGCGTGTAAACGTAAAAAGGCGCGGCCTTCCAGCGGTAGAGTCCCCAGAGGAGAAGGCAACAGAGGATGGGGAAGCCGGCGTGGAGCGAGGGCATGGCGGCGATGGGGTTCGTGTCGAAGCCGCTGGTCAGGTCGGGGATGGCGAAATTGAAAAGGATGGCGTTGAACCGGGTCAGCGGCGGGATGAGCCCGAACTGGCTCGAGGCCATCCACGGCGGGACCGTGGGTGCCAGGGCATAGACGAGCGCGCCGACGAACATGAGTGGATAGAAGGACATTTTATACAGGGAAAAAGCCTTCGGCCGGGTCAGCCAGATGAGGAACCCGACGAAGAGAAAGGCGATGAAGTGGCTCCCGTAGCAGACGGTCAGCGTTTTTTCGAGCCAGGTAAAATTGCCCAGGGGATCGGGATGGAGGAGCGCTTTCTGCAGGGCCCCCGAGGGGACCCCCCCGAAGAGCGTTTTTTCGATGTTCAGGACGTACAGGGCGTAGGCGGGCAGCTGGAGCTTGCAGGTCAGAATGTAGATCGTTCCCCGGAGGCTGTCGAAAAGGTAGACGAAGGCCATGAAGACGAACCAGTCCCTGACTAGGGGCCTGATCCGGCCCGCCAGGGCGGCCGCCAGAAAGATCAGTCCGGCCATCAGGATCTTCGGCAGGAAAAGGAAGCGCTGGAAAAGGATGAACAGCGCCAGGATGACCGCCAGGCAGGCCAGGACGACCCAGAGCGCGCGTTTGTCGGAAGCCGGCAGAGCCCGGTTCATCGGATTCTCTTCATGTATCTACTCAACTTGCCGACATGATGGCCATCAAGTCACGGCCGAGATCCTTTACTGGCGGAGGCTGGGGCCAATACGTTTGAGATAGCCTCGTGGACAGTACGTGAACATGAGCCGCTCACGGCGGCGGTCAACCTGGAATTCGTCGCTGCCAGCCAGGAATTCGTCGATGGCCTCCCATGGACCCCCGGTCATTTCATCCTTTACAGGATGGCCGCTCAAAATTCCGTCTTGAACAATCATGTAACTCCCCGCGGTCACCAGAGGAGCATAGGCCCGCATTTCAGCCAAGACGTGCTTCTTGCTGTGGTCCGAATCCAGCAGGACCAGAACCCTTTTCCCTTCAACTCGGTGTTTCACATCCTCCACGATCTTTGGGTCCGTGGAACTTCCCAGAAGGAAATCGACGCGCTCCTTGAAGAGCGGCAATTCCCGGGCTTTCGCGACTTTATCAACGATATCGATCGTGATGACCCGTGATTTTGGATTGACCTCCCGCATGATCATCGCCCAGATTAACGCGCTTCCACCGTTCTTTGTGCCGGTCTCAACGAGAACGTCGGGTTTTTGTTCAACAATGATCTCCTGTGTGATCCAGACGTCATTCGGGTTCTGGGATGTCTGAATCCCCAGCCACTTGTTGGCCAGCCATGTTTGGTTCTTTTTCGCGTAAAATATTTCGTGAAACCGGCTGACCACGCTCTCCTCGCCTGCGATGGCCGCATTATCGTTGGTCCGGCGATAGAACCGCAAGATGTAGATGAGGAAGACCGAAAACAGAATGACAAGCAGGAAGGCCAGTCTTTTTTTCATTGTTTCCCCTCCCGTCAGTAAGCGACTTCGAACATTTTCCGGTATCGTTCCGCGGGTGTGAAATACCAGTTGCGCTGGTCGAAGAGGAAATAGATGTCCACCCGCGCGTAGCCGTGGGCGCCGAAATAGGCCAGGATCTGGTCCCGGACCTGGCGATGGACTTCGACGCAAACGAGCTCGGGGCGATACTTGTCGATGTCGAAGCCGGCCAGCGCCCGGGGCTCCCAGAGCTCGATGTCGATGCTGAGAAAATCGATGGTCTTTGTCCCGAGCTTGGCCAGGAGGTCGTTCAGGGTGATCGTCGGCACCTTGATCTCTTCCGTCTTCCGGCCGCTGACGAAATCCGGCACGGCTGTAGATTTCGTCAGGTGCCCGGGGTCCCGAACGATGTAGAAATCCGCCTTCTCGTCCGACTTGTCGGAGACGAAGAAGGTGAAGAACCTGGTCTTGGGCCGGTTCTCCGCGTAGCCGCGTGCGAACTCCCCGTTGGCGTCGATGGCGATCCCGCCCCAATCCAGGGCCTTCTCAAGATAATAGGTGTTGCTCCCGTTCTTGTAATGGTAGGCCCCGACATCCAGGAAGAACCCCGCCCGGCGGTCCTTGAAAAAATGCCGGACAATGACTTCCTCGTTTCTCTCAGAGTAATGTTTCGGAGAATAGAGGTCGAGTTCGGTTTGCAGCCCCGGGGCTTGGGACGGCGCGACCTCAGGACCGCCCGCTCCGGGCAGCAGGAAGCGGCCGATCGCCAGTCCGGCGACGACCCCCAGGATGATCAACAGGACATGGATTCGTTTCATCGCCTTCTCGATTCAGGTCCCTCCGCCTCGGGGCGGCATCGGAGACCGGCATCCGTGAGAACCAGCCTGCGGCGGCGGACAGCCCACGGGCACGGCATGGGCTATTGTGACAAAGAGAGCCCCCCCTGGCAATCATCATCGCCGGTGAATCCGGGGGGTGATATTCGGCCGCGGGCGCTCCCCCCTGGAGAGGAGAGTCCCGGAAGACCGGCGGCCTTCCCCCCGCGAGGCCTCCCCCTATGCTATAATCGGGCCGTCCGGCTCCCATGCGCACCCTGATCCTCGGTGTCTTTTACGCGGCCTTCATCATCTCCATCACCCCCTATATCCTCTTCTGCTGGCTCACGGGCCTGCGCGACCCGCTGATCTCGCTCGGGCAATGGGTGGTCCGTCTCGGCTGCCGTTTTCTGCGGATTAGGATCGATGTTTCGGGCCTCGAGCGCGTCGAACCCCGGACGCCGTACATTTTCATGGCCAACCACGCGAGCTTCCTCGACGGCCCGATCGTCGGCATGATCATCCCCAGGCCGATCCGGATTATCCTGAAAAAATCCCTGTTCGGGATTCCCATCCTGGGGTTGGCGATGTGGCACGTGGGGTTCATCGCCGTCGACCGCCGGGGCGCCAAGGGCGGCCAGAAGAGCATGCGCACGGCCGCCCGGCTCATGAGGGAACGGGGCTATTCCTTCCTGTTGTTTCCCGAGGGGACGCGAAGCCGCGACGGAGCGCTCCAGGCCTTCCGGCGGGGCGGCTTTTTCCTGGCCCTCGAGAGCCGGACGCCGATCGTCCCCGTGACCATCAGGGGGACGTACGAGATCATGCCCAAGGGGCAATGGTACGCCCGGAAAGGGATGGTCACGATCGTCTTCCACCCACCAGTTTTAGTTGAAGGTTATCGGCCGGAGTCCATGGGAAAGCTCATGGACAATGTGCGGAACGCCATCGCGTCGCCCGGCGAATGAAAGAACCGCCAGCCCCCATTATCTTCCGACGATCTCCTTGATCTTGTCCGGCCCGGCGACACCGCTGTTGAAGAGGAAGCATTTCGTGACGTCCAACAGGCGGCTGAAAAACGCTTTTTGCAGTTCGACGCGCCCGGCGTCCATGCCCGGCCCGGCCCCCTCGGGCCGGATTCCCGTGAGCCAGTGCGGATTGAAAAACGGCTGGCTCTTGGCCGGCGTCAGGGCCTTCTTGGCGCCGGCGGCCTCGCCCGCTTCCAGGACGCGCAGGGCCTCGTCTTTAGCGATCTCGGCGACCGCCGGAGACGTGGCGTCGTTCCGAAGGAGGAAGATCCACCGGAGGTTCGTCCGCCGGACGAACGCCGCCGGCCCGCCGATCCAGTTCGGGTCGACCATGCCGTGCGCCTCCTTGGCGGCCTTATAGCAGTACGGCGAGCCCCGGTCGAGTCGGCAATCGTCGCCGCGCTGACACTCGGCATCCTCGCAATCCTCCTTGTGCGTGACGACATTCTCGCACTTGCTCTTGTCGAAGAGCGGGACAAGCCGCCCGTCGAGCTCGACCGTGTTCGTGGGCAGGTAGAGCTTCCGCTCGACGCTGTCCGCGGCCGCCCGGCCGCCGGGCAGACGGACGAAAGCGAGGTCGTTCGCGTGAAGCCTGAAACGGGAGTCCGCGAGAAGTTCGAAGAACAGTTCGGTTTTCTTCGTCCCCGGGGGGCCGACCAGGATAAGCCCGTCGCCGCCGACGTCCGCCGACATGCCGCGCACCGCTCCGGCGCCGCCCGCTCCCGACGTCCGATCGGCGATGTCCATGGCCAGCCCGAGGGCCAGGCTCCTCAGCGGTCCGTACAAGTCCGTGTTGACCAGGATCCCCGTCTTGGTCTCCGAATTGTAGAACGCCCGGGGCTCCCGTCCGGCAACCCCGTCCACGGCGTAAATCGTCCCGTGGGGCTCGACGTCCGCCTCGAGCTCGGCCGGGTACCAGTTCTCCATCCAGAAGTCGTTGAGATGGGCGACGTTGGTCCGCAGCTGGACGATAGCGCCGTTGATGTTGGCGTTCCACGCGTAGCGGCCTTCATAGCCCAGGTGGCCCTCCATCTCAGCGACAAGGGCGTCGCGCATCCGGACGTCGATCGCGGATTCGACCGGCACGGATTTCCTGACCCGAGTCACGGTGTTGTTGAGGGCGACCCGCCGGGTTGTTTTGGCCGTTTTGAGCTTAGCCAGGGCTTCGACCATCCGGTCCATGCTCTTTTCCAGGTTCTCCATGGACGTGGCGTAGGACAGGCGGATGTAGTCGTCGGCGCCGAAGGAATCGCCCGGCACGATGGCCACCTTCGCCTCCTTGAGCAAATAGTAGGCCATGCCGTAAGAATTGCGGATCCGGGCCCCGCCGAACTCCTTGTTGTAGAAGGATTTGACATTGGGAAAAAGGTAGAAGGCGCCCTGGGGCTTGAAGCAGGAGAGGCCGGGCACCGTGGCCAGGCGCATCAGGCAGTAGTTGCGACGGCGTTGGAACTCGGCGACCATCTTCTGGACCTCGTGCTGGGGCCCGGCATAGGCCTCGAGGCTCGCCTTCTGGGCGATGGAGCAGGCGTTGGAGGTCGTGTGGCTCTGGATCTTGGACATGCCGCCGATGATCTCGGCCGGTCCGGCCGCGAAGCCGATCCGCCAGCCGGTCATGGAGTAGGTTTTGGAGACGCCGTTGATGATGATGGTCTTTTTCTTGATGTCCTCGCCGAGCGAAGCGAAACTCGTGAATTGGAAATTATCGTAAACGAGCTTCCCGTAGATCTCGTCGGCCACGACATACATGTCTTCGCCGCGGATGACGTCGGCCAGGGCGGCGAGCTTATCCCTGGTGTAGGCCGCGCCGGTCGGATTCGAAGGGTTGTTCAAGATGAGGGCCTTCGTGGCCGGCGAGATCGCCGCTTTGAGCCCGTCGGGCGTCAGCAGGAAGCCGTCCTCCTCGCGGGTCGAGACGATGACGGGCTTCCCCTTGGCCAGGTTCACGCATTCGGGATAGGTGACCCAGTAGGGGGCCGGGATGATCACCTCTTCCCCCTCGTTGACCAGCGTTTGGACGAGGTGGAAGAGCGAGGCCTTGGCCCCGGCGGAGACGATGATCTCCTTGGGGCTGTACTCGAGCCCGTGATCATTCTTGAGACGCTGGGCGATGGCTTTCCGCAGGGCGGGGATGCCGTCGTTCTCGGTGTATTTCGTGAAGTTGTCGCGGATGGCTTTGACCCCCGCGTCCTTGACGTTTTCCGGTGTCGCGAAATCGGGCTCGCCGACGCTCAAATCGATGACATCGATCCCCTCGGCCTTCATAGCCTTGGCCTTGGCCGAGATCTTGAGCGTGGGCGAGGCGCCGATTTTCTGGACTTTTTCCGAGATCATGGTTCACCTGCCTCGACCGAAGACGGGACGGTCACTTCTTCTCGTCTTTTTTGGCGTCCGGGGAGAGCTTGGCCTTCAGGAACTGGGTGATGTCGGCTCCGGTCAGGGACTTCACAACTTCGGGCAACTGGGCCAGGACCTGGGCGACCTGGGCGGTGATCTTCGTCGTCCCGAGCTCCTTGTCGCCGCCGACGATGACGATCTTGTCCACCTTGGAGAGCGGCTCGGACACGGCCTTGGCCAGCTCGGGCAGGATCTTAATGTAGGTGTCGAGGACGGCCGCCTGGGTGTACTTTTCCCAGGCCTGGGCCTTCTTCAGCATGGCCTCCGCCTCGGCCAAACCCTTGGCCCTGATCTGGTCGGCCTCGGCCAAGCCCTCGAGCTTCATCGCCTCGGACTTGCCCTTGGCCTCAGCGGTGATCCGGTACTCTTCTCCCTCGGCTTCCGCCCTGATCTGGTATTTGCGGGCGTCGGCCGGCTTGAGGACCGTCGATTCGAGCTCCCGCTCCTTGCGGGCGATCTCGAGTTGTTCGGTCTTGATGCCCTCTTCCTTCTCGACCTGCTTGACCTTGGCCTCTTCCTTGCGGATCTCCTGGTTCAGCCGGTGGCGCTCGAGCTCGTACGAGAAGTCGGCCTGGGCTTTCTTGGCGTTGACGAAGACCTGCGACTCGGCCTTCTTGGCCTCGTTTTCCCACTGGGCTTTGGCGATCTGGGCTTCGGATTGCAGGCGGGCCACCTCGGCCTCCTTGCGGGCCTGGGACGACTTGATAACGGACTCCTTCTCGGTCTCGGCCTGGGCGATGGCCGCGTCGCGCTTGGCGGCGGCGATCTGGGGCTTGCTCAGAGCGTCGATGTACCCCTGAGTATCGCTGAGGTCCTTGAGGGAGAAAGACAGGATGACGAGGCCCATCCGGCTGAAGTCCTCGCCGACGGCGGCGATGACCCGGGCGGAAAACTCCTGCCGGCCCCGGTAAATCTCTTCGACCGTCATAGTCCCGATGACTTCGCGGATCTTGCCTTCGAGGACGTTGACGGCCACGTCACGAATGCCGTCCCGGCCGCTCCCCAGGAACTGCTCCGCCGCGAGATGAATGGTTTCCTCGGAGGAATCGACCTTCACCTGGGCCGAAGCCTCGGCCAGGATGGGGACGCCGCCGCGGGTCAGGACCTCGGGGGTCCGGATGGAGATGGAGATGACGTCCATGGGGAGGACGTAGACTTTCTCCAGCCCGGGCCAGACGAAGGTCCCGCCGCCCAGGCGGTAACGGTAGCCCACCTTTGTCTTCGTGCCGTCGGCCGCCGTCACGGTCCGTTTCCGGCCGCCGGCGATGATCAGGGCCTCGTTGGGCCCTACCTTCCGGTACCGGACGGCCATGATGGTGATGATGATGGCGAAGAAGACGATGACGGCGCCGGCGATGATAAGCCAGGACATAAGGTTCATGACGACCTCCTTAAGGTCAACCCTTCATCGGCGCGGACTCAAATTGGAAAAAAACCGCCTCCATGAGTGGCCGAGGGCCTTTCCTTGCTGGGTTTCTAAAGATTGATAGTATTCAATTTAAAGGCGGGATGTCAAGCCGGGGGGCGCCCCTAGTGTCGATAGCCGTAAGCCATGAACAGGATGCTCTTTTTTTTGAGGGCTTCCTTCTGGACCTGGATGAGCTTGGCGACGCCCTTATCGGCCAGCTTGAGGAGGTGCAGAAGCTCCTGCCTGGAGAAGGGGTTTTTTTCGGCACCTGCCTGGACCTCCACAAGCTCGCCCCGGTCCGTCTCGACGACATTCATATCGAGGTCGGCATGGGAGTCCTCCTCGTAATCAAGGTCGAGGAGGGGCCTGCCCCCGACGATTCCCACGCTCACGCCCGCGACGAGGTGCCGGAGCGGCATATGATCGATGAGCCCTTCGTCGAGCATTTTCTTCAGGGCGAGCCCCAGGGCTACGCAACCGGCCGTGATCGAGGCCACGCGCGTGCCTCCGTCGGCCTGGATGACGTCGCAGTCGATGATGATTTGCTTTTCCCCGAGAGCGCGGAGGTCGGTCACCGCACGCAGGGAGCGGCCGATGAGCCGTTGGATCTCCTGGGTTCGGCCCGAGATCCTGCCGCCGGGGCGTTCCCTGGGGGTCCTTTCCTCCGTGGCCCGCGGGAGCATGGAATACTCGGCCGTGACCCAACCGGTGCCCGTGCCCTTGAGGAAGGGCGGGACCCTGTCGTCGATGGTAGCTGTCGCGAGGACGCGCGTCCGGCCCATTTCCATGAAGGCCGAGCCGTCGGCGAAATCCAGGTAGTCGACGGTGATCGTCATGGGCCGGAGCTGGGTCGGCGTCCGCCGGCCCGCGCGGGACGGCTCGGCGGAGGGGAGTTCAGGTCTTATTTTGGTTTTCATGAAATTTGACCGTACCTATCTTAGTGCATGTCCGGGCATTTTTTCAATCCCGTCCGTGGAGCTTCAGCCTCCCGGCCAGGGGCGGCCTTTACTAGCCTGGTGAAATTGCTTATAATAAGCGCTTTATAAGGACCTGAATTTCGAGGAGCGATGGGCTTTCCATGACGAAACTGCGGGCGCTGGCTGTTCTTCTCGTCCTCGCCGCCATCCTGTCCTGGCCCTGCCGGCGGCAGATGGACGTGAAGGGCATCGAGCTCTCCGTGACCTTTTCGAACCGCGTCCTTACCGATAACCTCTTCACCGACGTCACCTATCGCTTCAGGACGACGGCGTCGTTCGCGCCGCTTGCCGACGACAACCGGGTCGTCTCGCGGTTCACCCGGCGCGGAAAGCTCCTTTTCCTGGACGAGTACAACCCGCCAATCCCGACCTCCAAATGGGGCCCGGGCAAGGAATATGCCTTCACCCGGCGCATTTATATCCCCGCCTTTATCGACGAATTCGACCCGGGGTTCAATGGGGCCGAAACGCTCGCGCTCGAGGTCGGGCTGAGCTCCCCCCCGGCCGGGCCGGGCCGGGCCGGGGTCGTCCTCTTCAAGAGAAGTCTCAGGTTCGTCCCATCGGCCGGGGCGCCGGTGATCGTTCGCCTGGGCGGCTGGTATCCCCCCGAGGCCGGGCCGGGCGGGGAGACACGGCCATGGAGATGGACATCCCGGGAGGCGCGCTGCGCGATCGACAACCCGGGTAAGGACAGCCTCCTGGTCATCCGCGGCGCCGTCGACGCGGCGGCCCCTCCCGGTCAAAAGATAACGATCGGTATAAACGAGCGGGCCCTCGATGAGTTTTCTCCCGGGTCCGGGGAGTTCGAGAGGAGTTACAGGATCGGCAAGGACCGGCTCGGGACCCGGCGGGATTTCATCCTGACGATCGCCGTTGACCGGACCTTCATCCCGGCCAAGGTCGAATCGGGCTCCGGCGATGCGAGAGAGCTGGGCGTGCGGATCTCCCTTCTGTATTTCCGATAAGAAAAGGACGGGGTCAAATCTTCGCGGGATGGAACGCCGGAATCCGGACGCGAGTCGCGGCGTCCGCCCCTACCGGATCCAGATGGCCGGGACGCCTTCCCGCTTCGCCGTGGCCATGAAGTCATCGAGGTCTTTCTTGGCTTTGACGGCCACGGCCTCGGCTTTGGTCAGCTTGTCGTAGGTTTCGCTGATCTGAAACTGAGTGTAATCGCGGGACTTGACGTCGGAGATGTTGTAGAATTCCTGCCAGAGCGAATTGATTTTCAGGGTCAGCAGGTCGATCATCTCCTGGGCCTCCTGGGCCTTGGTCGCAAGCTCGCCGAGCCGGGCCTTGAAGTCCTTTTCGGCCATGGCCGCCTGGTCCGCGGCGGGCTGCTGCTCGGGGGGCTTCTGTTCGGCAGGTTTTTGTGCCGTGGCGGCCTGGCCGGCCCCTTCCAGGGCGGGCGGCGTGACCGTCTCCCCGGCGGCCTGGGCTTCCGCCGCGGTCTTTTCGGGTTCGACCACCTCCACCGCGGGTTTCCGCTTGACCTTGCCCAGGTCGGCGTTGGTGATGACGGAGGTCGGCTTTCCCTTGACGGCCGCGCGGCGCGCCTTCTCCTTCTTGGCTAGATCGGCCATGCTTTGGGATAGGAGGAAGGATGCGAACACGAAGGGGAGGACGACGATAGCCAGTTGTCTTCTTTTTAACATCGCCATCTCATTATCCTCATTATTATCAATTTAGTCGTCCATGTCAATGCCAAATGGACAGCCCCGAGGCCGTCCGGATATGGGTCCTTTTCCCGTCCGTCGAGACCTCGATCGCGCCGTGGAGGTCGGTCCGGTAAACGGCGGCCCCCAGGCGGGCGTACAGGTCGAGGACCGGCGCGCTCGGGAATCCGTAGCGGTTGCCCGTCCCGACCGATATCAGGATGTCTCGGGGACGGACACGGAGAAGCAGCCGGGCCGAGCGCGACGAACTGCTGCCGTGATGGGGAGACTTGAAGACCGAGCTCCCGAGCTCCCCGGGCGTTTCGAGGAGTTCCCGTTCGGCGCCGGCTTCAATATCCCCGGGGAGGAAGAAAGCCTCTTGCCCCATGGAAATCCTCAGGACGAGCGAGCGGTTGTTGACCGCGGCCGCCGTCCCGGCATCCTCTTCCGTGCCGGGGTGCAGGATTTCGACCGAGGCCTCGCCGACCTGCCGTCGAAATCCGCGTCCGACCCGTCTTCGGACGGCCGACGCCGGGAGGGCGGCGATGAGGCTCGCGTGAACGGGGTCATCGCCCGGGGGGCGGGCCTCCCAGAACTCGCCGATCCGGAAATTCCTGGCCACCGCTACGAGCCCGTTGAGATGGTCCGGATGGGAATGAGTGAGGACCAGCACGTCGATACGCTTGATCCCCTTGCGCCAGAGCAGGGGGGAGACGACTTTCTCGCCGACGTCGAAGGAACTTTCGGGGAACCCGCCGGCGTCGACGAGCATCCTCGTCCGGCCCGGGAACTCGACGAGGATGGAATCGCCCTGTCCGACGTCGATCATTGTCAGCCGGAGACCCTTCGAGGCCGGAGAGAAGGGATAGATGACGAGAACGGCGAGGAACGCGAAGAGGCCTGCCGCGGTCAGGCCCCGCTGCGCCCTCCACCGAGGCTTGAGGAGGAGGAGCCCCAGGAACAGGTAATAGCCGAACACGGTCCAGCCGTTCGGCGTGGGGACCCGATAGGACAGGAACGGCAGGGCGTCGAGGCTGTGAGAGACGCGGGAAAACACGTCGACCAGGAATCTCAGGACGCAGGCGGGCGGTCCGGCCAGTCCCGGAAGCGCGGCCGCGACGGGCAGAAACGCGTAGCCCATTCCCATGATCACTCCGACCAGCGGGATGGCCGCGTAGTTCAAAAGCAGGGAAGCGAAGGTCACCCTGTTGAAACTGGCCGCGATGATGGGCAGGACCCCGACCCAGGCCGCCAGGGAGAGTGCGGTCATTTCGCCGGCCTTGAACGGGAGGCGGGGCAGGCGTTTGACGAGCGGCGGGCAGAAAAGAATGATGGTCAGCGTCGCGGCGTACGTCAGCTGGAACCCGGCGTCGAAGAGACTGAAGGGATTCGCGAGGAGAAGGACGAAGGCGGTGAATGAAATGGTGTTGAGGATGCGGACGTCCTTCCAGAGAAGCCGCCCGACGAGGTACGCCATGGTCATGAGCGTCGCCCTCAGGACCGAAGGGCTGCCTTCGACGAGGAACGTGTAAAAAACGAGAAAGAGGACGAGTACCGCAGAGGAGACCCGCTCCGGCATCCGCAGGATCCTGAACAGGGAGAACATGAGAAAGGTGATGATCGCGATATGGCCGCCCGAGATGGCGAAAAGATGGTAGAGGCCCGTCTGCTGGAGGGAGAGGGTGGTCGCCGCGTCCAGCCGCCCGTCTTCGCCGAGGAGGAGGGCCTCGAGCACGGCTCCCTCCGGCGAGATATCCGTCCCGTCCGCCGAGGGGAAGCGGGCCTCGAGGACGTCCTGCAGGGCGCAGCGGATCCGGGACGTCAGGGCAGGGAGGGAGACCGCCGGCGCGTCGCCGGTCTTTTCGACGAGGAGGCTGGATTTAGTGAAGGCGCGGCGATGGACGTTGCGGGATTTGAGATAGGTTTCGTAAGAAAACCCGCCGAAGTTCCTGAACGTCCCGCCCGTTGAGAGCGCGACCGAAGCTCTGATCCGGTCCCCGGAGTGAAGTCTGATCCGGTCCCGTTTCCCCGCGAGGAACGGGACCGTCAGCCATAGGTTTCCACGGACGGCGCGCTCCCTATTTCTGGCCCGGACCGATTCCACCCGGACGAGGAGGATGTCCCGGCCGGGTTCGCGGCCGGGAGACCCGAGCAGGGTTCCCGCGACGTCGACGTAGTCTCCGCCTTCATACCGGTGGAGGGCGTTGGCCTCAAAGGCCCTGGATCTTTCGGAATAGACGGCCGCGCCGCACGCGGCCACCGCCAAAAGGAGCAACCCGAAGCAGGGGCGGGATTTGCGGGCGGCATAGAACGCCCAGGCGGGTCCGAGCAACAGCAGCGCTATCACGACACCGATCGCGGGCCTGTGAGGAACGACGGCGCCGGCCAGGATTCCGCAGACGAGGGCCGCGGCCAGCCAAACGAAGGGGAAGGGAGTCGGCCTCAGTACCTCAGAGCGCCCGCCGCGACCGTGCTCTGCTCCTCCAGGGCGTCGAGCAGGAGATGGCAGAGGATCCTGATCCCGAGCGGAATGCTCCGTTCGTCCGGGTTGAAGTTCGGGCTGTGGAGAGGAGCGGCGACCGTCTGGGCCGGGCTCTTCACGCCCAGGAAGAGGTAGAACCCGGGGATTTTCTGGGCGAAGAACGAGAAGTCCTCGGCGATGAGCTGCGGTTTCCATTCGAGAACTTTGTCCTTGCCCAGGAGCCTGACCAGGGTCGGGGTCATGGTGGCGGCCAGCTCCGGATTATTATAGACGGACGGGCACAGGGGTTTGTACTCAAACTGGTAGGCCGCGCCGTACATTTCGCAGACGCCCTTGACGATGGACTCCATGAGCGGCGGAATCTTCTTCCGGTTGGCGTCGCTCAAGGCCCTGACCGTGCCTTCCAAGATGACCTTATCCGCGATGATGTTCGGACGGGTCCCGCCCTGGATGACGCCGATGCTCAGGACGGCGGGATCCGTGGGGTCGACGGCCCGGCTGACGACGGTTTGGAGCGCCTGGACGATCTCCGAGGCGATGACGATGGCATCCAGTCCCTCCTGGGGACGGGCCCCGTGGGCGCTCTTCCCCTTGACCGTGATCTCGAACGAGTCCGAGCTCGCGGTGATGAAGCCGGGCGCGAAGAAGACCTGGCCAAGATCCTCCGGCCATACGTGGAGGGCGAAAATGGCGCTCGCCGGCGGGTTGTCCAAAGCGCCTTCGCGGATCATGAGGTCGGCCCCTCCCTCTTCGCCCTGCGGAACACCTTCCTCGGCGGGCTGGAAGATGAAGGAGACGCTGCCCTTGAGACTGTCCTTCATGGTGGCGAGGACCATGGCCGTCCCGAGGACGATGGACGTGTGGACGTCGTGGCCGCAGGCGTGCATCACTCCGGGGTTCAGCGATTTGAAGGCGACGCCGGAGGTCTCCTGGATGGGGAGCGCGTCCATATCGGCCCGGACGGCGATGGAAGGGCCCGGCTGGGTGCCGCGGAGGAGGGCGACGACGCCTGTCCTGGCGATGCCGCTCCTGACCACGAGTCCGAGCGCGTCGAGCTTGGAGCTGACGAGGCGGGCGGTCTCGAACTCCCGGTTGCTGAGCTCCGGATTCATGTGGATGAAGCGGCGGATCTTGATGATCTCGGAGCGGTTCTTCTCGATCTCGTCGTCGATCTTCTGGGCGGTCCTGGGGTCGACCGCGGACAAGGGCGCCGGGGGGAGGGCCAGCAGGCCGAAGGCCAGAACGAACAGCGGGACGGCCAGGAAATTCTTCGACACTCCGGTTCTCATCGGCGGATGGACTTTCAGTCGTTTTCGGAACATTATTCTAGCGCACTTGGGTGGAAAAATACCGGGGCGAGCGGGGTTCAAAGCGTGTCGGCCGTGAAGAAGGATCGGACGGACTCCGGCTATTTGCCCTCTTCGCCCTCGCCGGAGTATTCCTCGGGCTTATGCAAATATTCTTCTTTCTTTTTCTCGATGAATTCCTTGATGGCTTCCAGGCCCTCGGACGTTTTCTCCTTGACAACCTTGATGCTCTTTTCCGCTTCCTTGGCGATCTTCTCGTAGCCTTCCTTGGCGGCTTCGCCCGTCTTGACGGCCTGGTCCTTGATCTTCTTGCGCGTTTCCTTGCCGCTGGCCGGCGCGAACAGGATGCCGAGGATGAAGCCCGTGGCGGCTCCCGCCATGAACGTCAGGAGAGAATCCCAGAAATGTGTGTCCTTGTTATCCCCCACAGTTTTTCTCCTTTCTTTTTTTCAGCTGCTGCAGGCCGATGCGGACGAGGGGGATAAGGAAGGGCAGGAACCTGGCGCTCGGGCGGATGAACCGGGTGGTGAGGAACCCCGTGATCTCCGTGAGGCCGGCAGCGGCTTTTTTTGATGTCTGGAGAACCTGACCGACGTCGTCCAGACTGGAGTTGATCTTGGCCTCGATCACCTTGAAGCCGTCCATCAATTCCTGGGCCTTGGCGAGGGTGTGTTCAGCTTCGCGGGCGGTCCGGCGGAGCTGGATGAAGAAGCGGACGAGGAAAACGGCGGCGACGACGGCCGTAATGGTCAGAATAATGAGGAGAACCTGGTTCAGGGTCAACGCCATGATACCTATTTAATATGCCAAAAAAGGGCAAATGTCAATTACGGGGTCTTTCGGACGGCCCCGGCGGCGCCTTCCCACGCCTTAGCGCTTTTGATGGAGGAGATAGAGGAAAAACGGGGCGCCCACGGCCGCCGTGATCACGCCGATCGGCAGTTCCGAGGGGAGGATGGTCCGCGCCACCAGGTCTGAATAAAGGAGAAATGTCCCTCCGGCCAGGGAAGCGTAGGGGAAAAGGCGGCGGTGGTCGGGTCCGATGAGGAGGCGCACGCCGTGGGGCACGACCAGGCCGACGAATCCGATAATGCCGCTTACGGAGACCGACAAGGCGGCCAGGAGGGAGGCGATGGCGAGAAACGCCTTGCGCACGCCGCGGACCGGGCAGCCCAGGGCCTGGGCGGTCTCATCCCCAAGGGCCAGGAGGTTCATGTCTTTCGCGAGCCACAGCGCGGCGGCCAGGCACAACGCGAAGTAGGGCGCGACGGCCGCCGCCTGCTTCCAGCCCGCGAGCTGGAAGCTGCCGAGGAGCCAGAACACGGCCTGGTCGAATGAATCCGAGCGCATGAACAGCAGGAAGGAGGTCATGGCGGAGGCCAGCGCCCCGGCCCCGATCCCCGTCAGCAGGAGCGTCTCGATCTTATAGATCCCTTTCTTGAGCGACAGGAGGTAGACGAGCGAGACGATCCCGAGCCCCGAGGCGAAGGCCAGAAGCCCCTGCCCGGAGAAGCCGAGAAACGCGGCGTTGAAGCCGAGCGCGAGGGCCAGGACAGCGCCCAGGGACGCCCCGGACGACACCCCGACTACGAAGGGATCGGCCATGGGGTTCTGAAAGTAGCCTTGGAGGATGGCTCCGGACAGGGCTAGGCTCGCCCCGACCAGGAAGGCCAGCACGGCGCGCGAGAGCCTGAGGTCGATGAATATCGTCGCCTGGACGCCGCTCGCCTGGCCGCGAACGAGATGCCAAAGGTCGGCCGGAGTCGTTTTGACCGGGCCGGTCAGAAGGGACAGGGCGAAGCCAAGCACGGCCAGCAGGATGAGAAGGCCGAGCAGGAGGCGGCGTCCGGTCTCTCCTCTCACGGCTTGCCTCCGAAGCGGTCGGGATGGAGCTCGCGGGCCATTTCGGTCAGGATATCCAGGAGCCTCGGGCCGAAGCGGCTGGCCGAGTTTTCGTCGAGAAAGTAGATCCGGCGGCCGGCGACGGCCGTGACGCTTTCGAGGTGGGCATCATGGCTCAACCAGTCGCGGGCCTTTTCGAAATCCGCCCCGGACTTGGATAGGACGAAGACGGCGTCGGGATTGTCCCGGAGGATCCGCTCCGGGCTGTACAGGACCCACTTCTTGGGCATCTCGGCGGCGATATTGACTCCGCCCGCCCTGGCGATGACGTCGGTCAGGTAACTCCCCCCTCCGCAGGTCCAAAGCCCCTGGCTGTAGAGAATGACGAAAACCCTGGGCCTCGCGGCGACGTTTCCCAGCGCGTCCTCGACCGCCATTTGCCGGGCCTTTAGACCGGACTCGAGCGCCGCGGCCTCCTTTTCCTTTCGCGTGACGAGGCCGATCCTCTCGATGAGAGGGTAGAGGGCATTGAGGCCGTTCCCGATGTCCAGGACGAAGGCCGGAAGCTTGAGGCCGGAGAGACGGTCGATGACGCGGAGCGGGTTGCCCCGGAAAGCGATAACGAGGTCCGGCGCGAGGGACTGGATGATCTCTACGTTGGGGTCGACGAGCCCGCCGATCTTGGGGAGCGCCCGGGCCTCGGGGGGGTAGTCGCAGAACCTCGTGACACCCACGACGTTGGGGCCGAGGCCGAGGGCGAAGAGGATCTCGGTGATGTTGGGGGCCATGGAAACGATGCGTGCCGGCGTCGAGGCGGGGAGGGGAAAGGGACGGCCGAGATCGTCTTTGATGATCCGCTCCGGGCCTCCGGCGGAGGAGGCGCCGAGCCAGAGCCCGCAGAGGGGCGTGAGGAGGGCAAAGACGATCGGCTTGAGGGCCGCCATCCTCGCCAGGCGCCGGACCGGCGACGCCCCGCGCCCTTCCCGGTCACGGCCGCGGGGGATCATAGGCCGGCTCCCGGGACCAACGAGATTTCCGGCAGTCCCGTATGGAGGTTCGGTCTGATGTCGACGTCGGCGCCGAAAATGTCGCGGATGGTGCCGGGGGTGACGGTTTCCCCCGGCGTGCCCTGAGCGGTGATGACGCCGTCTTTCAAATAGACCAGGCGTTCGGCGTGGGCCGCGGCGAGATTGATGTTGTGCTCCGCGGCCAGGACCATTTTTCCCTTCTCCTTCTGGAGGCGCTTGAGGATGCCGTAGATCTCGACCTGGTAGTTGATGTCGAGGTGGAGGCTGGGCTCGTCGAGGAGCAGGAGGGGGGTGTCCTGGGCCAGGGCACGGGCGATGAAAACCCGCTGCCTCTCGCCGCCGCTCAGGTGGCCCATCTGCTTGCCCATCACGCCCGAGGTCTCGGTCAGTCGCGCGGCCTCATCGACGGCCTCGCTGTCCGCGGCCGAGAGCGTTTCGATGCGGGTTTGCCGCGCGTAGCGCCCCATGAGGACGATCTCCCGGGCGGTGAATTCGAACACGGGATCGGCGAGCTGGGGGACGTAGGCGATTTTCCTGGCGACGGCGCGGCGGCCGAGCCTTCCGAGGTCCGTGCCGTCCAGGATGACCTGGCCCCGGACGTTCCCGAGCAGGCCCAGGATGGCCCTGAGGAAGGTGCTCTTGCCCGAGCCGTTCCGTCCCAGGACGGCCACGAATTCTCCGGCTTCGAGCGCCAGCGAGATATCCCTGAGGACGAAGCCCTCCCCGTAGCCTGCCGACAGGTTTCGGACCTCCAAAACCGGGCGGCCCGGGCGCGGCGCAGGCGCCGGAGGGGATGTCAACCGCACGATTTCACCCGTATCAGTATATCCGCATTCCTTGACTTTTCAAGGGGATAAACCTAAGATGAATTTTGCGTTTTCGGGCCCCCGAAGGGCCGGAAAACCGATTTCCCGAGGACAGATCGAGCCATGAAGGACACGTACGATTTCCAGCGGATCGAGGAGAAGTGGCAGCGCGTCTGGGAGGCCGAGAAAGCCTTCCACGCGGACGAGGACCCGTCCAAGGCCAAATTCTACTGCCTCGAGATGTATCCCTATCCGTCCGGCCGCATTCATATGGGCCACGTCCGGAACTACTCGATCGGCGACGTCATCGCCCGTTTCAAGAGGATGAAGGGACAGAACGTTCTCCATCCGATCGGCTGGGACGCGCTCGGCATGCCGGCCGAGAACGCGGCTATAAAGCACGGCATCCATCCCCGGGAGTGGACGCTGGGCAACATCGGCCATATGCGGGCGCAACTCAAGAGGATGGGCTTCAGCTACGATTGGGACCGCGAGGTCAACTCCTGCCAGCCGGATTACTACAAGTGGAACCAGTGGATCTTCCTCAAGATGTTCGAGAAGGGCCTGGCCTTCCGCAAGGAAAGCTGGGTCAACTGGTGCCCTCAGTGCCAGACGGTCCTGGCCAATGAGCAGGTCGTGGCCGGGGGCTGCTGGCGTTGCGACACGGCCGTCACGCAGAAAAAGATGGAGCAGTGGTTCCTGAAGATCACGGACTATGCCGACGAGCTCCTCTCCGGGCATGCCGAGCTCCGGAAATGGCCCGAGCACGTCCTCCAGATGCAGAAAAACTGGATCGGCCGGAGCACCGGGGCCCGCGTCCATTTCGGCCTCGAGGGGTCGGCGAAGAAAATCGAGGTCTTCACGACCCGCCTGGACACGATCTACGGGGCGACCTTCCTCGTCATCTCGCCCGAGCATCCCGCCGTCCCCGAACTCATCGCCGGACCCGAGGAGGCCCGGCTCAGGGCCTGGGTGAAGAAGACCGCCGTGGCCATGAGGATGAAGCGGGAGATCGGGGAAACCGAGAAGGACGGCGTGGACACCGGGAAAAAGGCCCTCAACCCGTTCACCGGCGAATTCATCCCGGTGTGGCTGGCCAACTACGTGCTGATGGACTACGGGACGGGGGCCATCATGGCCGTCCCCGCCCACGACGCCCGCGATTTCCAGTTCGCCACGGACTACCGCATCCCCATCCGGACGGTCATCGCTGCGCCGGGGGAGGCGACAAAGCCTTACGATACGGATCCCTCCGAGGTCTTTGAGGAGGAGGGCGTCCTGGTCAATTCCGGCCCCTTCTCGGGCCTCCGGTCCGAAGAGGCGATGGATAAAATGGGGGCGTTCGCCGAGGAGAAGGGTTTCGGGCGCCGGAGCGTCATCTTCCGCCTCCGCGACTGGGGCATCTCGCGCCAGCGCTACTGGGGGACGCCCATCCCGATCATCTACTGCGCGAAGTGCGGGACCGTGGGCGTTCCTTACGAAGACCTTCCCGTCGAAATCCCCTACGACGTCCAGATCACGGGCGCCGAAGGCTCGCCCCTCGAGCGGCTCGAGAGCTTCGTCCGGACGGCCTGCCCGACGTGCGGCGGCCCGGCCCGGCGCGAAACGGACACCATGGACACGTTCGTCGATTCCTCGTGGTATTTCTTCCGATACTGTTCACCCGCCGAGAAACGACTGCCCTTCGCCCCGGAGGCGGCCAAGTTCTGGTTGCCCGTCGACCTTTATATCGGGGGGGTCGAGCACGCCATCCTCCACCTCATCTACGCGCGGTTTTTCACCAAGGTCCTGAGGGATTTCGGGCTGACCGATATCGGCGAGCCGTTTCCCCACTACCTGGCGCAGGGCATGGTCACCAAAGACGGCTCGGCCATGTCCAAGTCCAAGGGGAATATCGTCGACCCCGACGACATTCTGAAGGAATACGGGGCGGACGCGCTGCGGGTCTTCATCCTTTTCGCTTCGCCGCCCGACAAGGAGTTTGCCTGGGCGGAAGAGGGGCTCGAGGGCTGCTATCGTTTCCTGATGCGGATCTGGGGACTCGTCCACGAGAACCTCGACGTGTTCACGGAAGGCGGACGGCCCGTCGAGACCTGCGGCGCGGGAGGGCCCGGGGCCCTCGTGGTCAGGAAGATGCACCAGACGATCCGCAAAGTCGGCGAGGACATCGAACACCGCTTCCACCTCAATACGGCCGTGAGCTCGCTCATGGAGTTCCTCAACCTGATCAAAAAGGAAAAGGACTCCCTGATGGAAACGAGCGGGGGGCGTGAGGCCCTGAGGCAATCTCTGCAGGCCCTCATCGCCCTCCTCTCGCCGTTCGCCCCCCACATCGCCGAGGAGCTCTGGGAAAAAACCGGCCACACGGGCCTTCTCATGCGCTCGCCGTGGCCTGCGTTCGACGAGGAGCTGGCCCGCGAGGAGCTCGTTACCGTCGTCGTCCAGGTCAACGGGAAGCTCCGGGACAAATTCGAGGCCGAGCCTGACCTGACCGAGGCCTCGATGGAGGAGCGGGCCCTGGCCCTGCCGAAGATCCAGGCTGCCCTGGGCGGCCGGCCGCCCCGCAAGGTCATCTGCGTCAAAAACAAGCTTGTCAATATCGTAAGCTGAGCACGAGTCATGATTCGTTTCCTCACGGATGCCCGAGAGCGTTTGGGAGCGCCGAGGACAAAGCGCTCCTGGCAGAGTTTGGCCTTGGCGGCCATTGCCTTGACCGCCGCGGCGAGCTGCGGCTACCACCTGCGCGGGACCGGGAGCTCGCTTCCCCCCAGTGTCAAAACGATGAGCATCCCTGTCTTCCGGAACCTGACAACGCGCTACGAACTGGACATCAAACTGACGCGGGCCGTGATCAACGAGATGATCGAGCGGGGCAAGGTCTCTGTCTCCGCCGAGTCGGCGACATCCGACGCCGTCCTCGAGGGGGAGATTGTCTCCTTTGTGGCGACGCCCGTCGCTTTCTCAGGAGCGGCCCAGGCGGATCGTTACACCATCACGGTGACGGCGAAGATCACCCTGCGGGAGCGGTCGAGCGAGAAACCCCTCTTCTCCAATCCGTCCTTTGTTTACGTCGAGCAATACGACGTGCCGCAGGGCCGCGACTTCGACTCCGTCCAGACCGAGGCCATCGACAAGATCGCCCCGAAGTTTGCCCGCAGCCTCGTGGCCGCCATCCTTGAAGGCTTCTGACGTGTGGAGCCCCGTCCTCAACGCCGAGATCCGCGAGAACAGCCTCTCGGCCGGCTATTTCTTTTTCGGCGAGGAAACATATCTGGCCGACGAGTTCGTCGGCCATCTCCGGGACACCCTGGCCCCCTCTTCAGGCGAGGACTTTCACGTGGACAGATTTTACCTGGACGAAACGAAGTGGATGGACATCATCGACACGGCCCGGACCGTCCCTTTCCTTTTCAGCTCCTGGAGGGTCATCGTCGTCAGGATCCCGGAGCGCAAGTCCGGCCCCGAAAAGAGCGGCTGGAAAAAGGGCGAAGCGGGCGAAGACGAAGAGCGGGGGACCCGCTTCCTCGGCGAACGGGACCAGAAAATCATTCGGGCGTATTTCGCCGAACCGCCGTCCCGGACGACCCTCGTTGTCATCATGCCCGGAAAAGTGCGCAAGAACGACGCCGTGGTCCGGTTCTTCTCCTCGCTTCCGAAGCCCGCTGTCATCGTCAAGGAGGTCAAGCCGCTCTACATTGAAGGGGTGAAGAGATGGGCCGACCGGAAGGCCCAGGCCCTGGGCAAATCCCTCTCCGAGGGGGCCAAGTCCCGCCTCTACGAGATCGTGGGCTCCGACCTCAGGCTCCTCTCGAACGAACTCGACAAACTGGCGGTCTTCGTCGGCGAGAAGCGGGGGATCGACGAGGACGACGTCAACCAGGCCACGGGCTGGCTGCGGAGCTTCGAGGTCTACGAGCTCGACGACGCCCTCACGTCCGCGGACTTCCGGAGGGGCGTCACCGTGCTCGGCGCGATGTTCTCGGAGGGGGAGAAACCCGAGGTGATCGTCGCCAGGATCGCGACCTTCTTCCGGAATGTGCTCGCCGCCCAGACCTGGCTCCACGAGAAAAGCAAGACGAGAGAAGAGGTCTTCCAGGCCTTTTTCCCCTATATCCTCAAAACGCAGGGCGACTTCTACCGGGGAAAATTCAACGGGTTCTTCGCGGTTGTCGACGGCCTGTCGCGGGCGGACCTCCGGTCCGTCCTGGGGGAGCTTCGGAGGGCGGACGTCAAGATCAAGACGACGGACGCCGACGCGCAAACCGTCCTGGAGATCTTTTTGAAGGAATACGGCCTATTGAGAGGCCGGAAGAAGGCTATTTCGCGGGGCTGACGCCCATCCGCGCGACTTGCAGGTTGAGCCGGGATTTGTAACGGCTTCCCGTGTTCTTGTGGATCGTGCCCTTCTTGACGGCCTGGTCGATGGACGAAAACACCTGGGGGAGGAGCTTGCGGGCCGCCTCCTGGTCTTTATTCTCGACCGCTTCCCGGACCTTCTTGACGCCGGTGCGAACAGCGGACGTGTTGCGGGTATTGACGGCCTTCCTGCGAATGCTGCGGCGCTCCTGCCGGATCGCGGATTTGTGATGAGCCATTTTTTTCTCCTCTTAAAGGCGTCTATGATAGAATATCCCGGTTTCAAAGTCAAACAGCCTTCCCCTGGGGAGAGGCGGTCCCCTGCCTGATGGAACGAGGAGAACAGAGTCGCCGGCTGCTGCGGTCCACGGCCTCCGTGGCTGTGCCGACCCTCGTCAGCCGCCTCCTGGGCTATGTCCGCGACCTCCTCCAGGCCTATTTCCTGGGGACGGGCAACAGCGCCGACGCCTTTACTATCGCCTTTACCATCCCCAACCTGTTCCGCCGCCTGACCGGGGAGGGCGCGATGACGGCCGCCTTCGTTCCGACCTTCACCGAGGTCAAGGCGAAAAACGACCGGCGCGAGCTGTGGCGGTTCGGAAACTACGCGTTCTATGACCTGGCCCTGGTCATGGCCGCCCTGACCATCCTGGGCGTCCTGTTCGCTCCCGGACTGGTCAAGGTGATCGCCCACGGCTTCAAAGGCGTCGAGGGCAAGTGGGACCAGACGATCGCCATGACCCGCCTCATGTTCCCTTACCTCTTCTTCATCAGCCTAGCGGCCCTGGCCTCGGCCACGCTCAACTCCTTCCGCCGGTTTTTCGTCCCGGCTTCGACCTCCATCCTGTTCAACCTGGCCGTGATCGCCAGCGCGGCGCTCCTCGCCCGCGGCTCGAGCCAGCCTGCCCTGACGTTCTGTTACGGCGTGCTCGCCGGCGGCGCCCTGCAGCTCCTCGTCCAGGTCCCGTTCCTCTGGAAGGAGGGGATGCGATTCACCTTCGGCCTGTCTTTTAAGCATTCCGGCGTCCGCCGCGTCGCGGCCCTCATGGTGCCGGGCATCCTGGGGGCCGGCGTCTACCAGGTCAACTTTGCCCTGAGCCGGATGATCGCCTCGGGCCTCGAGCAGGGAAGCACGGCCGCGCTTTATTATTCGTCGAGGATCGAGGAGCTGACCCTCGGGCTTTTTTCGATCGCCCTGTCTGTGGCGCTTCTCCCGGCCTTTTCCGAGCAAGCCGCTGCCAGGGACCTCCCCGAAATGAAGAAGACCCTCGGTTTCTCGCTTAAGCTGACCTCCTATGTGACCTTCCCGGCCGCTGCCGGGCTCGTCGTCCTCAGCCGGCCGATCATCCGTGTGCTCTTCGAGCGGGGAAAATTCGACGCCGAATCGACGGCCCTGAGCGCGGCCTGCCTCCTCTTTTTCGCCCTGGGGCTGCCGTTCGTCTCCGGGGTGAAAATGATCGCGCCGGCCTTCTTCTCGCTCAAGGACACGCGCTCCCCCGTCATCGTGGGCGTCGGCGTCGTGGCCGTCAACATCGGCCTGTCCCTGGCCCTGATGGGCCGTCTCCGGGTCGGGGGGCTGGCCTTGGCCCTCTCCCTGTCCCAGGTCGTCAACTTCGCCGCGCTCTTCGTCTGGCTCGAAAAGAAGATCGGGGTCATGGATAAAAAGGACCTGGCCGTCCCCGCCGCAAAGGCCCTGACCGCCTCGCTTCTCATGGCCGGCGTTCTGCGGCTCCTGCGGCCGGTCATCGACGCCCCAACCACCCCATTTGTCCGGCAGGCCGCGGCCCTGGGAGGGGTGATCGCCCTGGGGATCGGGCTCTATGGCCTCTTCCTCCGGCTCATCAGCCCGAAGGACGCCAAGGATCTGGCCGCGGTCGTTTCCCACGCCGCGCGAAAAAGGAGCGCCGGCCATGAGGAGGTAAAATGAAGATCGTTCTGCAGCGCGTCAAAGAGGCCCGGGTCGAGGTCGAGGGAAAGATCGCCGGCAGGATCGGCCAAGGCATCTGCCTCCTCGTGGGCATCGAAAGAGGAGACCGGGAGGATGACGCCCGCTTCCTCGCCAAGAAGGCCGTCGAGCTCCGTATCTTCCCGGACGCCGGGGGGAAAATGAATCTCTCGCTGGCCGAGGTCCGCGGCGAGGTCCTGGCCGTCTCCCAGTTCACGCTGGCCGCCTCCGTCCGGAAAGGAAGGAGGCCCAGTTTCGACGGCGCCGAGGAGCCCCGCCGCGCCGCCGAGCTCTTCGACCTCTTCGTGGACGCGATCGAAACCGCGGGGATCAAGGTCGAAACGGGAGTTTTCCAGACCGTGATGGACGTCCACATCCTGAATGACGGCCCGGTGACCTTCCTCCTCAATTCCCGGCGCGATTCCGCCGGCCCGGAAGAAGAGTGAGAACGCCCGTCCCAGCATCGCTCCCAGGCGGGCGGGCATTCTTACCCCTCGGGGGGAGAGACGGCCGGTCAATGTCACCCCTGGAATCCCCGGGCCTGACCATAGACCGGGCGGCGGGTTTCCATCATAATGCCATACTGACGGACTCTGTCCCGGAGAGCGGAGCCCTCTGCGCCGGATGAGAGGTTTGAACGTATTTCGTAAGGCGGGATCTTCATGAGCCGATATGTCCACCGCAAGCAGACGGAGCGGCTGCCCCGCCTTCCGCTCAGGGGGAATATCGACCTGACCTACAGATGCGACAATGACTGCCGCCACTGTTGGCTGAGGCTCGGCCCGGAGTCGGCGGAAGCCGAGCGTGAGTTCACGTTCGTCGAGATCCGCCGGGTGGTCGATGAGGCCCGGACGATGGGTTGCCGGAGCTGGACGATCTCCGGCGGAGAGCCCATGATCCGGACGGACTTTGCCGACATATTCGCCTATGTCACCGAACATTCCGCCGCGTACACCCTGAACACGAACGGAACGCTGATTACGCCGGAGATCGCCCGGCTGATGAAAAAGAAAGGCGCGAAACTCGTCGCCCTCTACGGCGCCACGGCCGCGGTCCATGACGCGGTCACGCGCACGCCGGGTTCCTTCGAGGCCCTGAAAAGGGGCATCGCGTACCTCCGGGAGGAGAAGGCCGGATTCACGGTCCAGGTCGTGCCCATGAAGACGAACTTTCACGAGTACGAGGCCATGGCCCGTCTGGCCGGATCCTGGAGCCCGTCGTCGCGGGTAGGGGCGAGCTGGCTCTATCTCTCGGCGGACGGTGACCCGGACAAGAACCGTGAGATCCGGGGCGAGCGGCTGTCCCCGGCAGACGTCCTCAGGCTCGACCGGCCGGAGGAAACGTCCGGCGGCTTGGGCGGTGAAACGGACGCCGCCTGCAGTTCCCCCGCGGGCGGCGGGCTTTACGCGGAGTGCATCGCCGGCCGGCGGGATTTTCACGTCGACCCCTACGGCGGGATGAGCTTCTGCGGTTTCGTCAAGGACCCGGCGCTCCGCCTGGACCTCCGCCGGATGAGCTTCCGTGAGGCCTGGGACGAACGCCTGCCCGCGCTCGGGGAAATAATCAAGCCGGCGAAGACGCACGCCGTAAACTGCGGCGCCTGCGACCTCCGGGACGATTGCCGCTGGTGCCCGGTCTTCGCCTACCTCGAGCATCGGGACCACTCGGCGAAAATCGACTATCTTTGCGCGATCGCCCGCGAAGAGAAGGCTTTCAAGGAAGATCGGGCCCGCACGCACCGCCGCTCATTCAAAATCGCCGGACTCACAGTCCGCGTCGAGGCGGACCTGCCGATCGCGGATTCGACCTTCCAGCCGAAATTCGCTCTCTTCAGCGTGCCGGATTCCGGAAAAGACACGATCTCGATTCGCCACCACTTCTCGCTTCCCGACCTCCAAACGGAGGACCTCGGCGAGGAAATTTATCGCCGTCCGCCATGGGCGATCTACCGGAAGGGGAACGCCTGGATTTACGTCGGGATTTACCCCGACCCGGAAGACCCGCGCATCCACAGGGTCATCGTTTTCAATGACGACCATACCCGGGCCCGCATCTTCAACCCATCGTCGGAGCTCTTTCTCCGGGGCGGCCTCGATTCCCTTTTGCTCCTGTCTTCCGACCAGATCGCCTTGGCCCGCGTCCTGCCGTTTTTGGGCGGCGCGTTCATCCACGCGGCCGGGGTCGATCTCGAAGGCCGGGGCCTGCTTTTCGCCGGCCCCTCGGAAGCGGGGAAATCCACCGTCGTCAAGATGCTCGAGGGCAGGGCCAAGATCCTTTGTGACGACCGGATGATCGTTCGGAGGAAGAGCGGCGGCTTCCGCATCCACGGGACGTGGAGCCACGGCGAGATCCCCGAGGTCTCCCCGGACTCGGCGCCGCTCAGCGCGCTCCTCTTCCTCCGGCAGTCCCGGGAGAACCGCCTGGAGAGGGCCCGGGACCCGAAGGCCATCCTCAAGGACCTCCTGCCGCGGCTGGTCCGGCCGCTGGTGACGGCGGACTGGTGGGCACGAGTCCTCGCCCTGGCCGGCGGCATCGCCGCGGAGATTCCTTGCTACGACATGTATTTCGATAAGAGCGGCAAGATCGTGCATGCCCTCGAGGAGCTTCCCAAATGAGCCCGGCCGGGAAATCGTTTTCGAGAAAAGTCCCCGCCGCCCGGGCCGAAGTTTGGAAAGCAGGCCGCCCGCCCCTCACCCGGCTCGATATCGAGCTCACCGAACGCTGCAACAACGATTGCGTCCACTGCTCGGTCAACCTTCCGGCCGGGGACGAAGACGCGCGCCGCCGCGAAATGACCGCCCCTGAAATCAAGAACATCCTCGAAGCCGCCGCGTCTCTCGGCTGCCTCGCCGTCAGGTTCACGGGAGGCGAGCCCCTGCTGAGAGACGATTTCGAGGACATCTATCTCGCCGCCCGCAAGCGGGGCCTTCGAGTCAAAATATTCACGAACGCGACCCTGGTCACGCCGCGTCTGACGGCCTTGTTCAAGGCCGTCCCGCCGCTCGAAGAAATGGAAGTCTCGGTCTACGGGATGACCGTGGAGTCCACGGCGGCCGCGACGGGAAACCCGGGAGGGTTCGAAGCGGCGCGGCAGGGCATCGGCCTGCTCGCGGAAAACGGCATCCCGTTCATCGTCAAGGGCGCGGTCCTGCCTTCGACGGCGGGCGAGATGGACGGATTCGAAGCCTGGGCCGGGAACTTTCCGGGCATGAGCGGAAAGCCTTCCTACGCCGTTCTCTTCGACCTCCGCTCGCGCCGGGATGATGAGGCGAAAAACGGACGGATCCGCAAGCTCCGGGTCGGGCCGAAAGATTACGTCCGGCTGACCTCGCGCCGGGGTGAAGGCTACGCCGCCGAGCTCAGGACGTTCGCGGCGCGGTCCGCCGGCCCGTGCGGCGACCGCCTGTTCCAATGCCTCTCCAGCACGGCGAGCATCGACGCCTACGGCCGTTTCCAAGTCTGCCTGTCCCTGCGTCATCCCGATACCGTTTATGACCTGAAAGCAGGCTCCCTGAGCGACGCGGTGACCGGGTTCCTGCCGAAAGTCCGGGAGATACGGGCAGCGAACCCGGTGCATCTCGAACGCTGCGGGCGCTGTTTTCTCAAACAGCTCTGCCTGCAGTGCCCGGCGAAGTCGTGGGCCGAGCATGGGACGCTCGACACCCCGGTCGAGTATTTCTGCGGCATCACCCACGCCCAGGCGGTATCGATCGGCGTCCTTTCGGAGGGCGAAAAGGCCTGGACCATCTCGGATTGGCCGGTCCGCGTTGAGCGGCTGGCCTCTTTGCGGCATAATCAGCGCCAGGCGCGTGCCGGCGGCCCGGTGCGGCACGGAGGAGATAAGCCATGGAAAACCCGATAGACCTCGACGCGGCGTACGCGCCGTCGGAAGACGTGGTGGCCAGGGAGATCGAGGGGGAGATCATCATCGTGCCCCTGACGTCCGGCATGGGGGACATGGAGGACGAGCTTTATACGCTCAACGATACGGGCCGGGCCATCTGGATGAAGCTCGACGGGCTGAGGCCGCTGCGGGCCCTGGTGAGCGAGCTGGCCGCGGAATTCGAGGCGCCCGCCGAGGTCATCGAGCAGGACGCCGTCGGCCTCCTCGAGGAGCTCGCCCGGCGGAAGATGGTCGTCAGGAAGAGATAGGTATCGGCGCCATGAAAACCGCCCCGAACGTCAGGAAAAAGGATTCGCTCTCGCTCTCGGGCGAATCCCTGACGGAGATCATGCGGGCGGTCCTGGCCCAGGGAAAGCCGTTCCGGTTCCGGGCCACGGGGCTCAGCATGTCGCCCTTCATCAAGGACGGGGACGTGGTGACCGTCCGGCCGCTCCGGAGCAGGCCGCCGCGGACGGGCGACATCGCCGCGTTCCTTTATCCGGGCACCGGCAAGGTCGCCGTGCACAGGATCGTCCGGGAAAAGTCCGGCCGCTATTCCCTGAAGGGGGACAACGTCCCGGCGGTCGACGGTTCGCTGCCGCTCGACCGGATACTGGGGACGGTGAGCCGGGTGGATAGGGACGGCGCGAAGGTGAGCCTGGGGGGACGCGTGGGCGCGGCGGCCATCGCCTCGCTGTCCCGGTCCGGGCTTTTGTCCAAGGCCGTCGGGGCCGCGCGACGGGCCGGCCTCCGAAAGTCCGGGAGGTCTTGAGCATGGCCCGGACGTATGTTTCCCGAAAAGCCCTCCCCGAATTCCCGCTCTGGGGAAAGCTCGGAGAAAAACGGGCCGCGGTCAGCTTCGACCTCGAAGCGACCGCCCGCTGCAACCTTAACTGCCGCCATTGTTATATCAATATGCCAGCGGGGGACAGGGCCGCGAAAAGGCGGGAACTCGACGTGACGGAAATCGCCCGGATCGGCGGCGAAGCGGCCGCCCTCGGAGCGGTGTGGTGCCTGATCACGGGTGGCGAGCCGCTCCTCCGGAAGGATTTTTTCGACATCTGCCTGGCCTTGAAGAAAAAGGGCCTTCTCCTATCCGTCTTCACCAACGCGACCCTGGTCGGTCCGGAGCACGTCCGGTTTTTCAAAAGATATCCGCCCCGGGATATCGAGGTGACGGCTTACGGAGTGACGAAGGGGACGTACGAGCGCGTGACCCGGGTTCCCGGCTCCTTCGCGGCCTTCACGAAGGGACTCGACCTGCTTCTTGAAAGCGGCGTCAAGGTCCGCCTCAAAGCCATGGCCTTGACGTCGAACGTCGAAGAATTAGACGCGATCGCCGAGTTCTGCCGGGCCCGGACCAAGGATTATTTCCGCTTCGACCCCTTCCTGCACTACCGTTTCGACCGGGATGCGCGCCGCAACTCGGAGATCGAGGCCGAACGGCTGTCCGCGGCCGATGTGGTCGCTCTCGAGACAAGGGACTGCGAGCGGTTCGGGGCCATGGAGAAGAACTGCGGCCAGCTCGCCGTCCCCGCGTTTTCGGAGTCGGAATGCCGGCATCTTTTCCGCTGCGACGCGGGGAAGAGGACGTTCGTCGTCGGCTTTGACGGCAATTTCCGTCTCTGCGCTTCGCTTTATCACCCGGATTTTCTCTATGATTTGAGGAAGGGCAGCCTGGCCGAGGCCTGGCACGGGTTCTCCCCCAGGATTCTGGAGCGAAAATCGGATAGGCGGGAATATCTGGAAAGGTGCGCCAGGTGCCCGGTTATCAACCTTTGCCTCTGGTGTCCGGCCCACGCCTATTTGGAAACCGGCCGGCTGGACGCCCCGGTCGATAAATATTGTCAATTGGCGCACGCCCGGGAAAACGCGCTCAAAACGGGTTGACAAAATACCATGAAAGCCCCTATCATGTTGATGGAAAAGGAAAAAGGAACCGGCTGAAGAGTCCTCCGATGAAAAGACCATGGCATACGCCCGAGCTGGTGATCCTATTCCGGGGCAGGCCGGAAGAGGCAGTCCTCTGCAATTGCAAGCACGCCAACACGCCGGCCGTTTCTCCCCACAATTTCAAAGACAGCTGCAATATCAGCGTGACCTGCTGCGCCCCCTGCCAGAACACCACCGCGGCTAGCTGAAGAATCTTCAGCGGCTCTCCGCATAAAGCATGTGGAGGATTCGATTTCAATCGCGCCACGATCGGCCATGTCAAGTTTAGTTCGCAATCTTGCGGCCGTTTTGATCCTCATCATGCAGATGCCCGAGCCATATCGAGCAATCACACGAACCTAACTTCGCTGGCTTTTTGGATGGCCTCTTCCGCCGCCTGCCTCACGTAAGTATTCGGGTCCTTTTTCAGCCTGACCAGAATGTGCAAGGCTTCTTTCCCGCCGATCTCTCCCAGGGCCTCGGCCGCCGAGCGCCGGATGTCGGCGTTGTTCGTTTCCTCCACGGCCTTCCTGATCTCGTGAACGGCTTCCTTGGCTTTGTGGACGCCCAGAAGCTTTAGAACGGCGCTCTTGGCATACCAGGGAGGCCGCTCGAGCCGGCTTAGGGCCTGTCCGAGGTCGAGAGTCCGCCGGCCGGCGAGTTCCTTAACGACGAAGCCGCGGACCACTTCGCACGCATCGCCCAACGCCTCCCAGAAGAGCTCCTCTACCCAGGCCGCCCGGACCTTGGCGCAGGCCTTGAGGATGGCCAGACGTCTTTTCTTGTCCGTGGTTTTGGCGAGCTTTTTAAGAAATCGCCCGCAGATAAGGGAATGAACTTGACGTTCCGCCGCCGGGCCCGCCGGATGCTGTCTTTCGGCGCTCAAGACCGCTGAGTCTCCTCCGTCCGCTGATTTTGAGACGAGTTTCCCGGGCCCGGTCATGGCCAGCTGCGGCTTCAGACCCGATCCAGGATATGCCCCATTTTCTCTTTCTTTGTCTTCAGGTACTTGATGTTGCAGGCGTTGGGTTCGATCTCGAGGGGAACCCGCTCGACGATCTCGAGCCCGTACCCGGACAGCCCGATGTACTTACGGGGGTTATTGGTGATCAGGCGGAGCTTGCGGACCCCCAGGGCGGCCAAAACCTGGGCGCCGATGCCGTAGTCGCGCTGGTCGGTCTTGAATCCCAACTGATGGTTGGCTTCGACCGTGTCCGCCCCGGCGTCCTGGAGCGCATAGGCCCGGATTTTGTTCACGAGGCCGATGCCGCGTCCTTCCTGGTTCAGGATATAGAGAACCACGCCCCGGCCTTCTTTTTCGATCATCGCCATAGATTGCCGGAGCTGGTCGCCGCAGTCGCAGCGGGACGAGCCGAACGTGTCCCCGGTCAGGCACTGAGAATGGGCCCGCACGAGCGTCGGCTCCTCCGGCCGGATCTCCCCCTTGACCAGGGCGGCGTGGTGCTCCTTGCTGATCACGTCCTCGTAAAGGACCAAGCGGAAATGTCCGCAGCTCGTGGGCATGTCGGCTTCCTCGAGCTTACGGACCAGGGTTTCGTGGTTCATGCGGTAGCGGATGAGGTCGGCGATGGTCAGGACCGGGATGGCATGCTCCCGGCTGAAACGCTCGAGCTCCGGCATGCGGGCCATCGAGCCGTCCTCGTTCATGATCTCACAGATGACGCCGGCCGGCATCAGGCCGGCCATGCGCGTCAGGTCGACGGCGGCCTCCGTCTGTCCGGCCCTGGCCAGGACGCCGCCCTCTTTGGCCTGGAGGGGGAAGATGTGCCCCGGCCGGGCCAGGTCTTCGGGCCTCGTCTTGGGGTCGATGGCCGCCTGAATGGTTTTCGCCCGGTCGTAGGCCGAAATCCCGGTCGTGACGCCTTGTTTGGCGTCGATTGAGACCGTGAAGGCCGTCTGGTAGCGGGCCGTGTTGTCGGCGACCATGAGCGGCAGCTGGAGCTCGTCCAGCCGTTCCCGGGTCAGCGGCAGGCAGATCAGCCCCCGGCCGTGCTTGCTCATGAAGTTGACGATTTCGGGTGTGATTTTTTCGGCCGCGACCATGAGGTCGCCCTCGTTCTCACGGTCCTCGTCGTCGACGATGACGATCATCCGGCCGGCCTTGACATCCTTGACGGCCTGCTCGACGGAAATTGTCTTGTCTTTTTGTTCCATGGTTTTTTCGGTTCGGGGTGAAATCCGTTCGACGGGCCGTCGGTCAGCCCGTTTTCCGATCCTTAACCAGATAATTATACACGTATTTACCGATGATGTCACACTCGAGATTGATCGCCGCCCCCGGCCGCAGGCCACCGAGGTTCGTCCCGGCCAGAGTGAGCGGGATGAGCTCGATGTCCATGGACGATGGGCCGAGAGACGCAATCGTCAGACTGACGCCGTTTATCGCCACCGACCCCTTGGGCACGAGAAACGGGCGGACCTCCCGCGGGAAGGAAACCGTGATCCTCCGGCCCGGGCTTCTTTCCGCCGTCCGCAGGATCTTCCCGACCGCGTCGACGTGGCCCGAAACCAGGTGCCCACTGAGCGGGGCCGACAGCGTGAGCGGGAGTTCGAGGTTCAGCCGCTCCCGGGGCTTGAGCGTGCCGAGGTTCGTGCGGCTGAGGGTTTCCTGGGACAGGTTGAAACGGAGGGCGTTCTTCTCCGCGCCGAGGAGGCTCAGGCAAACGCCGTTGACGGCCAGGCTGTCTCCTGGACGGATCTTGTCCGCGAGCCCGGCAACTTCGATGACCAGCTCCTGGCGGCCGCGTCGGTAGCCGGCGAACGTGCCCTGGTGCGTGATGATTCCGGTGAACATCAGAAATATCCCTCCAGGATGAGGTCGTCCCCGAGGCCGAAGGCCTCGAGGCTTTTCAATCTCAGGGCCGCCCGGACCTTCCCGACGCCTTCGCCTCCGAATAGGCCGGGGGCGTTCCGGCCGCCGATGAGCTTGGGGGAAAGCGTCAGGACGATCTTGTCGGCGAGCCGCCGCTCGATGAAATTCGTTTCGAGCCGGCCCCCGCCTTCGACGAGCACGCCGGCGATCTCCCGCCGCCCGAGCTCGGCGAGGACCGCTTCGAGGCCGCCGTTGCCGAGCGGCCGATCGATGAGGACGACCTCGACGCCCTTCTTTCGAAGCGCTTCGGCTTTGCCGGCCGCCGCCCCCTCCCGGGCGAAAACGATGATCCGGCCGCGAGGCAGGGTCTTCAGGATCCTGGCCGTGACGGGAAAACGCAGGTTCGAATCGAGGACGACCCGCGTGATCTTTTTATTCCCCCAGGCGGGATGACGGACCGTCAGGCGGGGGTCATCGCGGATGAGCGTGCCGACGCCGACCATCAGGGCGTCGTATTCACCTCTTAGGAGGTGGACGTATTCCCGCGTTCCGGGCGCCGAGATCCACCTGGAATCCCCGGTCCTCGTCGCCATCTTTCCGTCCAGGCTCAAGGCCGCCTTTAGGGTCACAAAGGGGATCTTTCGCGTTATGTACTTGACGTAGATCTCGTTCAGCCGGGCGTTTTTTTCAGCCAGGAGACCCACGCTCACGTCGAGGCCCGCCGCCCGCAGCCTGGCCGCGCCTTTCCGGCGGACGATGGGGTTCGGATCGTAGGCCGAGATGACGGCCTTCTTCAAACGGGCGGCGAGCAGGCTGTCGACGCACGGCGGCGTGCGGCCCCAGTGGACGCACGGTTCGAGGGTGAGATAGATGGTCGCGCCCCGGGCGCGGTCCGCGGCTTCGCGGAGGGCCATAATTTCGGCATGGGGTTTGCCCGCCTCCTCGTGATATCCGTGGCCGACGATTGTGCCGTTCCGGACGATGACGGCGCCGACGAGCGGATTGGGGCTCGACCGGCCCCGGGCCTTACCGGCCAGGCCGTAAGCCATCTCCATATAGCCGAGATCCGTGTTTCTGTTCATGCGAGCAGGGCCTCGACGAATTCGTGCGGCGAGAATTCGAGGATGTCCTCCTCGGATTCGCCGACACCGACGAACCGGATCGGGAGCCCGAGCTCGTCCGCGATGCCGATGACGGAACCGCCTTTGGCGGTCCCGTCGAGCTTGCTGAGAAAGATGCCCGTCAGGGCCGAGAATTTCAGGAATTCCCGGGCCTGATGGATGGCGTTCTGCCCGATGCTCGCGTCGAGGACGAGGAGGCTCTCCTGCGGCGCCCCGGAGATTTCCCGGCTGATCACGCGCCGGATTTTCTCGAGCTCGTTCATGAGGTTCGTGTTCGTGTGGATGCGGCCCGCCGTGTCGACGAGGAGGACGTCGCCCTTCTGGGTTTTGAACGATTGGAGGGCGTCGAAAACGACGGCCGCCGGATCGGCGCCGTACTGGCCTTTCACGACCGGGATTCCGAGGCGCTTGCCCCAGAGGCCGAGCTGTTCCTGGGCGGCGGCCCGGAAGGTGTCGGCGGCGGCCATCATCACCCGCCGGCCGCGGCGCTTCTCGAAAGCCGCCAACTTGGCCGCCGAGGTCGTTTTGCCGCCCCCGTTGACGCCGACCACCATGACCACAACGGGGCCCGCGGCGACGGCCGGAGCGGCCTGGTGCCGTGTGAGGACGGCCTCGAGTTCGGCCTTGAGGGCCGCCTCCAGGTTTTCGCCGGAATCCCCCTTCCGAGTTTTAGTCCGCAGAGATTCCAGGACCTTTTCGGAGGTCGCCACTCCGACGTCGGCCAGGATCAAAGCCTCGGACAAATCGTCCAGGATCTCCTCGCGCGGCTTCCCGCTCCGGAAAAGCTCGTCGATTTTCCGGAAGGCCCGGCGGGTCCGGGACAATTTTTCACGGAGGTTGGCGAACACGGTTTAAACATTATATTTTTCAAGAAGTTAATTGTCAATCAGGACCCGGAGGGGGCGACGGAAAATTGTGGATCGGGAATGAATGTGTTACATTGAGAAAACGATGAACTCCTCCCTATGGATGCTGCAGCCGGCCCTCCCCGAGGCCGCGACACTCGCGGCGGAGCTCGGCGTCCCAGTCCCGATCGCCCAAGTCATGGTCAACCGGAAGATCCTGACCGCCGAGGCGGCCCGGGCGTTCCTCTACGGCAATCTGGACGGCCTCCACGACCCGTACCTGATGAAGGACATGGCCAAGGCCGTGGCCCGGATCCAGCAGGCGATCGCCCGCGGCGAAAAGATCCTGATTTTCGGCGACTACGACGTCGACGGGGTGCTTTCGGTCGTCATGCTCTTCAAGGCCCTGGCTTCGCTCGGCGCCGCGGTGGAATATTTCATCCCCGAGCGGCTGACCGACGGCTACGGGATCAAGGAACACCACGTGGATATTCCCGTCCGGCGCGGCACGGGCCTCGTCATCAGCGTCGACTGCGGGATCAAGGCCGTCGAGTTCACGGCCCAGGCGAAGGAAAAGGGCGTGGACGTCATCATCACCGACCATCACCGGCCCGGCGACACGCTCCCCGCCGCGGCGGCCATCCTCAACCCGGTCCTCGAGGATTCGGGGTATCCCGACAGGGACCTGGCCGGCGTCGGCGTGACATTCAAGCTCATCCAGGCCCTCCTCGAAAAATCGGGGAAGGCCGCCGGCCTGCCGCACTATATGAAGCTCGTTTGCATCGGGACCGTGGCCGACGTGGCGGCGCTCAAGGGCGAGAACCGATTGTTCGTCAAGTACGGGCTGAAGGGCCTGGGAAGCGTGACCAACACGGGGCTCAAGAGCCTGATCGACGCCTGCGGCCTCGGGAAGCGCCGGATCTCGGAGGGAGACCTCGGCTTCCGGATCGGGCCGCGGATCAACGCCGCCGGCCGCATGGGCATGACGGACCTGGCCGTGCGCCTGTTCTTCTGCGATTCGATCGAGGAGTCCCTGGCCCTCGTCCAGCAGCTCGAGGAGCTGAACTCCAAAAGGCAGAAGACCGAGGAGAAGATCTTCCAGGCGGCCAAGGACAAGATCGAAGAAGAATCCCTCGACCAGAAATATAAATGCCTGATCCTGGGAAGCGAGGAATGGCACCGGGGCGTCATCGGGATCGTGGCCTCGAAACTCAAAGATTACTTCCACCGGCCCGTCCTTCTCTTCGCCTACGAGAACGGCAAGGCCTGCGGGTCCGGCCGGAGCATCTCGGACGTGCCTCTCATCGAGCTCCTGGACGAGTGCAAGCACCTGTTTCTGAGCTACGGCGGGCACCGGCTGGCCGTAGGCTGCACCCTGCCGGTCGACCGCATGGCCGCCTTCAAAGAGACCCTGAACGCCCTGGCCGCGGCCCGGATCGGGGACGAAGCCTTGAAACGCAAAATCCGGATCGACGCCCAGCTTTCGTTTTCGGACATCGACAGCGGCTTTCTCGAGCATTTCTCGCTCCTCGTCCCGTTCGGCGTCGGCAATCCCAAGCCGCTCTTCGTGACCGAAGGTGTCGAAATCCTGAGCGCCCCCCAGATTCTCCAGCGGAAGCACCTGAAATTCCTGGCCCGCCAAAACGGCCGGGTTTTCGAGGTCATGGGCTGGGACAAGGCGGACTGGTCTCATGTCCTCCGCCGGGGCGGCCGCGTGGACCTGGCCTACTCCATTCTCGTTTCGGAGTATCTCGGCGAGCCCCGGACCAGCCTGTCCGTCGAAGACCTGAAAGTCTGACGATACGCATGAGCGCGCGAGACGCTTTCCTGGCGAAATCCGTCCGGCCTTGGATCGCCGTTGCTTTTACCGTGGTCCTGGCCGCCATCGCCTTCCGTTTCGCCGCGCGGCGGCCCCCGGTCTCCGGCCCGGTCCCGGGAAAGGCCGTCCCCGATGCGCGCAAGGTCGACTCCAAGGAAGGCATCCGGCACATGGAATACAAGAACGGGAAGGCCTGGGCCGACGTCCGGGCCGACCGGTTCTTTCTCGGCGAGGACGGGTTGAACCACTTGGAAGGGTCCGTGGAAATCGTGGATTACGGCCGGACCGACGGACGGGTGATGAGGATGTCCGCGGACAAGGTCGCCTACGACAAGGACATGGTCCGCTTCACCATCTCGGGCCGTGTCAAGGTCGGCGACGGAGAACTTTCCTTCGCGTCCGACTTCCTCGACTACGACAAGAACCTCGGAGAGTATCGGACCGACCGGGGTGGCGCCGTCATGTCCGAACACCTGGCCGGCTCGGGCCGGACCTTCGTGTATCTCGAAGACCGCGATGAAATCCAGCTATCGGGCGGCTTCCAGCTTGAGATCCGAAAGTCCGGGGGGACGTCCACGACCGGGGACATTTCCGGGGATTCCCTCGTTTATTCGAGGACCGGCAAGGAGGGCCGGGTCGAAGGCCGGGCCCGCGTGGTATCGGGGGAAGGGGAGGGCGCCTCGGACTTTCTGGCCTTCGAACTCACCGACGACGAGGGCAACTTCAAGCGCCTGACGTTCGAAAAAGGCGCGAAGTGCTCTCTGGTCACCTCCGGGGACAAGCCCTCGAACCTGTCGATCGAAGCCGCGACGGTGAGCGTCCGGTCGGGCGACGGGAGTTCACGTGTGGCCGGAGTCGAAGCACAGGGCAATTGCCGGTTGACGCTGGCCGCTCCCGCGGACCCGGCGGGCCGCATCGAGGGCGGCGACGTCCGGCTGGCCTTCGACAAGGACGGGAGGCTCGACGGCTGGACGGCCGCCGGTTCTGCCACGATGAGCCTTGAGCAAACGGACGGCGGCGTCAACGATTTCTCGGGCGAGACGATATCGTTTTCGCGGCAAACCGGGGTCTTGGCCATCCTGGCCAAGGAAGGGGAGACTGCCCGGCAGGAATCCGCCGAATATAGGGTCGAGGCGCCCTCAATCAGTCTGGAGACGGGGTCGAAAACCGCCGGGGCCTCGGGTGGCGTGCGATGCCTCCTAAAGCCGCGCGCCGAGAGCGGCCCGGCCGGCTTCTTTTCCAGGGCCGCGTCGCTCTTCATCACGAGCCGCTCCATGACGTCCTTCGGCGGCGAGCGCCGCTATCGCTTCGAGGGCGACGTCAGGGCCTGGCAGGACGACGGGTCCGTCCAAGCCGGGGAACTGGAAGTCATGGAGGGGACTGGGGAGGTCCGCGGCCGGCGCGGCGTAACCGTCGTTCTGGCGGGCGCCGACAGCGGAGCGTCCGGTGGACGTCGGGTCGAAGCCGGCGGCGCCGAGATGGCTTTTTCGCCGTCCGACCGCTTGATCTCCTTCGCCGGCGGAGGGAACGTCAAGGTCCCCGGAGCCCGCCTCACGGCGGCGACGGTCACCGTCAGCCTGCTCGAAGGGAAGAAGGAGATCCGGGACTTGCGTGCCGCAGGCGGTGTCGTGGTCTTCCAGGGCCGTTATGAAGGCCGCGGCGGAGCGGCGCGATACGACCCGGCGGCCGACACGCTCGTCCTCACCGGGGCCCCGGTTCTGGTCGAAAAAGGCCAGGACGCCTCGAGAGGGGACAAATTGACTTTTCATCTGGGCGATGGTAAAATCCTCATCGAAAATAAGGGACAGGGAAGGTCCATCACCGTCATCAACCGTGAACAATGAAGGGTTCCCTGAAGGCCGTTGATCTCGAGAAGAGCTTCGGGTCAAAAAAGGTCGTCAACAAGGTCACGATTGAGGTCGCGGAGGGGGAAATCGTCGGGCTGCTGGGGCCCAACGGCGCGGGAAAAACGACCACGTTTTCCATGATCCTTGGCCTCGTTCCGCAGGACGGCGGCCGGATTTACCTGAAGGGCGAAGACATCACGGAATTGCCCATGTACCTGCGGGCCCGGAAGGGTCTAGGGCTGCTGACCCAGGAACCATCCGCGTTTCGGAAGCTGTCCGTGGAGAACAACCTGCTGGGCGTTCTAGAGACCCGCCCCGGAAGCGGGGCCTCGAGAAAAACTGTCCTGGCGGAGACACTGGCGGAGTTCGGGCTCGAGCCAGTGGCCAGGTCCCGGGCCCTGACGCTCTCGGGAGGCGAACGGCGCCGTCTCGAGATCGCCCGGGCGATGCTCATGGACCCCGATTACATCCTCCTCGACGAGCCGTTCACCGGGATCGACCCCCTGGCCATCCTCGACCTCCAGGAGATCATCCGGAAGCTCCGGGGACGGGGGATCGGGGTTTTGCTGACCGACCATTCGGTCCGGGAGACTCTGAAAATCACAGACCGGGCCTATATTATCGACAGAGGAAGGGTGTTCATGGAGGGGACGCCGGAGGAAATCGTGGCCTCCGCGGAGGTCCGTAAGAGCTATTTGGGAGATCAGTTTCGTCTTTAAGGATGGATGGACATAACGACATGAGGCCGCCGAGATGACGCTCCGACAAAGGCTCGACCAGCGCCAGGTCCAGAAACTGATCCTGGCCCCGGCGCTCCAGCAGGCCATCAAGCTCCTCCCGCTCACCAACCTGGAGCTCATCGAGGTCATCGACGCCGAGCTCGCCCAGAATCCGATGATCGAGGTCGAAGGCGAATCCCTGGACCGGGCGGCCCCGGAGCCCGGCCAGTCGGCCGAGGAGCGGGACGCCGAGAAGGCGGGGGAAGAAGCCCCGGCCGAGATCAAGCTCCCGTCTGAGGACCCCTCGTTTGAAGCCCCGGCTTCCGGCGAATTCGACCCGGGCTTCCAGGAATACCTTGACGACGGGTTCCGTCCCCACTTTTACGAAAACCGGGAGGCGGTCTCGCTCGAAAACACCCTGTCCCGGGCCCCCTCGCTTTGGGACCACCTGGACTGGCAGGCCGGCCTGACGTTTTTCGACAAGGATGACCTGGAAATCGCCCACGACGTCATTGGGGATATCAACGACGACGGCTACCTGAGCTCCTCGGTCGAGGAACTCGCCCGCCTCCGGGGGACGACGCCGGAGAAAGTGAACGAGATCAGGGAGAAGATCAAGACTTTCGACCCCGTGGGTGTCGGCAGCCTGAACCTGCGCGAAGCCTGGCTGGCCCAGATGGATTATCTCCAGATTCAGGACGACGTCGCCCGGGCCATCGTTGCCAACCACCTCCCCCTCCTCGAGAAGTCCGACTACGTCCAGCTGTCCCGGGCGCTGAACATTCCCATGAGCGAGATCAGGGACCACATCGACCTGATCAAGGGACTCGACCCGGCACCGGGACGGAAGTACACCGGGGAGAAAACGACGTATGTCGTCCCGGACATCATCATCACCAAAGAAGGCGACGACTGGAAGATCGAACTTAACAACGAGGGGCTCCCGCGGCTCAGGATCAGCCCTTATTACCGCCGGCTCCTTGCGCGGGCGGCCCAGGACCAGCCCGACGCCTACAGGTTCCTCGTGGACAAGATGAAGAAGGCGCTCTGGTTCCTGAGGAGCTTGGACCAAAGGAACAAAACGATCTTCAAAGTTGCCCAATTCATCGTGAACAAGCAGAAGGCGTTTTTCGACAAGGGCCTCGACGACATCAAGCCCCTGACCCTGATGGAGATCGCCCAGGAGATCGGCGTCCATGAGTCCACGGTCGGGCGGGTCGTGGCCAACAAGTACATCCTGACCCCCCAGGGGGTTTTTGCGCTGAAATATTTTTTTCATAAGTCCCTCCCGGGGACCTACGGCGAAGAGGTGTCATCGCTCAGGATCAAGGAGAAGATCAAGAAACTCGTCGACTGCGAAGACTCAGCCAATCCCCTGAGCGACATCGAGATCGGCGATCTCCTGGCCAAGGAAAACCTGAAGATCGCCCGGCGGACGGTCGCCAAGTACCGGATGCAGCTCAAAATCGAGCCGTCGCACATCCGGAAAAGGAAGTCCATCATGGAGGAGCGGGCATGAACATCCACTTCACGGCGCGGCAGGCGATCTTGACCCCCGAAATCAAGGATTACTGCGAAAAAAGGCTGGCGCGGCTGAAAGGTCCGAGCGGGGACATCCTCGACGTGAACGTCATCCTGGGGGTCCAAAGGAACCGGAGCAGGGCCGAAATCCACGTCATCGCCAAGGGCGCGAGCCTGATCGTCGTGGAGGAGACGCTGGACATGATGGGCTCGCTGAACCAGGCCTTCGACAACCTGGAGAAGAAGATCAAGAAGGAACGGGAAAAATGGCGCGAGCGCCGGCGGCGCGGCGGCCGGGAACGGAAGGAGCTCGTCGACCTTCCAGAGACGGCCGAGCCAGAGAAGCGCGTCATCCGCAGCCAAAATTTTTCGGCCAAGCCCCTGTCGCTCCAAGAAGCCGTGGCCCAGTTCGAATTCAAGAACAGGGAAGTGCTGGTCTTCCGGCGGGAAGGTTCGGAGAACTGGGCCGTCCTCTACCGGCGCAAGGACGGCAATTTCGGGCTCGTGGAACCGGGATAAGGGTCGCGGGCCGTCATGAAACTCCACCCTCTTCTTTCGGAAGACCTGGTCCTGCCCAGGCTCAAGGGCCGGGACCGGGACGACATCCTCCGGGAGATGGTGGCGCACCCGCGCCTGCGGGCGGTATCCGTTCCGGGGGAGGATCTCCTTGAGAAGCTTCTGGCCCGGGAAAAGCTCGGCACGACGGCCATCGGCGGCGGTGTCGCCATCCCGCACTGCAAGGTCGCCGGGCTCAAGGCCCCGGTCTTGCTGCTCGGCCTGTCGCGTCGCGGCGTCGACTTCCAGTCCCTCGACGGCCGGGTCACGCACATCGTCTTTCTCGTCCTTTCCCCCCTGGAGAACCCGGGCGTCAACCTCCGCGTCCTGGCCTCCATCGCCAAGCTTCTCCGCAAGTCCGGGACGCTTCCTTCGAAGCTCGTCAAGGCCCCCACGGCCGAGGCCGCGCTCCGGGCCCTCCGCGAGGAGGAGGACCGGGCCCATGCCTAAGAAAACCGCCCCCTCGGCCCGGAGGGAGGCCGCCGATCAAACGACGATCTCCGCCGGCCTGTTGAAGATCTTCGGCGTGGGGACACTCGTCCTTGGCGACAGCGGGATCGGCAAGAGCGAAAGCGCGCTGGAACTCATCGCCCGCGGGCACAAGTTCATTGCCGACGACGTCGTCCGCATCCGGAAAGATCCGGACGGGACCCTGACCGGCACGGCTCCGCCCCTGAGCCGCGATTTCATGGAGATCCGCGGCCTCGGGATCATCAACATCCGGGAGATCTTCGGGCCCAAGTCCGTGGTCGGCGAGGCGCGCGTGGACCTCATCGTCAAGCTCAAGAAATGGCGGAAGGGCTTCGAGGTCGACCGCCTCGGGCTCAAGGTCACCGAGGACGAATCCATCCTCGGCGAAAAGGTCCCCCAGCTGGCCATCCCGGTGGCCCCGGGGAGGAACATCGCCACGCTGATCGAGGTGGCCTGCAAGGTCCACCTCCTCCGGAAGAAGGGCTACCACGCCCCGGCCGAAATCATCAAGCGGCTGGACAGAATTCTCACTTGAGGGAGGCCATCACGAACGCGTCCAAGGACAACCGGTTCCTGATCGTCACCGGGCTCTCCGGGTCTGGTAAGACCGTGGTCAGCCGTTTCCTCGAGGACCTGGGTTATTACTGCGTCGACAATCTTCCGGCCAAGCTTATCCCGGGGTTCGTCGACCTGTGGCTGAAAAAGAAGGTCGAGATCGACCGGGTGGCCCTCGTCCTGGACATCCGGGAGCCGCGGTTCGTGACCGAGTTCCCGCGGGTCTTCAAGGAAATCCGGAAGAGGGCGCCGGCCCGGCTCGTATTCCTAGAGGCCACCGACGAGGCCCTGGTCAAAAGGTTCAGCGAGACGCGCCGGCCCCATCCGCTGACGCGGCGGAGGCCGATCCTCGAAGGTGTCCGCCTTGAGCGGAAACGCCTGGCGCCCATCAAGAAAATGGCCGACGAGGTCCTCGACACGTCGAACCTGAACATCTCCCAGCTGAAGGAGCTGGTCAGTCGCAGGATCCTCAAGGCCCGCTCCCTCCGCATGCAGACGGTCATCATCAGCTTCGGCTACAAGTACGGGATCCCCCTGGATTCGGACCTCGTTTTCGACACTCGCTTCCTTCCAAACCCGTTTTACGTGGACCGGCTCCGGGATAAGAACGGAAAGGCCCGCACCGTCCGGGAATTCGTTCTCGGCGCGCCGGAGGCCGGGAAATTCCTGCGCGAACTCGTGCGGTTCACGGACTTCCTCGTCCCCCGTTTCGTTAAGGAGGGGAAAAGCACGCTGACCATCGCGATCGGCTGCACCGGGGGCAAGCACCGGTCCGTCGTGATCGCCGAGGAGCTCCGGGGCCACCTCCGGAAATCGGGCGGCGACATCAAAATCTATCACAGGGACCTTTATAAATAGCCGGCCTTTTTATACAATAGGGGCTCGAGCGCGGAGCCGGCCCCCGAACGACGGCACGCGGACGGGCGGATGAAAGACGTATCGCGAAAACGGACACGGGATCTGGAAACCATGATCGGCGGCATCATCGTTTGTCACGGCCGGGTGGCCGAGGAGCTGCTGAACGCGCTCACGATCATCCTTGGGGAAGCCCCCAACATCGAGGCCATATCCATCGGATGGTATGACGACGTCGAGGACTCGAAAAAGAAGATCAGCCAGAGCCTCAAGCGGGTCGACCAGAAAAATGGGGTCATCATCTTCACCGACATGTTCGGCGGGACGCCGTCCAACCTCAGTTTCAGCTTCCTCAAAGAGAACCAGGTTGAGATCATCACCGGGGTCAACCTGCCCATGCTCATCAAGTTCGTCTCTCTCCAACGAAGCAACGCCCTCAAGGACGTCGCCAAGAAGGTCGTCGACCAGGGGAAGAAGAACATCCACCTGGTCAGCGTTCTCCTGAGTTCCCGCACGAAATAGCCTCTCATGGTCGAAAAAACCATCATCATCAAGAATAAACTGGGCCTCCACGCCCGGGCGGCCGTCAAATTCGTCAATCTGGCCAACCGTTTCGGCTCGGCCGTGAAGATCGTCAAGGACGGGAACGAGATCGACGGGAAGAGCATCCTGGGCATCCTCACGCTGGCGGCGACCCAGGGGTCGCAGATCCAGCTGGTCATCGCGGGGAAAGACGAGGATGCCGCCCTCGGGGCCTTGGCCGAGTTGATCAACAACCGGTTCGACGAGAAAGAATAGCGGAATGGACATCATCAGGCTGCGGGGGATCGGCGTTTCACCGGGGATCGCCATGGGCGAGGTCCTGCTTCCGAAGCGGGTCATCTTCACCTCGCGGAAAGAGCTCGTCCCCGCCCCCCAGCTCGAAGACGAGCTGAAGCGGCTGATGCGGGCGATCGAGAGGACCAAGGCCGACCTCGTCCAGGTCCGGGAGAAGATCAAGGAGAAGATGGGCGAGGAAAGCTCGTTCATCTTCGAGGCGCACCTTCTGATCCTCGAGGACCCCACGCTTCTCACGGGGCTTGAGCATATCATCCGCGAGGAGAGGGCCCGGGCCGAATGGGCCCTGTCCAAAACGAACAGCCGGTACGAGCAGCTGTTCGAGTCCCTCAACGACGATTATTTCCGCCAGAGGAAATCCGACGTCTCGGACGTCCTCACCCGGATTTATAAACATCTGGAGGTCCAGAGGGAGAAAGAGAAGACGCCCGAGCGGCAGCACATCCTGGTCGCCCATGAACTCCTTCCGTCCGAGGCGGCCATCCGCCTGGGCCGCGAGACGACTCTGGGTGTCGCGCTCGACATGGGAGGGGGGACGTCGCACACCGCCATCCTGGCCCGTTCCATGAACATCCCGGCGGTCCTGGGCCTCAGGAGTATCACAGGGCAGGTCCGGGAGGGGGATTTTGTCATCGTCGACGGCACGGGCGGCGAGGTCATCATCAATCCGCCGGCCGCCGTCCGGCGCGAGTATCAGGCCAAGAAGGAGAGGTACGATAGCTACCGCCGCGAGCTGCAAAAGACGGCCCGCCTCAAAACGGTGACTCTGGACAAGATCCGGGCGACCCTCCTGGCCAATATCGAGCTGCCGGAAGAAGTGAACATGGCCATGTCCCTGGGCGCGGAGGGTGTCGGCCTGTTCCGCTCGGAGTTCATCTATCTCCGGACGACCTCCCTGCCGAGCGAAGAGGACCACCTGGCCGTCTACTCGCGGATCGCCAGGGAAGCGGCCCCCCATCCGGTATATATCCGGACCCTCGACATCGGCGGCGAAAAGTCCCTGCCTCAGCTGAACATCGAGCAGGAGCCCAACCCGGCCCTCGGGCTGAGGGCCGTGCGTTTCTCGCTGAGGAACAAGCCGCTGTTCCGCATCCAGCTCCGGGCTATCCTTCGGGCGAGCCCCCAGAAAAACGTCCGCATCCTTATCCCCATGGTCACCGAGGTCGAGGAGATCATCGAGGTCAAGGACATGTTCGAGGACGTCAAGGCGGAGCTCCGTCGGGAGAACGTCCGGTTCGATGAGAAGATCCCCATGGGTGTCATGATCGAGGTCCCGGCGGCCGCGGCGCTGGCCGATCTCATGCTCCGGGAAGTCGACTACGTCAGCATCGGGACGAACGACCTTATCCAGTATTGCCTGGCCGTCGACCGGTCCAACGAGTTTGTCTCCTATCTGTACAAGCCGTTCCACCCCGCCGTGCTCCGGCTCATCCGCTCGGTCATCCAGACCGCCCAGAAGATGGGAAAGGACGTCACGGTCTGCGGCGAAATGGCGGCCGACCCGCTGTCCGCCATCATTCTGATGGGTTTCGGCCTGAGGACGTTCAGTATGAACCCGATCTTCATCCCGAGGATCAAGAAAGCCCTCAGGTCTATCGAGGCCAAGACGGCCGAGAAGATCGCGTCCGAGACCATGAAACTACGGAGCGCCCAGGAGATCGAGGAGTACGTGATAGAGGAGATCCTCGTCCGTCACCCCCAGGTGTTCCTGACGAGCTGGACAGAGCCCGGGCCGGGCCGCTGAAAACCCGGCGGGCGTTCATGCCCGGCCGTAATCGTCCTTCAACCGGACGATGTCGGACTCCTCCGACCGGCCGATCCATATTTCCATCACGCGGGCGGACGCGGTCCCGCGGTTCCGGGCGCGGTGGGGGGTCCGCCGGGGGATGAAGATTTCCTCGCCCGGGGCGGGCGAGAAGACCCGGTCGCCGACGGTCATTTCGAGTCCGGGATCCAGGATGACCCAGTACTCGTCCCGCCGCTCATGGTACTGGAGGGAGAGAACGCCTCCCGGGTTGACGGTGATGATCTTGATGCTCCCGGCATTCTCGTGGGGATAGCGGCGGAACTTGCCCCACGGGCGGCGATCCTCGGTGATGCCCGCCCGGAAAGCGTCCTCGGTTTTTTTCTTGCCGGCCATCAATGGAACTCGACGTTTCCTTCGGCCGCTCGGCGCCACCCTCCCGAAAGCATGAACGCGTCGGAGCTAGAACGGAACGTCGTCGTCGCCGCCGCCCGAGCCGGTGTCTTCAAACGGCGGGGGGGTCTCTTCCTCTGCCGGACTCGCGGCGCGGGGCTCATAGTCGGGAGTCTCGGCTCCGGTTCCGTATCCTTCCCGTTTGCCGAGGAGGGTGATGTTCTCGGCTTCGACCTCGGTGGTCGTCCGCTTGTTCCCGTCCTTATCCTGCCAGCTCCGGGTCCGGAGCTTCCCCTCGATGAGGATCAGTTTGCCCTTGTCCAGGTACTTCTCGCAGAACTCGGCCTGCTTTCCCCAGACGACAATCTTGTGCCATTCGGTCCGGTCCTTGGCCTCCCGGGTGGTGGTGTTGAAGAACCGCTCGTTTGTGGCCAGGGTGAAATGGGCGACCTGACGCTCCTTCTGGGGGAGATACTTGATCTCGGGCTTTTGGCCCAGCCGGCCGACGAGGATGACTTTGTTCAGGCTGTTGGTGTCTCTCATTTTTCCGTCAACTCTTTGATTTTGTCTTGGGCGATCCGGGTCTCTTCGGAGAGAGGGTATTTCGAGACGAGGAGTTTGAACGCCGCCAGGGCCTCCTCTTTCTTTCCGAGCTCCATGTAGCTGATGCCCTTCTTGAGGTGGGCGGCAGGGACCTTGTCCCCCTGCGGGTAGGCCAGGACGACCTCGTTGAAGTCGTCGATGGCCACGTCATACTTCTTCTGGCTGAAATGGCACTCGCCGATCCAGTAGAGAGCGTTGTCGGCGAGGGGGCTGTCGGGAAACTGCTGACGGTATAGCTTGAAGCTCTCGACGGCCAGGTCGTAGTTGCCCTTCAGGTAGTCGTTGTAAGCCATCCGGTAAGCCTCGGTCGGCGAGATATTCGATGCGGGGGGAGGAACGACGGCCGGTTCGGCCTGGCTTTTGGCGCCCGGCGAGGCCTGGCCGGGCTTGGTATCGGGCTTTTTCTGCGGGGCCGACTCCTTTGCCGCCTTGCCCGCGGGGGCCTCCGGCTGGCCGGCCGGGCGGGCTTCCAGGGCCCGCGCGGCCGCGAGGTCCGCCGAAACCTTCTGGACATCGAGGCTGAGCTGATCGATCCGGCGGAGGAGGTCCTGGTATTGGGAGGGGATGGCCCGGACGTCGTCCTTGAAGCCGGCCTGGTCGGCGATGGACTGCCGCACGAGGTCGGCGAGGACCTTGAGCTGCTCGCGAACGGCTCGGATCTCCTCCGCGCTCCGGTCGAGCCGGGCGCGGAGGTCCTGGACCTGATCCTTGAGGACCTGCACGTCCTGATAAATCAGCTCGTAGGCCTTCTTCGTCTTGTCCTGCCCCGAAACCGTCCAGGGCAGGCACAGGAGAAGGCAGGTCCCGAGGATTTTTCTGAACACCGGCTATTTTTCGATGATCAGGAACTGGTCGCGCCGGTTCTTCTGCCAGGCGGCTTCATTGTGACCCGGATCCACGGGCTGGCTCTTGCCGTAGGAGATGATCTTCACCCGGTCGGACGAGATGCCGAGCGTGGTCAGGTAGTCCAAGGCGGCCTTGGCCCTCTTCTCGCCCAGGGCGAGATTGTATTCCTCCGTGCCGCGCTCGTCGCAGTGGCCCTCGATGAGGAACTTGATGGTCCTGAATTTATTCAGCCAGCTGGCGTTCGTCTCGAGGACCGGCTTGGCGTCTTCGCGGATCAGGGCTTTGTCGTAGTCGAAATAGACGTTGGCCAGGGGCTTTTCCTTGTTGATCTGTTCGAGCGATTTCTGGAGGTAAAGCTCCTCCTCGGATAGCACCGGCTCTTTCACGACCGGCTGCTCGACCTTTTCGATCTTGGGCTGTTCCTTGACCTGCGGGGGCGGGGGCGGGACTTCCTTCGGTTTTTTCTTGCAGGAAACGGCGAATGAGAATACGAGGACAACGGCGAGGGCGATAATGAGATACTTTTTCATGAAGCCTCCTTCTGGCGCATCTAAGGCCGAAAAACACCCCATCCAAGGGCGTCGGGCCTCCCTTCTTATACAATGACTGGGAATCCGTGTCAATAAGGGGTCAAATCTTCATTCTGCCACTTTTGCCCGGTGAATGGTCTGAGCCCAGCCCGTTTCTAAAAGTGGCAGAATGAAGATTTAACCCTATCTTTCTCAGGAGCCGACCTCACGAAGGCTGCCTCAGTTCGTCCAGTTGGCGAGCTTATTCTCCCCGCGGTCGGTGAGGCGACGAAGATTGGCCCCGTCATAGTCGATCGTGTAGAGCTGAAGCGACCCCGACATGTTCGAGGTGAAGACGACGTGGCGGCCGTCCGGCGACCAGCTCGGCGACTCGTTCCGGAAGTTGTTCTCGGTGAGCTTGCTGATCTGGTTGGTCCGCAGGTTCAGGATGTAGAGGTTGGTGATGCCCTCGACTTGTGAGGCGAAGGCGATCCGGTCCCCGGTCGGGGACCAGGCCGGGGCGTCGTGGTAGTTCCCGCCGAAGCTTACCTTGCGGACGTTCGAGCCCTCGGCATCCATGATGTAAATCTGGGGCGCTCCTAGGCCGGTCCGGTCGCTTGTGAAAGCGATCTCCCGGCCGGTGGGGGACCACGACGGGGCCGTGTCGATGGCGGAGCTGTACGTCAGCCGCTTCGTCTTCATCGTCCCCAGGTCCAAAACGTAAATCTCGGCGTTCCCGTCCTCGCTCATGGTCGAGCAGAACGCCAGCTTTTTCCCGTCCGGGGAGAAGGCCGGGGAGTAGTTCGTCCCCTTGCCCGCGACGAGGGTTTCCTTCCCATCGTAGATGTTCCGGATAAAGAGATCCGCGTTTCCCAGCCGGTAGGAGGTGAAGGCGATGGACCTCTGGTCGGGCGACCAGGCCGGCATGTAGTCCTTGACTTTGTTGAACGTGATCCGCGTTTGGTTCGCGCCATCGTAGTCCATGATGTAAATCTCGTCGTTCCCGTCGCGGTTCGAGACGAAGGCGACCCGGGTCGTGAAGACCGGCTTTTCGCCGTAGAGTTTCATGAGCTCGTCGGCCATCCTGTGGGCGATGATACGGAGGGCGCTTTTCTCGGCCTGGTAGCGCTTGCCGACGATGAACCTTTCGCTCTTGACGTCGTAGAGCTTGCCGTCGAAGATGGTCCGCCCCGCGTCGTCGTCCCGGACCTCTCCGGTGACCAGGAGCTTGGCCTGGATCGAGTCCCAGTCCTTGAAAAAGATCTTGTCAGTGTTGAGGGGGCGGATATAGCCGTAGTACTCCTGGGGCAGGAGTTGGAAGATGCGGCTGTACTTGATATCGTCCGCCAGGGTCTGCTGGATCTCCTGCGCCGCCGCCTTGGCCTGCGGGGAGGCCGAGCGGACCATGAACGCGGGGAGGGCCACGGAGACCATGGGCATGCCCTCGCTGATCTTCAGATTGACCTCTTGCTGGGCCGGAAGGACGAGAGCTGTGAGGAGGAGGAGAAATCCGGTCGAGATTGTTTTTTTCATCATCGGGAATGCTCGAATATGAGATGGACGCCGAGATACTGGCCGTCGTATTCACTCGGAAGGGGCGCGAATGGAGACGCCGTCTGGACGGCCCGGAGGGCCGAGAGGTCGAAAGCGGGGACTCCGCTCGAGACCTCGACCTTGAGGTCGCCCACCTGGCCGTTCCGGAAGACCTTGAAATAAACCTGGGTCTGGAACACACCGCTGACGCCGGGGTCGACGAGAGAGGTGAACCAGCTCGTTGAGATCTTGTCGGAGAGGAACTGGAGGTAGTACGTGAAGGGAAACCCGGATACTCCGAACGGCTCGCCGGAACCGCCTCCAGTCCCGCTGCCTGTCCCGCCGCTGCTGCCCGGTCCGGTCCCGAAGCGCAGGCCATAACCGGGGCCCTGCCCGCCCGGCTGGCCCGTCGCCGAGCCGGCGGCCGTGGTTTCGGCGCCCGCCGGCGCGGTGGTCGAGGATTGCGGCTTTGTGATCGCCGCCTTCTTCTCGGGGACCTTCTTGGCCGTCTTCGGCTTGTCGACGGGATGGCGCAACCCGGGCTTTTCATCGGCCTTGGCCTTCGCCGGGACGGTCAGGTCGCGGAGCGAGTCCTTCGTTTTCGGAGGCGGAAGGACTTGGGGGACGAGCGTCCCCCCGCCGGACCCGCCGCCTGAACCACCGTCCCCCGGGGAGCCGATGAAGCTCACGTACTGAACGAGCCCCTTTTGGGGCGGCTTCGACAGCGACGGGGAAGCGACGATGAAAACAATGAGCCCGGCGTGGAGAAGGCCCGAGAAGAGCAGGGCTCTTCGGAAAGCTCTGGGCGTCCCCCGGATGGCCACAGTCATTTTTTCTTGTCTTTGATCTCGATGGGCTCGGTGATGATCCCGATCACCTCGATGCCCGCTTTTTTGGTGATGTCCAGGATGCGCACGATGACCTTGAAGGGGAGGTCCTCGTCCGCCTGAAGATAGACGACCTTTTTCGGCTTGTTGATGAAATATTCCGTCAGGCGGCGCTCCAGCAGGTTGATGTTGTAGATGTTTTCGCCGATGTGGATGGACTGGTCCTTGGTAACGGTCAGGGTCAGCCCTTCCTCGGCCGGCTTGGAATCCGTTTCGGCCTGGGGCAGGTTGATGCCGATGCCGGATTGCATCATGGGCGCCGTGACCATGAAGATGACGAGGAGGACGAGCATGACGTCGACGAAGGGCGTGACGTTGATCTCCGACATGGACGTGCCGATCTGCCTCCGTCCCCGGGACGACGAAGGCATGGACTGGGTGCTAAGAGCCATGGAGTCTCTCGGCGATGCTCAGGAATTCCAGGGAGAAATCTTCCATGTCGGCGATGAGGTCCTTGATGCGGCCCAGGAAATAATTGTACGCGATGACGGCCGGGACCGCGGCGAAGAGGCCGACCGCCGTGGCGATCAGGGCTTCGGAGATTCCCGGCGCCACCGTCTGCAGACTGGCCGACCGGAGCGCCCCAATCCGATAAAAGGAGATCATGATCCCCCAGACCGTCCCGAACAGGCCGATGAAGGGGGAGACGCTCCCGGTCGTGGCCAGGAAGAACATCATCTTTTCGAGGCGCGAGACCTCGGCGTTCGAGGCCTTGAGCAGGGCCCGGTTGAGGCTGTCAGTCTTCTCGCCGGTCCAACCGTCGCCGGCCGATGCCTTGCTCTGGTAGGCGAGCTCCTTGTAGCCGGCCTGGAAGATGGCCGCGAGGGGGCTGGCCCTGTACTTCCGGGACGCCTCGTTGACGTCGTTCAGACTCTTGCTCTTCCGGAAGGAATCGAGGAACTTTTCGGACTGCCTGAATGCCGATTTTATGGTCTTGCGCTTGAAGATGATGATGGCCCAGGAGAAGACGGAGAAGAAGACAAGGAGAAGCAGGATCAGCAGGACGACGATGTCCGCGTCGGAGATGATTTTGAAGATGTTGATATTCATAATGATCCATCCAAAACTAGCATAGCGGGAATCCCCTGTCAACAAACCGCCGGCGCGGCGCCGAGGAGGCGGACGAGGATCTCGCGGGCGACCCGCTTGGCGTCCCGGCCGCTCTCGTTGGTCGCGCCGACGCAGGACGGGCAGCCGTCCCGGCACGGGCAGGCGTCGAGGGTCTTCAACGCGTGGTCGAGGAGCCGGTCCTCGAGGGCGAAAAGCGAGGGGCTGAGGCCGATCCCCCCGGGGTAATTGTCGTAGATGAAGATGTTCGGCTCGAAGTCCGCCTCCATGACGGCCGGCATCTCGTCCTGTCCCTGCGTCCGGACGGGGACGTTCCGGGGCGGGATCGACTCGCCGGTCGAGTTATCGCCGATCGAAACCCCGACGTCATGGAGGTCGCACATCATGAACAGGGGCGAGACGTGGTGAAGGAGATAGGAGAGGCCGAAAAGTCCGTTGACCCGCTGCTCGGATGGATAGGGGATGGCCTGAAGGAGCGCGGCGGGGATGGTCAGCCAGTAGGCCGTCGTGTGCATCTCGTTCTCGGGCAGGCTCAGGTCTCCGGCGCCGACGTTTTCCATGGTATGGAACTTGATCTTTTTGAAACCGACGACCTGGGTCGCGACGTGGACCTCGCCGTGAGAGACGCGGCAGTCGCCGAGCGATTTCTTGTCGAAGATGTCGAGGACCTTGATCTTGGTGTAGTCGATGGCGTCCGTGTAGTAATCGACGTCGGTCTTTTTGACGTACGCCTTCCGCTCCTCGAAGTCCAGCTTCTCCACGAAGTACTGCTCGCCCTCGCAGATGTAGATGGCCTTGGGGTGGAGGGCGGTCAGCGCCGACGTGAAGTCGACCTCAGCGATGGCCTTCGCCGGCCCTGTTTGGTCGACGACGACGAAGTTGTCCGAGCTGATGCTCCGGAGGCTCACGGCGTCAGCCGGGTAAGCGTCCGAGGTGTAGAACCACTTGTCCTGGGAATGGTGGAGGAGCTTGTCCTCCTCGAGGAACTGGAGTATACCCGAGATGTCGGCCGTCCCGAACTTCTCGCCGTCCACGAAGGGCAGTTCGAAGGCGGCGCACTCGACGTGGCTGACGAGGATCGAAAGGTTGTCCGGGTTGATGAGGGCCATTTCGGGCGACTTGGAGAAAAAGTACTCGGGGTTGTGGATGATGAACTGGTCCAGCGGCGAGCTCGTCGCGACGAGGACCGCCGCCGACGTCCCCGTCTTGCGGCCGGCCCGCCCGGCCCTCTGCCAGGTGCTGGCGATCGTCCCGGGATAGCCGGCGAGGACGGCCACGTCGAGGGTGCCGATGTCGATGCCGAGCTCGAGCGCGTTCGTCGACACGACGCCCAGGATCTCGCCGCTCCGGATGCCCTTCTCGATCTCCCGCCTCACGAGAGGGAGGTAGCCGCCCCGGTAGCCCCGGACAAGGCCTTCTTTCTGGATGCTCGTTTCGATGTCGGCCTTGAGATAGGTGAGGAGGACCTCGGTGATCAGGCGGCTTCCGGCGAAGACGATCGTCTGGAGCCCGTTCTTGAGGAAGATCGACGCGACGCGGCGCGACTCGTTGACGTAGGATTTCCGGATGCCCAGGGCCGCATTGACGACGGGCGGCGTGTAGAAAATGAAGTACTTCTCTCCCCGCGGGGCGCCGTTGTCGTCGACGAGCGTCACGGGGGCCTCGATCATCTTTTCGGCCATCTCGGCCGGGTTGGCGATCGTGGCCGTGCAGAGGATGAACTGCGGGTCCGAGCCGTAAAAGCGGGCGACCCGGCGCAGGCGCCTCAGGACGTTGGCCAGGTGACTGCCGAAGATGCCGCGGTAGCTGTGGAGCTCGTCGATGACAACGTACTTGAGGTTCTCGAAGAGCTTGATCCACTTCGTGTGGTGCGGGAGGATCCCGGAGTGGAGCATGTCGGGGTTGGTGAGGACAATGTGGCCCCGCGCCCGGATGGCCTTGCGGGCGTCCTGGGGCGTGTCTCCGTCGTAAGTGAAGACGCGGATCTCCTCTGGAAGGCGGGCATTGGTGTCGTCGAGCTCGGCCCGCTGGTCGTTCGAGAGGGCCTTGGTCGGGAAAAGGTACAGGGCCCGGCTGGACGGCTCCTTGAGGATAGCGTCGAGCACGGGGAGGTTGTAGCAGAGCGTTTTTCCGGACGCCGTGGGCGTCACGACGACGACGTTCTTCTTTTCCTGGAGGGCGTCCCAGCAGGACCGCTGGTGGGAATAGAGCCGGTGGAAACCTTTCTGCCCCAGGGCCTCGCGCAGGGCCGGATGGACGCCGTCGGGATACTCGCGGTACCGTCCCTCCTGGGCGGGCAGGTGCTTGATGGCGCAGATGGAATCGGTCTGGTAGCCGATCTCCTTGAGGAGCTCGATCGAGCGGAGGATTTTCTCTTGGTTAGACATGCGACTCACTTCATCCTAATCAAATCTTCCGCGGCGGTCAAATTCGGATCAAAGGAGAAAAGTGCCGGGCGCGCCTTCTCGTTCATCGTAACGCCGACGCGTGGGGCGCCCTTTAAGGGAGCACGAAATGAGACTTACGGAGAGCGCCGCGCGTTGATCATGATGCGGCGGCACTGATGAGCCGGCCCGGGCTTGACTTTTCGGACGTGAGGAACCAAAATGGAACCATATCGTAACCAAGAGGTAGATTCCATGAGCATCGCCATCACCGTCAAGAACATCCCCGGGAATCTTTATGAAAAGCTCAAGAAACGGGCCCATAAGAACCGGCGCAGCATCAACAGCGAGATCATCTCGATTTTTGACGAAGTCCTGATGGTCCACTCCATTCAGCCTGAGAAGATGATCGCGGCCGCGCGCGCCCTCAGGGAAAAGACAAAGGGTCTTGCGCTCGACGAAGACTTCATCGGCCAAGCAAAAAAGGAAGGCCGGCCTTGATCGTCGTTGATACAAACCTTATCGCCTATTTTTTCATCAACGGCAGATTCAGCGAGATGGCCGAGGAGGTCTTCGCCAGGGACCCCGAGTGGACAGCGCCCGTCCTCTGGCGGAGCGAATTCCGGAGCGTCCTCACGAAGTGCATCCGAAAGAGCTATCTCGGCTTGGAGGTTGCCGTTAAGATCGCGGGAGCCGCCGAAACCATGATGGCCGGACGCGAGTATGCGGTGAATTCTCCGGACGTCCTCCGTCTTGCGGCCTCGGCATCCTGTTCGGCTTACGACGCCGAGTTTGTGGCCCTGGCCGAAGATCTGGGGATCAAGCTCGTGACCGCGGATGTCCGCCTCCAAAAGGCCTTTCCCGGAACGGCGTTCTCCCCGGACTCTTTTGTCGCCGGAGAATGAATTTCAACTGATTCAGGCGCGTCGATCAGGGGGACAGCCTTGAGCTACCTTGGCCCCCGGATGCCCGCCTCTGTCTCGACTGTGAAGAATCTATACCGGCCGTAGCGAATATTGGCTGCGTATTTGACATCTCGCTTGGGGCTAACCATTTTGTCATATTCAATCCGGATTACGGACCGGCTGGGATAGAGAATCCCGTTTTTCTCAATTTCATAATAGTGAATGGCCGTAGATAGGGGCTTCCAATGATTTATGGAGCATTCCTGAAACAACGGTTCGCAGCCTGGCAAAAGCGTGGTTCTCACTTCGGCCTTGAGGACTCGATAGGTCGATTTGTCCAGCCAGATCCTCCCGCCCTTAAGGTTTCCGCTTTCAGGCATCCTCGGCTTGACCTCGATCACAAAAACTTCTTTTCCGCTCACCTTTTCTTCTTTGGCGAGCATATAAGAGAAGACAGCCTGCTGTTCGCCGCTGAGGAGCCAGGCCGGGACGTAGATCGGCTTGAGGGAATAAAGCCGGGTGGCAGGTTGTGGAGGATTTTGTCCCGTGACCTTCCTTCCATCTTTTTCCAGAAGAACTTGCCTTTCTTCAACCTGACCTTCTTTGCGGATAAGTTGATAATCATACAGAAACTCGCTTTTTCTCCTGTTTCCAAGCGCCGCATATGTAAAGGTAGCTTCCATGATCTCCTTTCCGGTCCTTGAATCATGGCCCAAACCTCTTATAAGACCGCCTGTTCTTTCCATCACCTGTCTGCTAATTTCGGTTATCTTCTCAGTACAAACGTAGTAAAGAGAGGCAGCGGTGAGTTTCTGGCAGTATTCATCGCACTTGTCCAGGACGTTTCTCAGCTCGGGGCTGAGAGATTCAGGGGGAGCCAGCTGGGCGGGGCCTTCCTTGATTGTCTCGAGACTTCCAGAATTGAAAATGACTCGAACAAAGAAGGTTGCCCGGATAGGCTCACCTGCATAAATATACGGCTCGAATTTCCATCTCTTGAGGGCCTCAACGGCCAGGCGATCAAGTTCAGGATGGAGACCCATCCAGACTTCTGCCAAGTCCACGTTGCCATTCCGGTCAATATCGACAAGCAGGAAAAGCTGGCCCTCAACCCCTTGCTTTTTCAAGAGCTCCGGATAATCAGGCATGACCATCTTGACGGCCTTATGTGCCGTACACCGCACTTCAACCTGGTTTTGAGCCTGAGCTCCCACCTCGGCTATGGCAAGGCTCAAGATCACAAGAAAGCAACAAAAAGAGCTGCTCTTGGCCATCCCCCACCTGCATAATGAATATAAGAGGGATATGGGCACGTGTCAATTGGATGAATGGGACTATCGCCTTTCCCGCCTTTTTCCCCCGGAAATATGCTAAAATAGAAAGTTATGTTGACCGAGATACGCATCAAGAGGGCGGCCCAGCACAATTTGAAGCACATCGACGTAAGCCTGCCCCGGAACAAGCTGATCGTTGTCACCGGCCCCTCCGGTTCGGGTAAATCGTCGCTCGCCTTCGACACGATTTTCGCCGAGGGCCAGCGCCGCTACATCGAGTGCCTCTCGACCTACGCCCGGCAGTTCATCGAGCAGATGGAGAAGCCCGAGGTCGAATCCGTGGAGGGAATCTCCCCCGCGATTTCCATCGACCAGAAGACGATTTCCACCAACCCCCGTTCGACCGTGGGGACCATCACCGAGGTCTACGACCTTTTCCGGCTCCTCTACGCCCGGGTGGGCACGCCCCACTGCCCGAGCTGCGGCCGGGCCGTGAGCTCCCAGACGCCCGAGCAGATCCTGAAAAAGATCACGGAGATCTTCCCCGGGGAAAAATTGAGGGTCCTGGCGCCCCTGATCAAGGGCCGGAAAGGGGAGTACGTCCGGCTCTTCGAGCGGCTCCGGAAAAAGGGGTTTCTCAGAGTCCGCGTCAACGGCGTCCTTCATGGCCTCGAGGACGAGATCCTCCTCGAAAAGACCCGGAAGCACACGATCGAAGTCCTCGTCGACACGGTCAAGATCGGGCCCGAATCGGAGCGGCGGCTCCAGGACGCCGTCGTCAAGGCCCTGGAGGTTTCGAACGGCGAAGTCCTCGCCGTCAACGAATCCGGCCGCGAACGCTTCTTCTCCCTGAGCCTCCTTTGCCCATATTGCGAGGTCAGCCTGCCCGAGCTCGAACCCCGCAATTTTTCCTTCAACAGCCCTTACGGGGCGTGCTCCGCCTGCCACGGCCTGGGCTATGAGACCACGCTTGACGAGCGGGGAGAGGTTGAGCTCACCGACGACGTCTGCCCGCAATGCCAGGGGGCCCGGCTGA
>JBEKVN010000008.1:0-93577 GCA_049513915.1 Candidatus Aminicenantales bacterium | reverse complement strand
CTGCCATCTCATTCAAGAAGATATTGCCTGGGCCAGAGGACTGAGCCCGGAGGACCAAAAACACGTTCTTTCCTGCAGCGCTTGTTCTGAAACCGCGGCTCGGTTCGAGAAGTTGGATTCCCTTGTCCGAAATGCGATGGGAGCGGATGTCCCAAACGGGTTCGCGGACAGGGTGGTTGTAAAAATAGAAGCAGAAAAGCGCATAAGAGACAGCCTCTTTGCGCGGAGGCTGCCCTTCTTGGAAATGATCTTCTTTTCGAGAGCGGTACAATGGGCGCTTGTGGGAATCGGATCGGTTTTCGGCCTGCTTAAAATTCTCAGATTCTTCGCCGGGGTGGTGATTCATGCATCTCTATAGCTTGGGCATCCAGTCTGATTCAGAGTTGAAGGGATTGCGATCTGAAAGTTAAATCCAGGAATAAGACGCGAATGTCTTCAGGAAAAGAAATGGAAGAGAAAAAAGATAAATTCCGGGAAAGAAAACCCCTTTTTGCCCTGGCCCTGTCGTTCCTTTTGACTGGTTTGGGTCAACTCTACAACGGAAAACCGCGGAAAGGGATTCTCTTCTTCGTGGCCTCGTTGACCCTCCCCTTTCTCTTCTTCCAGTTGAGTGTTGTGGGGCCCAATCAGATACTGATCGTTTTTTTGGTTCTGTCCTCAGCGTCGGACCTTGGCATATTTATTTGGGCTGCTCGAGATGCTTGGAAGCAAGCCAAACGGATGGAGAAGAACTACAAATTGAAAGTCTACAATAGGCTCTATGTTTACATCCTCCTGGTCATTGTACTGAATCTATTCACCTTTGGGCCAATCGTTAATTGGCAAAAAATCTGCTTTTTTGCTCTCCCCTACCGAATGCAAACTGGGAGCATGGCGCCGACTATCCTTCCCGGAGATTGGATCATGGTAGATAAGAGGATAGATCATGCGTCGAAAAACCTTGGCCTGAAAAGAGGGGAATTGGTGGTTTTTAGGTATCCCCGAAACAAGAACATGCATTTTATTAAAAGGATCATCGGCCTTCCAGGAGATAAAATTGAATTGAGAGGGATGGAGCTTTGCGTCAATGGAAAAAAATGGACAGCCCAAGGGGTGCCTCAGCTTGAAGGAAGAGGGGATGAAAATATCGAGAAAGGGACGATAGCCTTCTATGAAAAAGGGGACTCCGGGACTTATGGCGTCTTTTATCTTCAGGGGGCCGCAAGGAAGGATTTAAGCGTTTCCGTCCCGGAGGGCTGCTGTTTTGTCCTCGGTGACAATCGCGATAACAGTGCAGACTCACGACATTGGGGATGCGTCCCGCTCATTGATATTGTATCCAAGGCCAGGCTGGTTTACTTTTCTATTAATCCTGAAGGGGGAGTCCGATGGGGCCGGATAGGAAAGCTTCTGTAACGGGAGAGCACATGGTTCAGCTTGAGAGGCTGCCTCTCAACGGCTCTGATAAGACCAAGCTTAAGAGGAACAGAAAGAGACATGGATAAAAAGGAGCAAACCATGAACGAGGCCATCAAACGGGTGGTTTACTGGACCCCCAGAATTCTTGGCATACTGGTTGCGGTCTTTATCAGTCTATTCGCCCTCGATGTTTTTGAGGAAGGGAAAGGATTCTGGGGAACGAGTGTTGCCCGACTGCTTCATCTTGTTCCAACGATTATCATCGTTGCCGTGCTTGTGGTATCGTGGCGTCGGGAATGGATCGGCGGCATTCTCTTCATCGCGCTGGGGATCTTCTATGTCGTGTGGGCCTGGGGCAGATTTCACTGGGCAGCGTATGCGTTCATATCCGGACCTCTGCTGCTGATGGGAATCTTGTTCCTGCTAAACTGGCGTCATAGAGCAGTGCTTCACGCCAAAGCCTGAGCGCTCGTTGCTGATGGCGGGACTGGCAGTTCCTCCTTCATACGAGCCGTGCCTGAGAGGATTCGAACCTCCGACCTTTGGATCCGGAGGGAGGCTGACTAACCATCTCTATTGCAGGATGTCCTCTCCTGCTCCCTTTGCCTTTGTCAATCGCCGATACTTATTCCCCGCTTTGATTGCCAGAATTGCGGCAATCAGGTTTACCCCAACACATACCAATATCAAGATCGCCTCAGCAGAAAACCCCTCATAGTTCTGCAAGTAATAGACCGCACCGTCAAACACCATGAAGTCATGCAAGACTATGAGAGCCGCCGCAAGATAGAGGAGACCGCTGATAATTCTGCCGCCACGTCGGCCCAGAATGACACACGCCAATAAAACAACGGCCGCAATTAATTGGACTGTAAAGAACACCTTGGAGGAACGATCAACGCCCTCGCGAATTGCGTCTGGGTGAATTGCGAGCCGGGGTAGGAACATAAAAATCCATAAAGCGGTGACTCCAACAATCAAAGCGGTTGCAGTCAATACCATACGTCGCAAAGCGATTTCATTGGCCATGAAAGATCCCCCCTTTCTAGGTTGACCGCTGATTTATTCTAATACAAAACTTATTACCGAAAAATAGAGTGAAGAGATATCGCCCGTGTGAGAATAAGCTGGCCGACAAGACCGGTCAACTCGAACTGACGGCCGTGTGCCGGCGGCGTGGCTATGAGGATCGGTTCCTTAGTTGACTTTCGTCCTCACCTGAGGTTCTATTAGGTTATTAAGTTCAGGGAGGGGGATTATGAAAAAGTGGAAGGTTTTCCTGCTGTGCTTTATTTCGTTTCTTTGCGGCATAGCGTTAACCGTATTGTATTATAATTACCAATTTCAGCATCTTTTAAATTGAAGGTCACATCAAGAAATACCTCTTGCCTGATTGCCCACCGTGTGACGGTGGCGTGCCAAAATGGACTGAAAACGACGGATCGTGGAGAGCCGGAAAGATCCGGGGATCCGAAAAAATAGAGGCTCAAGATTCTTATCGTGTCGGGGGCTAATTCAGACTCATTCTCCCTAATTCAAACTCACATCGGATCCGAGAGGGATCGAGCAGGTAAGTCGTTGATCTCGGAGGGCTTTCTCGGGGGAAAATCAAGAGCGTGCCTGAGAGGATTCGAACCTCCGACCTTTGGATCCGGAGTCCAACGCTCTATCCAACTGAGCTACAGGCACGTACCATACTAATCAATGACTTACGTACTGGCCTTTTTCTTCCAAATCCGGAACTGTGACCAAATTGTGACCATCCCCCCTGGAAACGTGAAGGGATGACCTCTCCGTCCCATGCCCCACGATAACCTCGACCGCCGCCATCTTCCGCTCGTCAGACGGGTGCGAATACCGCACCGTCATCGAGATGTCGGAGTCTCCCAGGATCTCCTTGACCGTGACCAAATCGACGCCGTTCATGACTAGGTTCGTCGCGAACGTGTGGCGAAGGTCATGGAAGCGCACATGCCCAATGCCCGAGTGCCGGCAGGCCGTCTGGAAGGCCGTGGCGATCGACTTGAGCCTCTCCCCCGCTCTCTGCATAAATACGAACGGAGTGCCGTTGCCGTTCAGGCGGCCGAGCTCTGTAACGAGAGTCGAGTTCATCGGGACCTTCCGGGAGCGTCCATTTTTCGACCGTTCGACACGGATAAACCGACGCTCGAAGTCGACGTTCTCCCAACGGAGGTCGAGTATCTCACCTCGGCGCATGCCCGTACTGAGGGCTGTGATGACCACGGGCCGGACCGCTGGACCGCAAGTCTCGACGAACCTTCTGGCCTCCTCGTCTGTCAGGATCCGCTCGACCTGGCGTTCCGCAAAGTACCCGACCTTGCTCACGGGGTTCTCGCTGAGCTTGGCAAAACCCCACTCCGAGGCACGGTTGAGCATGGACTTGAGGAGCGTGAACTCGCGGTTCATTCCCGATCCGCTGAGCTTTTTGCGCCTCTTTTCCTTGTACTTCTCGACGTCGAAGGTCGTAATCTCCGCCAGGGGCATCTTCCCGAAATGCCGCACCAAGCTCTTCATCCTCGACACTTCGCCCTTCCACCAGCGGCGCGTCGCCTTGAGGTGTCGTAGGTACTCGCAGGCGAACTCCTCGAAGGTCGTTTCCCGCCTGTCCTTGCGGACAAGCTCAAACCTTCCTTGGACGATGTCGCCGCGGCGGGATTCGAGCGCTTCCATGGCTTCTCTCCGGGAGCTTGAGACCGGTTCTCTTAACCTTTCACCCTTAAAGTAATAGTCAATCCACCAGGTGTTTCCCCTCTGGTAGATAGCCAAATTTTAACCTCCATGCCCTAGATAATATGGGAAAACGCCCCTGAAATCAAGGCGGGAGGGGTCATTTTTGGCCCCTGTCTGCCTCTCCCTGACGAAGCTCATCCAGGAGGCATTCAAAACTGCCCATTTTGGGCTGTTTTTGGCTTCTAGGACAGGCTTTTTGGGCTCTCCCGCCCTGATTTGGTCTGTGTTATCGCGGATCCACTCTTCCAGGGCCGCTGGCGCCACGCGGACTAGTCTCCCGACCTTGAGAACGGGAAATTTGCGCTTCGAAGCCCAGTGACCTGCCCTCCCTAAATTGATCTGGGCATTATGCGAAAAATATTCTGGGTTGGGGAACATCGTCTATCTTTTTCGGCCAGTGCTCAACCATAGCCTAGATATTGTTTTCATGCGTCCCAATTTTTATCGTCTAATTGGTTAGACCAAGAAAAGCTATAAAGATCATATTGTAGGTATGACGAACATGTTCTGATTCCCCGAATGGCCCGGCAGGGGGTTTCGGGTATTGCCGGTTTTTTGTTCAGGTCGCTTATAAGCCGGACTTCAAGAATCAAAATGGAATGTGCAGGCTAATCCCCGCGTCACAAATATGTCACAAATCCTGCGTAATCTCGCTTAATCTTGCTTAATGGTGCTTAAAGAAAAAACGATGGAATCAGGGGGAAAGAGAGCGCGCCCGGCCCGATTCGAACGGGCGACCTTTGGATTCGAAGTCCATAGCTCAATCTATTGACTAAAAACCTTGCTGGTCACAATTCGGTCACAATCCCCCATTGCTGGCCGCACCCTTCCCCCATTTCTCGCTGATTATGAAGGGGATTTCCGCGCCAAGATGGTCCTGGGGAGTTGGACGGGGAATCCAATCGCCTCGGATCCAAGACTGGCCAGCAACCTAATTAGGTGTTGCAGATCAGGGAGAGTCAGCTGCGAGTTGACCAGCGACGCCACCAGACGGTATACTGGCGGTGACTCTGTCCCAAGCTCCCACCTAGTGGAATCGGTCGCGATCCCTAGGAACTTATGCCCAACGGTGATACAAGGACGAAAATATGGAAGCCGGCACCCTCATAGGCTACTTCTCAGAACGGAATGAAGCTCGCAGAGCTCTGCGGGAGCTGCAGAGAAGGGGCTTCCGCCGCGCCGCATTAGTGCATAAGACCGCGGACGGAGATGTCCACAAACGGGACCTCTTCCTTTGGCGCCGTGCTCTCGGGGCGACCTTGACTGCCATTCTTTTCGGGGGCCTCGCCGGCGTTGCTTCCCTGGTCCTCCACTGGCCGGTGCCGATTCTGAGCGGAAGTCTCTCTACCCTGATTTCGATCTTTGTGGGCGGATTTATCGGAATCCTCTTCGGTACGGTGTGGATACGACGATCGAAGTACGGTGTCGAACGAAAGCTGCTCGAGGATCACGCACGGTGGTTGGTGCCCGAGGAGACGGTCTTGATCCTCCAGGCGCCGATTGAAACAGTGCAGTTCGCAGTGGCGGTGCTTCGAGAAAGCAGGGACATCCCCCCCGCACTCTTCGTTCTGCATCCGAAGCGCGAGAATCCAATTGGAGATGTGCGAAGCGCTGGAGTTCCGCTCCCTCCGACGCAGGTCCAGGAGCATGCCCAGCGCCTGGCCATGATCCACGAAATAGACCCAAGGCCGCCGCGGAACCCTGAGCTGCTAAGGCGGGTCGGAAACGCCCATCAATGGATCCACCAGGCATGCTTGGATCTCTCCGAAGCGAGTCCGTTGGAACAGGGTACGCCTCCGACCGCCGAGTGGATCCTCGATAATGAGTACGTGGTCGAGAGCAACGCTCGTGATGTTCAGCTGAACCTTCCTCGGCGTTTTTTCCAGGAGCTGCCGGCACTCGCCAACGAGCCCTACCGGGGCCTGCCGCGCATCTACGGTCTGGCGAAGGAACTCGTCTCCTATACGGGATTGCGCTTAGACCGGGAGAACATGCTGGCATTTATTGAGACCTATCAATCAGCGCACACGCTGACGATCGGCGAACTTTGGGCTATCCCCCAGATGCTGCGCATCGCGTTGATCGAGGGCATCCGGGACCTTGCCGCCCGCGCTCTGACCGAGCTGCGGGAGGGTGAGATCGCCGACTTCTGGGCGAACAGGCTCATTACGGCCAACCGGCGAGACCCCAAACAGCTCTTCACAATCCTGGCCGAGTTGGCTGCGATCCAACCCGGCCCGAGTCCCTATTTCGCGACTCAACTGGTCGATCATCTCTACGATGAAGACGCCGCGTTAGTACCGGTCCAGAGCTGGCTGGAGCGCACGTACCGCAAGCCCCTGAGCGAGCTCAACCTGGATGAGCAAAACCGCCAGACGAAGGATCAGATATCGATCGGGAATGCATTCACGAGCTTGCGCCAGCTCGCCCTGATGGATTGGAGAGAGATCTTCGAACGTCTCAGCCGTGTGGAGCGGTTGCTCCGATTCGATCCATCCGGCGTTTATTCCAAGATGGATTTCGATACACGCGATCGCTATCGCCGTGCAATCGAAGAACTCGCCCGTCGGTCCGGTCAGGCGGAAGATCAGGTCGCACAACGCGCCATCAACCTGGCAACGCAAGCCGCAGTTAAAGCGACGGAAGATGACCGGTTGATCCACGTCGGGACCTATCTGATAGGGGAAGGAAGGCCCGAGCTTGCGCGGCTCCTCTCCTGCCATGAGGCGCCACGTTTCCGCGTCCTGCAGTGGGTCTACCGCCATCATTCTGCGGTGTACTTTCTTGGGCTCAGCCTCTTCTCCGCTTTACCCATCTCCCTGATCGTCCTGTTGGGCCTGCGCGGACAGGCGCTCTGGATCCGGCTGGCCATCGTTCTCCTTTTGCTGATCCCCGTCAGCCAATTCGCGCTCGAGGTTTTGAATTACCTCCTCATGCGGCTACTTCCACCCCGAGCCCTTCCGAAGATGAATTTTAAGGTCTCGGGCATTCCTGACGCGTTTCGAACGTTAGTGGTCGTGCCCGTGTTGCTGGTGGACGTGGAGACGATCCGGGCGGAGGCGGAAAAGCTGGCGATCCGGTACCTGGCCAACAAGGAAGGGAATCTCCTCTTCAGCCTCTTTACGGACTACACCGATGCGGATCAAGTGCATCGGGCGGACGACGAGCGGCTGTTCCGGACTGCAATCGAAAGCATCAAAGGCCTCAATGACCGGTATGGCGGCGAGCGTTTCTTCCTTTTCCATCGGGATCGCACCTGGAGTGAATCCGAGCAGAAATTCATCGGTTGGGAGCGCAAACGCGGGAAGCTCGAAGAGCTCCATCGTCTGATCGATGGAACGCGGCCTGACAATGCCGATCGTTTGGTTCACGTCGGCGACCCGGATCATCTATCCCATGTGAGGTTCGTTATCACGTTAGACAGCGACACCCAGCTGCCTCTTGGGACTGCCCGCAGGATGATCGAGACCCTTGCCCATCCTCTCAACCGGCCGCGCTTCGACGCCGCAGGCAGGATCCTGGCCGGCTCTTACACCATCATCCAACCGCGCGTGAGCCCATCGCTTCCGAGCACAAGCGCGTCCCCTTTCAGCCGGCTCTTCGCCGACGCGGTCGGAATTGACCCCTACACCAAGGCCGTTTCGGATGTCAATCAGGACTTGGCCGGCGAAGGCTCCTACCATGGCAAGGGTATCTATGATGTGCGCGCTTTCGGTCGAGTGCTTTCTGGAAGATTTCCCGAAGAGTGGTTGTTGAGCCATGACTTGATTGAAGGCGCTCACGTCCGGGTGGGCCTGGCCAGTGATATCGAGCTCTATGATGAATTCCCGCAGAGTTACCTGACCTACACCCGCCGGCAACATCGTTGGATTCGCGGTGATTGGCAAATCGCGGATTGGATCTTGCCGTGGGTTCCCGAGCCTGGAGGACGGAGAGTGCCAAACCCACTCTCCTGGTTCGACCGTTGGAAGGTTTTCGACAACTTGCGCCGGAGCCTGATACCCATGACCAGCCTTGGCTTGCTCATAGCCTCCTGGCTGAATTCTTCGCGGATGGGGTGGATCTCGACGCTTGTGGTCGCCATGCAGCTGCTCTTCCATCCTTTGTCGCAACCCTTCACCATGGCAACGACCCGCCAGGGGCTAATGAACTTCTCCTTCTCGAAGCTGGCGCACGACTTGCTGCGAACGGTCGCTGATGCGGCGTTGCTTGTGCACCAGGCCGGACTGGCTCTGGATGCCATTCTGCGGGTCTGGTATCGCCGCCACATCTCTCACCGCGGGTTGCTCAGATGGGCTTCGGCCCAGGTGACTCACAGGGGTGCGACGCGTCGGCAGCCATGGTTTGTACCTTCTTTGGTCCTGGCCAGCCTATTCAGTGGGATCGTGGGTTGGGCGGTGCGGCGCTGGATGCCATCCAGCCTGGCGATGGCCAGCCCCTGGCTCGTCTTGTGGTTCCTATCCCCTCTGGTCGGCTGGCTCTTGAACCTCCGACCGCGGGCAGAACAGAAGCAACGCCTGCTGCCTGAAAGGGACCTGCGGTTGCTGAGGCAGGTGGCACGACGAACCTGGCGCTATTTCTCAGACTTTGTCAGCGCTGATACGTCTTGGCTTCCACCTGACAACTACCAGGTCTCCCCTCAGAACCGACTGGCGATGCGCACCAGTCCAACCAACATCGGTCTCTGGATGCTCAGCGCACTCTCTGCACATGATTTCGGCTACATGACGGTGGATCAGGTCGTGGAAAAGCTGGCCCGTACCATGGAGACGATCGGAAAACTGGAGCGCTATGAGGGCCACCTGCTGAATTGGTACGATCTTCAAACCTTGACCCCTCTCGAGCCTCGCTACGTTTCCGCCGTCGACAGCGGAAACCTGCTAGGTGCCCTATGGTCGCTGGAACACGGGCTGGGCGAGCTGATCCAGAGACCCGTCTTGGACGGGAAAGCTTTTGAAGGGCTACGGGATACCGGGGAGATCCTGAAACAGGTCATCGAACAGGAACGCATGTCGGGGCTGGATGCCCACGCCCTCGACGCACTGATGCGCCTGTGGGAAAAGCCGCCGGCTCGCATCGCCGACGCGCTCCGCCTGCTGCGGCGCGTGGAGAGTAGCGTCAGGGCTCTATCCGATACGGCCCGTAAGCCCGCCGAGGTTGAAACGGGAGCGGCTTATTGGGCCAGGCAGATGGAGGAGCAGATATCGGCCTGGTTGAGGATCGCGGATCGCTATCTCACCTGGATCGAAATCCTCGATGAAAAAAAGGAGGAGGAGATCACGCCGCTGGGTCTGGAGGCTCTGCTCGCCATCCGCCAGGCAATGTCTCACGCGCCTTCGCTTCTCGATCTTGCCAACGGGCGCATCGGTTGTATTCCGATCCTCCAATCAGTCCGGGAGAAGGCTTCCTCAGCCGCCCGCCCCCTCTTCGAATGGCTTGACCGCCTGATGGAATCCTTCGCCAAGTCGCGATGGCTGGCCGGTGAAATCCTGGGTATGGGCGAGCGGCTCATCCAGGATGGACGCGGGATATCCGGATCGATCAATATGCGCTTTTTGTATGACCCCGAACGGCGGTTGTTCTCCATCGGCTACAACGTGTCCGAAGGCCGCTTGGATAGCGCCTACTACGATCTCCTGGCGAGTGAGGCACGTCTTGGGAGTTTCGTCGCCATCGCTCGGGGTGATGTCCCGGTCGAGCATTGGTTCTCCATGAGTCGACCCTACGGTGCAATCGGTCGGCGCCGAGTGCTGCTCAGCTGGACCGGAACCATGTTCGAATATCTGATGCCGCTGATCTTCCAAGGCTCCCAGGAGAACTCGCTGCTGGATAAAGCGGCGAGGGAAGCGGTGGCGATCCACATTGCCTACGGCCGCCAGTGTCACGTGCCGTGGGGGATCTCGGAGTCTGCCTTTGGAGATCTGGACATCAACAAGACCTATCAATATAAGGCCTTTGGCGTACCGGAGCTCGGATTGAAGCGCGGCTTGGAGGAAAAAGTCGTCGTCTCACCCTACGCCACCCTTCTGGCGCTGATCGTTTCGCCCAGAGAGGCCGTGCAGAATCTGAAACGACTGGTTGGCCTGGGGCTGTTGAACGATTACGGCTACTACGAAGCGATCGACTTCAGCCGTCAACCGACCCGTGAGGGCGAGCGGGGGCTGATCATTCAAGCCTACCTGGCGCATCATCAAGGCATGAGTTTCCTGTCACTGACCAACTTCCTCCATGGCAATCCTATCCAGCGCGATTTCTATGCCGACGCACGCGTGCGCGCCGTTGAGCCCCTGCTCTATGAACGCATCCCGGCCCTATCTCCTCTGAACCACATCTCCACGCGGGAGAGAATGTCTTTGCCGGAGAAGGTCCGCGAGGCAGGCCCATCGGTGAGCAAATTCGATACCCCCCATACGAGCACGCCCAAAACCCAACTCCTTAGCAATGGCCGCTATGGCTTGATGATCACCAACGCAGGAGGGGGATACAGCCGGTGGGGCAACTTTGAGGTGACACGCTGGAGGTCGGATCGAACTCAGGATCCGTGGGGCACCTTCTGCTACATCCATGAGCCCGACGCGGATCGATTGTGGCCCAACACGTATCACCCGGTCGGCGGGAAGGTTGAGGCGTACTCCGCCGACTTCGCGCTCGACCGGGCCGTGTTCCGGCGCGACGATAACGGCACGCGAACCGAAACGGAGGTCATCGTTTCGCCGGAAGACGATGTTGAGATTCGGCGGATCACCCTATTCAATCGGTCCGTTCGCACCCGCCATTTCGATCTGACGAGCTACATTGAACTCTCGCTCGCGCCGCACAATGTCGACCGGCAGCATCCGGCCTTCAACAAGCTGTTCATCCAAACCGAAGCGGTGCCCGAACATCAAGCCCTCCTCGCGTACCGCCGGCCTCGCGCGGAAGACGACCCGCCCATTTACGTTGCCCACCGCCTGACGCTTGAACACCCCGAGGACGAAGCCCTGCAGTTCGAGACCGACCGGCGCCGATTCATCGGCCGAGGACGGACGCTCGCAAATCCGATGGGGATCCTCCAAAAGCTTGACGGCAGCCAGGGTTTTGTCCTGGACCCGATCCTCAGCCTGCGCCAGAACCTGAATCTCGGTCCAGGCCAGCGTGTCCAGGTTTCCTTGGTTCTCGCGGCCGGCGAAACACGCCACAAGGTCTTGGGGCTGATGGATAAGTACAGCGATCCCCATGCCATCGATCGGGCGATGGATTTCGCTTCAGCTTCTGCCCAGCTGGAGTTGCGATTGCTTCGCATCCAGCCCGACGAAGCCCGCCGCTTCCAGGGGCTGGCCAGCCACCTGCTGTTTCCAAACCCGCTCTTCCGCCCTTCCGCCGAACATCTCGAAGAGAACCGCAAGGGCCAGGCGGGCTTATGGCCCTATGGAATCTCGGGAGATTTGCCGATTGCCCTGATAACCATTGGTGATGGGCGGGACATCAGCCTGGTCCGCCAGATGCTCCAGGCCCATACTTATTGGCGAATGCATGGGTTCACGGTCGACCTGGTGATCCTCAACGAGGAGGCGGGCGGCTATGAGCAGCCGTTGCGTGAGCGACTCGAGGGTCTGATCCAGGCGCATTCGACGTATACGGGGAAGGATCAGCCGGGCGGGATTTTTTTGCGAAATGCGGATCAAATTCCGAAGGAAGACGTGACTTTGCTCATGGCCGCGGCGAGTGTCGTGATGGTGGCCGCCCGCGGCACTTTCCTCCAGGGCATGCCTGCGGAGGTTCCCGAGTTGCCGGAACCCATGCCCAAGAAACGCGTCCCCCGGGAGCCTTCGGCTTCGCTGCCCTTCATGGAGCTGCCCTACTTCAACAGCTTGGGGGGTTTTACCCCGGATGGGCGTGAATACGCGATCTATCTCGGCCCTGACACCCACACCCCTGCACCCTGGGCGAACATCATCGCCAACCCCGCCTTCGGCACATTGGTCAGCGAAACGGGGTCCGGATTTACCTGGTATGGCAACAGCCAGCGCAATCGCCTGACGCAATGGTCGAACGACCCCGTCATGGATCCACCGTCTGAGGCCGTCTACATCCGGGACGAGGACACCGGCGTCTACTGGACGCCGACCCCGTCGCCGATCCGGGAAGAGACCGCCTACCGGGTCAGGCATGGGGCGGGGTACACGGTCTTCGAGCATAACAGTCAAGGGATCGAACAGGAGCTGACGGTCTTCGTCCCGGTGGATGAGAACGGAGGAGAGCCGATCAAGCTGCAAAGGCTGCGGTTGAGGAACGACTCCTCCCGGCGTCGCAGACTGTCGGTGACGTACTATGTGGAGTGGACACTGGGCGAGATCCGCGAATCCTCCCAGATGTATATCGCGACCCGTTGGGATGAAGAAGCCCGGGCCCTGATCGCCCGGAATCGGTACCACCCCGAGTACGGGGATCGGATCGCCTTCGCGGCCATCGACCCGCCGGCGGAGTCTTACACCGGCGACCGCACGGCCTTCGTTGGACGCAACGGCTCGCTGGGTAGCCCGGCGGCGATGGAACGGTCCGGGCTATCACGCCGGACGGGAGCGGGATTAGACCCGTGTGCGGCTCTTCGGGTTATGGTGGAACTCGCTCCTGGAGAGTCGGCTGAGATCACGTGCATGTTGGGCCAAGCCGAGTCGGTGGGGGAAGTCCACAAGCGGGTTCTGGCCTATCGGAAAGGCTCGGCACTCGAAACCGCGTTGAGCCAGACGAAAGCGTGGTGGGATGGCCTGTTGGGGACGATCGAAGTACACACCCCCGAACTGGCAGCCGACTTCCTGATCAACCGTTGGCTCTTGTGCCAAAGCCTGAGCTGTCGGATCTGGGGACGTTCCGCCTTTTACCAGTCCGGGGGTGCATTCGGCTTCCGCGATCAACTGCAGGACGTTACGGCATTCCTCTACGCGTCTCCCGAGCTGGCGCGCCAGCACATTCTGCTCGCGGCGAGCCGTCAGTTCAAGGAAGGAGATGTCCAGCACTGGTGGCATCCACCGAGCGGCGCGGGCGTCCGATCTCGGATCTCCGATGACCCCCTATGGCTGCCCTACGTCGTCGCTCAATACGTGCGTGTCACCGGCGATGTGAACATCTTGCACACAGAGGTTCCGTTCCTCAGCGGGCCCACTCTCGAGAGCGATCAGCACGAGATCTTCTTCACGCCGAAGGTCGCGCTTGAACACGCCACGCTGTTTGAGCACTGCCGGCGCGCCGTCTCGCATGCCATGACCTTCGGGCCCCATGGTTTGCCTCTGATAGGCGCGGGCGACTGGAACGATGGGATGAACCTCGTAGGCGCCGGGGGCAAGGGGGAAAGCGTTTGGCTGGCGTGGTTCATGGCGGACGTGCTTCAGGGGATGGCCGAGTTTTCTAAGCTGCTGGAGCGGCCCGATCTAAGCCAGTCTTATCAACAAGATAGAATTGCGCTTATCCAGCGTGCCGAGCGAGCAGGATGGGATGGGGAGTGGTATCTTCGGGCCATCTTCGACGATGGCACGCCGCTCGGTTCTTCTGCGAACAAAGAGGCGAAGATCGATTCCCTGCCCCAATCTTGGGCTTGGCTGAGTGGAGCTGCCGGCGCAGATCGGGCGGACAGGGCTATAGAATCCGTATGGAAACACCTTGTTCGCGAGGACGATTGTCTGGTGCTGCTCTTAACGCCTCCCTTTGACAGATCGAATCCGTCACCCGGATACATTCAGGGGTATCCTCCGGGGGTGCGGGAGAACGGAGGACAGTATACTCATGCCGCCTTGTGGTTCGCCATGGCCTTGGCACGTCGAGGGGATGGGACGGGGGCGGCGAAAATCCTACGCATGCTCAACCCGATCGAGCGCGCGCGTGATCCAGAAACCGTGTGGCGCTATGGGCTTGAGCCCTACGCGGTCCCAGCCGACGTGTACCGATTGCCCGGGCGGATCGGCCAGGGTGGTTGGTCTTGGTATACGGGTTCGGCGACATGGATGTACCGAGCCTGGGTCGAAGAGGTCCTGGGTTTGAAGGTACGGGGGGATCACATGCAGCTAGATCCGGTCATCCCCGGGTGGTGGGATGGCTTCCACCTGCGCTACCGTCGCGGTGAAGCGATCTATGAGATCCAGGTCGAGAACCCGGAACACTGCGAGCGGGGTGTGTCGTGGGTGGAGATGGATGGTCAGCGCATGCGGGATGGAGTAATCCCATTGGACCGGGATCTCGTTAAACATCGTATCCTCGTGCACGTGGGGAAGCCGGGGCAAGCGGCTTAGGTGTCCGTCCTGCCGATAGGCATCCTTGTGCGGATCGATGAGGGAGTGGAGGTTTGGCGGCTACAAAGCTCCGCTAGGATTTTTAGCGAGGGTAACGAGAACCGATATTGAACGATTATTCGAGCCGATTCTCAGACTGTACGACAAGGACCTAATGGCCTCTATATAAGTGGCCTGAATCGTCGGACGATCCCCAGAGCTTCTAACGCAAGCTGATTGTGACCAAATTGTGACCAAACTAGGCATATTTCCGTATATTTAGGCATACTTCCATATACCTGGAAATCAATTCTAAATTGCTGATAAGACTGACTATTAATTTGTTTTCAGGAGGTTAAGAGAAACGAGTCTTTCGCTTCCGGAGTCCAACGCTCTATCCAGCTGAGCTACAGGCACGCGAGCGCGAGTGCGCGCGTAATTTTATACCCCAAACCGCCACCGAAGGCAAGGACGGGGGATAAATAGCCCTATTCTACATGGCACCTTTCTTGCTAAGATAAGGCCTAGGTGGGGTTCTAGCCCGCCACGGCGGAATAAGACTCGATGCCGTCCCAGGAGCGAGACATGGAAACCCAAAACGCCACGGAAACGTCCCCCCCGGAATACGCCCGCCGCCGGTTTCTCAAGGTTTTTGTCGGCCTATTCTCATCGCTCATCGGGGCCGTGTTGGCGATTCCCTTCGTGAGCGCCGTCATCGGGGGCTCCTCCCGCGCCAAGGCGGGCGATTTTTCGAGCGTCGGCTCGATCGGCCCCCTTCCCGTCGGCACTCCGGTGGACATCGCCTATACGGAGATGGGATCCGACGCTTACCTGAGCCAGGAAACCGTCCACCACATCTGGGTCGTCAAGCGCTCGGCTTCGGACGTCGCCGTCTACTCGCCCGTCTGCCCTCACCTCGGATGCCGGAACGACTTCCTCCATATGATGCGCGTATTCCTCTGGGGCGCCTACAAGAATCCGCGCGAGGTCACCTGGCTGCTGGGCGTTTTCCTCTTTCTTTTGACCATGGTCATGATGTTCACGGGGTCTCCCCTGCCGTGGGACGAGAAAGGGTACTGGGCCACCGAAGTCGGCACGAGCATGGCCGGGACGGTGCCGCTCTTGGGCGACTTCACGAAGCGCCTGCTGAGGGGCGGGGAACTCATGGGGCAACTCACCATCTCCCGCTTCTTCATCCTGCACGTCGCCCTGCTGTCCGGGCTCCTGGCCGCATTCATCGGCCTCCACCTGGTCGCGCTCAGGCGCAACGGGAGCGCCGGGGCCTGGGCGGAATCAGATTTTGGCGCAAGCGGCGAACGAAGGGCAGGCGTCCCGCATGATGATCACTTCAACCGGAGACTATAGCCAATGAACAACCAGACCATCCGTGAACTCGACGCCTTCGGGCAGAGCGTCTGGCTCGACGACATCAGCCGGGCCATGATCAAGTCCGGCCGTCTGAAGTCCCTGATCGACCTCGGCCTGAGGGGGATGACGTCGAATCCCACGATATTTGAGAAGGCCGTCGCTTCGGGCGGCGATTATGACGCGCAGATCCAGGCGCTCCGGCGGGACGAGCGCACGCCCTTCGAGATTTACGACGAACTGACCGTCGCCGACGTCCGGGACGCGGCCGATGTCTTCCGGGCCGTCCACAAAGAGACCGGCGGCCTCGACGGCTATGTGAGCCTGGAGATCAGCCCGAAATTGGCCGCGGACGTGGCCAAGACCGTGGCCGAAGGGATGCGGCTCTGCAAGAAAGTCGGCCGGCCCAACGTGATGTTCAAGGTTCCCGCAACCGGGCCGGGTTTCGCGGCCGTCGAGGAGTTGACGGCCGCGGGTGTCAGCGTCAATATCACGCTGATCTTCTCGAGCCGGCAATACCATGACACGGCCCTCGCCTATCTCAGGGGGATTAGGAGGCTGCTCCGGAATAACGGAGATCCGGGGAGGGTCAGGTCGGTGGCCAGCGTTTTCGTCAGCCGCATCGATACCGCGGTTGACACGCTCCTGGACGCCCTTATGGCCGGCGAGGCCGATCCCGCCCGGAAAAACCTGGCCGGCTCTCTCAAGGGAAAAGCCGCCGTCGCCAATGCCCAGGTCTGCTATGCCGACTACCTCGAGATCTTCGCCGCGGAGGGATTCCGGGAGCTTCAGAAAAAGGGCGCCACCGTCCAGAGGCTGCTCTGGGGGTCGACGAGCGCGAAGAACCCCGCGTACAGCGACGTCAAATATGTTTCGGAGCTCATCGGCCGCGGGACGGTCAACACCATGCCGGAAAAGACGTTCTTCGCCTTTCTCGATCACGGCCGGATCGCCGAGGCGCTGACCGCCGACGCGTCACGGGCCCGGGAGGTGTTAACGGGATTGGCGGGGCTGGGTATTTCAATCGAGAGCGTCTGCGCCCGCCTCCTCGACGACGGGATCAGGGCGTTCGACAAGTCGCTCGACGGCCTTCTCGCGACCATTCAGGCCAAGGCCCGGTCGCTTTAGGATTGGAGTCCGTCATGGGAGTCCGTCATGGCTGAACATCGGAAAACGTCGAATTCTTCGGTCGGCCGGAAGCAAGGACCGTGCCTCGAGCGGGCCGCGGAGACAAGGCTCGGACATTTTGTCATGGTCATTTTCGGCGGGGCCGGAGACCTGGCCGGGAGAATGCTTCTCCCGGCCCTTTACGATCTTCAGAAGGACCGGGACTTCGCCGCGAATTACTCGATCCTCGGCGTGGGACGGACGCCGCGCTCGGACGAGTCCTACCGGGCCTTCGCCACGTCGGCCATTAAAAGGTATTTCAAGGATGGTTACAGGCCGGACCACGCCGCCGCCTTTGCCGGACACCTCCACTACCTCGCAGGGTCTGTGGAGGACGATGCTTTCTACGGAAGTCTCCGCGAGCGCTTGGACCGGCTCTCGCCGTCCGGGGATGTGCAGCACGCCAACCTCGTTTTTTACCTGGCCGTGCCGCCCCGGCTGGTCCCAGTCATCGTGGCCGGGCTCCGCAAGTTCAGCCTGTGCCGGGCCATGCCGAACGCCAAGCTCATCGTCGAGAAGCCGTTCGGCCACGACCGGAAATCCGCCGAAGCCCTCAACCGGCAGATCCTCGGGGCGTTCGACGAAAAACAGGTCTTCCGGATCGACCACTACCTGGCCAAGGAGACCGTCCAGAACATCATGTTTTTCCGGTTCGGCAACAATATCTTCGAGCCGGTATGGAATGCGCGCTACGTCGATCATGTCCAGATCACGGTGGCCGAGGACATCGGCGTCGAAGACAGGGGCGCCTTTTACGAGGAAGTCGGCGTCATCCGGGACATCGTCCAGAACCATCTCATGCAGGTCCTGGCCATGGTCGCGATGGAGCCCCCGGCCGGCTTCGACGCCGACCTCGTCCGGGACGAGAAGGTCAAGGTCTTCCACAGCCTCCGCCGCATGGACGCGCGGTACGCAAAGGAGTACACGGTCCTCGGCCAATACGGGTCCGGGCGGATTGGCGGGCGCGCCGTTCGCGGATACAGGAGCGAGAACCACGTTTCGCCGTCGTCCCATGCCCCGACCTTTTTCGCCGGGAAGTTCTACATCGACAACTGGCGGTGGGCTGGCGTCCCGTTCTACCTGAGAACTGGCAAGAGGCTGCCGCGGCGGACGAGCGAGATCTACATCGAGTTCAAGAAGCTCCCCCTGCGCTCGTTCGGGAGGGTGTGCGGGCCCATGCCGCCGAACGGCCTAGCCCTCAGCATCCAGCCCCAGGAAACGATCCGCCTCATCCTGACCGTCAAATATCCCGGGATGGGCAGCGCGCCAAGCCAGGTCAGCATGGATTTCGACTACGCGAAAAGCTTCCGGGTGAAGCCTCATCCGGTTTACGAACGGGTCCTCTTCGATTTCATCAGGGGCGACTTGACCCTCTTTCCCCGCCAGGACGCCGTGGATGCGACGTGGGCCGTCCTCGATCCTGTGATCAAGTCCTGGGAGGCCCATCCGCCGGCTCATTTCCCCAATTACGCGGCGGGCACATGGGGACCGCGGGAGGCCTTCAGGCTTATGGCCAGGGAGGGCCGCGCATGGAGGTTTTCCAGTGAAGGACCCGGGTGAGCGGACGCTCCGGGTATTCCGGACGAAGAAGGCGCTGGACGCTTTCATGGTCGAGGAATGGGCGGTCGTCTGCGGGCGGGCGGTCGGGCGGAAGGGCAGGTTTACGGCCGCGCTTTCGGGCGGAACGACGCCTCTTTCGTTCTATGAAAAGATGTCCGCTCCGGGCCGAGACCTGCCGTGGGACCGGACGCACATTTTTCTCACCGACGAGCGCTGCGTTCCGTTCGATCACCCGGACAGCAATTACGGGATGATCGATGCGAATCTCCTCCGGCACGTCCCCATTCCCCCGGGGAACATCCACCCGGTCCAAACCAGCCTCGAGCCTTCGGAAGCGGCCGCGGGCTACGAAACGGAGATGCGTGCGTTTTTCGGTCTGGAGGACGGGAAAGTTCCCGACTTCGACTTGATTATGCTGGGCATGGGCGAGGACGGCCACACCGCCTCGCTTTTTCCGGGGGATCCGGCCCTCGCGGAGAAACGGCGTCTCGCGGCCGCCGTGGCCCGCTCCGCGCCCGAGCATGATCGCGTCACGATGACCCTGCCCGTGATCAACCGGGCCGGGACCGTCATTTTTCTGGTCGAGGGCGGCAATAAGGCGGCCATTCTCAAAACCGTCTTGGATGGGACCGGGAGCGGTTTGCCGGCCGGTCTGGTCCAGCCGTCGCAGGGGCAGACCGTCTTCCTGGCGGATAAGGACGCGGCGTCGCTTCTGACCTGCCGGGGATAGCGAAGCGCCCGTATTTACGGCCGCGACCTTTAATTATGTCGCCGTATTCCGCGCCAGGATTCAGTCCTCTTCGCGGGATTCCACGCACGCCATCAAGAGGCCGCCCTCGGCAGTCTCTTGATGACTGCGGGGGTTCAAGCCAACCGGAACCCCCCGGCTGTCAGTCCGTGGAGCTTCAGTCGCCGGGGATAATGGCGCCGGCAACCTTGGTTCCAAGAAGCCCCAGGATAAAGCTGCAGAGGAATCCCAGGAGCGCCAGCAGGGTTACCCAAACGCTGAAACCGTCGACGGGGACCGCCTTGAGCCAGATGACTAAGGCCAGCGCCAGGGAGGAGGCGAAGAAGAGGGCGGCCAGGACGATCTTCTTTTTCAGTATCGGCGACCGGAGGACCCTCTTGAACCGCATCCGTCCGTCGAGAAGCCCGGCCAGAATGGCCGCGGCCACGAGGAAAGGGAGAAACAGGGACAGGATTGTCTCCGTGGCCAGGAAAAGGTCGCGGAGCGTCCCGCTGAAGATCGCGGGCGTAATCGAAAGGACGGCCATGGACGCGGCGAAGGCCTGGGGAAAATGGACGGCCACCGGGTGGATGGTCAGCTCCAGGAACTTGCGCCGCCGCTCGGAAACGGGGTCCGTATAAGGCTCGAAGGCCGCCCGCGGCGCGCCGCAGGCCGGGCACTTGTCACCCAGCTTGCCCTCCGCCGTGACGAATCCGCAGACTTTGCACCGGACGAGAGGAGTCATCGTTCGCCTCCTGCGTAAATTGGCCTGTTCCGACGGGTTCCTGGCGCTGCTCGGAATAATCTGAACCCGCCTCAGGACGGCATCCCTTCGTCCATCCAGCGCTTGAATTTTTGCGTCGAGGCCTCGGCCCAGCCGCCGTCGCAGGGCATGTCGCCGGCCTCGAGCCGGCTCAGGATCGCGGCGGCGTTGCTCTTGACCTCCTCGTAGGAGGAGAGGTCGAGCCCGATCGGTTTCATCGTTTCGATGTCGCTGGGGCGGAACAGAGGTTCGATGTCGGCCGCAAAGCTCAGGGTGGGCATGGCTCGTCTCCTTTCACTTGTCCTGGGTGACAACCGTGTTGACGCGGAGGAAGCCGCCGAGCGCCTCGAAATCCGCGAGCCAGGCCTTGGCGGCGGCATCCCCCCGGCCGGATTTCTGCCGGAAGGCCCGGCAGGAGGCCCGGCCGAGGGAAAAATAGATGTTCTGGCTTTTCCAGAGGTCGAGGTCCAGCCGCAGGGGTTCGAGCGTCCGGAAGACGCCGAGGATGGACCTGAGCAGCTTCGCGTCCTCGGGATTCGCGGCCAGCCTCGTCATCAGGGCGGTGATTTTTTTGCTGGCGGCGAAGCCCAGGCCGGCTTTGTCGGGCTTAAAAGACCAGGTCCGGTATTCCTCGACGACCTTGCCGAGCGCCCCGATATCGATGTCTTCGCCGTCCAGGAGACGGCGCAAATCGGCGTTGAGGGCGAAGGCCGCGGGAACGGCCAGCGCTTCGGGCAGCGGGATCTGCATCCCGGCCAGGGCCTGCATGGTGGCGTAGTTCGTCTGGAAGATCTGGCGGAATTCCGCTTCGAGCCCGCTCAGGGTGGTTTCGAGAATGCGGCCCAGGACCTTCCTCCTCTCGTCCATGAAGAGGTGCCAGAGGGAATAGCTGCGCGCCCCGAATTCCTGGTCGATCAGGCGGATGACCGCGGTCATGTCGCCCTTGGCAAAGGCCTCCCGGATCCCCTGGCACATGCGTTGGAACGTGCTCACCCCGTCGAACTCCCGGACGCCGGCCGTAAGGTTCTGGTCGCCGAGATGGAGGACGGCGTAGCTCACCGTATGCTCCTCCAGCGTGATCGCCGATCGGAGCGTTACCTTGCCGACGGCCAGCTTCCGGTTCCCGACCTCGGCCCGCTCGCAGGCGTCGGCGCTCGCCGAATAATGGGCGATCTTCATCGCCTGCGGGTATTCCTCGAACAGCGAAGAGACCGCGTAATGGGCGCCCAGGCGGAGGAAGTCGACGAAGGCCGGGCGGACGAACAGGTCATAGATCCGGGCACCGTTTCGGTACTCGGGCACGTTGCTCGCCGCTTTCCCCAGTTTCCGCACGTATTCCGGCTCGAGGTCCGTGCCCGTGACGTCCCGGATAAGTTGCATGGCCCTGGAGGCGTATTGGATAACCTGGACGGTCTCGATGTTCGAGATGTCGTCGAAAAACCAGCCGTCGCTGGTGAAGATGAGCATGGCGTGCCGCTCGAGCTCAAGGAGCTTGAGGAATCTCGTTTTTTCGGGCGGGGCGAGGGGGCGCCGGACGTGACCGGCGATAAAGGACTCGACCACCTCCGGCGAGCGGTCCAGAATCACCTGGATGTATTCGTCCCTGACAGCCCACGGGTCCTGGGAAAAGGGCGCCATCTCCTGCTCGTAGACGGCGGCCGCCTTGGCCCCGAGCCAGTCCATGGCTTCACGCAAAGGGCCGCGCCACTTCTGGTTCCAGCCGGGATTCGCCCCTGTGCTGTCGCCGCAGTCGCTCCGCCAACGCTCGACGCCGTGGGCGCAGCTCCAGGCGGTCCTCTCGATAATTTGCGCCTCCCGCGCGGGCGGGAACCGTTCCAGGCAATCGCCATAAACGGTGGGCTCGGCGAGCTTGTTCGCTTGGAGGTAGTTCAGGCAATACGCCAGCGCCATGTCTCCGAAGCGATGGTGGTGTCCGTAGGTCTCGCCGTCGGTGGCGATGTGGACGAGCTCGGGCCCGGCCGGATCACCGGAAAAGGCCTTGACGAGCCTTTTCGCGAAACGCTCGCCGTTCCTGAGGAGGTCGCCGAAGGCGACGTCGTGGGAGATCGCGCCGTCATAAAAGAAGAGGGCGATGTGCCGTCCGGAAGGGAGCATGCAAATGTACGGCATTCTCGGGTCGACCCGGCCCCCGCTCACATCCTTCCACTCGCCGCCCTTGAGATCCCGGACCTGGCCCGCCTGGTGAGGGGAAAGGACCGTGAACAGGATGCCCTGTTCGGCCATGATGTCCAGCGTCTCGAGGTCGATCGCCGTTTCAGGCGGCCACATTCCCTCGGGCTTCCGGCCGAACCGGGATTCGAAATCGCGGATCCCCCAGATGACCTGGGTCCGCTTGTCGCGGCTTCCGGCCAGAGGCATGATGAGATGGTTGAAAGCCTGGGCCATCGCGCTGCCGTGACCGCGGAACCTGGCCCGGCTCTGCCGGTCTCCGTCGAGGATCGCCCGGTAGACGGCAGGGCTGGAATTTTCCATCCAGGCAAGGAGTGTGGGGCCGGCATCGAAGCTGATCGAAGCGTAGTTGTTGACGATGTCGATGATCCGGTCTTCGGCATCCAGGATCCGCGACGCGGAGTTGGGCTCGTAGCACTCGGCGGTGACCCGCTCGTTCCAATCGTGATATGGGCGCGCCGAGTCCTGGACTTCGACTTCCTCGAGCCAGGCGTTCTCGCGGGGGGGCTGGTAGAAATGACCGTGGATGCAGATCAACCTGTTCATGCCTCGTCTCCCTGTCGTCCGGCCGGCGCCCCGGCGGCCTCTTTTTTGAAGAGCAGGACGCTGAGCGGCGGCAGCGTCAGGCGGAGCGAATAGTCCCGGCCGTGGATCGGGTGGGCCTCGGCTTCGGCCGCGCCGCCGTTGCCCAACCCGCCGCCCCCGTATTCCCGAGCGTCGCTGTTCAGTATCTCTTTCCAGACGCCGCCCTCGGGGACGCCGACACGATAATCCCAACGGGGAACCGGGGTGAAATTGCCGACGACGAGGATGATGTCCCGGGTCGAGCTCCCCTTTCTCAAGTAGCTGACGATGCTGCTGTCGACGTCGTTGAAGTCTATCCACTCGAACCCGGCCGGGTCGAAATCAAGCTCGTGCAGGGCCAGCTCGCGACGGTACGCTTCGTTCATATCCCGGACCCAGCGCTGAACGCCCTGGTGGGGAGCGTACTCGAGGGCGTGCCATTCCAGGCTCTCGTCGTGGGACCATTCCTTCCACTGGGCGAATTCGCCGCCCATAAACAGCAGCTTTTTCCCCGGGTAGGTGTACATGGCGCCGAAAAGCGCCCTGAGGTTGGCGTACTTGTCCATCTCGAAGCCGGGCATCTTGCCGACGAGCGACCCTTTGCCGTGGACGACCTCGTCATGCGACAGGGGCAGGACGAAGTTCTCGGTATAGGCGTACCAAAGGCTGAACGTCAGGTCGTCGCGCCGGAACTTGCGGAAGATCGGGTCCTGCCGGAAATACTCGAGCGTGTCGTGCATCCAGCCCATCTTCCACTTGAGCCCAAAACCCAGGCCGCCCAGGTAGACCGGGCGGGTGACCATGGGCCAGGCCGTGGATTCCTCGGCGACGGTCTGGATGTCGGGGAAGGCGCCGTAGACCGCTTCGTTGAGGCGCTTGATGAAGGCCAGGGCCTCGAGGTTCTCCCGGCCCCCGAAAGCGTTGGGGAGCCACTCCCCTTCCTTGCGCGAATAATCCAGGTAGAGGATGGAGGCCACGGCGTCGATGCGCAGGCCATCGGCGTGAAAGCGGTCGAGCCAGAAAAAGGCGCTGCTGATGAGGAACTCCCGGACTTCGTGCCTCCCGTAGTTGAAGATGGCGCTCTTCCAATCGGGATGGAACCCCTGGCGGCGGTCCAAATGCTCGTAGAGATGGCTGCCGTCGAAGTTCTCCAGACCGTGGCCGTCGGTCGCAAAGTGCGAAGGCACCCAGTCGAGGATGACCCCGATCCCGTTCTGATGGAGATGGTCGACCAGAAACATGAAGTCCTGGGGCGAGCCATAGCGGCTCGTCGGGGCGAAGTAGCCGATCGTCTGGTAACCCCATGACCCGTAAAACGGATGTTCCATCACCGGCAGGATCTCGACGTGGGTGAAGCCCATCTCCTTGGCGTAGGCGGCCAGGCGCGGGGCGATTTCCCTGTAGGTGAGGGACCGGTTGTTGTCTTCGGGCACGCGCCGCCACGAGCCGAGGTGGACCTCGTAGATGGACATGGGGCTTCCGAGGGCGTTTCGCTCTCTCCGGCCAGCCATCCAGTCCCCGTCGGACCAGGCGTAGTCCAGGTCCCAAACAACGGAAGCGGACCGCGGCGGGACTTCCCAGAAGGAGGCGTAGGGGTCTCCCTTTTCGGCCCGGAACCCGTGGGCGGCCGATCGGATATCGTATTTGTAGGCGGCGCCCTTTCCCAGCCCGGGGATGAACCCTTCCCAGATCCCCGAGCCGTCCCAGCGGGCCGTCAGGGGATGCCGCTCCGGGTCCCAGCCGTTGAAGTCTCCGATAACGGAGACCCGTGTCGCGTTCGGCGCCCAGACCGCGAAACATGTGCCTTCCCGGCCGTGGGCGGTCATATGGTGGGCCCCCATCTTGTCGTAAAGCCGGAAATGGCTGCCTTCTTTGAAAAGGTAAATGTCGTCCTCGGTCAACAGGGTGGGCCCGTGGATGACGTCCCCGGCGCCCGACGCTCCGGCGTTCGTTTTGGGCTGGTCTTCAGGCCCGTTGCTCATGGCCGCATTCCTTTCAGCATCTCCCTTTCGTTCCCCTGAAGCAAACTTCTTCCGCAAATCGTACAGGGAACTGTCAGCCGGGTCGTCGGCCTTCCGCTCGACCACCCGTATTGTAGCACCCGGGATGCAGGAGTTCCAGGCCCCACCCTCTCGCGTTCTCTGGATTCCACGGACTCAGCCCCGTGGAATTCAGCAACGGGATTGAAATCGGCCGGGAATCGTGGGATATCTAGGAACGGCACGGCGCCACGAGGAGGAGAACATGACAATCCGAAGACTCCAGCTTCCATCCCGCCCGCGCGGGCGGGCGGGCCTTTGCATTATGGCCCTGACCACGGTCCTCGCGTTTCTTCCAGCGGCCGGATCGGGCCGCGACCCGGCCGGTGCGCGGGAAGGGCTCGCGGCCCAGGCCGGCGGCCCGGCCAAGGCTCTCACGCCCGAAATGACGCTCAAGCGCTGGTCGATCGGCGACCTCCAGCTTTCGCCCGACGGCCGGCGCCTCGCGCTGGTCGTCTCCGAACCGGCCAAGCCCTCCGGCCAGCGACGCAATATCTGGATTTATGACCTCCCGGGCCGTTCCCTCAAGCCGTTTACCGGCTCGACCAAGTCCGACTCGCGGCCCCGTTGGTCGCCGGACGGCCGGACGCTGGCCTTCCTATCCAATCGCGACGGCGAAAATCAGATCTACCTGATCCCGGTCGACGGCGGCGAGGCCCGGGCGCTCACCGAGAGCAAGACCGGGATCTCCTCCTTCGATTGGGCCCCGGACGGAAACCGTCTGGCCTTCGAAACGACGGCGCCCAAGACCGAAGAGGAGGAAAAGAAGGAAAAGGACAAGGACGACGCCCGTGTGGCCGACAAGCCCGAGAACCGGGAACTGCTCCAGGTCATGGACGTCGAGTCCAAGGCCGTCCGCACCATCCTCCAGGGGGCGTGGCGCGTTTCGGAATACGTCTGGACGCCCGACGGGGCGTCGCTCATCGTCAACGCGACGGACGATCCCCGGCAGGATGCTTTTTCGGATAAGATCTACCGGGTGAACGCGGCCGACGGCAAAATGACGCTCCTATCGGCCCCGGCCGGGCCGTTCAGGGGATTCAGGATCTCCAAGGATGGGGCCATGCTGGCCTACATCGGGTGCCGTGGGGAGGGGCCCGAAGCGCATGACATCGTCGTCCAGCCGCTGGCCGGCGGCGAGGTCCGGAACATCACCGCGCGTTCGATCGACCGGCCCGTCGGGTCGTTCGTCTGGGGGGACGGGGGAGATCTCTTCGCCGCAGTGTCCGTGGGCTTCGGCAACGCGTTCTTCACGGTGACGCTCGACGGGAAGGCCGAAAAGTCCGCGTGGACGCCGCCGCTTCAGGCCGGCTCTTACGCCAAGGGAAAATTCGGGCTGGCCTTCGTCGGCGATTCAGCGACGCAGGCCCCGGAGCTCTGGGTCGCCTCGGCGGCCGGTCAGGCCGAAAAAGTGAGCCACTTCAACAAAGACTGGGATGACGTCAAGCTCCTCAGGCCGGAAATCGTCCGCTACCCAAGTTTCGATAAAAAGGACATCGAGGCCGCCCTAATCAGGCCCGAGGGCCTGAAGCCGGGAACGAAATCGCCCGCGGTCATCCTGGTCCACGGGGGGCCGACCGGCGCCTGGACGGACCGTTTCGACGCGTGGGGACAACTCCTGGCCGCGCACGGCTTCGTCGTCCTTTCCCCGAACGTCCGGGGATCGACGGGCTACGGTTTTGATTTCATGGTCAGCAACCGCTTCGACTGGGGCGGCGGCGATTACAGGGACGTCATGGCCGGCATGGATTGGCTGATCAAGCAAGGCCTCGCCGATCCGGAGCGGATCGGGATCGGGGGCTGGTCCTACGGCGGCTACATGGCGGCCTGGGCGGTGACGCAGACGACGCGGTTCAAAGCCTCGGTCTCCGGCGCGCCCATGACCGACCTGGCCTTTGAATACGGCTCCGAATCGGCCGGCGTCAATATCGGGGATACGTGGGCCCTGGGCAATCCTTACGAGAACCTGCCCCTGTTCACGGCACGGTCGCCCGTGACGTTTGTCCGGAAGGTCAAGACGCCGACCCTCCAGCTCTGCGGGGAAAACGATACGACCGACCCCGTCGAACAATGCTACCAGTTCCACCGCGGGCTCAGGCGTTACGGCGTGGAATCGGAGCTCGTGGTCTATCCGCGGGAAGGGCACGGTCCCCGCGAAGAGAAGCACCGGCTTGACGTCCTCAACCGAGTCGTCGGCTGGTTCGAAAAATACCTGAAAAAGTGACGGGGCGGGGGTGCTTGAGGCCCTCGAAAGAGGACCTCTTTTTTTATGCGCCCGGGCCTTCGTTTCTTCCGGCTTTGACGATCCTCGCCCATTCGTCGCGCAAGGTCACGGTCCGGTTGAATACGAGGCGGCCCGGTTTTGAGTCCCGCCGGTCCACGCAGTAATATCCCATCCGCTCGAACTGCCAGCGGCTTTCCGGCGCCGCGTCGCGCAGGCCCGGCTCGAGCTTGGCGCCCGGCAGGACCTCGAGCGACTTCGAATTCAGGCAATCTTTCCAGTCCCCGCCTTCGGGAACGCTCGAGGGGTCCCGTACCGTGAAGAGGGTATCGTAAAGGCGGACTTCGGCCTCGACGGCGTGGGTCGCCGAAACCCAGTGCAGGGTCGCCTTGACCTTGCGGCCGTCGGGCGAATCCCCGCCTTTCGTCGCCGGGTCGTAGGTGCAGCGGAGCTCGACGACGTTCCCGGCGGCATCCTTTAGGACCTCCTGGCACTTGATGAAGTAGGCGTAGCGGAGCCGGACTTCCCGCCCCGGGGCCAGCCGGTAGAACTTGGCCGGCGGCTCCTCCATGAAATCCTCGCGCTCGATCCAGAGCTCGCGGGCGAACGGAACCTTCCTGATCCCGGCCGCGGGGTCCTCGGGATTGTTGACGGCGTCAAACTCCTCGATTTTTTTCTGGGGATAGTTCGTGATGACGACCTTGAGCGGCCGCAGAACGGCCATGACCCGCGGCGCCGTTCTGTTCAAATGTTCGCGAACGCACATCTCGAGCAGGGCCATGTCCACAATGCTGTTGTCCTTGGCGACGCCGATGATATCGGCGAAATGGCGGATGCTCTCGGGCGTGTAACCGCGCCGCCGGAAGCCCGTGATCGTCGGCATGCGCGGGTCGTCCCAGCCGCTGACGAGGCCGCCTTCGACGAGCTCGAGAAGCCGCCGCTTGCTGAGGACCGTGTGGCTCAGGTTGAGCCGGGCGAATTCGATCTGCTGGGGATGGTGGACGCCGAGCTGGTCGAGATACCAATCGTAAAGCGGCCGGTGGACCTCGAACTCCAGGGTGCAGATCGAATGGGTGACGCCCTCGATCGAATCGCTCTGGCCGTGCGCCCAGTCGTAAGTCGGGTAGATGCACCAGGCGTCGCCGGTCCGGTAGTGGTGCTCGCGCCGGATGCGGTACATGAGGGGGTCGCGCATGAGCATGTTCGGGTTGGCCATGTCGATCTTGGCCCGCAGGGTCTTCGACCCGTCGGGAAATTCGCCGGCCTTCATCCGCGCGAAGAGGTCGAGGTTCTCCTCGACGGAGCGGTTCCGGTTGGGGCTCTCCTTCCCCGGCCGGTTGACGGTGCCCCGGTACTCACGGACCTCGTCTACGCTCAGATCGCAGACATACGCCACGCCTTTCTTGATCAGCTCGACCGCCCACCGGTAGAGCTGGTCGTAATAATCGGAGGCATAAAACTCGCGGTCCTCCCAATTGAAGCCGAGCCAGCGGATATCCGCCTTGATGGAATCGACGTACTCCATGTCCTCGGTTTCGGGGTTCGTGTCATCCATCCGGAGGTTGCACAGCCCCTTATAATCCCGGGCCAGGCCGAAGTTCAGGCAGATCGACTTGGCGTGGCCGATGTGGAGGTAGCCGTTGGGCTCGGGCGGGAACCGGGTGCGGACGTGCGTGAAGCGGCCGTTCCGGAGGTGCTCATCGATGATCTCGCGGACAAAGTTGCCTTTGGGCCTGGGCGTCTCATCCATGGGCGGCTCTCCTCAGTCGCGCGACGGTGCGTTCCCGGCCCAGGACCTCCATCATCTCGAAGAGGCCGGCGCCCTTGGTCTTGCCGCTGACGGCCATCCGGGCGGGGTGGATGACCAGGCCGGCCTTGATCTTCCGCTCCTCGACGAAATCCCGGAAGGCCTTTTCGATCGTGTCGTGGGCAAACGGGTCGAGCCCCGCGAGGCGGTCGGCCAGGACGGCCAGGAATTCCCGGCTCTCCGGCTTCTCGAGCTGGGCCTTCCCCTCCTCCTCGACGGCGAAGTCCTCGCGGAAAAAACAGTCGGTCATGGCCGGGAAATCGTTCAGAGTCTTGAGGCGGACCTTGTAGAGCCCGAGGACCCGGGCGAGGTATCCGTCGGGGACCGCGGCGGGATCCATTCCGGCCGCGGCGAGCCGGGGCTTGACGAGGGTCAGGAGCTCGCCGTCCGGCTTGTTCGTGATGTATTCGCTATTCAGCCAGCGCAGCTTCTGGATGTCGAACTTGGCCTGGACGTCGTTCATCTCGGCGATATCGAAGAGCTTGACGGCCTCGCCGAGAGGCATAACCTCGCGGCCGTCCCCCGGCATCCAGCCGAGGAGGATGAGGTAATTGGCCAGGGCCTCCGGCAGGAACCCTTCCCTCCTGTATTCCTCGACCGAAACGCCGCCGTGGCGCTTCGAGAGCTTGGCCCCGTCCGTCCCGAGGATGAGGGGCATATGTCCGAACCGGGGGGGCTCGAGGCCGAACGCCTCGTAAAAGAGGATCTGCTTGGGGGTGTTGCTAATGTGGTCGTCGCCCCTGAGGATGTGGGTGATCTTGAGGAAAGCGTCGTCCACGACGCAGGCGAAATTGTAGGACGGCGAGCCGTCCGACTTGATCATGACCTGGTCCTTGATCGTCTCCGATTCGACCGCGATCCGCCCGTGGATGAGGTCGTCGAAACCGACCGTCCGGCCGGGCTGGACCTTATAGAGGATAGCGTCTCCCTCTTTATAGGCCTTCCCGGCGGCGACGAGCTCTTCGGCTTTCTCCCGGTAAACGCTGAAACGGCGGCTCTGGAAGATCGGCTCCTCGTCCCAGTCGAGGCCAAGCCACTTGAGATCGGCCAGGATCTCGTCGAGGAAACGCGCCTCGGACCTCTTCATGTCGGTGTCTTCGACCCTGAGCAGGAAGGCGCCTCCGGTGTGACGGGCGTAGGCCCAGTTGAAGATGGCCGTCCGGGCGCTCCCGACGTGGAGGAAGCCCGTGGGGCTGGGCGCGAATCTGACTCGGACCATACTCTTCCTCCTCCGAACTTCATCCTTTATAACATAGGGGAAAAAGGCGGTCAAACCTCCGCCGCCGGCGGGTGCCCGGGGCCGGGAGGAACAGGCCGGACGCGGATCGCGGCTAAATGAACGGCTTCTCGATGGACGGGCTGGGCTCCGTAAACCATTTCGCCGCGTCCCCGGTGATGTGGATATCGTCTTCGAGACGGACGCCGAACTCCCCGGGGATGACGATCATGGGCTCGTCGGTGAAGCACATCCCGGGCTGGATGGGCGCCTTGTTCCCCTTCACGAGATAGGTCCACTCGTGACCGTCCATGCCGATGCCATGGCCCGTCCGGTGAGGCAGCCCCGGCAGCTTGTAGCCCGGCCCGAATCCGGCGGCGGTGATGACCTTTCTGGCGGCGGCGTCCACGTCCTCGTGGGGTACGCCGGGCCTGGCGGCCTGGAAGGCGGCGAGCTGGGCCTTCTGCTGGACCTCCCAAACGTCGCGCTGCTTCTGAGTCGCTTTCCCGAAGACGACCGTCCGGCTCACGTCCGATTGGTATCCGCCGACGCTGCAGCCGCCGTCCATCAGCACGATGTCGCCGTCCCGGAGGTTCCGGGGTTTGATGCTGCCATGCGGGAGCGACGACTGCTCGCCGAAGCTCGCGCCAATCCCGCCCGGAGCCCCGAGGGCCCGGAACGCGGCCGAGGCGTTGGCGCTGAAGTCGCTTTTGGTCATGCCTTCCCTCAACATGGCGATCGCGGCCTTGTAGGCTTCAACCGTAATGTCATTGGCCCGCTGCATGAGGGCGATTTCGGCCGGGGACTTGATGGACCGGCAGCCGACCGTCACCGGGTCGGCGATCACGAACTCGAGGCCGGCCGCTTCTTTCCTCAGGCCGTCGTAGACGAAGAAGCGGACGCGCTCCTCGATCCCGACGCGGCCGGACCGGATCCCCCGGTCATCGAAGACTTTCCTGATGGCCTTGTAGGGGCTCTCGTCCTCTTCCCAGGTCCGGATGTCGGCGCCGAAGCGGATGAGCTCCCGGGCCCGGTCCTCTTCGAACTTCGGGCAGACCCAAGCCAATTCGCCCTTCGCCGGGAGGATCCAAGCGAGGACGCGCTCGCTCAGCCACCAGCTCACGTCCGTGAAATAGACGAGCCCCGTCCCGCCCTCGATGACGATGGCGGCGAGCTTGTTTTCCGCCATGAGCTTGCGGGCCTTCTCCATACGGGCCCGGCGCTCGTCGTCGGTGATCGGGACGATTCCGGCGGTCATGGGCTTGAGCCGGCTGATGGACGTGTCCTTCGGCGGCGCCGAGGGGACCGCCTGTCCGGCCTCCGCGCTCCCGATCGCCGCTGTCGCGACCCCGTAGGCGCCCGCCGCGCCGGCCGTCATCTTCAGGAAATTCCGTCTATTGATGCTCATCGAATTCTTCCCTTCATGTCCGGATTCCGAAGTCCCAAATTTTATGGCAGGTCGGCCGGAAATACAACCAGAAATAAGAAGGGGTCAAATCTTCATTCTGCCACTTTTGGCTGAATGAGAAGAGGAAGATCGCAAAGAAATCCGGCGAAGTTTAAGGCGAATAAATCGAGAGGCAGGGAGCGCCCAGGCCTTGGAATGAAAAAAGTGGCAGAATGAAGATTTGACCCCTTCTTGCGACTGGTGTATATGAAGTTTTCGGGCCGTCCCGGCCAAATCCGCAGGCTCGGAGGACGCACATGAAAAGCGCCAATGTCCATAAATGGTCACCCTTCCTTTGTTTGATCCTCCTCTTAGGCGCGGTCCAATCCGGACTCCCGGCACCCAAGGCGAAAATCGCCAGGGAGAAGCAACTGGCGCTCGACTGGCTGGCCCGGTCCGAAACCGTGGAAAAGTTCGGAAAGATCTCGGACGCCATCTGGGAATACGCCGAGCTCGGGCTCCAGGAGTTCCAATCGTCCAAGCTCCTGGCCGACACCCTGGAGCAGGCCGGCTTCAAGGTCGAACGCGGGCTGGCCGGCATGCCGACGTGCTTCGTGGCGACGTACGGTTCCGGCCGGCCGGTCATCGGACTGCTCGGGGAATTCGACGCCCTCCCGATGCTCTCGCAAAAGGGCCGGGTGCCGAAGAAAGATCCGGTCGTCGAAGGAGCACCGGGGCACGGTTGCGGACATAACACCATGTGCACGGCGGCCGCGGCCGCGGCCATCGCCGTGAAGGACGCCATGGACGCCTTCGGGCTCAAGGGGACGATCAAGGTCTTCGGGTCGCCCGCCGAGGAGATCGTGGCCAGCCGGCCCTACATGATCCGGGCCGGTCTCTTCGACGGCGTGGAGGCCGTCATCGACAACCACAGTTCGTCGAATTTCGGCACAGACTACGGCGTGAGCGGCAACGCTATTTTTTCGGCCATCTTCACCTTCAAGGGCCGGACCGCTCATGCCGCCGGGGCGCCGTGGGCCGGCCGCAGCGCCCTCGACGCGGTCGAGATCATGGACGTGGCCGCGAACTTCCTCCGGGAGCATACGCCCCTCTCCACGCGGATCCATTACGTCATCCTCGAGGGCGGTGAAGCGCCCAACGTCGTCCCGGACCGCGCGAGCGTCTGGTATTATGTCCGGAACACGGACGGACTGCTTCTCGAAACATACGAGCGCGTCATCAACTGCGCCAAGGCCGGCGCCCTCGCCTCGGGCACGGACCTTCTTCCGCCGAGGGTCATCAGCGCCGTCCACCAGCGGCACGCCAACAAGGCGGCGGCCGAGCTCTTCCAGAAGAACATCGAGCTTGTCGGCATGCCCCCCTGGAACGAAGAGGAGCAGACCTTCGCCAAGGCGCTTCAGAAGGAGCTCGGCGCGGAACAGACGGGGATGCCGTCGCGCGTGGACAAGCTCGAGGCCCCGAGCGGCCTGTTCGTGGGCGGTGGGTCGTCGGACGTCGGCGACGTTACGCTCATCGCCCCGACCGCGACCATCCAATTCCCCGGCAACGTCCCGGGCGCGATCAGCCATCATTGGTCGACCGTGACGGCGGGATACGGATCCCTTGCCTGGAAAGGTTTGAACGCCGGGGCCAAAGCGATCGCCGCGTCGGCCATCGACCTCCTGACGAAACCCGAGGAATTGAACAAGCTCCGGAGGGAATTCGAGGGATATTCCCAGGCCCACCCCTACAAGCCCTTTCTCCCGGCCGACGCCCAACCGCCGAACGACCTCAACAAAGAGCTCATGGACAGGTGGAGGCCGCTCCTGGAGAAGATGAAAATCCAATAATCCTCGGATCTTCTTGGTCAAATTTGGCTAGCCGTTTGGGGTGATATCCTGGCTGAGAAAATGCTCGGAGAAATCACCCCTGGAGGTGATTCCCCCGGGGATGGGCCCATGTCATGATGGCCGCGGTGGAATCATCCCAGAGAAAAGGGAGACGCGATTTGCATCCAACGGGCAAATCTCATAGAATGAGCGCGGAATATGCTTTCTTTTTGAAGGGTAGGGCAGAATCGCTATGGAGATCCGCATGAGGGAACGAGGCTTCACCCTGATCGAAGTCCTGGTCGTCGTGGCAATCATGGGCATGCTGATGGTGTCGATGATTCCCGGCATCATGAACAGCCTGGAGACCAGGGACCTCGAGAACAGCGCCCGTGACATCCAGACGACCCTGCAGCAGGCCAGGTTCCGGGCCGTGGACAACAAGATCAGCCACCGCGTCCGGTTCGCCCAGGTGGGCGGCAGTTGGCGGGTCATCCTCGAGCGGGAAGCCGCGGCGGGCGTCTGGGAAGCCGTGCCGGGCTTCCTGACGAAAATCATCTCCCCGCGCTATGTCGTGACGATCAACCTGCCGGCGAGCTCCTCGGTCGAGTTCTCCTCGTTGGGGATCCTCGAAGGGTTCGACAGCACCCGCAACTCGGTGACCCTGCAGAGCCTCAAGCTCAAGGGCAAGCGGCAGCCGGACCTGAGGATTCTCACGGTCTTCGGCGGGGGATCCATCCGGTACGACAAGGCGAGCAGCGGGTGAGACACGCATGAAGAGAGGGCGCAGATGGCTCATCGAATGACCGGGAAACAGGGCATACGGAAGGGATTTTCCCTGATTGAGGTCCTCATCGGGGTGTTTCTCGTAGCCGTCGCCGTGCTGGGCCTCATTCAGCTCTTCATGATGGGGATCATGAACAACGCCCGGGCGAGCGAGATCGCCAACGCCGTTTTCCTGGCCCAACAGGAAATCGATTCCCTCCGGACCATGACTCGCGACGAACTGTCGGCCGTGCCGCCGATCAATGATGAGATGATCGACGTCAATGTCGATGGAAAGCCCGACTACCGTCGAATCACCGTCGTATCGTTCCAGGACCCGCAATTTTCCGTTAGGGTCCTTGTGTTTGGACCTGCCCAAGCTTCGGCGAACCAGAGCGATTTAATCGCCGATCCCGAAGGCCGAAAAGTGCGGGCCCGAATGGAGACCCAGATTGGCAGGTGAGAATATGAGCAGAACGGAGATTTCGTCGTCCGCCCGCCGGGGACCGAAAGGTTTCACGATGATCGAGCTCCTCATCGGCAGCACGATCATGCTCATAGTCATCATCGCCGCGCTGGCCGTTTACAGCAAGAGCAACCAGATCTCCGTCGACCAGCAGCAGTATACGGAGATCCAGCACGACGTCCGGTCGGCGATGTACTTCATGATGAGGGACACGCGGATGGCCGGCGCCGGCCTTCCCGAGCAGTTCAACATGTTCGCGCTGGAGGGCGTCGACAACGAGGACCAGGGCGCTGCCTCCGGCGTCAGGCCCGACCGGCTTCGGATCCTCGGAAACATCGAGATCCCCCTGTCCTTGCCGATCAGAAACTACCAGGGCTCCGCGGTCCCGCTCGATATCGATGACTACAGCTTCGAGAATTACCCCTATGAGGACGCTTTCTACGACAACAAGATCGTCCTCGTCCTTCCCAATCCGGCCGCGGCCTGCCGCGCCGGCGAGGTCCGCCAGATCACCCATGTCACCCACTCGACGGGAGGGACGAACGAGAGGCTCAATTTTTCGCCCGGCCTGGCCCCGGGAATCGATCCCCCGGGGGGCCTGTCCGGGACATGCGCCGACTCCAACAACTACGACGGGGGCCTGGTGACCTTCATCGACGTCATTGAGTATTGGCTGGACGTGACCGGCAACTTCACGGGTCTAACGGCGGGCGTCAACGGCTATATCGGCGGCGGTGAGGGCGGCGTGTTCTACCGGACAAACAACGGCGTCCATTACCCCATCGCCCAGAATATCGAGAACTTCCAAGTCCAATACAACGGCGATTTCAACAACGACGGCCTGCTCGACGGTTTCCAGGAATGGAATGCCGGCTGGTCGCCGGACCAGGTGGCCCTCATCCGGCAGATCCGTATCCAGCTCCTCGGCCGGACCCCCCGCCGCTTCGTCAGCGTCTCCGGGACGCCCGACGCGGCCATCCACAACTACCGGCGGCCGGCCATGGCGAATTCAGCGGCGGCCGCAACGGACGACCTGCACCGGCGCTTCCTGCTCGAATCCACGTCCAACATCCGGAACCTGTCCCTGGGCCTTTACAATCGGGGGGAACGATGAGACCAACACATCAATGCCCGGAGCGGGGCTCAACGCTCATCGTCGTCATTCTCGTGATCGCTTTCATGCTGGCCGTGGGCGTTGCCATCCTGACGGTCAGCGGTACGGCTCCCAAGGTTTCGGGAAGCGTCCGCGACCAGGAGGAGGCCTTCAACACGGCCGAAGCGGGCTTCGAGGCGGCCCGGTTCTTGATCGAGGGCAACTTCTTTGACGGCCTGTGGACCAACCTCCCGGACAACTGCTTCCGGACCCCCGCCGGGATCGACCTCCCGCATGACGCGAACTACTTCCAGAAGAAAACAGACAGCGATATCCTCGCGCTCGTCCCGATTCCGACGGCCAACAACGGCGTTCTTTTTAAGGACCAGCCTTTCACCAAGACGAGGACGGGGACCGATGACCTGTCACGGACCTACACGGTCTTTCTCATCGACGACGAGGCGGGCTCGCCTATGGCCGACCCGTCCGATGCCCTCCTGGTCTGCATCGGCGTCATACGGTCGGGCAACCGGATTCTTTCGACCTCCAGGCTCGAAATCCTCATCGGCATCCAAACGGGGGGGACGAATCCCTAACACGGAGTATGCTATGAACAAGACAAGCAAAAAGATCCTCGTTTTCATCCTGGTCGTCGCGGCCGGGGCCATGGCCTTGAAACTCCTGGCTCAGACGTGCGTGACGGCACGGAAAAGCTTCACGGAAGATTTCCACTCCAAAACAAAGATCGTCCCCGACCCCAATGATCCCAACCTAACGATCACCGTGCAGGCCTACAAGGATTACGGCAACAGCTCCGTCTACGGCTGGCCGCCGGCGCCCATCGAACTCCCCAGGCTGGGGGCGAATTTCATGATGACCAATCCCGGAAGCATGGGCGGACGCATTTATGTCTGCGATGCGGGGGACTTCAACGCCGACGGCTACCCGGACCTCATCGGCCTGGACATCTGGCGCCAGGCGCAGGGACAGAGCAACCCCATGTCGGCCTTGGTCTTCATCCAGAATAATTACGCCACGGTCCACGCCGCAAATTTCACGATCACGGCGTCTCAGCTCGACGCCCAGCACAAGAAAGGTTTCGATACATTCAACACGAACACAGGCGGGTCCGCGATCACCACGGGCGACTACAACGGCGACGGCAAGCTCGACTTCTTTTTAATGAGGGACGACAACGACGATTTCGCCTATAACAACTTCATGGCCGCCATGTACATCAACAAAGGGACGCTGACGGTCCCCAATTTCAGCCCGCACGGGTCCTCGCCGAGCCTCGATTTCACGGCCAAGTTCACGGCGGCCGGGATCTATGCCAACTGGGCCGGCAACCATCTGTGTTCCGTCGATATCGACAACGACGGGGATATCGATATCCTTGTCGCCAGTCAGGATAAGATCTTCCTCGTCCGGAACCCGGGCGCCGCGCTGGCCGGGAACATCAACAACTGGACGGTCTCCCAGCTCAACTACGACCGGCGGGACGGCTTCACCGGGGACCGCGGCGGATCCTGCATCAGCGCCGCGGACTTCGACAAGGACGGCGACATCGATATCATCGTCGGCACGGTCAACCACGAATTTACCTATCTGGCGTATTACGAAAACGACGGCCACGGGAATTTCACCCGGATGGACATCGCCATCCCCCCCGCGTTCGCCGCGACGTGCGTTTCCCCGGTCGGAATCGCGACGAAGGATTTCAACAATGACGGCTGGCCCGACATCTTCGCCGCCGGTGACCACGTCAATACCGGAAATCCGCCGGCCCACATGTGGATGCTCCTGAACAAGGGCTTGGTCGACGTGACCGTGACAGGCCCGGACGGCCTGCCCGAAACCGTGAAAGAAGTCTCCTGGGATTTCAAATGCCTGAACGCCTGCGCCCCCATCATCCCAGGGAGCAACGACGTCGACATGTTGACACCGCTGGACTTCGACAAAGACGGGGATTATGACATCATCCTCGCCGACGCCAATGACAGCGGAGATTATTATCTCGTCATCAATATGTTGGCCGATGTCTTCACGCTGAACGGCCAGGCCCAGTCCACGAACATCGGGCTGGACGGGGCGATCCCGCTCGACGACCGGCTCCACGCCGTCACCCGCATCCGCCTGGCCAGCCTGAATCAGACCTGGCGGGGCCAATCGAACTCCGGCCTGAAAGTCGAACTCTGGCTCTCCAATGACGGCGGCGCCAACTGGGAGTTTTACGTCCCCGACGTCTCGTCGCAGCATATCGGACGTTGGATCGGCAATGAAATTGCGCCCGTTACCAACGGAACAGATGTCGGTTGGTACAGTTTCAAGCACTTCGGCGCCGACCTCCGCTGGCGGCTCCTTCTGTCCGCCCCCGAGGACCCGATGACGGATCCCACCGGAGTTCCGATAACCGGGGCCTCGTTCGATACGCCCTCGATTTCCGGGCTCACCCTGGAGTATGAATATGTCCTCCGGCAGGAATATTCCAGGGCTTCGGCGGCCGCGACCATTGTCAAGAGCGGGCAGACCACGAAGCTCGTCATCGGGTCGTCGTTTATCTACCCGGGTTGGGACGGTCAGCTCCGGGCGTACGACGTGACGACGATGACCCTCTCCGGAGGGTCCTCCTCGGCCTTGAGCACCGTGACAACCTCGGACCTCGATTCGGCTACGGGCCGGACCCTCCAATCAGGCACGGAAATCCTCTGGGACGCCGGCCTTCTTCTGCGGGACCGCAACCCGGACGACCGGACGATCTATACGGCGATCCGGAATAACAAAGTCCTGACCAACCCTCTCGTGCGAACCGATTTCACCAGCACGAACTCCGCGCTGGTCAACAAAGCGTTTCTCAGCGATGTCCAAAACGATGACGCGGGGTTGATCAACTTTATCCGCGGCCGGGGCCGGGAATGGAAACTCGGCGACATCAACCATTCCTCGCCGATCATCGTCGGGCCTCCGGCGGGAGATGCGGCTTTTATGGGGACCGGTTATGACCTCTTCAAAACGGCCAACGCCGCAAGGGCCAAGGTCCTCTATGTGGGGGCCAACGACGGCATGCTCCATTGCTTCGACGTCGCGAGCGGCATAGAGCTCTGGGGTTTCATCCCCTACAACCTCCTTCCCAAGTTGACCAGCACGTGGAAGGTCGCGACCAACACGACGCGCTATTACTCCCATGACGTCTTTGTGGACGGCTCCCCGGCGGTCGCCGATGTCCAGATCGGGGGGGTATGGAAAACGGTCCTCCTCTGCGGCCAGGGCCCGGGCAAAGGAAGCGTGATCGACAGCAATTTCACCACCGGAGTGAATTATTATTGGGCCTTGGATATCAGCGACCCGCTAAATCCCCGGCCGTTATGGGAGATCACGCACAAGAATTCCTCCAACCAAGCCACCATGGGCGAGACGTGGTCCGTCCCCGCGATCGGGAAAGTCAATGTCAGCGGCACGGAACGCTGGGTGGCCTTCATGGGGTCCGGCTATAATAACGTCGGCTCGAGCACGGCCGGCCGGAACTTCTACGTCGTCAGGATCGATGACGGTACGATCGTCCGGACGGTGACCGTCGCCAACGCCGACACCAATGCCAACGGCACGATGTCCGGCACGCGCCGGCCGTACAAGTATACGGATATCCCCGTTGCCATCGTCGCGTCGCCCACGGCTCTGGATTCCAACAATGACGGAAAAATCGAATCGGTTTATGTCGGCGATCTCGACGGGCGGCTTTACAAAATGGACGTGACGAATACCAACCCCAACTCTTGGAACCTCGCCGCCATCTACACCGACTTCCTCTACTATCCCATCATCACCAAACCGGCGGTCTGGATGGATCCCTTCGCGACCTCCCCGACACCCCGGATTTACTTCGGGACGGGTGGCGACGAGGGCGCGCCGTCAAACAGGCAATACTCCTTCGTAGGGCTTATCGACACGGGCGCCCCAAGCGCCACGGTCGAGTGGTATATCGGGGATCGGAATGTCCTCAACCTCCCGGCCCTTTCACAGGTCGGCGACAAGGTCAACGGCCTCGGAGTCGGGTTCAAGGTTTGGGCCGATCCCGTCACCTCGGACTATACGCTCTATTTCAGCACCCTGCCGGGGAGCATCGAAGCTGTCAACCCCTGCGCCAACCTGGCCGGCGCCGGACAGCTCTACGGCCGGATCATCCGTCCCGGGAGCGCCGGCAATCCCGTCGGCGGCACGGCCCTCAGATCGGCCCAAATTGTGCCCCCCGAGTATCTCGAGATGGCGAGCAAGGCCCGCCGGGCCGTGACTGTCGGTGACGTCGGGCGTTCAGGCAACGTCAATAAAAGAGAAGTCTTCATACAGGAGTACAATTCCACGATCGAAATGCTCGAACAGCCGATCGGGTCCCTGCTCCAGATCAAGTCCTGGAGGGAAATCTACCAGATCATCCGCTGAGGACGAAGGGACCGACTCCTTAGGCAGCCGTCACATGAAGAAAAGAATCGCCATCGCGTTATTTCTGATCGTGGCCGGGTCGCTCAGCGCCCAGAGCGTCGTCGAGCTCTCCCGGCAGGAAAAGGCGCGCCGCGAGGGCCTTAAAGGGAACCGGGCCAGGGTTGTCACCAACGTCGATCTGACCGCCGTGCATAAAACCCCGGCCATCATCATCGTGCCGGATTTAGCCGCAGAGCCGAATTCGGCTGAGGAAAATCTCGAACCGTCGGCCGGCCTGGAGCCAAACGCGGCCAATGCGGCCCCGGTTCGCACGATCGTTCCCAATGTCCTCCCCAGCGGACCCACGGTGTTCGAGTCCGGAGATTCGTCGGATCCGGCATCTTCGGCTTCCGGAAAAACCCCAGAGGCCCGGTTGAAGGCCGCCAGTGAACAGGTCGATCTCTTAACGGACAAGATGAACATTCTGCTCCAGGAATCCAACAACCTGAACACCATGACGCCCCGGGACGTCATCATGCAGCAGATCGACGAGACGAGCCAGAAACTGGCCAAGGCCCAGGATGAGGTTGCCAGGCTGAAAGCCCAGATCGAAGCCGGCAAGAAGACCCCGCAGGATAAACACTAAGGTCCGCCGCGCCGGATTCTTGGAGGTCACTGCCCGGCCCCCGGCCTGTGACCGTCGAAAATCAGGAAGTCACTTGTATGCGGGCGTGACCCCCATATTGGTGAACATAAACGACCAAGTGTCGGTCAAGGCGTCGATGGCCTTGCTCAAGTTGCTCGAGCCGTGCCCCGAGCGCGTCTCGATGCGGATGATCACCGGGTTCGCGCAGGCCTGCATCTCCTGGAGCGTGGCCGCGAACTTGAACGAGTGGGCCGGAACGACGCGGTCGTCGTGGTCGGCGGTCGTAACCAAAGTCGCGGGATAGCAGACGCCGGGCTTGATGTTGTGCAGCGGCGACTAAGCGTAAAGGTTCTTGAAGTCCTTCTCGTTGTCGCTCGAGCCATATTCGACGGCCCAACCCCAGCCTACGGTAAACTTGTGGAAGCGGAGCATGTCCATGACCCCGACCGCGGGCAGGGCGACCTTGAAGAGGTCCGGCCGCTGGGTCATGGCCGCCCCGACGAGAAGGCCGCCGTTCGAGCCGCCGGCGATAGCCAGGCGGTCTTTCGACGTGTAGTTTTCCCGGATGAGGTACTCGGCCGCGGCGATGAAATCGTCGAAGACGTTCTGCTTGTTGAGAAGCATCCCGGCCTTGTGCCAGGCCTCTCCATACTCGCCGCCGCCCCGGAGGTTGGCCAGGGCGAAAACGCCGCCGTTCTCGAGAAGGACGAGATAGCTGGGGCTGAACGAAGGTTGCTCGCTGATATTGAAGCCGCCGTAACCGGTGAGGTAGGTCGGATTTTTCCCGTCGAGCGTCAGCCCTTTCTTGTGGACGATGAACATCGGGACCTTCGTCCCGTCCTTGCTCGCGTAGAAAACCTGCTTCGTCTCGTAATCGGCGGGGTCGAATTTGACCTCGCTCCGGCGGAAAACCTCCGACCGGCCCGAGGCCGGATCGTAGCGGTAGATCGTCGGAGGATAGGTGAACGAAGTGAAGGTGTAAAACAGGACCTTCTCGTCCCGTTTCCCGTCGAACCCCCCCGCGGTACCCAGGGCCGGCAGTTCGATCTCCCGGATGAGCTTGCCGGCGAGATCGTGCTGGGTGACCTTGGTGTTGGCGTCCTTGAGGTAGTCGCAGAACAGGTAGCCGCCGGAAGCATTAGCCCCGCTCAGGACCTCGGGTTTCTCGGGGATCACGGTTTTCCAGCCCTCTCGGGCCGGCGACTTCGGATCGACGAGCACGACCCGGAAATTCGGGGCGTCGATGTTCGTGTAGACGAGGACCTTGCCGCCCACCGCGTCGACCGGGGCGCTGTCGTTTTCGAATCCCTTGACCAGAGGCTCGAACGCCGCTTTTTTCTTGGTGAGGTCCTTGACGTAGAGCTCGTTTCCGCTCGTCCCCTCCGACACGCTCAGGAATAGGAGCTTTTCGTCCTCCGTGGTCCCGGCCCCGAGATAGCGCAGGGGATGCTCTTTATCTTCGTAGACGAGCGCGTCCGTCGCCTGGGGGTCGCCAAGTTTATGGAAGAAGATCTTCTGGAACTCGTTCTTGGCCTTGAGCTCCTGGCCGGGGGCGGGCTTATCGTAGCCGCTGTAATAGAAACCGTTCCCCTGCCAGGCCGCCCCGGAAAACTTCACCCACTGCACGCGGTCCGGGAGCTCCTTTTTCGTCGCGACCTCCATGACCCGGATCTCGGACCAGTCGGACCCGGCCTCGCCCCGGGACAGGGCGACGTAGCGGTCGTCGCGGGAGACGCTGATGATGCCGAGGCGCACCGTGCCGTCCGGGGAAAGGGCGTTGGGGTCGAAGAAGACTTCGGGCGTCCCGTCCAGCCCTTTCTGGATGTAGCAGACGGACTGGTTCTGGAGGCCGTCGTTTTTGTAGAAGAAGTAATATTCCCCGGCCCGGAAGGGGGAGGAGTACCGCGGGTAGTTGAAGATTTCGTTCAGCCGCTGCTTGATCTTTTCCCGGAAGGGGATCTTCCCGAGGTAGCCGAAGGTCACGGCGTTCTCGGCCTGGACCCATTCCTTGACGTCCGCGGCGTTGTCATCCTCGAGCCAGCGGTAGGGGTCGGCAACCTTGGCCCCGAAATAGTCGTCGACCTGACCGACCTTTTTCGTCACGGGGTAGGATAGTTTTTCCGCGGATTGCCGGCACGCCGCAAAGGCCAGCAAAACGGACAGCGCGATGATCATCAGGGTCATTTTCTTCATTTCCTCTCCTTCCGACCGGTTTTTCCAAAATCGATATCGTCGGGCAGTTCGTTGACGTCGGATGCGGGGTCGAACGGGAAATGGGCGGCCAGTTGCTGGCCGACCTCCTCGATCCCGCGGACCAGTCCTTCCGTGAACTCGCCCTTCCGGAAGTGCGTGGACATGAGAGACGCCACGCATTCCCAAAAATCCTGCCCCACCCGGGCGTGAATCCCCTCGTCCCCGAGGACGACAAAGCGTTTGCGGGAAGGAACGATGAAGAGCAGAACCCCGTTCCGGTCCTTCGTCCGGTGCATGTCGAGCCTGCGGAAAGCCTTCTCGGCGACCCGCCGGACCGGTCCCCAGAAAAACGGGGCGACGGAAACACGGATCTCGCCCGAGGTCCGGCGCTCCGCGGCCTCGATGGCCTCCTTCACCCGCGCGGCGTCGATCACCCGCAGCAGTTTGCTACGATGCCCGAATATCATTTGACGCCTCCCTCACCACGACCCGGACGCGCCGCCGCCGCCCGAGCGCCCTCCCCCGCCGCTGAATCCGCCGCCGCTCCCGCCGCCGCCCCGGCCTCCCGAGATGATATTGATCAGCAGCCATAGGGCCAGTGATGGGTGGGTGATGAGGAGGATCAGGAAAAAGACAAACGCTATGACAACAAACACCGTATTGACCACCGACCCGCCCCGGCGGAGCCCGGAAGACGGATTCCGTCCGGGAGGCGCCGTCCCCTCGTCACGGCCTGAAATGAGCGAGAGGAGACTCGCCACGGCCTCCGAAACGGCGGCGTCCTGGCTTCCGCTCCGGAAGCCCGGCACGAGGATCCCATCGATGATCCGGAAGGCGCTGGCATCCGGGACACGGTCCTCGAGCCCGTAGCCGACCTCGATCCTGACCTTGCGGTCCCCGGCCATGATGAAGAGGACCAAGCCGTCGTCGAGACCTTTGCGGCCCACTTTCCAGGCCTCAAAGGCCTTGACGGCCCACTCCTCGATGGGGACGCCGCCGGTCGTTTCACCGACGTAAACGAGGACTTGGTGCCCGGTTTCCCGCTCAAACGCTTCCAGCCGGGCGTCGAGCGAGGCGACGGTTTCGGCGGAAAGGAAACGGCCCTGGTCCGTGACCCATCGGCCGGGGGCCGATGGAATTCGGAGGTCCTGCGCCGCCGCGAAAAGACCGGTCAGGACGAGGAGGGCGGAAATCCAAGCCGAGGGTCGGAGGCGGGACGGCATCAGGGTGAAAAAGCCTAAAACTTGACCTTGGGCGCCGTCTCAGAGCCGGGCTGGGACTTGAAATAGGGCTTTTCGTTGAAGCGTGCGCCGAAGAGGCCGGCGATGAGAACGGTTGGGAAGCTCATCCGCTTGGTGTTGAAGGCCTGGGCGGCTTCGTTGAAGCGCATGCGCTCGGTCGCGATCCGGTTCTCCGTTCCCTCGAGCTGGGCCTGCAGCGTCTTGAAATTCTCGGTCGCTTTGAGATCGGGATATTTTTCCATCACGACGAGCAGCCGGGACAGGGCCGAGGACAGCCCGTCCTGGGCCGTCTGGAATTTGGCGAATGCCTCGGGCGTAAGCTTGTCGGCCGAAACCTGAACTTGGCCGACCTTGGCCCGGGCCTCGGTAACGGCCGTGAAGGTCGACTTCTCGAAGTCGGCCGCCCCCTTGACGGTTTCGACCAGGTTGGGGACAAGGTCCGCCCGCCGCTGGTACTGGTTTTCGACCTGGGCCCACTGGGCTTGGACTTTCTGGTCGAGCCGGACAAGCGAGTTGTAGGTCCCGGCCGCGGAGAGCGCCATGATGATGATTGCCAGGACGATGACGCCCAGGCAGCCGAGGGCGAATTTCTTGTTGGCCATTCCTGTTTCTCCCTTACCTAAGAATGCCTGATTTCCGGGATCCGGGAATCGATGTTCATTGTAGGGTGAACGGCCGGGAATATCAAGTTCGAGAGAGCCCGTCCTCCTGATTGTTGTATACTAGGGCCATGAAACGGATGGCTATCCTGACCAGGGACTGCGCGGGCGTCAACGCCGCCATCCGAGCGGCCGTCCGGACCGCGACCCCGGCGGGGATCGAAGTGCTCGGTGTCCTCAGGGGCTACGAGGGTTTGATCGACGGGGACTTCGTCCCGCTCGACCGCCGCTCGGTCTCGGGAATCATCAACGCCGGAGGGACTATCCTGAAAACCTCCCGCTGCGAACGGTTTTTCACGGCCGAAGGCCAGGTCTCATCCGTAAAGAACATCAAGGCCCGTGGGATCGACGGCCTGCTCATCATCGGCGGGAACGGCTCCCTGGCCGGCGCCCACGTGCTGGCCTCCTCGCACGGCGTGAAGGTCATCGGAATCCCGGCCACGATCGACAACGACCTCAGCGGCGTCGACATCACGATCGGCGCCGACACGGCCGTCAATGTCGCCCTGGACGCTCTGGACAAGATCCGGGATACGGCCACGAGCCTGGAGAGGATCTTCATCGTCGAGGTCATGGGCCGGAAATGCGGCTCGATCGCCATGCAGGTAGCCCTGGCGGGAGGATGCGAAGAGGTCCTGCTTCCGGAACAGGATTACGACCCGCTGTCCATGTGCCGCGAGATCCAGAACGGGCACGCGCGGGGCAAGGTCAGCTGGATCATCATCACCGCCGAGGGGAAGGCCCGGGCCCAGGACGCGGCCGCCGTCGTCACCCGGGAGACGGGGCTCGAAACGAGGATCGCCGTCCTCGGCCATATCCAGAGGGGCGGCCGGCCGACCGCTATGGACCGGATCCTGGCGGCCCGCCTCGGCCACGCGGCCGTGGAAGCGCTGATCGGGGGGAAGTCCGACGTCTGCGTCCATTACAGGAATGGACAGATCGAATTCCTGCCGCTCGAGATCGCCATCCGGCCCAAAGCCTGCCCGGTCGCGGACGATTATCACCTGCTCAAGGTCCTGGCCTGAGAAACCGGCGCCAGAAAAAAATCACTCCGTTCCCTTTTTGTCACTGAAGCTCCACGGGCCTGCGTCCGTGGGATCCCGCGAATGGGATTGACAGCGGTCCGCGGAATTTCATATCGTTACCTTTGGCCATGACGTCCCCTCATCATGTCTTTCCGTCAAATCCATACACGGAGGTCGCCCCATGAACTCGAAGCGCAGGTTCCTTTTTCTCTTCGGCATCGTCCTGCTCACCGTCATCCTCGCCGGCTGGGCCGCCCAATCCAAGGCCCCGGCCAGGACCCCAAAGAAAATCGAGAACACCGACACGGCCCAGCGCCTGAAATGGTTCGAGCAACACCAGGCCATGAAGGAGAAGTCGCCCTTCAAAGACCTGAAATGGCGATTCATCGGCCCCCTGGACCTCGGCGGCCGCTGTACGGACATCGCCGTCCCCAAGGGCAGCCGGAACGTGATCTACATCGCCTCGGCCACGGGCGGCCTTTGGAAGACCGTGAACGCCGGCATCACCTGGGAACCTCTCTTCGAGGACATGCCCACCCAGTCCATCGGCGACATCGCCGTGGCCGAATCCGACCCGAACATCGTCTGGGTCGGAACGGGCGAAGCCAACATCTTTCGGGCCTCGGAGCCGGGGATCGGCGTTTTCAAGTCGACCGATGGCGGCAAGACCTGGAGCCATATGGGCCTCGAGGGGACCTATACGATCGGACGAATCGTCATCCACCCCACGAACCCCGACATCGTGTACGTCGCGGCCACGGGCCATGAATGGACATATAACCCCGACCGCGGGGTCTTCAAAACGAGCGACGGCGGCAAGACCTGGCAGAAGGTCTTGTACATCAACGAGAAGGTCGGCTCGAACGACCTGGTCATGGACCCCCAAAGCCCGGACACGCTTTACGCCGCGACCTGGAACCGGATCCGGCAGCGCTGGAGCGACCCCGTGCCCGGCGGCGAGGACGGCCTCTACAAGACGACCGACGGCGGCAAGACCTGGAAACCCATCAATAACGGGCTCCCCGACACCCGGTTCACGGGCCGGATCGGGATCGATCTGTGCCGGACGAACCCCAACGTCATATACGCCTACGTTGATAATCACACGCCGGGCAAGGAAGCCGGCGCCGGCGAGCTCGATTCCTACGGCCGGCCGCGGCAGCGCGGCATTATCGGCGCGGAAATCTACCGCTCGGACGACAAAGGGGAAACCTGGCAGAAGGCGAGTCCGACGACGTCCTATTTCGAGAGATTCGGCGGCACCTACGGCTGGGTCTTCAGCCAGATCCGGGTCGACCCTAACGACGAGAACACAGTCTACATCATGGGATTGGGGCTGGCCAAGTCGACCGACGGCGGCAAGACTTTCAAGAACCTGTACTACGAGGGGCTCCACACCGACCATCACGGGCTGTGGATCGATCCCGGCGATTCGAACTACCTGATCAACGTCAACGACGGCGGCGCCAACGTCTCCTACGACGGCGGCAAAGCCTGGCGCGACTTTCATAAGGGCATCCCGTCCGTCCAGTTTTACAACGTGGCCTACGATTTCCAGTCGCCGTTCTGGGTCTACGGTTCGGTCCAAGACCAGGGGACGTATCGCGGACAGATCCCCCTCGTCAAGCCGGGGCAGGCGGCGCAGGGCCGGCGGATGAGGTTCGGGAGGCCGGAGCCGAAATGGGAGCCGGCCCCCGGCGGCGAAGGCACCTTGATCGCCGTGGATCCCGCGGACTCCGATATTGAGTATGCCTCGACCTTCTACGGCCGGCTGCAGAGGTCCGAGTACAAGAATGGCATCTGGGAGAGCAAGGACATCTACCCCAAGGCGGCCAAAGATGAGCCTAGGTACAGGGGCCAGTGGCTGGCCGCGACCGTGCTTTCCCCGCACAATCCCCTGATCGTCTACCACGGCTTCCAATACTTGTTCCGGTCCATGGACCGCGGCGACACTTGGGAGCGCATCAGTCCCGACTTGACCTACAACAACCCTGAGCAGCAGGGAAAATGGCCCTTCGCCATTCCCTTCGCCACGATCACCGCGGTCGACGAATCGCCGTTCAAGTTCGGCGTGCTCTATGCCGGGACCGACGACGGCCGCGTTTGGGTGACCAAAGCCTGCGGCGAAGCCTGGACCGAAATCACGGCCGGGCTGCCTTTCAATAAGCACGTCTGGAAAATCGTGGCCTCGAAGTACGACCCGGCGACCGTCTACGTCACCCTGGTCGGCCGCCATGACGACGACTTCAACCCGTACATCTTCAAGTCCGCGGACTACGGAAAAACCTGGATGAGTATCGCCGGAAACATCCCCGGGGGACCCGTCAACGTCGTGCGAGAGGACACCAAGACAAAGGACATCCTCTACGCGGGCACGGACACCGGGATCTATGTCTCGCTCGACGGCGGCAAGGCCTGGAACGTCCTGGGCGGCGGACTGCCGACGACCTACGTGTGGGACATCGCCGTCCACCCGCGGGACAATTGCCTCATCATCGCGACCAACGGACGCGGCATGTGGATCATCGACGACATCGCGGCCGTCCAGAACGCGGCCAAGTAGTCTTAACGAAAGGGCAGAAGGGAATGGCCTCCACTCCAGAGTGCGTCTTGCGCTAAGCCGCACATGACGTTCCGGCCATACTCCTTCCGCCCTTTCCAGCTATTAATGCCACGGTGAGCCGGTAACCGGAATCAGCCGGCGAGGACATAATCCGCGGCCAGGTTCCCTGTGTAGAGGGCGGTGGGGACGCCGCCGAGGAAGAGCTCGGAGGCCGCGTACACCCCGGCCGCAAGCAATCCCGGGACGGGCGTGCGGACCAGAATTTTTCCCGAAAGCGGGCCGGGCCTTCTGGGGCCCCACGTCCAGCCCGCGATCGAGCCTTCGTAGCGGCCTCCCCAATCACGGTACGTGAGAGGCGTCGCGATCTCCATGACCTCGATAGCACCGGACAATCCCGGAAGAATGCTCTCCACGGTACCGATCATTCCCCGGGCCAGGCGGGCCTTGAATTCCCGGTATCCCTCTTTCCTTTCCTTCTCGCCCGTCCGCCAGGAAGCGAAATGTCCGTACGGGAAGCCGGTCCTCAGGACGAGCGAAGCCCGGCCCGCCGGCGCGAGGTCGGGCGCTTTCCGCGACCAGCAGCATATCTCGATTTCCCGGTTGTCAAAATCTTCCGGGTCGGCCGGACCACTGTCGCGGATATCCTTCCGGAAAAAGAGGTGCTCGGCATGGACGGCGCTGAGGTCCATTTCCTGCGGCCTGACGCCAAGGTAAACGCATAGCTCCGATCCCGTATAGGGGACCTCCCGGATGGGCTCCAGGTCCACGCCGGGGATGTCCGTAGCATCCATGAGGCCGAGGAACGTGGTCTTGTAATCGGCGTTGGAGATTACCCAGCGGGATTCGATGACCCGGCCGCCCGCGGTCAGCACGCCCGCGGCACGGCCGGACCGGACCATGATCCTCCCGACAGGCTCGGAAAGCCGGACCTCCCCCCCCCGGTCCTCGATTTTCCGCCAGAGAAGGTCGGCGATGCCGTGGACCCCGCAGGAGGGAAACCAGATGCCCTCCTCCGCCATGACGTTCCACATGAGGGCCAGGTTCAGCAGGGACATCTCGGGCCGGCCGGTCCCCATCGAACCCAGGAAGTTCCGGAGAGTTCGGTTCTCGATCAGGCGGTCAAGAAGCTCCGCGGCCGGAACCCCCGACAGCCGGCGGACCTCGTCGGCCCTGGCGTCCAGCCCGGGGCGGGCACGGCCGTTTTTCTGCCCCGGACTGGAACGAAAATCCGACTGCCAAAGGTCCATGTCTTTGGACACCGCGATCATGCCCGCGAGCTGACGGAAGAATTCGCTCAAGCCGCGACTTTCCCCGGGGAAAGCTCCGGCCAGGGCCGCCTCCAAGTCGGGCAGGGACTGGGACATCATGACGTCGAAATAGGGCGTCCGGAGCTCGAACCCGTTCCGCCGGAAGCCCACCGCCTCCGCGACGCCCGCTTCCTCCAGTAAATCATGGACGCGCCCCGGATAACTGAACGCCAGGGGGCCCATGGGAAAGGCGTACCCGCCGCGCCGGAAGACGTAGCTCGTCCCGCCGGGAAGGGATTTCTTTTCGAGGACGAGGACCCTCCTCCCCCGCCGCGCCAGCTTGGCTGCGGCCATCAACCCGCCCAGGCCGGCGCCGATTATGATCACATCGATCATCGTAAGTTCCCAGTTTATCTTACCATAACCCGGGCGGACGGCCGCCTATCCCGACGACTCCAATCCCGTTCGCAAAAATCCACGGACTCTCGTCCGTGGAATTTTACGAACGGGATTGACGGCCGCGCCGGCCATGGGATAGGATTCCCCCGAGCCGCCGTGACGGTTTCGGGGAATCCGATGATGGAGGTTGGTGTGAGCTCAAACAAGAGATTTCCAAACCTGCGGACGGCGGCCGTCGCCGTTTCGCCCGCCTGGCTGTTGCTTGCGGCGCTGGCTTGCGCCGTGAGGCCCGCCGGCAAGCTCTCCCCGGGCCCGGCCCCCGCCGGCGGTCCGGCCAAAGTCGTCTACGCCGGCGTCCGTTCGTCTAAATACGGAATCAAACCCTTCCCCGAACCGCCGGCCTGGGAGCAGGCCATCGGGGCCATGACCGCCTATTTTCCGGGGTCGACCCCCTGCGGCGTCTGGATCGTGGGGACGATGGCGAGAACGCCGCGGTTCACCCATCTCGAATTTCCCGCCGACGGCCGCTCCTACCCGAACATCGAGTTCGAGGCGGCCGACAGGCACGAGCGCTACCTCGCCGAATTCGACCGGGCCGGGATCAAGGTCTTCCTCCAGGTCGAACCGGCCAACGCCGACATGGGCACCCTGATCGACCTCGTCCTGAGCCGGTACGGGCGTCATCCCTGCGTCATCGGCTTCGGCGTGGACGTCGAGTGGAACAGGACGGCGGACTACCGGGAGACCGGGATGGCCGTGGACGACGCCACCGCCCGCGACTGGGAGGCGAAGGTCAAGGCCCACAATCCCGCTTACCGCCTGTTCCTGAAGCACTGGGACGAGAAGTGGATGCCGCCGACGTACCGGGGCGACATCGTCTTCGTCGACGACAGCCAGATCTTTCCGGACATGGAAGCCATGGTCAAGGAATATTCCGAAAAATGGGCCCCGGCCTTCTTCCCGAACCTGGTCGTGTTCCAGATCGGTTATAACTCGGACAAGCCCTGGTGGTCGAAGCTCCCCGACCCGCCCAAGACCATCGGCGACACCATCCGGAAAAGGGTCAGGCAGGACATGGCCATCATCTGGGTCGATTTTTCCCTGCGCGAGGTCCTGCCGACGGGCGGGAAGAAACAGCCGTGATGAAAAACAAGAGTCTCTGGGCCTGGGCCGTGCTCCCCCTGCTGGCCCTCGTGGCCGTGGGGTTTACGGCCATGTGGGGCCGCCAAGCCCGCGCCTCGCGCGGGAACGGGCCCATGATCGGGGCCAAGATCTACGAATACTCCGGAAGCTTCGTGGCCCTCTTCGAGGCCTGGCGCGAGACGGGAATCAATACCGCCTTCGTCAGCCCGGCCCTCGCGCGCAACGCGGAGTTCCGGAGCCTGGCCAGGAAAAACGGCATCGCGACCTACATAATTTTTCCGGTCTTTTTCGACGCCGAGGAGCTCGCCAAACGGCCGGACCTCTTCGCCGTCACCGACAAGGGCGGCCGGGCGGAGGAGAGCTGGGTGAAGTTCGTCTGCCCGACGCGCCGGGATTATCTGACTAGAAAAATCGAGGACCTCCGGACGCTGGTCCGGGAGACCGATCCCGAAGGCATTAGCCTGGACTTCATCCGCTTCTTCGTCTTCTGGGAGATGGTCTACCCGGATCGGACACCGGAGTCCCTGCCGAACTCCTGCTTCGACCGGTCCTGTCTCGAGTCCTTCGAAAGAGAGACGGGAATCGGGATTCCGGCGGCGCTCGCCGGGACGCCGGAGATCGCCCGCTGGATCCTGGCCAACCATCCCCGGGAGTGGGTGGAGTGGAAGTGCGGCGTCATCGCCGGCGCGGTCAAGGCCCTGGCCGGCGAAGCGCGGAAAGTCAAGCCCGGGATCAAGGTCAACGTCCACACGGTCCCGTGGCGGTCGGACGACTTTGGCGGCGCGATAAGGGCCGTGGCCGGACAGGACCTGGCCCGCCTCGCCCCGCTCGTCGACTACATCTCCCCGATGTGCTATCACCACATGGTCAAGCAGACGCCGGCCTGGGTTCACGCGGTCGTCGAGGACGCGGAGCGCGCGTCCAAGGCCGCCGTCATCCCCAGCATCCAGGTCCAGGAGGCCTACATTCCGGGACCGGAATCGCCGGCCGAATTCCAGGAAGCCCTTGTCGCGGCTTTGAGACCGCCCTCGCGAGGGGTCGTTTTCTGGAACTGGGCCGCGCTCGCCGGATCCGCCGAGAAAATGGAGGCCGTGAAGGCGGTCCTGAAGTCCCGCCGCTGAGGCGCAATCATGGCCAACGTCGTCACCATCATCATGGCGGGAGGCCAAGGCAGCCGGCTCTACCCCCTGACCAAGGTCCGGAGCAAACCGGCCGTCCCCATCGCCGGCAAGTTCCGGCTCATCGACATCCCGATCAGCAACTGCATCCACTCCGGCTTCCGCAAAATCTTTGTCCTGACGCAGTTCGCGAGCGAATCCCTCCACCGGCACATCTTCACGGCCTACCGGTTCGACAATTTCCATCAGGATTTCATCACCCTTCTATCGGCGCAGCAGACCCTCGAGAACCGGGACTGGTACCAGGGCACCGCCGACGCCGTCCGCCAGAACCTCAATTTCATCGAGGACGTCGGCGACCTCGTCCTCATCCTTTCCGGCGACCACCTGTACCGGATGGACTACCGGAAGTTCGTCGAGGCGCACCTGGCCGCGGGCGCCGAGATCAGCATCGCCGTCACCCCGGTGAGCGCGGCCCAGGCGCCGGAGTTCGGGGTCATGAAGGTCAACCAGCGGGGACGGATCACCGAGTTCTTCGAGAAGCCGACAAGCCCGGCCGATGTCGCGCGGACGAGCGCCCCGGAGGAGGTCCTGCGACGGGCCGGCGTCCCGTCGGACCGAACCCACCTCGCCTCCATGGGCGTCTACCTCTTCAACTGGGACGTCCTCAAGGATCTCCTCGCCCACACCGGGTCCAGGGACTTCGGGCGCGAAGTCATCCCCCACGCCATCGGCGACCGCAAGGTCTTCAGCTACTTCTTCGACGGTTATTGGGAGGACATCGGGACGATCCGGAGTTTCTTCGAGGCCCACATGGACCTGACCCGGCCTCTGCCCAGGTTCAATTTCTACGACGAAGAGAAGCCGATCTTCACCCACGCCCGCTACCTCCCCGGTTCGAAGCTCCTGGCCTCCGACGTCGAAAACGCCATCCTCTGCGAGGGGAGCATCGTCAACCGGTCCCGGATCCGGGAGTCCATCATCGGCATCCGGTCCCGAATCGGCGAAAACTGCCGGGTCGAACGCACGGTCGTCATGGGCGCGGACTTTTTCGAATCCCCGGAGGACCTCCGGCGGAACCGCGAGGCGGGGATCCCGGACATCGGCATCGGTCCCGATTCGGAGGTCCGGAACGCCATCATCGACAAGAACGCCCGGATCGGCCGCGGGGCGAGGCTCGTCAACCGGAACTCCGCGACGGCCGAATCCGGGGACAATTATGTCATCGTCAGCGGGATCATCGTCGTCCCCAAGGGCGCCGTCATTCCGGCGGGGACGGTCATCTGAAACCCGGCCCGGGGCTCAGCCTTGCATCAGGCCCAGGAAAGCCGATTCGAGGTCGGCGGCGGCCGGCCGCCGGAGGCGCGACAGGAATTCCGGAAGCCCCGAGCGGGCCGCCACCTCCCCGCGCCGGATGACGATGAAATCATCGCTGATCCGGACCATCTCGGCCAGCATGTGCGAGCTGAGGAGGAGGGCCGCCCCGCCGTCCCGCATCTCGATGAAGAGGTCGCGCATCCTTCGGATGGACGGGGGGTCGAGGGCCGAGAAGGGCTCGTCGACGACGAGGAACTCGGGAGCGGCGGCGAGGGCCTGGAGATAGGCGAATTTCTTGACGTTCCCGGCCGAATAAGTCCCCGGCTTCCTGTTCAGAAGTCCGGGGTCGAAGAGAATTTTCGCGCTGATCTCCCGGACATTCGATTCCCATTCCGGCTTTCGCCTCCCGAGGGATCTGCGGGTCAGGTCCAGAAGGGCCCGCCCGCTCAACCAGGGGAAGAAAACGGGCTGGTCGGGGACGTAACCGACGCGGCTGACGCCGAACTCGACGGTTCCTTCGTCCGGCCTCAGGAACCCGAGGACGATTTTCAGGGTGGTCGTTTTCCCGGCCCCGTTCTCGCCGAGGAGGGCGGTCGTCCGCCCCCGCTCGAGCGAGAAGCTCACGCCGCGCACGGCCCGGACGCTGCCGTAGCTCTTCCGAAGCCCTTTCACGGTCAGCATGGTCATCCCTTCTACTTGCAGAGCTCCAGCCGCCGGGCGAGCGCTCGTTGCAGAAAAAGGGCCATGGCCAGCCCCGCGACGACGACCAGCCCGCCGTGGAAAAGCCGCCGTGAGACCACCAGATTCGGGCAGACGGACGTGAATCCCATGAAGAGCAGCCGGGACTTGAGGCCCGGGAACGTGCCGGTCCCCAGGTGGTCGATAAAGCCCGTCCTGGACGTTGCGGAAAAAAGCAAACCGACGAGCCAGGCCGCCTGGGCCAGGAGAATGACGACAACGTTGGATCCGGCTTTCAGAAACCAGCTCAAAAGGCCGGCCAGGCCGATGTAATAGAGCCCGGCCAGAAGTCCCATTCCGAACTGGTCGGCCGGGAATGGGCCCGGGGTCCCGCGCGCGACCCCCCAGGCCGAGAGGAGCAGAAACAGTCCGGCGGCGTAGGCCCCGGCCGCGGCGGCCAGAGCGAAGTTCTTCTGCCATAGGTAGCTCCTGAATCTCCCCCCCAGGAAAAGTACGTTCTCCAGCCCGCCGCCGGCGAGCTCCGACGCCACCATGTCCTGGGCGAAGAGAAGAAACACATAAGGAAAGAAGAAAAGGAAGAACTTCATGGCCGTCTCCTGGGAATCCCGAACTCCGAGATAAATGAGAAAAGCCGGCAAGGCCGCCAGGACCGCGACCGTGAACCTCGAGGAACGGAGCTTGGACCCGGCCAGGCAGACCGTCAGCGGGAATACATTTTTCGCAGGCATGTCTTGAGATCCTCCATTCGCCGGCCGGGTTCCTTGTAAGGATCGTCCCGGTAAAGGGTCGTGTCTCCCGAAAGCAGGGCCTTGTAGGGGAGGCTGTCAACGTCGAACCTCCGGAAAAGGACCTTCCTCCGGTCGAGGACGACCGGGAGTGTGCAGGCGTGTTTTTCGAGGAAGGCTTGGAGTTCAGCCTTAGGGCCCGAAAAAACGCCGACGACGCTCACCGGCCAGCCCCCTTTTTCGACGGCGTACCTGGCTTCGAAAAGATCGTCATAGCAGGACGGGCAGTCCGTTGAAAAAAAGACGAGAAGGATGGGCCTTCCCGCCTGCGGGACCGCCTCTTCGAGATTTCGCATGATCCTGACGTCGACACCGGCCCGGTTGGCGGCGGGCAGGGCCGCCCCGAGGGCCAGCACAAGGAGGGCCGCGATCCGCCTGGTCATGGCGCAACCCTGAAGATCCGGAGCTCGCTCGCCCGGTCGATCGCGTAAATCCGCCCGCCGTCGACCGCCAGCCGAGTCACCCTCGCTGGAAGGTCGATGCGGGCCTCGAGCCGTCCGGCCCCGTCGAAGACGAAAACCTGGTCCCCCGGGCCGAGGTCTCCTTCGCCAGTGTACGCGGGGGCGAGGATGTAGAGCCGGCCGCGGTCGTAGGCGCTGTCCCAGCAGAATGCCTCGACCTCTTTCGGCCCGCCTTTGGCCGGCAGCGAGAGACTCTTCCGTGCGTACCTTTCGTCCACGGGGATCCGCCCGAGGAGCACCGCGTCCAGGCCGTAGTGAAGGATGGACCTCTCGCGGCTCCTGTAAACCACGAAGAAATCGCCGCCCGGACCCGGGTTGACGAGGAACATGTTGCGGAAAGCGTCGAACACGGGGTCGCCGGAAAAATAGGCTGGCATTTCCTCCCGAAGAAGGTCGCCCTTCGCGTTAAAAAGATGAAGCAGTTTTTCCGCACCTGACCGCCCCGTGCCGTTGTTCGTCACGAGGATTCTGTCCGCCCCCAGGACGAAAACCTTGTCGGGGGCGAAGGGCACCCCGAAGCTCCGGAGATACCGGCCGGAGGCCTCGAGGACCTGGACCCGGTGATTGAACTTGTCCGCGACGAAGATCCGGCCGCCGAAGACGGCGACTCCCGAAGGGAACGAAAATTCTCCGGGGCCGCTTCCTTTGCGGCCGATCGCCGCTTCGAACCGTCCCTTTTTCGAAAAGATCTTGACCGCGCAATCCTGGGCGTCGGCGATATAGATCCGGTCGGCGTCGAAGGCCAGGGAAACGGCCATAGCCAGGCAGGCATCGTCGCTCTGGCCGCTTTCCGTCGCCACGGCTTCGGCGACATACCTTCTGATCGGAGGATCCCCGGGCGCCGCGACTGCGGAAGGCGGAATGCCCGAAGCCAGGGCAAGGAGGATGAGGGCCTGCCTCCAGATCAGGTTCATGGACGTCCTTTCCTCTTCACACCGGGATGGAGGCGGGCCCCCCGCGGTGGAGGGCCCGCCGTGCCTCAAACGTTGAAGCCCAGGATGCATTTGCCGAGCGCGATGTCGCAAACGGTCAGGACCAGCGCGACCTTGGTCCATGGCGCGTCCAGGTTGAGAGCCCGCTCCCGGCATACCTGGTAGTCCCGGTAGCACTCGTTGACGTTATGAGCGCTCAGGGCCAGCGGAAAGACGAGGGCCGAGGACAGCAGGACGAGCCCGGCGAGGGCCAGCAGGAATACTTTTTTCATCGGGGACTCCTTTCGCTCTCCCATGAGCAATCTCCGTGCCAGTTCGGGGGAGCGCCGGGAGTCCGTTAAGTCATTGAATTAAATAACGTTCTGCGGGAGCCGCCGGCCCCATCGAGGCGCCCGATGGCCCGCCCGCGGCACACTGTGTGACGCGCCTCCGTATCCCATTGGATGTCAGCGAGTTACAAGGCTGAAGCCCGGCACATAGTGTGACATGCTGAAGCGGAGAAATACGAGCGGGACGATCTATCGCCGGTTCCCAAAGCCGTGTAATCCGGGCGGGGGGCCGGGGAGTCGAAGGCCATTATTTCATCATGGGGATTTTGATTCCCTTGTCTTTGGCGCAGGCCACGGCCTCGGGGTACCCGGCATCGGCGTGCCTGGCGACGCCCAAGCCGGGGTCCACCGTCAGAACCCTGGCCAGCCGGCGCCCCATCATCGCGCTTCCGTCGGCCACGATCACCATTCCGGCGTGTATGGACAGCCCGATCCCCACCCCCCCTCCGTGGTGGACGGAGACCCACGAGGCCCCGCTGACCGCGTTGAGAAGCGCGTTGAGGATCGGCCAGTCCGCGATAGCGTCCGAGCCGTCGCGCATCCCCTCGGTCTCACGGTTCGGCGAGGCGACGGAGCCGGTGTCCAGGTGGTCCCGGCCGATGACGATGGGGGCGGCCACTTTCCCCTTCTTCACGAGTTGATTGATGACCTCGCCGAAGCGGGCCCTTTCGCCGTAGCCGAGCCAGCAGATGCGGGCCGGCAGTCCCTGAAACCGGACCCTTTCCCGCGCCTTCCGGATCCAGCGGGCCAGGGGCTCGTCCCCGGGAAACTCCTTAAGGACGGCCTCGTCGGTGGCGTAGATGTCCGCGGGCTTCCCGGAGAGGGCGGCCCAGCGGAACGGCCCTTTGCCGAGACAGAACAGCGGCCGGATGTATTCCGGGACGAACCCGGGGATATCGAAAGCTTTGCGGACCCCGGCCTTCTGGGCCTGGCCGCGGATGTTGTTCCCGTAGTCGAAGGCCCTCGCGCCCATCTTCTTGAGCGCGAGCATGGCCTCCACGTGGACGGCCATGGCCTGGTACGACCGGCGGATATAATCCTCCGGATTGTCGCGCCGCAATTCTAGGGCCTGCTCATAAGGCAGGCCGTTTGGAACATAGCCGTTGAGCTCGTCATGCGCCGAGGTCTGGTCTGTCAAAACGTCGGGAATGATCCCGCGGCGGACGAACTCGGGCAGGATGTCGGCGGCGTTTCCGAGGAGGGCGATCGAGAGGGGCGTTCCCTTCCGCAGGGCCTCGCCGGCGAGGCGAAGGGCTTCGTCGAGAGTGGAGGCCGTCGTATCGACGTAGCCCGTTTCCAGGCGCCTCCTGATCCGGCCGGGGTCGACCTCGACGACGATCGCGACGCCCTCATTCATGGTCACGGCCAGAGGCTGGGCGCCGCCCATCCCGCCGAGTCCGGCCGTCAGGACAAGTTTCCCCTTGAGCGTCCCGCCGAAATGCGTCCGGGCCGCCGCGGCCAGGGTTTCGTATGTTCCCTGAAGAATGCCCTGCGTTCCAATGTAGATCCAGCTGCCGGCGGTCATCTGGCCGTACATAGTAAGTCCCTTGGCCTCCAGGCGCCGGAATTCGTCCCACGTCGCCCATTTCGGGACGATCATGGCGTTGGAAATGAGGACCCGGGGGGCCTCGGTGTGTGTCCTGAACACGGCCACGGGCTTTCCCGACTGGACGACGAGCGTCTCATCGTTCTCGAGTTTCTTCAGGCTGGCCACGATGGCCCGGTAACAATCCCAGTTCCGGGCCGCCTTTCCGGTCCCGCCGTAGACGATCAGGTCCTGGGGCCTCTCGGCGACGTTTCGGTCCAGGTTGTTCATCAACATGCGGAGAGCGCCCTCCTGGGACCAGCCCTTCGTGTGCAGGCGGGGGCCCCTGGGAGCTCTGATGTTCGATTCCGGCTTGATGGTCGGAGTCATGGAGGTCCTCCTCGGCGGTTTGCTGTCCGGAGCGGGGCGGCCCTCCGGAGGCCTCGAATATAGCACACCAACCGCGGGAAATTCAAAAAACGGGACCGGTCCTTCCAGTCCCGGTCCTGGCAAGGCCGGGGCCGGCGGAGCCCCTCTGAAAGCCTAAAAAAACTATTGACGGGCGAGGAATGGCTGGTGTAGATTAAAGGGGGATCGGGAAGAAGCGCAGATTCTCTCAAACGAAGCCGAATTTCATTCGGTATAGAGCTAAGGTTTCACAGTCGAGGGAAAAGGAACAGACGTCGCTTTATCAGTGAATCGTCGGCGAGGGCTATGAGCCAGAAGCAGATCCTTATTCTCCACCCCTCTCTTCCGGAGGTTGACCGCCTTTCCAAACTGGCCATGATGTTCGGCCCGGTGACCGCCTGGACGGACGTGGAAGAGGTCCGAGACAGGCTGAAGGACCTCCCTCTCCGGACCGCCATCGTCGACGTCGGTTTCGCGCGATATTCGTTGTTCCGCGACATCCTCGGTCCGGCGACCGCGATCATTCTCACCGGCCCCAATGACGGCGACCTGCGGGAGGCGGCCGATGAATGGCCGCGGGAGTTCTATGTCGACCCTGTCGTCCTCAGTTCCGGCGCCCCGCGCGAGAGCTCGTTCATCCGGGCCCTCGAGCGTGCGCTCGAGCACGCCCGGGTGAAAGCGGAGGCCGAAGACCTCCGTCGGTCGCTCGCCCAGCAGGAGACCAAGCTCCGCGACGTCTATTCCGAAATCCGGGAAATCAAAGGCCTGATCAACGCGAATTTCATCCAGGAGATCGAGAAGCGGATCGCCATCGAGACCAAGTATGTCTGGTTCCAGAAGGAGCGGCAGCGGATCGAATCCATCCTCCGGAAAATCTACGCCGCGGACGACATCAGCAGCCTCCTGGACATCCTTCCGGACATCCGGGACATCGTCAACGCGTCAGGCGCGACGGTTTACATCATCGAAGAGAACGATCTCATCGGCCGCTACCTGAAGCCCCTTGTCTGGGACAATGCCTATCTTTCGCACGCCGATTTCTCGAAGTATATCGCCCTCTGGGATTCCCAGGACTTCGCGGCAACGGTGGCCCGCTACGGCCAGGCGATCAACCTGGCCGAGCTCACGTTCGACCGCCGGATGACCAAGCGCTACACGGAATTTCTCCGGGCGCCATTGAAGAACCTGCTCACGGTGCCCATCATGCACAGCCGCAAGGTCATCGGCGTCGTCGAGGTCTACAACAAGACGGTCCAGGGGAAGGCACACGCCGACGGGTTCAGCCGGGAGGACCTGCAGATCCTCCAGGGCATCTCCGAGCACATGGCCATCGCCATGATGAAGCTCAACCTCATCCAATACGACGCCCTGACGAGCCTCCTCCGGCCGGAGCCGTTCTTCGACAAAGTCCTCCAGAAGATCAAGGCCCTGGGCAAGCGCCGCCGGGAAGAAGGCGGCCTGGCCCTGGTCATGGGCGACGTCGACTGGTTCAAGGCCTATAACGACCGCAACGGCCACGAAGCGGGGAACCGTCTCCTCCGCGAGTTGGCGCATGTCCTCAAGCTCTCGATCCGCGAAGAGGACCTCCTCTGCCGTTACGGGGGGGAGGAGTTCCTGTTCTTCCTGACGGGGGTCAACACCCTGGACGAAGCGGCGGTCCTCACGGACCGGATCCGGAAGAACGTCGAGGATCACTATTTCGAGTTCCAGGAATTCCAGCCCCGGAACAATCTGACCATGTCGTTCGGCGTGACGGTCTTCCCCAAGGACAAGGCAGACCAGCCGCCGGCCATGACTAAGGCGGACCTGAAATGCCTGGCCTCGGAGGCGGACTTAGCCATGGCGGACGCGAAGGGGAAGCGGCGGCCGGACCTCAAAGCGCGGGAAGGACAGGACGCGGCCCTCACCAAGAACCGCGTCTCGACCTACAACGGCCGGCAGGATGAGGATCTCCGGAAGCCCGGGACCCGGGACGCCCAGGAGCCCCCGCAACGGGAGCGGAGAAAATACGAGCGCGTCAACGCCTCAGCCCTGGTCATGATCCGGGACAACGGCGGGTTCAAGGTTGCCAAGACGGTGAACATCAGCCTCGGGGGGGCCAAGATCATCTCCGACATGAAGCTCGCACCCGCCAAGACCCTGGACACCATCTTCGTCCTGGGGGACAAGGCCAACGTTTTCAAAAGCGACGTGATCTATTCCGAACACCCGGACAACGAGACGTCCTTCTGCTACTCGGGTTTGAGGTTTCGGGACCTGACCTACAAGGACATCAAAGGGCTCGAAGAGTACCTCCTCCAGTTCCGGAGGAAGGGCCTCTCCTCCTGACCCCGCCCTATGGGGCGGTGATTTCTTTTTTGAGGGCCCGGAGATACGCGCCGCGCGGCGTGATCCGGTCGAAATACGCCGTCCTGAGCTCCGCGGCAGCGGCCGTGAACGCGGCGAACTCCTCGGGATTGCTCCAGTTTTCCATGCTCAACTGTTCGAGAATGCCCCGCAGGGACTGGGCGTTCAGCACGCCACCCGTGTACTCCGGGAGCTCCCAGATTCTTTTCTCCGTCATCTTGATGACCCTCAGGAAGAGCGCCCGCAGTCCCTCCTGCCAGTTGATGAGCTCCTGCTTGATGAAAAACTGGTCTTTGGGCGATTCCGTCTGGCCGAGCTTTACGGACAGGCGCCGGGCTTCCTCGACGGTCTTATCCACGGCCGAAAAGAGGCTTTCGCCGTCGATCAGGATCTTGTTGTCTTTTTGGAAATAATGGATCTCGCCGTTGCCGTTGGCGGGCTCCGTCCTCCGGCAGGACTCCAAGGCCGCTTCCACGGCGGCCTCCGGTTCCTCCTCCGACGGCTCGGGCCCGGCTTCGACTTCGGGCTGGGGCTCGGCCGCGGCGGGCATCTCCGCGACGAGTTCCTGGATTCCCGGGATGCGCAAGCCTCCCGCCCCTTCGCTGTTATCGAGCGCGGCGAGGTCTTCGGCCCCCCGGTCATCCTCGGGCACGCTGCCGAGCCCCACGGCGGCCGATTCGATGGCCAGGAGCTCCTTGATCCTCCGCAGCTTTTCGAGCTCTTCGTCCAGGTTGAGGGAGAGGGGCTTGTCTTCTTTGTCGAGGGCGTCGGCCACGATCCCGAAACGATCGCGCAGGTCGGTTTTCAGGAACCCGGCCCGCTCGGCGGTTTTCTCCCTCAGGTCTTCGATCTTCTGCTGGACCTCGGTGACTTTCTTGATCTCGTCGACCGTCGCCCTGGCCAGGCCCTCGATCTCGGCCTGAAGGTAAACGACCTTATCGAAATGTTTCCGGGCCTCCAGGAGCAGCCCGTTCCTCTCCTCCTCCGCCGCCCGGACCGTGGTCCGGTACTCGGAAAGCGTATCGCGTTCCTTCAGGAATTCCCGCTCGACGTCCTCTTTCTGTTTCCGCGCCGCCTCTTTCTCCTGGCTGATCCGGGCGGCCAGGTCCCGTTCAATGTCGTCGATTTTCCTCTGGAGAAGCTTGTCCAGCTGCCCTTCGATCTCCTGGATGACGTGTGTGGGTTCTTGAAGGATGTTGCGTTCTTGGCCCATGATTGTTCTCCCTAGCCCGGTCATTATCATAAGAATCGCCGGAGGGACTGTCAAGGAAGAAAAAAAGACATCCGCGCGTCCCCAAAGCGGGGTTCGCCATTCCTTCACGGACTTGCCTCCGTGGAATCCCGCGAAGGGGGTTGAATCGAAGAGGAAAAAAGCGTATAAAAAATCAGGCATTCCGGGAAACGGGAGGCCCGCGCCAGGGAGCACTTTCGTGAGCGACGTGACCATCATTCTCGTGGACGAAAACAGGAGAAGGCGTCTCGCCCTCTTGTGCTTCCTGGAAAAACGGGGGTTCAGGGTGGAGGCCTCCGAGCGCCTTCCGGATGTCCCCGCCCAGCCGGGGGGGCCGCAAGGCCCGAACCTACTCCTGGCCGCCATCCCGGAGCCGGTGAGTCTGTTTTTGGCCGGGCTCCGGAAATTGAAACGGGCCCGGCCTTCCCTCCCCGTCGTCGCCCTGGTCCCGCCGAACGCCTCGGAGTCCGTCATACCCCTCCTCGACGAGGGCGTCATCGACCAGGTTGTCCACCCCGCCGGCTTCGCAGGCATTTATTCCGCCGTTAGGGCCGAGGAACTCAAGGCCGCGCTTCTCCGGACGACCGAGGCCTGCCGCCAGAGCATCCGTCGGCTGAAGAAGGAGCACCTGAGCGATGCCCGCCGGGCCATGGAGCTCGAGGAGATATACGAGACGACCCTGGAAAATTTCATGACGGCCCTCGATATGAGGGACGTCGAAACCTACGGACACTCCAAGACCGTCGCGCGCTACAGCCACGTCCTGGCCGAGGCCCTGGGCATCCAGGACCCGAAGACCCTGGACAACATCCGCCGCGGCGCCCTCCTCCACGACGCCGGGAAGATCGCCATCCCGGATGCCATCCTGAAGAAACCCGGCCCGCTGACGGCGCAGGAATGGGAAAAAATCAAGCGCCACCCCGCCTTGGGCTATGGCCTCATCAAGGACGTCAAACTGGTCAGGGAAGTCGGCAACATTATCCTATGCCACCACGAGAAATTCGACGGGACGGGGTATCCCCGGGGCCTGAAGAAGGCCGCGATCCCTCTCGAAGCCAGGATATTCGCGGTTGCTGACACCTTGGACGCCATCACGTCCCACCGGCCATATCGCAGCCAGGGGGACTTCGCGTCCGCCCGGGCCGAGATCGTCCGCAACGCCGGGACCCAGTTCGACCCCCGGATCGTGGAGGCTTTCTCGGCCAAGGACCTCATCGTGTGGGAAAGGATCCGTTTCCAAACGACGAGGATTATTCCTGCTGTCGAAAATTACAATCTTCCGCCCGCAAAGAGATAGAGGCTTTGCTTTATGCCCGGCGGGCGGTGATGACGCGGGGCTTCCCCGCCAGGTCCCAGGCCGTTTCGATCTCGGTCCAGCGCCGTCCGAAGAGGGCCAGGACGCCTTCGCGCTGACCGTCGCCGATCTCGAAAATCAGGTATCCGCCGGGTTTAAGAAAGATCCGGGCCTGCCGGACGAGCCGCTGGATCAGCTCCAGGCCCGACTCGCCGGCCAGGAGCGCCCGGCGCGGTTCGAAGGCGCGGACTTCGGCGGGGAGGGACTCCCAATCGCGCCTCGAGACGTACGGAGGGTTGGAAACGACGAAGTCGAAGCGAAGGCCGCTGCCGCGGAAGGCCGAGAAAAGATTGCTCCGGACAAAATCGACCTGCCGGGCCTTCTGGAGGGCCGCGTTCCGGCGCGCGACGTTGAGGGCGCGCAACGAGATGTCCGCGGCGAAGATCCTGGCCCGGGGGAGCTCCTTGGCCAGGGCGATGGCGATGTTCCCGCTCCCCGTCCCCACATCGAGAATGGCTTCGTGGTCACGGGAGGAGAGCTCTAGGACCTTTTCGACGAGGATCTCCGTTTCGGGCCGGGGGATGAGGACCGACGGGGAAACCCTCAAGGGGATGGACCAGAACTCCTTGGTCCCGGTCAGGTAGGAAAGCGGAACGCCCTCCTTCCGCTTCTCGACGAGGCGGAGGAAGAAGGACTCGGTTTTCGCGGAGAAGGGAGCGTGGGGGGCGGCGAAAAAATCCTCTTCGGAGAGCAGAGCCGCACGGAGGAGGAGAACTTTGGCCTCGAGGACCGACTGGGGGTTGTCCTGGAGAAGCCCGACTCCGCGGCGAAAAAGCTCCTGAAGAGTTTTAGGGTTCAAGGTCCCGTGCCCGGCCGGCGTTGGGGGCCGGCTCTCCGAGCGCCTGCGCCTGAGACAGGAGGACGAGTTGTCCGATCAAGTCGTCCAGGTCTCCGTCGAGCAGGCCTTCCAGATTGTGGAAGCTTATATTCAGCCGGTGGTCCGTCACCCGGGACTGGGGAAAATTGTAGGTTCGGATCTTCTCGCTCCGTTCTCCCGTCCCGACCTGGGAGCGCCTGTTCTGGGCGATTTCGGCCCTCTGCTCCCTCTGGGCGATGTCCATGAGTCTCGAACGGAGGACCTTGAGGGCCCTCTCCTTATTTCGATGCTGGGATTTCTCGTCCTGGCAGGAGACGACCAAGCCGGAGGGCTTATGGGTGATCCGGATGGCCGTGTAGTTCCTGTTGACGTTCTGGCCGCCGGGGCCCGAGGAGCCGAAGGCGTCGATCTTGAGGTCCTTGGGGTCTAGCTTGATGTCGATCTCGTCGGCTTCGGGAAGCACGGCGACGGTGGCCGTCGAGGTATGGATGCGGCCGGAGGCCTCCGTCTTGGGAACCCGCTGGACCCTGTGGACGCCGCTCTCATACTTTAGCTGGGAGTAGACGCCCTTGCCCCGGATGTTGGCGACGGCCTCCTTGATTCCCCCGATCGGAGAGACGCTCGTGTCCATGACCTCGAATTTCCAGCCCTTGTTCTCGGCGAACCGGGCGTACATCCGGAGCAGGTCCTGGGCGAACAGAGAAGCCTCGTCGCCGCCGGCGCCGGCCCGGATTTCCAGGATGACGTTTTTCTCGTCGTAGGGGTCCTTGGGCAGAAGCATGGCCCGGAGCTCGGTTTCCAGGGACTTTTCCCTGCGCCCGAGGAGATCGATCTCCCCCTCGGCCATCGTCCGGAGATCCGGTTCGGTCGAGACATCGGACAGGAGATGCCGGGCCTCCTCGATACCCCGCCGGACCTTCTTATACTCGCCGAACTTGCGGACCACGGGTTCGAGCTCCGCCCTTTCTTTGGAGAGGTCGCGGATTTTCTGGGGGTTCCCGGCGGTGGCCGGGTCAGATAGAGACCGGGTGAGTTGGCGGTACTTTTCCTCGAGGGTCTGTAGTTCCTGGATCATTTGGCCGGTTTTTTGATTTCGCCATATTTCTTCCTGAATTTCTCAACGCGGCCGGCACTGTCCACGAATTTCTGCTTGCCCGTAAAGAAGGGATGGCATTGGGAGCAGATTTCGACCCGGATCTCCTTCTTGGTGGAGCGGGTTTTGAAGGTATTTCCGCAGGCGCATACAACGACGGCTTCCTGGTATTCCGGATGGATGCCTTTCTTCATGGATCGATCTCCTTGAGCGGCGTATTATAGCAAATTTCAGGCGCCGCCGCAAAGCGTCGGGATTTCACTCGATTTTTTCCCGAAAGAGGCCCAGTCCACGGAAAACGCCAGGGCCTTCTGGGAGGATTTCACGGCGTCCCGGTAATCGCGGGAGTCGAAATACTCCTTGAGCGGCCGGGCCATGGGATAGAGCTGCTCCTCGGCCGCCCATTCATAGGTCGAGCCGTCCGCGCGTTTCAGACAATTGAGGTGGACGATCCAGGCCAGTTGCTTGAGGGGCATATGGCTGAAGGTCTTCCGGATGGCCAGGACCTCCCCTTCCTTGGCCGGGTTCCAAAACCGGAAATAGCGGGAAAAGAGGAGGGCATTATGAAAGTAAGCCGGGAAGGCCAGGAGGCAGTCCTTGCGTGTGAGCCGGCCCAGGTAGACGAACAGGTCCATGACCTTCTTGCTCATGCTCAGCCCGGGCCGCGTTTGTCCCGGGAGCGGCGTGAAGGACTCGGAGAATTTGTAGAGGGGGTTTTGGAGGGTCAGCCATTCGAAGGCCAGGGATTTCTGCGGCGGGAGCGGGGGGGGGGAGCCGGGGTCGGGTTTCGGGACGAAGTCCATCTCCTTGAACTTGAAATCGACGATCAGGTTCTCGGCCCGTTTCTCGCGGAGGAAAATCTGGAGCCGCTGCAACGGATATTCCGAGGAGTTGAGCTCGATGGCCAGGGGCCACAGGAACCTTTTCCGGGCTTCCTTGAGGAAGCTTTTCTTGGCCAGGACGGTGATGACCTCGTTCAGGGAATAGCGGCCGAGGAGGAGCGAGCTTCCCTTCCTCTCGGCCAGCTCGGCGAAGATTTCCTTCTCTTCGACGAGGGGCGAATCCCGCCAGAGCGGGGCGGTTTTGGCATCCGATTTTTTCATAATGCGGAGTCCCGGTTCTTCCTCAACCCAACGTCATTTTTAAGGAATGACCCGCCGCTGGCAAGCCGGCCGCGCGAGGCCGCCTGACCCGGTTTGGGCGCTTGGCCTTCCGCCGCGGGATGCCCGAAGAACGACAGGACGTCGTCGCCGAGCGCCACCCGCCGCACGAGGGCGAAATCGCCGACCGCCGGCGTGATGCGGTAATAGTGGCGCAGGACGATGAGCCCGCCCGGCTTGAGCACGGCCCGCTTCCGGATGACCCGGAGCGGGTTCCGTTCCTCGAGGAGCTTGTAGGGCGGGTCGAGAAAGATGACGTCGAACGCCACGCCCTTCCGGGCCAGATCGATGACCGCCCGGTTGAATTCCCGGTGAAGGACGACGGCTTTGTCATCGGCGCCGCACGTGGCCACGTTCGCCCGGATGGCCTTGATGGCCAGGGCGAACTCGTCGACGAATACGACGGTTTCGGCGCCGCGGCTGAGGGCCTCGAGGCCGACGGAGCCCGTCCCCGAAAACCCGTCCAGGCATATGCTGCCCTTGAGCCGGTCCTGGACGATGCTGAAGAGCGCCCCCTTGATCTTGTCCTGCATGGGACGGACCGAGGGACTGGGCACGAGCTTGAGGCGGCGCCCCTTGTAGAGTCCGCTGATGATCCGGATCATGGATGGTCCTTCCGCCGAAAGAGATTCCTTTTATTTATAATAGCAGATGAGACGGCCCGCCTGCGACTCCAGCCGCCGGATGCCGTAGGGCAACGGGTACCAGTCCCCGAGGCTCGTGGCCTTTTGGCCTTCCAGGCCCGCCGCGAAGGCGATGACGGTGTCGATGAACCCCGGTGCCAGCCGTTGGCTCCCTAGGAACAGCTCGTCCATCGTGATCCGGATCTGGCCCTCTTTCGTCTCGGCCCGCGCGGAGAAAAACAGCTCGGGCCTGGCCGGCAGGACGGCCGAGAAGGGTGTCCCGCTGAGGTCGAGGACGAGCTTCCCTTCGGCCTTGTTTCCCGGATGAAGATGGAGCTCGCAGGACTTGACGTATTTCTCCATCTCCGTGGCCATGCGGTAGGCGATCCAGGCGTTCAGGTCGCTTTCGGAGACTGCGTAACTCGCGGCGGATCCGGAGGACGGACGGTCATGGCCTCGTTCGAGCTTTTCCAGGTCGGCGATCATCCTGAGGGCACGGGCCCGGACTTCAGGCGTCAGCTGGCCGCTGGCAAGGGCGGCCGACAAGAGCAGGGACAACAACAGGCCTGCCGCGCTCTTCTTCATGATGATACAACTCCGTCCTTCATGGTAGCAGATTCCCCCCTTAAGGCCAACCAGCTCGGGCCCGACGCAAACGTAATGGGCGAAGCAACTGCGTTAGGTTAGTGATAGGGTCGCCATCGCCCCCTAACCAATAAAATCCAAAACTCGTTTCAGATATTTACCAGAAGCGCGGCTCCGTGTCGCTCTGCTGCGTTTCTGCTGGTCGCTCCTCAGAATCCGCCCCGCCAAGAGGCGGTGCTGCCCGCATCCGGACGGATCTGGTAAGAGACGGGACTGCTTCCCGCCGGTCCCCCTCCACTACGGGGTCTTTCGGACGACCTCATCACCGACCCAACATAGATTAGTTAGACGAGATCAGTAATGGGTCAGCGTGCCGTCCCGCTTGGCCTTGCGGACGGCGGCGCGGAAGGCGAGGAGGCTGAGAGGCAGGAGGACGGCGTTGAACACTGCCAGGGCGGCGATGTCGGGCAATATGGCGCCGAAGCTGGCCGAAGCGAGGAGGCTCCTCCTCATGCCGTTGAGCGAGTAAGTGACGGGCAGGAGGAAGGACATCCAGCGGATCCAGGCCGGAAGAATGGCCACGGGAAAAACCATCCCGCCCAGGAGCCCCGAAACGCTCCCCAAAAACCAGCTCAGGGGGTTGCCCATCTTGTAGACGAGGATGAAGCTGGCCGAAAGAATGCCGATGCTCAGAAAGCACACGGCCGTCAGAACGAAGACCGCGAGAACACCCGGCCAATTCACCTGGCCGAGCTTCATGCCGAACACGGTCATGGCCAGGATCAAATGAAGGACGGTCCGGATGCTCTGAAAAGCAAGCGAATAAAGGGACGATCCCAGGAGGATGGTCGAAAGCGGGGTCTGGGTCACTAGGAGGGCCTCGAGCGTCCCCGACACCTGGGCGCTCCGGATGACGGCCGGCAGCCCTTCCTGGAATATCCCAAGGAGGCTCGAAAAGGCCACGCCGACCATGGCGAAGGAGAAATAATCGCCGCCGAAGGGGATGAGGGATGGGACGCCCGGGGCGACGAGCTTGGACACGAAGAAGAAGGCCGCCGTCGAAAAGAAGATGCCGACGACGGAATAAATGAAGGAGAACTTGTAGGTCAGCGACTCGCGGAGGTCCCGGCGGAGGAAGGCCAGGAGCTTCGCGAAAAAGGCCCCCGCCCCGAAAGCCGTCCCCTTCCCCGCTGCCGCGCTCATCGTCTCACACTTTCGGGAGGCCGCGCGGCGGAGGCCGCTCCGGCCACGGCGTTTTCATAGACGTCCCTGAGCGGAACTCGCCCGCCCAGGGTCAGCGTTTCGACCGGCCCCTGGACGCGTACGCGGCCCCCGGCGATGATCGCGATTTCGTGGCCGAACTCGCCCGCCTCCGACAGGTCATGGGTGGCCCAGAAGACCGTTTTTTTCCGGCGGTCCACGAGCTCACCCCTAAGGAACGTCCGGATTTTCGCCGCGGCCTGGGGGTCCAGGGAACGGGTCGGCTCGTCGACGAAGAGCATCTCGGCGTCCGTCAACAGGGCCCGGGCGAAAGCCAGCATCTGGCGCATGCCCGTGGAGAAGGCGTTGAACCTGAGGTCCGCGGCGTCCTCGAGGCCGGTGAGCTTCAGGACGTCGCCGATCGCTAACTCAAGGCGGCTTCCCCCTAAGCCGTTGAGCGTTCCGAAAAACTCGAGGTTTTGCCGCCCCGTCAGGCGCCAGTAAAAACTCCGCTCATCGTTGATGGCGTAACCGATCATCCGCCGGACGGCCGCCGGGGATTCCACGGCGTCGAGGCCGCCGACGAACGCCCGTCCCGCGTCGGGCAGCACGAGTGTCGTCAGGACTTTGATAAGTGTGGTCTTACCGGCGCCGTTGGGACCCAGCAGGCAGAAAGCGCGGCCGCGTTCGACACGGAGGTTTGCGCCGTCGAGGGCGGTCCTGGTGCGGCGCTTCAAGGGATGGCGGAGGACGTCCCGGAAGCCCCCGATCACGGGATAACGCTTGACCAGGCCCTCGACAAGGATCGCGGGTTCGCGATCCTTATCGAGGATGGCCGGAGTGCCATCCTCTTTGAGGATGACCGAAGCGCCGTTCATGGAATGCTCATCAGCCGCCGGACGGCCATGCCCAGCGGCCTCGACAACCGCCGGGCGTACTGATAATAGAGCCGGGGCGAGTTGGCGGTAAGCCCGCAGGTCCCGGCCAGCCATGGCCGCGGGGGGAAGAAAATGGCGGAAAGCGTCCGGACGGCAAGGCTGAGAGATTTTCTCTCCCAGAGAGAAAAGAGCGACGGCATATAATAGGGCCAGGCGAGGGAAGTCGTGCGGCCGGCGACGGCAGCCGCGGGCCAAAAGAAGTCCAGGGCGGCCCTCACCGGGTAAGGGGGCCGGAGACTCCGGAGGACCCCGGAGGGGATTGTGCCCGGCCAGAGAGTGTTCACCAAAAAAAGACCGTGATAGACCGGCGTGTGGATTTTCATCGTGTCGCAGATCGCGGAGATTCCGGCCCAATCGATATCATTCCGGACGGCCATGCCGGCGATATCCGCGAGCCAGATGAGCCTCCGGTAAGAATGCTGCTGGGCGTGAACGCAGAGGTAGCAAAGCTCATTTTCGGGTGAATAGACGAGGACCTCGGTTCCATGGAGCGGCATCGGCCGGACCGTCGTCCCCTCGCGCCCGTTCTCCCCGACCGGGAAATGGAGGCCGAGGACGTTGAAGTGAAACTCGAGAACCAGGTCTCCGCGGCGGAAATAGGGGGAATAGGCCCAGCCGTTCTCGAGACACGCCGCATCAGGCGCGGGCGGGCCCGCCTGTGCCTCCTCGAAACCCTGACCGTCCAGAATTTTCCTGATGGCCGGCCAATCATCCGGGCGGACGACGAGGTCGAGGTCCCAGAAAGGCCTGAGACCCATGTCGGCGTAAACGGTCGAAGCCAGCCTCAGGCCCTTGGTGAGAACCACCCTCAGTCCAGAATCCCGGACCGCCGCGAAGAAGGGTTCGGCTTGCTTTGAAATCCGAACGTTCCGGGCCAGGTTTCTAAGGTAATGGACCCGGAGTCGCCCGAGCACGGCGGGAGGCACCCTGTCCGGGCTGTTCCTGAGGCCCCGGTAGAGGAGCGGGAGGATGCCCTCATCGCCCGCAGTTTGGAGCAGGGCTGCCCAATCCGGCGCCGTGGCGAGCAGGCCCAGGACTTTGATCATGTCCCGGCTTTCAAAACCCGGCCGGGCGCAAAGCACGAGGAGCCGGGCGGCGCGATGGGCGTCCTGGTTTTCTTTCATTGGGGCGGCCCGGGACGCGAGCCGGGCTTCACGATTTGGCGGGCACCCTGAAACGGAGATTCAAGGAGACAAAGGCGCCGGCGGGAGAGCGCGCGGTCAGCCCTTGATTTTGCCGGGCGGTTTGGTCGGCGTGACCGATTCTTCTTCCACGATGGTGACCAGGGAAACGCTGCCGGCGACGATGGCGGCGAGACCGAGCGGCGCCAGGAAGAGCGGCGGGACGCCTCGCTTGCATACGACATAGACGGCGTCCCCGGCGGCGCAGGTCTTGGCGACCGGGAGGATCGCCTGTTCCCCGGAAAGGGCTCTCGTGACCCGGGCGCCGCGGACTTTCAGGGTCGTGACGTCCTGGGAAAAATCGGTCACGCTCCCTCTGACCCGGATCCGGTCGCCGGATTGGAGGAGGCCGCGATCGATCGAGACGGCGGCCTCTTTCGCCTCCGGACTGTACGCCACGACCTTCCCCACCAGGGATTCGCCGCGCTCTTTTTCTTCCCTGGCCACGGCCCGGGCCGCTTCGATGAACTGGCGGTCGAATGGGTCCAGGGCGATTGAGATCTTGGCGGTTTCGTCGGCCTTGATTCCGACCAGATCCTGGGAATTGTAGCTGCCCTGGACGGAAGTCACGCCGAGGGCGTATATCCCCGCGTCCAGTCCCTCGAATTTGAACAGCCCCAGGCCGTCGGTCTTAACGCTCTGGAAAACCTTGCCTGTCGTCACATTCTTGGCCACGACGACAACCCCTTGCACAGGGGTCGAACCGTCCTTACGGAACACGTACCCGACGAGCTGCCCTTTGCCCGTCGCCGGGAACGTCGAGAGATAGGGAGACGAAAACAGGATCAGGGAAAGGGCCAGTCCCCAAGAGACAATTTTATGGACACCTCGGCTCATGGATTCCTTCCCGGCCCGTTGTTGATCTTAGCCGTCCTCAAACGGTGATGTCAAGCTTCTGACCTCGTCCGGGTTCGAACCCCGGTTTCGGTCCGGCTCCTTCATCGTTCCTTCTCGAGACGGCGGACGCGGAGGAAGTCCCCCGAAAAACGTCCGCGCTAGCGCCCCGGTCCCGCCGGACGGACTGCGGCACTGTGCTCGAGCTTGATCAGCGTGACGGTCCCGCTGGCGGATTCGAGGACTAGGGTGTTAGCCCCTGGGATGGGGGTCACCGGAATGGTCAGCGCCCCTCCTTCCGCGTATCCTTCGTGGACGACCCGCCCGTTGAACAGGGCCCTGAGAAGAGGCCGGCTGCCGGGCGCGGGATTTTCAAACGTGACCGTCAGGGTCAGCGGTTGGCCGTCGCAAAAGAGGGGCAGCTCGACAGGTTCCCCCTTTTCCAGGGGCCGGCGTCCCATGGCGGTCACGGACGGTGTCAGGAGCGTGCAGATGCGCTGCCGGATGCCCACCAGTTTTACCTCATCGTTCAGCCGCGCGTAACAGCGCTCGAGCCGGAAGAGGTCGTCCAGGCCGTCCCGGCCCGCGGATATGGCCTCTGAGTAAGCCTTCTCGGCTTCGTAGAGATAATCGAGCTTCATGTAGGAATCGCCGACCAGGCCGAGAATCCGGGCGTAAAAAAGGCGGCCCGCGTCGGGGATGATCAGCGGGCTTTTCTCCAGCATCTCCCCGGTCCTGGTGATATCCCTATATCTGTTCTGCTTGAAATCGAGCTCCATCTCAAGGGCCAGGATCCGGAGGTCGGTCGGGCGGGACGATGCGTCCGGTCCGTCGCTTAGGAGTCCCCGTTCCGTGAGGAATTTTTCGAATTCGCCGACGGCCAGCGGCTGATCTTCGAGGGCGAGGTAGGCGGCCAGGAAGCCATCCGGGTCAGCCAAGGTCCGCGTCTGGTCGATCTGCGTCTTGGCCAGGAGGAGATACGCCGCTTTTCGGACCTGGGCGTACTCCTGCGGGCTGATCAGCTCCTCCCGGATGAGGTCCTGATAAAAGACGATGGACCCGAGACGTTTGAGGCATGAGGATCCGCGGGCCGCCGCCTCCTCGGTCTCCAGGTACTCGAACTTCCTCTGCCCCTGGTCGAGCTCGTTCCGGGCGTCCTGGAAGTCCAGAAGTTCGGCCCGGGCCAGGGCCCTCTGCCTGACATCGAGGGAAAGGCCTTTGTCCCCGAGGAAGCCGGCGTAGGCACGCATGATCCCGGGGTCCTCGGGAAGGGTCTGTTCGATCGCGGCGTAGTCCCGGCCGTGGAGATTCCAGATCTCGAGGATTTGGAGGAGCCTCGTCTCGTTCTTGCCGGCCAGCGTTTTCTTCAGGATTTCGAGCGCGAAGCCTTTTTCTTCCGGCCGGAGCGATTCCCATCCGGCCAGCAGGACCTTCCCCGTCTCGCCGTAAATCTGGCTGTTGTGGCCTGTCAGGGAGGCGGCTTTCTTGTATTCGTCGAAATACGCGGCTGGGACGGGGAGTCCGAGATAGCTCATATACTGAAGCGACTGCGCGAGATGGACGTGACCGGCCGCGGACCCGGGGTTGAGCCGGAGCGCCCGCGAAAAATGCCGGACGGAGGCGCCGAGGGCGACGTCCCGCTCGGGGGCGGTCCCCAGGGATTCGGCGGCCCTTTCGAAGGCCGCCTTGCCGAGCTCGAATTCGACGTCGTCGTTCCAGGGATAGATCCGGGCCGCGCGTTCGAGCACCCTGGCCCTATCCTGCGCGCCGGCGGCGCCCTCCTTGGCCTGATAGAGCAGGTGGACATTCCAGTAGACGGCCGACTGCATGACGGCCAGGACCGCCAGCGCCAGGACCAGGACCGCCTTCTTCATCGCGTTTCCTCAGGATTTCTTGTGATAGGCCGTGACGAACGTCAGGGAGAGGACGACGGTGAAAAGGACCAGGTTCGCCGGGATGTGGAGGTTGAAATCCGTCAGCGTATGGATCGCCATCCCGGCCAAGGCCACGATTCCGCCGAGAGCAAGTCCCTTGAGTTCGGGGTTCCGGCGTTCCCGCCAGGCTAGATAAGCTCGTATGGCCAGGACCAATACGCCTCCCAAAAGCAAGACCGTGCCGACGATCCCGAGCTCGGACAGATACTCGAGGTAGTCATTGTGGGCGTGCGTCAGCAGCATCTCCGGCCCGCCTTTTTTTTCGTAAGCGGGATAGGCCGCGGCGAACGTGCCCAGGCCGGTCCCGAAGACGGGGAAATCCTTTACGACGCCCATGACGTTGGACCAGTAGAGCGGCCGGTCCTCATGCAGGAGGTTGTCCAGGGCAAACCGCTGGATGGTCGAACCGACCCCGATATAGAGGGCCATCGCCAGCACGACGAGGACGGTGGCGCGGACGATGGTCCTGGTCCAGAGCTCACGGTATCCGGCCCGTCCGAAGGCGAGGACGGAGAGCCCGGCGAACAGGAAAAAGCTGAAGACAAGCACGACGAGCCCCGCCCGCGAGTTCGACAGGACGATCGCGAGGGACATAACGACGATCCCGGCCGCGATGACGGCGTTGCCGGCCGCTCCCTTCGACATTATGAGGAGGAACTTTTCCCTGAGCCCCTTGGCGCCGAAGGACAGGAGGTTCATCCGTGCGATCAGCAGCCCGACGGCCAGGGGCACGATCATCTCCAGGTACCCGGAGAGATGGCTGCGGTTGACGAACGTCCCGGTCACGGAATCCAGACTGAAGGCTTTCCTGTAAAAGAGTGTCCTGGGCTGGCTCGTGGTCAGCTCGTAGAGGCCGTAGAGGGATTGGAAAACCCCGGACCCCACGAGAATGTAGAAGAGCGTCCGGATCTGCGAGCTCTTGGTGACGGTCCTGATCACGAGGAACCCCAGGATGAAGTACGCCAGGAGCTCGAGCCCCGCCTCGAACGTCTTGCCTGGGACGACGGACAGGCTCATGAATTTCGCCCCGGCGAACCCGGGGTCGTAGAGCTTGCGGAAGGCGTACGTGCCCGGCGAAATCGCCCGGACAACGGCCGCCGGGAGCGGGAGGATCTGAAAAGACAGAAATCCGAAAAACCCCAGGGCCGCGAACTTTATCCAGCGCAGGGCCGGCGCCATTTGTCCATGGAGGCGGGGTTTGGGCTCGAGGAGCACGTAGGCCGCGGCCATCAGCCCGGCCGCGAGTTCGATGATCAGCACGGACCATTCGTTGACGGACGCCGCAGGCAGCGGGCTGAGGACAAGGAGGGCGGCGAGGCCGCCGTCGATGATCCGGCGGGCGGGCGGGCGGCGGCCGGCGGCCGGGACAGGCTGGCCCGGCGGGATCGTGGCTCGGAAGGGTCGGCTCATGCGCGCATCCAGGCCCTAATCGTCCGGCCCGGGTCCGGGGCCGGGATCATCGTTGACCGTCTTCTTCGGCCGGGGACGCTTGGGCTCGCCACGGCCGCTCTCGTCGCTCGACGAGTATTCATTCTGATAATAGTGATAATAGGGGGAAACCCTCCCCTGCCGACCCAGTTTGACCTCGTTGAAAACAACCCCGACGATCTCCGCCTTGGCCTTGCGGATCTCGTCCACCGCCTTGCCCAGGGCTCGCCGCGTCGTTTTGCCAGCCTGGACGACCATCACAGTGCAGTCGGCCAGGGAGCTGACGATCACCGAGTCGATGACGGCGAGGACGGGCGGCGTGTCGATGAGGACCGTGTCGAACCGGTCCTTGACCTTGGCCAGCAGGTCCCTCATGCGCTTGGAGTTGAGCAGCTCGGCCGGGTTCGGCGGGTGCGGGCCGCTGGGGATGATCCAGATCTTTTCGATGCTCGTCTTCAGGATGATCTCGTCGAACGGGACCTTGCCGGTCAGGTAGCCGCTGAGGCCGACCATGTTCCGCGTCTGGAAGACCTTGTGGAGACGCGGCTTGCGGAGGTCCGCGTCGATGAGCAGGACCTTGCCTTCGAGCTGGGCGAAAGAGATGGCCATGTTCGACACCGTCGCCGTTTTCCCTTCCTTAGGGAGGGTGCTCGTGAAGCAGACCGTTTTGGGCGAGCTGTCGGCGTGGGAAAAAAGGATCGCGGTCCTCACGGTCCGGTAATCCTCGGCGATCGAAAACTTGGGGAAAAGATAGTTGACGAGCTCGATCTCGCAGATTTCGGGAAAGACCTCCCCCCGGCCCTCGCCCTCCGTCCCGTAGGAGTATTTGTACTGGCCGTAAGGCGCGGACTTCTTCTTCAGCCCATCGACGGAGAGGTAGGGAATGATGCCGAGGGACGGAAGGCCGGTCAGTTTCTCGACATCCTCGGGGCCCTTCACGGTGTTGTCGAGGTATTCCACGAGGAAGATGAGCCCCAGCCCGCCGAACAGGCCGAGGAGCAGGGCCATCATCAGGTTACGCCTGGTGTTCGGCGTGAAAGGAGCGCCGGGGACGAGGGCCCGGTCGACGATCTTGATGTTGCTCGTCCGCAGGCCGCCGAGCTGGCTCGAAACCTGGATCTCGTTCTGCTTGGACACCAGGGTGCTGAGCAGGCTCCGCATGTTGTCGACCTCGATCTGGAGGCTGCGGTAGAGGATGGCGTTGTTGTTCATCCGGAGGACGTCGCTGCGCTGGGAGTCGAGGAGCCCCTGGAGCGATTTCTCCTTGTTCAGGGCGGCCCGGTAATCGGCCTCGGCCGCGCCCACCGCCTTCTGGATCTCCTCCGCGAGCGCGTTCTTGGTGCTGTCGAGCCGGGCCTTGAGCTTGACCATCTCGGGATAGTCAGGGCGGTAGAACTTGCTTTTTTCCTCGGTGTCGGACTTGGCCTGGCTGTAGGCCGCCTTGAGGCCCTGGATGACGGGGTTGTTGACGGACTCGGGCAGGGCGTTGATGTTGAGGTCCCTGAGCTCCCGGTAGAGGGCCTCTTTCTTGAAGCGGTCGATCTGGGCTTCGGTGAAGGCGGAGTTGACGTCGGAGAACTTGTTGAGGACCGTGCTCTCCTTGTCGTTGAGGAACAGGAGTTTTTTCTCCTCGCCGTATTTCTGGAGGTCCTCCTCTTTCCGCTTGAGGTCGTCGCGAAGCTGGGCAATGGTTTCGCTCAGGAATTCCGAGGTCTGCTTGGTCGCCTCGTAACGCGTTTCCACGGAATAGCTGACGAATTCCTCGACCAGGCTGTTGACGATGTCGGCGGCCAGGACGGGATGGGACGACGTGTAGCTGACCTGGACGATGCGGGTGTCCGGGACGGGCATGATGTCGAGCCCATCCAGGACGGCGAACGCGTAACCGGCGGTGGGCGCCGCCGGCGAGGGCGGGGACGCCGCCGGCTTTTTCGCGGGGAAGGCCCAGCGGAGGGAAAGAAAGCCCTTGATGGCCTGGACGGGATTGGCGCGCGACGTCCGGGCGGACTTGAACTCCGGCCGGGACCCGAAATTGAGCTTCTTGGCCACGCGCTCGGCCAGAGAGCGGCTGGTAAGAAGCTTGAGCTGGGTGTTGAAGTAGGTCCCCAGATAATCGGTTTGGAGATAGCCGCCGGAGTTCAGGACGTCCTGGATGTTGACGAGGCTCGCGCTGGGCTCGTCGATGAGGATCGTCGCCGTGGCGCGATAGAGGGGCGTGGCCGTGAAGGACAGGACGGCCACGAATACGACGAGGACCGCGGCGAACGTGGCCAGGACCCACTTGCGTTTGACGACGACCCGCCAGTAATCCAGGAGGTCGATCTCTTTCTTTTGGCTTTTGGTGTTGAGGCCATTCATGGCAGGCTCCCTTGCTCGCCGGTCCGCGGCCCGGGGCCTCAGAAGAGGCTTTCCGGCACGTAGACCGTATCGTTTTCCATGAGAGGAATATCCTTGATTTTTCCTTTGATGATGTCTTTTGCGTTGACCTTGATTTCGATCTCCTCCCCGGACGGCTTTTTCCGCCGGATGGTCACGCTGCCCTTGGCGGCCCGGTCGGAGAATCCGCCGGCCTGGGCGATGGCCTGGGTCAGCGTCGGCAGGTTCGACCGCTTGACCTGGAGGGCGCCGGGGCTTTTGACCTGCCCGAAGACGTAGATCGTGACGATTTTGTCGACGGGGATGTTGATGATGTCGTTCGGCTCGAGGGGGATGTTGAGCTTGGCTTCGCCCTTGACGAAGAGTTCGTCGATCGAGATGCGGATCGAGGTGCTGGCCCCGTCGGGGAGCTGGCGGATGACGATGATGTCGTTCCCCGCGTCACGGGTCATCCCGCCGGCCTGGGAGATGATGGACATGATGGTCTGCCGGCCGAGGAGCTCGTAGGGGCCCGGCTTTTCCACGGCCCCCAGGACGGAGACGCGCTTGCTTTTGTACTCAAGGATGAAGACCGCGACCTGGGGGTTGATGAGGTACTTCTCGCCCAGGATCTTGATGAGCTTCTTCTCGACCTCAGACTGGGTCAGGTTGTTGACATCCACTTCCCCGACGAGAGGCAGCCGGATCAGGCCTTCCTCCGAGACGCGGACGACGAGCTTGTTGATCTCCGCAACGCCCATGGCCGTGACCTCCAGGAGGTCTTTGGGCCCGACCCGGTACTCCGCGCTTTGAGGCTGCCCGGCCAGCCGGGCGGCGCCCGCGGCCAGGATAAAACCGAAGGCCAGGATGGCAATTTGATGTTTCTTCATCTCCGACTCCTTGGGACCGCGTCTCAAAAATCGTAGGCGAGACTGGCGCCGATGAAATTCCGGTCGATATCATAGCCGGGCGCGTTCGACGTCCGGCGGTAAAAATTGTAGCTGACGCTGAGCCCGGTCGTCCCGGTGATCCGGACGGCCAGTCCCGCGGCCAGGATGCGGTTTTTGTCGCGGCGGTTTTCGACGAGATAGGGCTGGCCTTGAAACCAGACCTCCTGGGGTTCGGGGTAGCTCCAGCCCGCGAACTGGCAGCTTCCTTCGAGCCTCAGATAGGGAAAGACGTAGAAAGCGAGGCCGCACCGGAAACGGTCCTCGACGAAATAATAGGCCGTATCCACATACGAAAAGTAGTTGTCGCGCGTGTAGGCCAGGCCGAGTCCGACCCGACCCGCCCTGGCGGAGACGTCCGTATCGGCGACCAGCCCGGAAAATCTCTTCAGTTCCCCGGCCCGCGGGATGAACCTTTTATACCCCAGGGCGAGCCGTCCCCGGGCCTGGCCGAGCAGCGGGAAGCGGAGGCCGCCGGAAATCCGCCAGTCGTGCGCGTTCCGCCAGGAGGACGCGGGGTCGAGGAAGGCGTAGTCCGTGGCCGAGGCCGCGGCGAAAACGTAGCTCCGGGAAAAAACCCGGTAGTAGAATTCGAAGGCGCCGGTCCTCTCGCGGCGGTCCAGGGTCCTGGCGTAGTCGTTCGCCGGGTCCTGGATGCCGGGATTCCGGTACCGGAAATCGTCGAGGGTGCCGGAAAAGCCGACGGCCGTCCCCCGGGGCGTTTCGAAAAAGACGCGGCCATCGAATCCCTCCTGAGTGTTCTCGACCGGCTCCCCGAACTCGCTCGTCGTCCGCCTCACCTGGCTCAGGACATGATAATCGCCCGAGAGCGCCAGCCGGCGGGCCAGGAAGAAGCGGACCGCGGGGACGTAGCTGCTGGTCAGCGTCCGGAGGTCAGTCTCGTGGAGATAGAAGCTATACTCGGGGTTCTCCAGGAAGGACAGGATGACCGAATCGCCGAGGAGCCAGCAGGCCCTGATCTCCGCGGCCAGCGTCCCGACGGTGTCGGCGACGGCCGGCTCTTCCTTGGGCCGGTACAGGATGTTCGTGTCGTGGCCGACGTTCGAAAGTCGGAGGGCCGGCAGGACTTTCAGGGGTCCCAGCCGGAAGCCGCTCCGGGCCGTGATCTCATCGAACTCATCCTGGAAGGTCCTGTAGGTCTGGCCGGACAGCCGTCCGGCCGCGGCCGCGATGAGCAGAGCCAGGGTCAAGGTCCGAAGTCTTTTCATGATCCTATCGTCAGGCGGCCTGAGGGGGGTCAGGACAGGACGTTTTTCGCGATGGTGTCTCTCACGGTCCGGAAATGTTTCATGAATGAAAGTCTCTGGAGGAGGGCGGCGATCAATCCGCTGTGCCAGTCGAAATCGGCGGTTGCCTGGATGATCGGAATGATCCCGTCGGTTTGGGCCAAGTGGAAGAGGCCCTGGACCTGGCGGTCGCTCAAGCGGGAACACATCCTCCGGGTGGTATAGCCGATGACGATTTCCTTCTGGATGGCCTTCCGCCAGGCGGCTTCATATCCCGCCAGGGCTGCAGCCCCGAACGACGAGCGGTCGAAGCATCCCAGGATCGCCTCGGCACCGAGGTCGGCGCAGAGGAGCCCGTAGCTGATTCCGCCCCCGGTCGTCGTCTTAATCTGGCCGGCGGCCTCGCCGACCGATAGGACGCGGTCCCCGGTCGTCCTCGGCAGCAGGCCCTGGGCGATGGCCTTCCTCCGGATCCGGACCTGTCCCGCGTCCCGGTCGCATGAGTTCCCGGGAGCGCCGGTTTTCCGGAGGAGGCTTCGAAGGAAGGACGCGGGGTCGTTCTTCGTCAGCAGGCCCACTCGGGCTTTATCCCCGGCCGGGACGGACCAGGCGAAGGCCCCCGGGGCCACATTCCGGCCCACGAAAATCGTCGTCGGTTCGCCCGCCCGTGCCGGCACTTCGGCCTGGGCGCCTTGCAGGAAATCCCGGGGATAGCCGAGGCCGGCCCTTTTCTGGAGCCCGATATCGACCCCGCAGGCGATGACGGCCATGGCCGCGGAATAGCTGACCACCCCGTCCTCTTTCGTGCCCACCCTGGCCCGGACCCCGCCCGCTTCGATGCTGAGGTCCTCGACACGCGATCCCAGGCTGATGGCCGCGCCAGCGGACTCCGCGGTGGCGGCGATCCCGGCGTCGAACGTCTCCCTGTCGACGACGCAGGCGAACGGCCGCGGGTGACTGTACGTCAGGCTCGTGCCGAAAGGAGAGACCAGCCGGACGTCGCGGATCTCCTGGATGATCGAGCCGGGGTCGATGCCGAATCGCGCGAACACATCCTTACCGATGATGCCCGTGCAGACGACGTTCCGCCCGACGGCCGCCTTCTTTTCGAGCACGCGGACAGCCAGCCCTCTCGCGGCCAGGCGGCCGGCGACGCGGAGCCCGCTCGGCCCGCCGCCGATAACCAGGACGTCGGACCGCTTCTCCGTTTTGGGTGCGCGCGTATTCGTCATGGGCTCGAGTACGTTAACCGATACCTTTTAAGCTTGTCAAATGCCGGGGCCGGCCGCTCAAACCTTGTCCGCGCGGGACTCCCACTTGCCGCGGAACGTGATCCAGAAGGATAAACCCATGAGTTCCAGGTCCAGCCAGAAACTCATCTTCCGGATGTACAAGAGGTCATAGCGGAACTTCGTTCGCCGGGGCGTGTCGCCCGGCAGGAAGACCTGGGCCAGGCCCGTCAGACCGGGCCTGACGGCGTGCCGTTCCCGGCACGCGGGTATGTCCTCGATGGCTTCCACCCCCCGGTGACCGCGGGCTTCGAGCTCGTTCGGCCGCAGGGCCCGCGGCCCGACGAAGCTCATGTCGCCCTTGAGGATATTGAGGAGCTGGGGAAGCTCGTCCATGGCCGTCGCCCGCAGGAGACGTCCGATTTTGGTGACCCGGGGGTCGTTTTCCACGGCCTGGACCGGCCCCCGGTCTTTCTCAGCGTCCCTGTCCATGGACCGAAACTTGAGGGCCCTGAAGAGCTTCCCATGCCGCCCCACCCGCTCCTGGGCGTAAAAAACCGGGCCCCGGTCCTCCAGCCAAACGGCCAGAGAGATCGCGGCCCAAAACGGCGACGAAAGGACGAGGCCGACGGACGAGAGCGCGATGTCGAACGGCCGCTTCAGGAAGAGCGCCCGGACGATGGACCGCGGCCCCGGAGGAGGGACCTCTCCCCTGTCGATCTTCCTCGCCCGGCTGGCCGTCAGGACAAGCGCCAGGGCAATCCCGGCGCAGTCCACCGCCCAGTCCACGGGGCTGCCTGTCCGGTGGGGAAGACGGGCCTGAAGGAATTCGTCGAGGGCCCCGTAGCCTGCCGCCGCGGCCGCCGCACAGACAAACCAGTCGGGTCGACATCTCGGCATCCGTCCCGCCCGGAAAGCGCGGTAGAAGAAGAACGCCATCAGGCCGTAGGTCACGAAGTGCCCGGATTTCCGGAAGATCATATAGCCGAGGCCGCCCGAGTGATAAGAAGCATGCGGGAAAATCCAGCGGAACGCCGCCATGAAGATCTCATAGACCCTGGAGCTTGCGAGGACCTTATTGCCCACGGGAAAGACAAGGGCCATGAGAAGCAGCGGCGGCAACCAGTATCTCAGGAATCTTCTCATCATCGCCTTCCGGAATATCAGGACGCCATGGATCTTATGATCTCATCGTAGGCGCTGAGAACCTTGTCCTTGGCGAAGCGCTCGACGACATAAGCCCGGCCGTTCGCGGCCAATGCCCGGCGCCATTCCGGAGAACCTTTGAGGGCCCGGACGGCGTCGGCGATTCGAGCGGCGTCCCCCGGGGAAACCGGGACACCGCACTGCCGCTCTCCGAGGATGGCCGCGACTTCGGACCCCGGCCTGGCCAGGCCCAGGACCGGCCTTCCGGCCGCCATGAAATTGTAGAGCTTCGAAGGAACAGACAACTCCGATTTTTCGCCGTCGAGCGGGACAAGAAGGACATCGGCCGCCGCCAGCAGGTTCGGCAGGTCGCCGTAAGGCTGGAAGGGAAGGAAAATGACGTTCCGCAGTCCGAGCGCCGCCGCTCTGGCCCGCAGGGCGTCTTTCCGCAGTCCCTCGCCCGCGATGGCGAAGACGATATCCCGCTCCGCGGCCAGGATCCGGGCCGCTTCGAGGACCCTCGCAAGGGCCAGGTCGCTGCTGATGCTGATGGTGCCGGAATACATGAGCACGAACTTGCCGTCGAATCCGAATTTTCGCGATACAGGGTTGTCTTTGTCGAGCGGCCGGAGGAACTCCGTGTCCACCCAGTTCGGGATCACGCTCATTTTCGGGCCCGGAACCCCCTTGGCCAGGAGGTTTCGCCGGAACCCGTCGCTGATGACGACGATGCGATCGGCCAGGCCGTAAACCCATTTTTCGAGGGACCTCGAAAAGCGGATGCCCGCCGGATTTTTCAGGATCCCCGACTCGATGGCCAGGTCCGGGTGGATGTCCTGGACGCTGAGGAGTATCCTGGCGGCCCTCAGGCGCTTGGCAGCGAAGGCCGGGACGCCGAGCTGAAGAGGCGGCGTCCGGAGGAAAAGGACGTCGCTTTTCGCGGGCGACAGGATGTTGAGAAGGGCGCCGGCGGTATAGATGTTCCAGGCCATGAGCCGGCCGAAGGGATGCGGCGTTCTCGGCGTCCAGAACCTCTTGACGACGAATCCGGACGCCCGCCGCCGGGAATACGCCAGCCCCCGGGGCCCGCGAGCGGACACGCGCGGGAACGTCGTGACCACTTCGACCTCGTGACCGCGGCCGGCCAGATAGCGGGCGAGCTCGTCCATGAGGATGGGCGCGCTCCCGAAATCCGGAAGGAAATACATCGTGTGGATGGAGATCTTCATGGGACCGCGTCACTTTCGGGATTGTCCCGGCACCAGATCTGGAGATACGCCATGACGGGAACGAGCAGGAGCAGGTCGACGCCGTAGAAGGCAGCCGTCGATTCGAAGAAGCTCCGGGCCGAGAGAAACCCGAGGATGGCGATCGATTCCGTCAGACGGACGCTCACCCCGTCCGGAGCGGTGAAGGTCCGGCGAAGGAGATGGTGCCTGGCCACGATCAGCCAGATGCCTGCGACGGCGCCCAGAAAGAGCGCGGCGCCGAAGACACCCGTCTGGATGAGCGAATGGAGATAGGCCATGTGGACGTGCTCGCCTTCGAGCATCAGCCGGTCGGCATGGAAGCCGTGGCCGACGATGGGAAACTGAAGGCTGAGGCTGAGCGCTTTTTTCCAGGTCACCTCCCGGCCCGACATGAGGAACGCGTTTTCGAGGCTCCCCCGGAATCGCCAGACGAACCAGGACTTGTAGAGGAGGAAGGACAGGGCGGGCGCGCCGACGACGAGCCAGATGAACTTCCTGTTGAGGACGATGACGAGCAGGGCCCCGACGAGAAAACCGAGGATGGATGTCCGGGATTCGGAGACGGCGACCGCCGCGACGGACGCGGCCAGGGCGGCCATCCAGAAGGCTCCGGGCGCCGGGCGCGTCCGGGAGAGTCTGGACAGGGCGATGAGGGCGGCGACGCCCGCGAACCGCCCGACGCCGTTGGCTGTCTGCACTCCGAGGCCGAAGGGAAGTTTGAAGAGCCGGGGGTTCGGGGCGCCGTTCAGGATCGGCCAAAGAGGTCCGGCGATATAAAAGGCGACCATGATCAGGATGACGGCCGCGTTGACGTCCATGAGAAGTTTCAGCCTGCGGTCGGGGTCCTCGACGTTGACGAGGGTCCAGACGACGAAGGGCGGCGACAGGAAGAGGGCCGCCCAGTACAAGGATATGAAGGGCTCGGGAGATATGAAAAAGAACACCCCGCCCAGAAGCCCGTAAAGGGAGAGCAGGAGAAACGGGCCCCGCTCGAGGGCGAGAGAGAGCCGCCGCGTCCTGGCCAGGAGGACGAAACAGATGGCCACGGCCAGCATGGGCATGAAGGGCCGCAGGGCGAACACAAAATTCAGCGGACCGGCCACGAGCGCGTCGACCTTGAACCGGGAGATATCGCTGTACATCCCGCCCCAGATGAGGGCCCAGAGGACAACGCTGATCACCATGGGCCCGTCTCAGCCATCGGTCAATATCTTCCTGTAAATTTCGAGGAGCCGCTCCCCATGCCTGTCCCAAAGATAATACTCTTCCGCCCGTTCGCGGGCCGCCCGGCCCATGGCCCGGAGGAGCTCGCGGTCTTTGTCCAGGACGCTGAGGGCCCTCGCGAGCCCTTCGACCACCACGTCCGGCCGGCCGGGCGGGATCCGGAACCCCCAGCCCGGTTGGACGTGGAAACCCGGCCCCCCGGAATCCAGGCAAACGACGGGTTTTGAGGAGGCCATGGCCTCCACGACGACCGCCCCTCCCCCGTCACGGAAACTGGGGAACAGGAAGACGTCGGAGGACGCCATGGCGGAAAGGAGGTCCGGCCGGGACATCCAGGACTTCATGGTGACCCGGTCCAGGACCCCGGCGTCTGTGATAATGCGTCGCAGGCGTTTTTCCTCCGGCCCGTTGCCCACGACCGTCATCTCCGCGCCGGGTCGTTCCCGGGCGAAAGCCGCGAAGGCCCTGAGCGCGATGGCGAACCCCTTGAGCCGGTGGAACCGGCCGGCCATGAACACGCGGAACGTGCCGTCGTTCCGGCCTTCCGCAAACCGGGGACCGAGGTCCTCGCGCGCGATGCCGTTCACCGGGAAGAGGACGGCTTTCCCGCGGCTTGTCCGGGGGATCCTGGCCAGGGTTTCCCGGTTGCAGACGAGAATCGCCCCGGCGTTCCGGAGGGCCCTCCGCCGCACGGGGTCGCGGCGCCCGAGCCACTGGGCGGCGTTCCTTCCCCTCTCGGAAAGCCGGCCGCCGAACGTGTACTCACGGAGGAGCGGCCGCGGCGTCCGTTGCCCGCCGCCGACGGGTCCATGGACGAAGGGCACGGGAAGGAAGGCCCCGATATAGCTCGCGATCCAGTCGTTGCCGAAGGTCACGTGATGGGCCAGGTCGAAGCCGATCCTCCGGTGGAGGCAGCGCGCGGCCCGCCAGGCCGCGATCTGCCAGAGATAATAATAGATCCGCTGACCGAATTCGACCCCATAGAGCGCGCCCAAAGGCCGGGGGAGCTTCAGGAAATGAAAGCGGACCCTGTCCCCTTCTCCGCCGGCGCCGTCCGCCCGGATTCCCTCGCGGTTATACTCGTGGGTGATGACCCAGACGTCGTGGAAGCGGCTGATTTGCTCGACAAAGCGCCAGCCCGTCAGGTCCTCCCCGGGATGGAGATGCAGAGACCCCGACGGGTTGCACGCGTAGGCCGAGACCAGCACTTTTTTTCTCACCATTCTCTGATCTTCTTTCCTAACCGGCTGTCGCGTCGAATCATCTTGGGCTTGTTCGTCTTCGGTCAGCGGCCGCCTGTCAAAAGAGCGGACAAGTTTCCCCGGGCCCGGCTCACTTCCGTTCCGTCACCGCGGAAGATCCCGTCCGCGAGGCTCATGAGCATCCGGAGGCCGAGCGTCAACCGGCACAACGCGGGGGATAACTCCGGGTTCTTCCGGACAAAGTGTAAGCGGTTCGCCACCTCCTTGCGCCCGAAGCGATACCGGTCGGGACGCGACGAGGACTCCGGATGATGCGTGTAGCCGGCCCGGGCGACGACCTTGAGGACGAAGGATTTCGCCGCCCGGTAGCTGAAATCAAGGTCTTCGAGATAACCGTAGTCGGCGAACCACTCGTCGAACCGCATCCGGGCGAGGACCTCGCGCCTCCACACGACGGCGCCGCTCGGCAGCCAGGCCGTCGTCGCGGTTTCCCCGACCCTCCCGATCATGGTTTGAAAGCCCGACTTCGTCACGGCTCCGGCCTTCCGGCTGTAGATCCCCAGGCGTGCGGTGACCGGCATGAACTTCCAGCGCGAAGCCCGAAGCGGCGGGTGGTTCAACATGTTGAAGGCCGCCCCTCCGACCTCTGCCGGCGCCCCGAGCCAGAACTTCGTCATCTCCTCGACGGCCCGCCGTTCGAGGAGGACGTCGTCGTCGAGGAAGCCGATGAACGGAATTCCCCGGCCGGCGGCCTCGACACCGGCATTCCTCTGCCGGGTTGAAGAAGGCGGCAGGCACCTCAGGTGCCGGACCGGGAAGGGCCTGGCCGCACGGCAGAGAGCCTCGACGGATTCGGCGCCTCCGTCGACGACGATGACTTCGGCCGGCAAAACCGTCTGCGCCTCGAGGCTCCCGAAGAGCCTGGTCAGGCCGCCGGGCCTGTCTTTCGTCGCGACGACGAAGGCGATCCCGGCCCCTTGGGGATTCATGGCCGGGCGCCTCCGTTCAGGAAGCCGCTCACAATCCTCCGCGCTTCCTCGACGAAGCGGCCGCTTCCGAACAAGGCTGCGCGGGCCCTGAGATGACGCGCGAGCTCGGCTTGCCGCTTCCCGTCCTCAAGGATACGGCATATTTTCCGGGCGGCGTCTTCGTCGCTGTCGTAGATGAGGTCTTCGCTGGCGACGATCTCCACCTGGCCGCCTCCGCGGGGCACCCAGGTCACGCAACCCGCCGCCGCCATTTCCGCGACCCCGATGCCGAAGGCTTCATTGCGGCACGCGGAAAGGCCGTAGCGGTGTCCCGTGAGGAGGGCCTTTTTCCGCCCGCCGACGACCAATCCCTCGAAACGGGCCCAGCCGGCGCGTTCCCGGCAGAGCCCCCGGATCATTTCCGTGTAATCCCTGTTGTCTTCTCGCCCCAGGACGTGGAGATGAACGTCGTGACCGGCCCGCCGGACCTCGTCCAGGATCGCGATCGTCCGCTCGACCTGTTTCTCCGGGGCCATCCGGGCCATCACGACAAAGCCGTCTTCCCTCTGCTCCCAGCCCGCCGGTTCGAAGTCCGCGTGAACCGGAGGATAGACCACCTCGGCCTTCACCCCGAACCGGCGGTCCAAGATGTCCCGGGTCCAGCAGGAATTGGCCAGCGTCAGGTTGACGCGCCATCCGGACCGGGATTGGCCGCCGAGCCGCCGCCCCAGCCCGAGGTAGAGCGTCCGCAGCGGCGACTTTCGATAGAGCGCGCTCCGGATTCCCCGGACGGATGGATGGAGCTCCCTCCGCAGGCCGTCGTGGAAGCTGAAATCGGCGATGAACTGGATCCCCGGTCTTCCGAATTCCATGACGTTGTAGGTCGAAATCATAACGTCGAAGGCGCCCGCCTTCTCCCTCCCCCACCGTCCAAGCCGGTAGCTCCGGAGCGCGTCGAACCGCCGGGCCAAGCCCCGCGGGAAGGGAATGGAAATGACCTCTGCGACGCCGGAGGAGAGGCTCGTCCCGTAGATCCCGTCGAGTTTCGGAAGGTCGACCGGACCCATGCTCACGAGCGTCACCCGGCAAACTCCGGCGAGCGCCTGGGCCAGCCATAGCGCCGTGGCCTCGGACCCGGCCCCTCCCCGCAGCTCCGGATGCAGAATGGCCGCCCGCGGGAGGGACGTCATGGGGCGCTTCCGGGCGGGACGGCCTCCTGGCTCCCGAGCCCCCGCCAAAACCTGACACGGGCCATGAGAAATTCTTTCTCCGATCTGTCGAGCAGCCGGGTAAAGGCCAGGAAGGAAAACCCCGCGGTCAGGATTCCGCCTCCCCAAAATGAAAACCCCGCCAAGCGGTTGACCCAGAGCCCGGCGGCGAAAAGGCCGAGGGCCGCCAGAACTTTCGAGGCTCCCGTCTTCCAGAAGAGCGGGAAGCTGATCTTGCCGGCCCTGAAGGACGCCCAGAAAAGGAAAAGTGAAAAGCCGGCCAGCCGGACGGCCGAAGCCGCGGCGACGCCCGTGATGCCCCAGGCCTTGGCGCCCGCCCACGCCAGGCCGGCGAAGACGACGAGTTCCACGGCCTGATACTTCGGAGCGATGTCCACGCGCCCGATGCCGAGGAGGTAGTTATTGGGGACCGCGATGACCGAGTTGACCAGGAAACCCGCCGCCAGGATCTGAACCGCCAGGGTGCTGGTCCGGGCGAAATCGCTCCCCAGCCAGAGACGGAGGAAATCCCGGGCGAAAAAAAGAAGGAGGATGAGAACGGGCCCGGTCGAAAGGAGAAGGAACTTCACGGACCTCGCGAACAGGGCTTCCACTTTCTCGGTCATTTTTCCGGCGTCGAGGAAGCTGAAGGCCGGGAACAGGACCATGGCCAGGCTGCCGGGAATGACGCCGATCCGGTTGAGGGCTTCGTAGGGGGCGCTGTAGTAGGTCACCGCGCCCACGGTCAGGACCGCACCGATAAGCAGACGGTCGATGGACGACGTGATGGCATAAAGGACGCTCGAAAGGGCCAGCCACCCGCTGAAGGAAAAAAGCGGCTTGACGAGACGGCCGTGCGGACGGGGCGCCGTGCCGAGGACGGGGAAAACCCGGAGGCTGAGCGCTCCCCAGGCGAGAAGCGCCGCGGCCCTAGACAATATCAGGAGGACGACGATCCCCGGAAGGTCGTATCCGAGGGCGACCCCGGCAAGCGGAAGGACGTAGAACAAAACGTTGACCGGGATCTTGACGGCGTTGACGAGGTCGAATCGCTGGGCCGCTTCGAGGACGCCCCGGAAGGACGAGGTGATGAACATGATCGGCAGGGACCATCCGACGAGCCTGAGGGTCGAGATGGTTTCCCGGACGAATTCCGGCGGGATGTTCAGAAAGCGCTTGGCGATGAATGGGGCCGTGACGATCAGGAGGAGCGTCCCGGCCGCACCGATCGCGGCCTGGAGAAGGACGGTGGTCCAGACATAGCCAGGGATCTTCTCCGTTTCCCCTTTGCCCAGGGCCTCGGCGACGTATTTCGTCGCCGTCCGCCCGAGCCCCAGGTCGAACAAGCCGAAATACCCGAACACGACCCAGACCAGGGACAGGATGCCGAACCGCTGGGGCCCGAGCATGCGGACCACGAAAGGGATGGCCGCGAAGCCCACGGCCAGGGGAATGACCAGCCCGATCAAATTCAGGGCGGTGTTCTTGAAGAGCAGGCTGTGGCGAATTTCCATGGGGTTTTCCCGGCGGACGTTCTCAGGCCGAAGCGCGTTCATGGGACGGGAAACTTCCGGCCGTCAGGCAAGCTACCGCCGATAGACGGAAAGCGTCTCCTCGCACTATGTTTTTTCGGAACCGTCAGCGGCTGGTGCGAGAGTCAAACACGCTCATTATAACCGAATGAGCCCTTGGACACGATGAAGGAAATTCCGTTCGCACCACGGCGCCATGATAGCGGCCGCCCCCCCTGGCACAATCGTCCGGCCGGATGAAACCCGGCGTGAAAATCCCTCCTCGGGCCTCCCCCCTAGGGGGGAGAAAATCGGGTCCGTCTCACCCCCCGCCCGGGCACGGGGGGCAATCGCTTTGACAGGGATGAGAAATGCCGATATACTGATTTTTCCTTCGGAGCGAGCTCCCCGGAGCGATGAACCATGACGCAGCTTGAAAAGGCGAGGAAAGGTGTCCTCAGCCCGGTCTTGAGAAAGGTCGCGGTCGCCGAAAGGATCCCCCCCGTCGACCTGGCGGGCCTTGTCTCGCGCGGCCTGGCCGTCATCCCCTTCAATCCACGCCACGCGCCCTCCCGGCCCGCGGGCATCGGCCGCGGTCTCCGGACCAAGGTCAACGTGAATATCGGCACCTCCCGGGATTTTCCCCGCCTGGCCGACGAGCTCGAGAAGGTCAAGGTCAGCCTGGAGTACGGCACCGACGCCCTCATGGACTTGAGCACCGGAGGCGACCTCAAGCGGATACGGAGAGAGATCCTCGGGCGCGCGCCGGTCCCTCTGGGAACGGTACCGATCTATCAGGCGGCCATCAGGGCCATCGACCGCCGCGGCACGATCGTCGACATGACCGAGGACGACCTGTTCGAGGCCGTGGAATCGCAGGCCGCCGAGGGCGTCGATTTCGTGACGGTGCACAGCGGCCTGACCCTGAGAGCGGTCGACCGCCTGAAAAAACAAGGCCGCGTCGCGGACATCGTGTCCCGCGGCGGCGCCTTCCATCTCGCCTGGATGCTCCACAACGGGAAAGAGAACCCGTTCTATGCCCGCTATGACCGCCTGCTCGCGATCGCGCGGAGGCACGACGTCACGCTGAGCCTGGGTGACGGCCTCCGGCCGGGCTCCATCCTGGACGCCACCGACCGCCCCCAGATCGAAGAGCTCCTGACGCTCGGCGAGCTCGTGCGGAGCGCCCGGGAGGCCGGGGTCCAGGTCATGGTCGAAGGCCCGGGCCACGTTCCGCTCGACCAGGTGGAAATGAATGTCCGGCTCCAGAAACGGCTCTGCGAGGAGGCGCCTTTCTACGTGCTCGGCCCGCTTGTCACGGACATCGCTCCCGGATACGACCATATCGTCTCGGCGATCGGCGGGGCGCTGGCGGCCGCGGCGGGGGCCGACTTCCTCTGCTATGTAACGCCGGCCGAACATCTCGGATTGCCGACCCTTGACGACGTCCGCGAAGGGCTCATGGCGTCCCGGATCGCAGCCCACGCGGCCGATATCGTAAAACGGGTCCCGGGCGCCGTCGAACAGGACCTCGCTCTTTCGCGAGCCCGGAAGCGTCTCGACTGGAAGACCCAGAGAAAGCTGGCCATCGATCCGATCAAGTTCGAGGCGGTCCGGAAGCGGAGAAAATCCAAGACCCAGGCCTGCTCCATGTGCGGGGAATTTTGCGCTATGCGGATCGTCAGCGAGTTCCTCAATCCCGACGGGAAGGCCGATGCCGGCTGCTCCTAAACGGCTTCTCTTCGGGACGGCCGGCATCCCCCAATCCTCCGCCGACGCTTCGACGCTCACGGCGCTCGACCACATCAAGGCTCTCGGGTTGGACGGCCTCGAGATCGAGTTCGTCCAGGGCGTCAAGATGGGACGCGACACGGCCGACAAAATCCGGAAGAAAGCCAAGGCCCTGGGGCTCCGCCTGAGCGCCCACGCCCCGTATTACATCAACTTCAATTCGGAGGACCGGGGGGTCAGGCTCCAGAGCCAGGAACGGCTCCTGAGCACCGCCAGGATCGGGGCCGCCTGCGGGGCGGAGAGCATCGTCTTCCACGCGGGGTTTTACGGAAAGGACACCCCGGAAGAGGCCTACGCTTCGGTCAGGAGCGGGCTCGAGGGCGTCATGTCCATCATCCGGTCCGAGCGGCTGCCTGTCGTCGTCCGGATCGAAACCATGGGCAAGAGGTTTCAGTTCGGGACGCTCGACGAGGTCCTCCTCCTCTGCCGCGAGGTCGTCGGACTCAGGCCCTGCCTGGATTTTTCCCACATCCACGCGCGCGAAGGCCGGGTCAACTCCTACCCGGAGTTCCACCGGGTTCTCAGCAAAGTCGCCAGGAAACTCGGGCCGCCGGCCCTCAAAAACGTCCACATTCACATCGCCGGCATCCACTACAACCAGAGCGGCGAAGTCAAGCACCTCAACCTCGACGAGGCGGACTTCCGGTACGACGAGTGGATCCAGGCCCTCCGGGACCTCGGGGTCGAGGGCCTGGTCATCTGCGAGAGCCCGAACCTCGAAGCCGACGCCATGATGCTCATGGACCTCTACAGGTCCCAGGGCGTCAAGGGCGCCCAGGCCCCGGCGTCCCGCGACCGGTGACGTTTGACCCCGAATTCACGTGGACATATAATAACGCTTCATCGATAATCGGAAAGGAGAAGGACATGGTCGAAATCCGATTTCACGGCCGCGGCGGCCAGGGCACGGTCGTCGCCTCCAAGATCCTCGCCGACGCCATCGCCAAGGAAGGGAACTGGGTCCAGGCTTACCCGGAATTCGGCGTCGAGCGGCGGGGCTCACCCGTCGTCGCCTTCATCCGCATCGACAGCAAGCCGATCTTCGATAAGAGCCGGATCTACGCCCCCGACCATGTCGTCGTCGTCGACCCGACTCTCGTCGAGGCCATCGACATCACCGAGGGCCTCAAGCCGGGCGGGACGATCATCATCAACAGCGACCGCAAGCCGGAGGACTTTCCGTTCCATGGAAGATTCCGGGTGCGGACCATTAACGCCACCGAGATCGCCGTCCGGCACAAGCTGGGCTCCCTGGCCGCCCCCATCGTCAACACGGCCATCGCCGGGGCCGTCATCAAGGTCCTCGGCCTGACCAAGCTCGAATCCCTGGCCACGGCCATCCGCGAGGGGATCACCATCAAGCCGGAGGACAACGTCAAGGCGGCCGAGGAAGCCTACGCGCAGGCCTGAAAGAGGACTAGCCATGAAGGACAAGAAAGCCAAGAAGATCGTCTTCAAGTCGGCCGAGGAGATGCCGACCATGGTCATCTCCATCGGCAGCCAGACACATAATTTGACAGGCGCCTGGCGGAACATCCGGCCCGAGATCGACCTCTCGAAGTGCCTCAAGTGCGGCATCTGCTGGAAATTCTGCCCCGAGCCGTCGATCGACGTCGTCGAGGAGTGGCCCGTCGTGGACTATGACTACTGCAAGGGCTGCGGCATCTGCGCCGAGGAATGCCCGGCGAAATGCATCGTCATGGTGGAGGAGCGGAGATGAAAAAAGTCATCATGGGCAATCACGCGCTCTCCTACGGCGCCAAGCTGGCCCGGTCCAGGGTCATCGCCGCCTATCCCATCACCCCGCAGACCCAGGTCGTTGAGCTCCTCTCCGAGATGTGCGCCGACGGGACGCTCGACGCCCGCTTCATCAAGGTCGAATCGGAGCATTCCGCCATGGCCTCGTGCATCGGGGCCTCCGTCGCCGGGGCCCGGGCCTTCACGGCCACATCGTCCCAGGGGCTGGCCCTCATGCACGAAATGCTCCACTGGGCGTCGGGCGGACGCCACCCCATCGTCATGGGCAACATCAACCGCTCCATGGCCCCGGGCTGGTCCATCTGGACCGACCAGAACGACAGCCTGTCCGAACGGGACACGGGCTGGATGCAGTACTACTG
>JBEKVN010000007.1:0-95598 GCA_049513915.1 Candidatus Aminicenantales bacterium | reverse complement strand
TTGAGGAAGACCCAGGCCGTGCCGCCCTCCGGGTCGCCGACGCCCACGCCGTCCATCTGCCAGGACACGCCGCGGCTGACGGCGGCGCCGTAGGCGACGCGGTCGGTAACCCCCGGCGCCTGGTTCACGATGTCGCTCGTGAAGTGGCTGTTCGGAATATTCGACAGGACTTCTTGGCCGAGGGTGACCGAGGCCGTCTCCGTGGACTTGATGTCCACGGTCGGCGACTTAGCGATGACCGTGACCTTTTCCTCGACGGCCGAGGCCTTCAGGGTGAGACTCAGGGTGAGGGTGACCGTGGTCGTCAGCCGGATATTTTCCTGAACGACCGTCCCGAAACCCTGGAGCTCGGCCTTCAGGCTATAAACGCCGGGCGGAAGAGCCGGGAACCGGAAACCCCCGTTCGAGTCGCTGACGATCGTCCGGGTGCCCATCAGTTTCTCGCCGCTGAGGGTCAGGTTAACGCCGGGCAGGGGATTGCCCTGGTCGTCAGCCACCTTTCCCGTGATCGCGCCCGTCTCGCGGGATTGAGCGAACGTGAAGGCCGTAGTAAGGAGGAGGAGGAGTGCGATGAGAATGGATTTTTTCATTTTCCCTCCGTTTAAGAATTCCAACCGTACGGATCTGTAGCCTTGTGCATTGAGATTTCCCTTGTTTCACCTCCCTGGACGAAGCCCAAATATATGGAGTTCATGGTTTTCACCGTGAGAGACAGGACCATTAAAGGCCGGGATTGAGGATGTAAGCCAGACGGCAGGTCAGCCGGTGGGAATCCCTGGCTTTTGGAATCCTCATGATTTAGGCTTCATTATCATAAAAAAAGTTTACGCGTGTCAAGAAATTTGCGCGTCCGGTCATCCTCAGGCTCTTGCGCGGAGCAATGCAACTTCCAATGGCTATCGTGTGCAAAAGTGATGCCAACCTGGAGGCACAATGTATTCTATTGATAAATATTGATTTACGATTTTTCGAGAACCGCGAAATATCATTTTTTTGGATTCAATCCAATTCTTTGGATACTGCCGGAGTTTCCTGGCGCGGCCGCGCAACGGATCAGGCGTCTACCTGGCAAAAAAACGGAGGCGGCATTTCCCGCCGCCGTGCGCGCACTTGAGCCGGAATTTGTATCCCGGGAAGCCATGTGCTATCTTAACAAGGATAGAGTTTGCACCGATGACAGCCAAAAGATTGCTCCTTTTCGTTCTGGTCGTTTCCCTCTTTTCGTTCCCCCTCCATTCCCAGGAGAAACTGACGCCCGACGAGCGGGGCTGGCTCGAGGACGTCGCGCCGATCATCACGAAAACGGAACGGGACGTTTTTCTCAAGCTCGGGACCGACGCCGAGCGGGACAAATTCATCGCTTTCTTCTGGAAAATGCGCGATCCGTCCCCGGACACGACGGAGAACGAATTCAAGAAGGAATACATGGAGCGGGTCCGGTTCACGGACCAGACGTTCGGCCACGAATCGTCGAAGCGCGGCAGCCAGACCGAGCGCGGCTATTTTTATCTGCTCCTCGGCCCGCCCCTCGAGCGCAACTTTTTCACGACCACCTCCGAGGTCTGGCCGTGCGAGCTCTGGTTCTACAAGGGAGCGGAGGAGTTCGGCCTTCCGGCCTATTTCTACCTCATCTTTTACCAGCCGGAGGGCCTCGGCGAATATCGGCTTTATTACCCGGGCATCGAGGGCCCCGAGAAGCTCGTCGTCCCGCAGATGTCCGCGAATACGTCGCGCACCCAGGCCCTGCAGATCGTGAAAAAGGTCAACTCGGAGCTCGGGTCCGCCTCTCTGAGCTATCTGCCGGGCGAGCGGCCCGGCGGGATGGGCAGTTTCTCCTCGGACAATATCATCGCCTCCATCAAGCAGCTCCCCGAAAAGAAGTATTCGGACGCCTACGCCCGTTCCTATCTGTCCTATAAGGATTTTATCGAAACCGAGTATGCCGACAACTACCTCCAGAGCGCCTTTCAGACCAAGGTCTTCAAGGCCGGGGGACAGTCTTTTCTCGAGTGGACCATCGAACCGGAGAAGATGAATTTCGGCACTCAGGGGAACGCGATTTATGCCAGTTTCGAGCTCGTGCTGAGGCTCGAGAACGCTCAGGGGCTTCCCGTTTTCGAAAGGACCGAAGAAATCCCGCTCAAGCTCACGGCCGATCAGTATAAGTCCCACGAGCGGCAGCGTTTCGCCTTCCAGGACCTTCTCCCCATAATCCCCGGGGACTACAAGGCCCTCTTCTTGCTGAAAAACAAGACGGCCAAGGACTTCTCATCTTTCGAGGTCAAGATCTCCGTCCCCGGAGAAGGCCGGCCCGGGCTCAGCTCGCCGCTCCTCTACCACAGCCGCGAAGCCGTCCCCGAAGCCCAGACATCGAATCTCAAGGCCTTTGCTTTCGACGGCCGCCAGTTTCTCGTCGGGGCCAGAAACGAGTTTCTCCCCACCGAGACCCTGGGTGTCTTCTTCCAGGCCTGGAACCTCGGCGCCCTGAAGCTCTCCGGGCGGCCCACGTTCGTGCTGGAATTGTTCTCGCATGATACGGGGAAGAGCCTGGGAATCTATCCTCTTACCGACGTGTCAGAGGCTGGCGACCCCTCGTCCATCTCCGTCTCGGGAAGCCTGTCCCTTTCCAGTGTCAAGCCCGGCTATTACCGGGCCGAGGTCTCCGCCGAAGACGCGGCCGGGCAGAAAGTCCTTTCCGAGAAGGAGAATTTTATCGTCCTCGCTCAGCCCTACCCGATCCTGCCCTGGGTCTACGCCAGGCTTCACGGCCCGTTCCCCGGTCTCGAACACCTGAGAACCCTCGGCGCCCAGTATTTCCTTGCTGGAGACTTCGACCGGGCCCGGGCCGTCCTGGAGCGGGTTCTGGAGGGGAAGGACGATCCGGCGTCGCGCCTCCTCCTGGCCAAGGCTCTCTATGGGCTCGGACGGTTCCAGGAATCTCTCAAGCAGGCCTTGCTCCTCTATGAGCGCGCCCCCGACCGCGAAGGCGCCAAGGTCATCGCTCTCGACTACGCAGGACTCGGCGACTGGACGTCGGCCGTCGGCTACCTCGAGAAGCTCATGGCCGAGGCCACGGAGGTCAGCGTGCTGAACCTGGCGGCGGAAGGCTATTTAAACCTCAGCCGGCCCGAGAAAGCTCTGCCCCTCATCCAAAAATCGTTGGCCCTTATCCCAAACCAACCTGCCGTCCGGGAACTGGAGGCGAAAACGAAGAAACTCCTGGGGCAGAAATAGGAGATCCAGAATGATCAAAAAGATCGTTTTCGCGGCCGTCCTAGCGGTCCTGACTCTCGGCGCGGGCCTGGCCCAGACCACGGGAAAGATCGAAGGCCGGGTCACGGACCCCGCCGGAAATCCGCTCGAAAAGGTGGCCGTGAGCATTGTCTCGCAGAGAACGTCCAGCATCCATTACGAACTCTCGACCGATAAAAAGGGCAAATTCCTCCAGGTTGGGATCACTCCCGGCGGCTACCTCGTGATCTTCAAGAAAGAAGGCTTTGCCCCGGTGTCCAAGGAGGTGCGCGTCAGCATCGATGAAACGACGCAGGTCGACACAGAGCTGAAGACCGTGGAGGCCGCGATCCAGAAGACGCTCTCCGAAGCCGACGGCTTGTTCCTGAAGGGAAATAAGCTCTACGCGGACCAGAAATACGCCGAAGCCTCCGCCGCCTACCGGGAGGCCGTCAAACTGGATCCCGCAAACTGGCGGTATTATATGAACCTCGGCCTGGCCTGCAAGAAGATGGGAGGCGCCGACGAAGCCCTGGCCGCATTCAGGAAAGCCCTCGAACTCAATCCCGAGAGCTTCAGCGCCAACAAGGAAATCGGCGAAACGCTGGGCCGGGCGGGGAAGCTCGACGAGGCGAAACCCTATTACGAGAAAGCCGTGGGCCTCCGTCCCGACGACCCCGACGCCCACTACAATCTGGGCCTTTGCCTGCGCAGCACGGGCGAGCCCGACGCCGCCCAGGCCCAATTCCAGCGCGCGGTCGAGCTCAAGCCCGATTTCGCCGACCCCTACTACGAGCTCGGAACGCTCCTCATCGGTCAGAATAAGGTCCCCGAGGCCGTCGCCAGCCTGGAAAAGTTCCTCGCCCTGGCTCCGGACCACCCCAACGCCGGGGCAGCCAAGCAGCTCCTCCAGGCGCTGAAAAAGTAGGCCCGGACGCCCTTCGCCGGCTCCCGGGAGGGGAAAGAGGGCTTTCTTTTTGACGCCCGGAATGATAAAATGTCTTCTGGAGGATATGGGAAGTCAGGGTGGACGGAGTCAAGGACTCAGGAGGTCTATGAAGATGAAGAAAGTCGTCCTAATCTTATGCGTGATCCTCTTGGCATCGGTTTTTCTGGGGGCCCAGGATTATAAGGGCAAGGCCCGGGTGATGGGATTTATCACCGACGAGCAGGGGAAGCCCCTCGAGGGGGTCCGGGTCAAGCTGTTCTGCATTAAGGCCAACCAGGGCTTCGAGCTGAAGACGGGCAAAGACGGAAAATGGGTCGCCGCATGGCTCCGAGGCGGCGACTGGAACTTCGATTTCGACAAGATCGGCTACGAGCCGAAGAGAATATTGCTCAATCTCAACGAGGCCAAGAAAAACCCCGACGTGGTCCTTTCCCTGAAGAAAACCGAAGGCGTGGTCATCTCCGAGGACATCAAGGACCAGCTGGCCAAGGGCAACGACCTCTACGACCAGAAGAAGTACGCTGAAGCCCTGGCGGTTTTCCAGGACATCATCACGAAATTCCCCGATGTCTACCCGATCTACCGGAGTATCGCCAACTGTTACTTCTCCCAGGAAAAATACGACCTGGCCGAGCAGAACTACATGAAGGTCCTCGAGAAAGATCCTACGAACGTCCAGGCCATTCTCATGATCGGCAACTGCTACACCAACCGGGGCGACGCCGCCAAGGCCCTGGAGTGGTACGGGAAGGTCGATTTCGAAAAGATCGACGACCCGGTCGTCCTCTACAACCTGGGGACGAGCTACTACAACACCTCCAAGTACGAGGACGCCTTGAAATGCTACCTGAAGGCGGTCGAGAAGCAGAAAGATTTCACCGACGGCCTGTACCAGTTGGGACTGACTTACACGAATCTTCAGAAGACCGCGGAAGCCATCGCCGCGTTCGAGAGCTACCTCAAGATCGACCCCGATTCTCCCCGTGCGACCCAGGTCAAGGCCTTCCTGGAATACCTACGGAAGAAATAGCGGGGGGGGCGGCCGGGCTCCGCTGAAGCGGGTCTCATAAACATGAAACACGGCATTCTTTTCCTCATGGCGTTGGCCGCCGGGGTGATCGTGATCTCCGGAGAGGGCCGGGCGGGGGCCAAGACCAAGCTCGAACCCGAGAGCGAGAAGTTCTACAAAACGGCCCACCTGATCATGTCCGGCGAGGAAAACAAGATCTGGGGCCATCTCCCGGACGCCGAGTCCCGGAAGGAATTCATCAAGGACTTTTGGGAGAAACGCGATCCCGATCCCGATACCGAGGAGAACGAGTTCAAGAGGGAATTCGAAGGCCGGGTCGAATACGCCAACAAGCATTTCATCGAAGGCGGCCTGGGCGTGAACACGGACCGGGGCCGCATCTGGATCCTCATGGGGCCTCCCGACAAGTTCGAGGAATTCATGACCCACGAAGAAGACCCGACCGTCCGTGGGCCCATTCTCTGGTGGATTTACTACAAGCACACGCTGGGCATCGAATTCGTCGATGAGAGAAATACCGGGCAATACAAGATCCGCCAGTACACGGGAGACTTCTTCGAGGCCATGGAGCTCTATAAACTCGCCCAATGGGTGGGCCCGGATTCCGTCTTCAAAAAAAGGACGGTCAAGTTCAACTTGAAATACGACGCCCGGGAGAAAGAACTTGTGGTCCTCATCCCCGGCAAGTCTCTTCTTCTCCGGGAGAACGACGACGGTAAGCTTCAAGTGGACCTCGATTTCAAGTTCTATGTCTACGAGGACCAAGGCGCGAAAAAGGAGGTCTTCACGGACAGCAAAACGTTCGTCACGTCGGACGTGGAGATCGAGAAGTCCGGGGATATAGCTTTCCGGTTCGCCCGTGCCCTCAAGCCCGGCAAGAACTTTGTTGACGTCATCATCAAGGCCAAGGCCGGGTCCAAGGGCATGATCCGCAAGATCTTTGAAATCAAGGCCGGCGCTTGAAGCCCCATCCGTCCGGTAACGGCATGAAGGGAACGCCGGGCCGGGCCCGCGGAAACGGCCCCCGATGGAACGGACCCAGCCCGCGCGGCGTTTAGCAACTATGGGCCTTAAAACCGGATAAAGGAACATCGGATATGAAAAAACCCGCCCTCTTGGGTCTCCTCATCCTCCTCCCGGGGCTGCTTTTCCCCCAGGCCAAGATCAAGGAGAAGGATCTCCCCCAGCAATACCAGGAATGGTTGCAACTCGTCGCCTATATCATCCAGCCCGTCGAGCGGGACGTCTTCATGAAACTCGTAAACAACCGGGACCGCGACATCTTCATCGAGACATTCTGGAAACAGCGGGACCCGACCCCGGGGACACCGGAGAACGAGTATAAGAACGAAATCATCCAGAGGTTCCAGTACGTGAACCGGCAGTTCGGCCGCGGCCACAGCACGACCCGCGAGGGCTGGCGAACCGACATGGGCCGGATTTATATGATTCTCGGCCCACCCCAGAGCATCGAGCACTTCGAGGCCTCCATCGGCCTCGTCCCGTGCCAATCCTGGTCCTTTTACGGGGATTCGCGGAAAAACCTCCCGCCCCAGTTCATCCTCCTCTTTTACCAGAGGGGCGGCATCGGAGAGTACAAGCTCTACGACCCGGTTTCCGACGGCCCCGCCCGCCTCCTGCTCGACCAGAAGAAGATCGACGACCCCATGGACTACCATGCCCTGTACGAAATGATTCTGGACATCCAGCCGACGCTGGCCGAGATCGCCATCACCCGGATCCCCGGAGAGTATAATTACGACCTCTCGCCCTCCCAACGGAACAATATCCTCCTGGCCGACATCCTGGAGTCCCCTAAAAAAGACGTCAACCCCTCCTATGCCACCCATTTCCTGGACTACAAGGGGATCGTCTCGACCGAGTACATGACGAACTTCGTGGAAAGCAACGCCGCGACGGACCTCATCCGCGACCCGATGACCGGACTCCAGTTCCTCCACTTCATCATGGCGCCGGTCAACGTTTCCGTCGATTATTATGTCCCGAAGAGCCAGTATTTCTGCAGCTACCAGGTCAACGTGAGCCTGCGGGTCGGCGAGGCCATCATCTTTCAGTACACCCGGGATTTCCCCATCTATATCCCCGACAAGAATATCGACCGCATCCGGGCCAACGGCATCGCCGTGGAGGATTCGTTCCCCATCATCGACGGGAAGTTCAAGCTCATCGTGCTCATGACGAATTCCGTGGGCAAGGAATTCAGCATCCTGGAGAAGGACATCGTCGTGTCCCCCGACACCGGCCTCCCGGGAATCGGCGGGCTCTATGTCGGCTACCGGTTCGAGACCTACCAGAGGGAGATCCACGTCCCCTTCAAGGTCCTGGACAAGAAGCTCGTCGTCGACCCCCGGAAGATGTTCGGCGCGGCCGACGAGATCGCCTACCTCTTCAACATCGAAAATCTGACCGAGGATCTGCGCGCGAACGGCGAAGCCCGGATCCACATCCGCGGTTTGCGCAAGGACAAGCCGGTCGAGAAGTCCTTCTCGATCAAGCTCTCCGGATATACTTTTGGCCGCGCGCTGAGCATCACCCAGTCTATGGCGGCGAAGGACCTCGACCCCGATTATTACGAGCTCACGGTCAGCCTCGTCGGCGGGGACGGCCGGGTCCTGGACGAAAAGAAGGACACGTTCATCGTGACGACCAACGCTGCCATCGGCCACCCGATCGCCAACGCCAAAGGATTTGCGCTGGCCAACCAGTTCCTGTACAGCTACATGCTGGCCCAGCAGGAGCAGAAGATCGGCCAGATGGACAAGGCGAAGGCCCTCTTCGAAAAAGCCTTTAACCTCAACCCCGATTACAAAGAAGGCGTCGTGATGTTTACGAACTTCCTGATCGAAGCGAAGGACTTCGACCGCGCCCTGGAGCTCGTGGAAAGGCTCCGGGGAGACGAAAAGCGGCAATCCGAATACTTCTCCCTGCGGGGCAAGATCCTGCTCGGGAAGGGCCAATACGCGGACGCCTTGGTCAGCCTGACCGAAGCCAACAAGATATACAACAGCGACGTCCAGGTCCTCAACGCGCTCGGGATGTGCTATTGGAAGACGGGACAGAAGACGAAGGCCCTGGACGCCCTCAATGCCTCGCTGAAGCTTGACCCCAACCAGGCTGAGGTCAAGAAGCTCGTCGCCGAGATCAGCCGGTAGGCCGGGCAAAAAAACCACACCGCACCGCCCTCAAGGGAGCGGTGCGGTGTGTGGTATCTTGTCTTCCCTTCTTTACTTCACTTCGAAGGGCATCTTTTTGTCGAGCGTCAGTCCGGAAACCTTGTCCTTGATCTTGATCACGAGCGTGTACTTGCCGGGCTCGAGGTCCTTCCTTTCGATCTTCTCTCCGGTTTTCAACGTCCGTTTCAGGGGGAGTATCTGGTCGATGAGCGGGCTGACATAGTCCTGCGTTTCCCACTTGATGGCCGTGCTGCCGTCTTCCTTCTGGACCTCGAAGTTGATCTCGACCTCATACTTCGGTTGGCTGGTTTGGACGGCCGGCTGGGCCTGTCCGGCAGGCTCTTCTTTGGCCTTAGCGCCGAGGACGAAGAACAGGGCCTCGATCTGGGACTTGTCCTCCGCCGTCACGACGCTGTCGATATTGGGAACGATCTGGAGCACGGAGTAGGTGAAGAGGCCTTTGTGGACCGTGGGTCGTGCTTCGTACGATGGCATTTGCTCGATGTTCCTGGCGAAGAAAAGGGGGGTCGTTTCCAGGGCATTCTGGTAGGTCTCGGGCCCGGGCAGGACCAGGTCGTAATAGCTCACGCCGACCTTCTTGATGTCCGCCACTCCCTTCTTGGGATCGACATAGGCGAAGAGCATGGCCACCGTATACTTTCCGCAAGGCAGCCCCAAACCCAGGGAGTACCACTCCTCCTTGTTTGGGTCATAGCCGGCGCTCTCGGTCTGGAGGTTCGCGCCGAAGCTTGCGTCCTTGTAGACCTTCAGCGCTCCGGTCTGGTCGGGTTGAAGGAACTCGAGAGCCAGCGCTAGGCGGGCTTCCAGCATGCTGGCAGCTGGGGCCGGGGCCGCGGGCTGGGCCGGCTTGTTTTTATCGGCAGGGGCGGGGGCGGCGGGCGCGGGCACCGCGTAGCCCAGGTCCGAATTCTTGGCTCTGAAGAAGATCACCGCGTGCATTCCGCCCTGCACCGGGAAAACCAGGGACTTGAAAATCGTGAAGGGGATGTCCTGGCGTCCCTGACGCGTGGCCAGACCTTCCTGCATGATGGCCCTGATTTCCTTGGGAATGATTTCCCTCTGCGCCGGTTTGGCTTCCGGTTTCTTGGGCTCCTGCGGCTTTTGAGGCGTCGCCTGGGCGAAGACCGTGAACAAGCTCAAAGCGAAGACGAGCGTTAAACCGATCACGACAAATTTTGGGGCTTTCATTTTTCCTCCTTGAGACGTGCTTCTTTCTGTTCCACCCGTCCTAGAGCAATTCTTATGCCAACCCTTTTGGCTAAAATCCTCTGTGACCTGATATGAATCCGCCGGGCCTTGTAAAGGTTTTTTACGGCCTTCTTTCGAGCTTCAGGGCGGCTCCCGGGTGGCCGGCAGAACGAATTAATATATCAAATCTCAGTTTTTTTTCAACTGGTACCGCTGAACGGCCTGGCGGTGCTCGGCGAAGGAGCGGCTGAAATGGTGGCTTCCGTCGCCCTGGGCGACGAAATAGAGGTAGCTCTCCGGGGCTGGATAGAGGGCCGCGTCCAAGGCTTGGCGCCCCGGGTTGCAGATCGGCCCGGGAGGGAGTCCAGAGTGGATATAAGTATTGTAAGCGGAAGGGAAGGCCAAGTCCCGGGTGAGCAGACGGCCCGAATACTTGTCCTCGAGTTTGAGGCCGTAGATGACCGTCGGGTCGCAGTCGAGCTTCATCCCGAGCCGAAGCCGGTTGTGGAATACGGCGGAGACAAGGGGCCGCTCGCCGGGGAGCCCCGTCTCCTTTTCGATCAGGGAGGCCAGGATGACGATGTCCCGGACGCTCAGCCCGAGCTCAGCGGCCCGCTTCCGCCAGCCCTCATGGAAAACTTTCCGGAACTCGCCGACCATGACGTCGACGAATTCCCCGGCCGTCACATTCCGCGGGACAAGATACGTATCGGGGAAGAGATATCCTTCGAGGTTCACGGCCCGGGCGTCCCACTCCGCGACCGGCGCGGTTTGCCGGAACGCCGACCGGAAAGGGCCCGGCTCCACCCCGGCCTGCGCGGCGAGCACCCCGGCGATCTCGTCTCCGGTCAGCCCCTCGGGCACGGTGACGGGATGGAGATAGATCCGGCCGCGGAAGATCTTAAAGAGGACGTCCTTGCCGCTCGCGGGGAATGTGAATTCATATTCTCCCGCCTTGAGCCGCTGACGGGAGTAGAAGAGTCTATAGGCGAGGGTGAGAGCCAGGGAGCTGCGGATGACACTCCGGGCGCCCAGATTTCCGATGACGGACCGGACGCTCCGTCCTTTCTGGACTTCGAAGAAAACGTTCGATCCCGGACCCTGGTAGGGGGCCGAGTTCTCCTTCACGAGCCAGCCTGTCAGTGCCGGGAGCAGGAGGAGGGCGGCGAGGAGAAGCGCCTTAACGGTCCTGAGGAACATGGTGTTCGCCGCGTTTCCGTTCCAGATAGGTCGAGAGGATGATGACGGCCGCGATCTGGTCCTCCCGCTCTTTCTTTTCCCGGCCGCGTAAATTCCGGTCCCGGAGAAGGCCGAGGGCTTCGCGGGTGGTCAGGCGCTCGTCGATAAAGATGACCGGTTTCCCCACGGCCTTCTCCAGCCAGGCCGCGAACCGCCGGGTTTTTTCGACCCTCGTCCCGGCGGTGCCGTCCATGCGGAGGGGCTCGCCGATGACGATTTCCTGGATGTCCTGGCGGGTCACGAGGTCCTGAAAGTACTTCCGGTCTTCCCGCTCCCGTCCCGTGAGGAGATAGGTCCCGAACGGCTGGGCCGTTATCAGCAGGACGTCGCTCAGGGCGAGGCCGATGTGGCGGTCGCCATAATCGATGCCCAGGACCCGCATCAGAGCCCCCGGTCTACGCAAGCCTTCCTGGCCGCGTGCCGTTCCAAACCGAGCTCGATCAGCCTCTCCACGAGACGCGGGAACGCCAGACCGCTCGCCTCCCATAGCCTGGGGTACATGCTGATCTCGGTAAAACCGGGGATCGTGTTGACCTCATTGACGAAGAGCCGTCCGGTCCCGCCTTCGAGGAAAAAATCCACCCGGGCCATCCCCGAACAGCCCAAAGCCTGGAACGCTTCGACGGCGAGGCGGCGGATCCTTCCGGTCACCGCCCGGGGCAGCCGGGCCGGGATGACGAAATCCGTCTTTCCCTCAAGGTATTTGTCCCGGTAATCGTAGAATTCCCGGAAGGGGATGACCTCTCCCGGCAGGGAGGCCTCCGGGCATTCGTTGCCGAGGACGCTGCATTCGATTTCGCGTCCCGCGATCCCTTTCTCGACGATGGTTTTGGCGTCGTACCGGAACGCCGCGTCCAGGGCTTCCCCGGTGCTCTCGCGGTCCTTGACTTTGGTGACCCCGACGCTTGAGCCGAGGTTCGAGGGCTTCACGAAAAAGGGGAGCGCGAATTCCCGGCGGATTCGCCGCAGGACCCCGGCCCTCGCGTCCCGCCACTCGTTTTCGTGAACGACGCGCCAGGGGACGACTGGCAGCCCCGCCTCCCGGAGAAGGCTTTTCGCCGCGGCCTTGTCCATGCCCAGGGCCGAACCCAGAATGCCCGCCCCGACGTAAGGCACTCCGGCCATTTCGAGGAGCCCTTGGATCGTCCCGTCCTCTCCATAAGGCCCGTGGAGAACGGGGAAATAGATATCCGCCTGAACGCGCGCCGTCAAGCCCCGGACCCCCCAGGGAAGAAAGGTAAAAGCCCGGCCGCCCGAGAGGGAGCCAAGGTCTGTGGTCGGAGCGGGGACGGTCTTCCAGAGGCCGTCTTTCGTGATGTAGATCGAGCGGACGTCGAATTTCGACGCGTCCAGGTTCTTATGCACCGCCAAGGCCGAAATCAGGGAAACTTCGTGTTCCGCCGACCGGCCCCCGAAGATCAGAGCGACCGAAATTTTTTTGGACATGGCGTCCCCTGGACCGACTAAAGCTTCTGGATGGACAATTCTAATATAAGTGACGGATTTTGTCTAATGATGCGGACCGGGAAAAACCGCGCCGGACACGGGGAAATCAGGCCAGAAGGCGGGGACCGGCCGTGGCCGGAGGCAAACGCGGTACTGAAGCTCCACGGACTTACGTCCATGGGATCCCACTCTCGGAGGCTTTGGAGCGCCTGCCCCCGAAAATGGGGACGGTCCTGTTTTTCCCAGGCCGGCAAAAGAGGCCCGGGCGCAAACGCAGAGGGGAAAAACAGGACCGTCCCCATTTTTTACGTCCTTGGAATCTCGCGAAAGGGATTGACAGGTATGACAATTGCTTATTATAATAACGCCAAGTGCGACTTCATCGGCCAAGAGGTGCAACCATGAAAAACCATAAAGGACTTTCTCTGGGCCTTCTATCCTTTGCCGTGCTCGCCTTCGGCCTGCTCGTGCCGGGGCGCCCCTTCGCTCAGGACCAGATTCAGAGGGCCAAGATTTTCCAGGACACCTACGAGCTGATCTCGGATACCGATCTTTACTGCTCGTTCTACATGCATGAGGAAGGCAAGCCGCTTCCCGACCTCCGGATCATCGGGGCCGATCGCATGAACGAAAAAGAAGGGTTCATCGAGCAGGACGTGATCTATCTCAGCAAGGGACAGGCCGACGGCATCGAGATCGGCCAGATCTTCCAGATCATCGGTCTCGAGGATAAGGTCCCCCCCTACGGGACGGTCACCCAGCGCCGGGGCCGGGCCCGCGTTATCCGCCTTGAGAAAAAAGTGGCGGTGGCCAAGATCGAGAGGTCCTGCTGGGCCGCCCGCGTCGGCGATTATCTCCTGCCCTTCGAGGAAGGGCAAGGCGAGATCGGGAAGGACAAGGGCTATGACGTGATGGACCCGAACGCCAGCAAGACGGGCCAGGTGGTTTACGTTGACCAGGACTACCGCACCACGGGGTCGGGGCGGTGGGCTTCGATCAACATGGGCCGCCAGCAGTGCGTCCAGATCGGCGACCAGGTCACGGTATTTCACCGCGCCCGGCCCAACCTTCCTCGCGAGGCTGTCGGCAGCATGATCGTGATCGATGTCCGGGGCGCGACCTCGACGGTCAAGATCCTCGCCTGCCGCGACGCTATCGAGGCCGGAGACGAGGTCCAGCTGAACACGACCCGCTGATCCCGTCGGGGGCATTTCTGATTCTCCCCAGGGCCCTTCCCTCCGTCCATCCCCTTCGCGGGATTCCACGGACGCCATCAAGGAAAAATGGGGAAAAAATGGGGACGGTCCTGTTTTTCCCCTCTGCGTTTGCGCCCGGGCCTCTTTTGCCGGCCTGGGAAAAACAGGACCGTCCCCGTTTTCCGTGGAGCGTCAGTCCCGCCGATATCGGGTCATTCCGGCCCGGAAACTCAGGCCCGAATCATTGACAGGGTGGGGGAATTCTGCTAGTTTAGGGCGTGCCGTTTTACGAAAAACGAACGGGCGGGCGTAGTTCAGTGGTAGAACGTCTGCTTGCCATGCAGAAGGTCGTGGGTTCAAGTCCCATCGCCCGCTCCAGTCGCCTAAAATCCATGCTGATCAGAACCACGGCGCGGTACCCAAGCGGCTAAGGGAGAGGTCTGCAAAACCTTTATTCGTCGGTTCGAGTCCGACCCGCGCCTCCACTTCGCCCCAGCGTCGAAGAACTTTCCCGGACCGTTCGCCGGCTTTTCGGGCTCGCGAACGGCCCGACAAGCCGGCGTTCCCACGCCGACTTGCCCAATTGACAGCCCATCCTGAAAAAGCTATAGTCTGGCTATCGTCAGGAAGGAGGCCATCATGGATCTCGTCCAAAGGGTTCAATCCGTCATCCTCAGGCCCAAAGAAGAGTGGGTCAAAATCAAAGCCGAAACCACGACCGTGAAGGAGATTTTCACATCCTATGTCATGCTGCTGGCGGCGATCCCTGCGGCGGCCCAGTTCCTCGGGAACATCCTCATCGGTCGCCGGTTGCCGTTCTACGGGATGTACCGCTGGGGGGTCGGCCGGGCCTTGGGGAACGCCATCCTGTCTTATGTGTTCGCCCTGGCGACGGTCTACCTCTTCGCCGTGATCGTCAACGCCCTGGCCCCGAATTTCTCGTCGGCCCAAAACATGACCAACGCGGTCAAGCTGGCCGCTTACAGCATGACCCCGGGCTGGGTGGCCGGTGTCTTCTACGTTATTCCAGCCCTTTGGATTCTCGGGCTCCTGGCCAGCCTTTATGGCCTCTATATCCTGTACCTGGGATTCGACAACCCCATAATGGGCACGCCCAAGGACAAGGTCATGGGCTATATGGGGATCAGCATCCTCGTCGTGATCGCCCTCTACGTGGTTTTCGGGCTGATCGCCGGGGGGGTCTTCGCCGTCCGGGGCGTCTAGCCGAGTTCTTCGACGATCCTGAGGAAGGCTTCCTCCGGGGACGCCGCGCCGGTGATCGGGCGCCCGATCACGAGAAAATCCGCCCCCTTGGAAACCGCTTCGGCCGGCGTCAGGATTCTTTTCTGGTCCTGGGCGGCCGCCCAGAGCGGCCTGATTCCCGGTGTCACGATCACGAGCTCCCGTCCGAATTCCTTCCGCAGGGCCTCGATCTCCTGGGGGGAACAGACAACGCCATCCAGGCCGGCGGCCTTGGCCAGGCCGGCCAGGCGCAGGACCTGGCTCCGGACATCGGCGGTCACGCCGACCTCCGCGAGATCGGACTCCTTGAGGCTCGTGAGGACCGTCACGCCCAACAGAATGGGCTTGGGCCGGTTGAGCTCGACCGAGATCTGACGGGCCGTTTCCGCGGCCTTGGCCATCATCTCCCGCCCCCCCGACGCGTGGATGGTCATCATCTGGACGCCGTGGCGGAAGGCGGACAGCACCGCCCCGGCCACGGTATTCGGGATGTCGTGGAGTTTGAGGTCGAGGAAAACGTCTTTGCGCAGGGCCTTGAGCTTCTTGAAAAGGGCCGGCCCCTCGGCCGTGAACAGCTCGAGCCCCACCTTGAAGGTCCGGGCGCCCTTGAGCTTGCTGACGAGGGCGATGCCCTCCTCCTTGGTCTGCACGTCCAGGGCGATGATAATCCTCTCGCGGTTTTCGATGTCCATGTGACCGTCCTTGCTTGAGCTGGGGGCGCCGGCCCCTATCCCGCCGGGCTCCTCAAGCAGCCCGGACCGTTCCCACGAGGTCACGGACCCTGGCGACCCCGTGCGCTTCGCACCAGCCGGCGATCTCGCCGATGATGCGGACCGCGGCGTCCGGGTCCACGAAATTCGCCGTCCCGACCTGGACCGCCGAGGCGCCCGCGATGAGAAACTCGAGGGCGTCGGCGCCCGTCATGATCCCGCCCATACCGATGACCGGCACCTTGACCCGGGAGGCCACCTGGTAGACCATGCGCACGGCGAGGGGACGGATGGCCGGGCCGCTGAGCCCCCCGAAAATGTTAGCCAGCCGGGGACGGCGCGTCTCAATGTCGATAGCCATGGCCAGGAACGTGTTGACGAGCGAGATGGCGTCCGTGCCCGCGTCTTCGGCCGCCCGCGCCACCTCGACGATGTTCGTGACGTTGGGCGAGAGCTTTGTGATGACCGGCCGGCGTGACACGGATTTAACGCGCTTGACCAGGGCGAACGTGGGCTCGGCGAACAGAGCCGTGCAGAGGCCCTCTTGCTTGACGTTCGGGCAGGAAATGTTGAGCTCGTAGGCCGCGATGCCGTCCTGCCGGTTGAGGAATTCGACGACGTCGACGTATTCATCGTCGTCGCCGCCGCAAACGTTGACGACGACAGCGGTGTCCAGGCCCCGGAGCCGGGGGAGGATCTTCTCCGCAAAAGCCTTGACCCCGACACCCTGGAGCCCGATGGCGTTGATCAGCCCGCTCGGCGTTTCGACGAGCCGGGGCGGCCGGTTTCCCTCCCGGGGATTGAAGTAGAGGCCCTTGACCACGAAACCGCCGAGTTGTGCGAGGCCGACATAAGGCTCGAACTCCAGGCCGTAGCCGAAGGTGCCGCTGGCGGCGAGAACGGGGTTCTTGAGCGTCAAGAACCCCAGGTCCATCTTCAGATCCGTCATGGTCCTCAATCCGTCCATACGATCCGGTCGCCGGGGAACACCGGCCCTTCTTCGCAGATCTTGAGCCAGCCATCTCCCGTGTCTTCCCTGATGCGGTGGACGCAGCCCCAACAGGCCCCGATCCCGCACCCCATAATTGATTCCAGGGAAAACTCGGCCGGGATGCCCGCGGCCAGGGCCATTTGGGCCGCTGCCTTCATCATCGGGTCCGGACCGCACACGTAAAGAAGATCGGGCCTAGACGGGCCTAGCTCGCGCTCGAGGAGCTCCGTGACCAATCCCTCGAACCCGTAACTCCCGTCATCCGTCGAACAGTGAAGGGGAAGCCCCTCGACCTCGAACTTGTCCTTCAAGGGGATGTCCACTTGACAGCGCCCGCCGTAGAACACGGTAATCCCGGCCCCCGCGGCTTTCAATTCCAGGCCCAGGAAATAGAGCGGCGCGATTCCGCGTCCACCCCCGACCAGGAAGGCCTTTTTTCCGCGGAGGTCGGCGGGAACGGTGAAGCTGTTTCCGAGCGGACCGAGAATGTCGATGGCATCGCCGACCTTCTTCCCGGCCAGGATTTCCGTCCCCGGTCCCGCGATCTTAAAGAAAAGTTCGATTCCCACGGGGCTGGCGCTGTGAATGCTCAAAGGCCGCCTGAGGAGGGGGAAGAGGCTGTTGGAAACCTTGACCATGACGAATTGGCCGGGCCGCGCCCCGCCGCCGACGGCCGGGGATTCGATGGTGAATAGGCAATAATCCCCCCAGCTCGCGACATTAAGGATCCGGGCGTTCCTGTCGATCGTCATGGCGGCGGGATTCGCTCCTATCGTTCGCCAAAAATAGCAGATTCGGCGGCGTTTGGCAATGGAAAAGAGAGGGCCGGGGGGATGTAACCGGAACGTCATGCGCGGTTTAGCCCTAGAATCACGTCCTTCGAGGGAAGTTCCAGGGGGAACCGCCAAAACTTGTTTGAGCTTGGCGTAGCGCACGCCAAGCGAGTTGTTTTGGTGCAGAGAAGGGCGGGATTCTTGCGGCGTGAAAAACCGCGCTCTGGAGTGGAGGCTACTCCCCCCGGCCCTCTCCCCATATTGCTTCGGTGGCGAGAGATAACTTATAATGAAGCGGATTCATTCACGGAGGACTTATCCATGCAAGTATCGAAGAGAGGCCAAGAGATCCAGGCGTCTCCCATCCGGAAGCTCAAGCCGTATGCCGACGCGGCCAAGGCCAAGGGCATCAAGGTCTTCCATCTGAACATCGGGGATCCGGACATCCCGACGCCCCAGCCCGTTATTGACACGTTCCATAATTACCGGGAACCGGTGCTGGGATACGGACCGGCCCAGGGCTTCCTCGAGCTCCGGCAGGCCGTGGCCCGCTACTTCGGCAACTATCATATCCCGCTCGAGGCGGACAACATCATCATCACCCTGGGCGGGTCGGAGGCCATCCATTTCACGTTCTCCGTCGTCGGGGACGTTGGAGACGAAATCATCATCCCGGAGCCCTTCTACACGAACTACAACGGCTACGCCTCGTTCGCCGGCATCAAGATCGTCCCCCTTCCGCTCCGGGTGGAGGACGGCTTCCGGCTGCCCCCGCTCGCGGCCATCGAATCGAAGGTCACGCCGAGGACCCGGGCCATCCTTGTCTGCTCGCCGAATAACCCGACGGGCACCGTCTACACGCCCGAGGAACTGGAACGGGTCATCCGAGTCGCCAAGAAGCACGACCTTTTTTTGATCGGCGACGAGGTCTACAAGGAATTCATCTATGACGGCCTGAAGCACACAAGCATACTCGAATATGACGACGTCAGGGACCGGGCGATCGTGGTCGACAGCATTTCCAAGCGCTACAGCTGCTGCGGCGCGCGGATCGGGATGATCATCACCCGGAATACGGACGTCTACCAATCGGCGCTTAAATTCGCCCAGGCCCGGCTTTGCCCGCCCTCCCTCGAGCAGATGGCCGCCCTGGCCGCTTATAACATGCCCATGGACTATTTCCAGCCGGTCCGCGCGGAGTGGCAGAAGCGCCGGGACGTTCTCTATGAGGGCCTGAAAGACATCCCCGGCCTCGTCATCCGCAAGCCCCAGGGCGCCTTCTATGTCATCGTCCGGCTGCCGGTCAAGGACGCCGAGCACTTCACGGTCTGGATGCTCTCCGAGTTCTCCCTCGACGGCGAAACCGTCATGCTGGCCCCCGCCCCGGGCTTCTATTCGACGCCCAGCCTGGGGACCGACGAAGTCCGGATCGCCTATGTCATCAACGAAAAGGACCTCCGGGAAGCCATCCGGGTCTTCAAGGCGGGCCTGGCCAAGTACCAGACGCTTTTCCCCTGAAAACCGGCCGCCCGCGGCCCTTCCTCAGGTTGAATTCTTGGGCGATTCCGTGTATAGTTCTCTGAACATTTTCTGATAAGTCATAGGAGTCAAACGATGGCCAAAAAGTACGTATATTTCTTCGGCGCCGGCCGGGCCGAAGGCAACAAAGAGATGAAAAACCTCCTCGGGGGCAAGGGGGCCAACCTGGCCGAGATGGCCGGGATCGGGCTCCCGGTCCCCCCGGGATTCACCGTTTCGACCGATGTCTGCGGCCTCTTCTACAAAAACAGGAAGAAGGTCCCCGACGCCGTAAGGCTCGAGGTCGAGAAGAACCTGAAGAGGCTCGAGAAGACCACCGGGCAGGGTTTCGGCGACGCCAAGAACCCTCTCCTTGTTTCCGTTCGCTCCGGGGCCCGGGCCTCGATGCCGGGAATGATGGACACCATTCTCAACCTCGGCCTGAATGAGAAAACGGTCGCCTCCCTCATCGCCAAGACGGGCAATCCCCGGTTTGCCTACGACTCGTACCGTCGCTTCGTCCAGATGTACGGCGACGTCGTCCTCGGGCTCAAGCCGGTCCACAATGACGAGATCGACCCGTTCGAGGTCATCATCGAGCGCAAGAAGCACGAGCGCGGCATCACGAACGATACCGACCTCTCCGCCGACGACCTCAAGGACCTCGTGGCCTTGTTCAAAGCGGCCATCAAGGAAAAAACCGGGCACGATTTCCCCGAGGACCCCATGAAGCAGCTCTGGGGCGCCATCTGGGCGGTTTTCGGCTCCTGGCTGAACGAGCGGGCCTGTGCCTATCGCAAGCTCTACGGCATCCCCGATTCCTGGGGAACGGCGGTCAACGTCCAGACCATGGTCTTCGGGAACATGGGAAATGACTCGGGCACCGGCGTCGCCTTCACCCGCGACGCGGCCACGGGCGAGAACGTCTTCTATGGTGAGTACCTGATGAACGCCCAGGGCGAGGACGTCGTGGCCGGGACCCGGACGCCCCTTCCGATCGCCGAGTTGCGCAGTGACGATCCCCAGGCCTACGCCCAGCTCGAGAAGATCCGGCACATCCTGGAGAAGCACTTCCGGGACATGATGGACATCGAGTTCACGATCCAGCAGGGGAAGCTCTACATGCTGCAGTGCCGGGTCGGCAAGCGCACCGCCTTCGCCGCCATCAAGATCGCCGTCGACATGGTGGGCGAGAAGCTCATCGGCGAGAAGGAAGCCCTGGCCAGGATCGAGCCCGACCAGCTCAACCAGCTCCTACGGCCGATCTTCGACCTAGCGGAGAAGGAAGCGGCGGTCAGGGGCGGCCGGCTGCTGGCCAAGGGCCTGAACGCCGGCCCCGGCGCCGCCACGGGGCGCATCGTCTTTAACTCCGTCGACGCGGAGGCATGGGCGAAGCGGGGCGAGAAGGTCGTCCTGACCCGGATCGAGACGTCCCCGGAGGACATCAAGGGCATGAACGCGGCCGAAGGCATCCTGACCGCCCGCGGCGGCATGACGTCGCACGCCGCCCTGGTCGCCCGCCAGATGGGTAAGGTCTGCGTCGCCGGCTGCGGCGAGCTGGTCATCGATTACGCCCGGCACGAGATGACCGTCAAGGACCGGACGCTCAAGGAAGGCGACTGGATCTCGATCGACGGGACGACCGGACAGGTCATCGAGGGCAAGATCAACACCAAGCCTTCCGAAGTCCTTCAGGTCCTGATCGAGAAGACGCTCGCCCCGGCCAAAGCCCCCGTCTATCAGACCTTCGCCAAGGTCATGACGTGGGCGGACAAGTTCCGGACGCTCAAGATCCGGACTAACGCCGACCAGCCCGACCAGTCCGCCAACGCCGTCGCCTTCGGGGCGGAAGGCATCGGCCTCTGCCGGACCGAACACATGTTTTTCGGCGAGGGGAAGATCGGCCCGATGCGGGAGATGATCCTGGCCGATACGCTCGAGCAGCGCCGGGCCGCCCTGGCCAAGCTCCTGCCCCTCCAACGCAAGGATTTCGCCGGCATTTTCGAGGTCATGGCCGGCCGGCCGGTGACCATCCGGACGATCGACCCGCCGCTCCATGAATTCCTGCCCCATGAGGAAAAAGGCCAGCGTGCGGTCGCGGCCGACATGGGCATCACGTACGAGAAGGTGAAAGAGCGTGTCGAGTCGCTCCATGAATTCAATCCCATGCTGGGCTTCCGCGGCTGCCGGCTGGGCATCATTTATCCCGAGATCACCGAGATGCAGGCCCGGGCCATCTTCGAGGCGGCCGCGGCCACCAAGAAGAAGGGCATCGACGTCGAGCCCGAGGTCATGATCCCGCTCGTCGGCCACGTCAAGGAACTCGAGGACCAGGAACGGCTGGTCCGCCAGGTCGCCGAGGCGGTCATGAAGGAGCAGGGCGTCCGGTTCAAGTACCTGGTCGGGACGATGATCGAGATTCCCCGCGGGGCCATCACGGCCGACGAGATCGCTGCCATCGCCGAATTCTTCAGCTTCGGGACAAACGACCTGACTCAGACGACCCTCGGCGTCAGCCGGGATGACGCCGCCCGTTTCCTGGTCCCCTACGTGGAAAAAGGGATCTACGCCAAAGACCCGTTCGAAGTCATCGACCGGGACGGCGTGGGACAGCTCATGCGGATGGGCGTGGAGAGGGGGCGCCGGACGCGGCCGACGCTCAAGATCGGCATCTGCGGCGAGCACGGCGGCGAGCCGTCAAGCGTAGAGTTCTGCCACATCATCGGCCTGAACTACGTCAGCTGTTCCCCGTTCCGTGTGCCTATCGCCCGTCTGGCCGCGGCCCGCGCGGCGTTGCTCAACGCGCCCAAGCCGACGGCGAAAAAAGCGACTTCGTCCAAGAAACCCGCGAAGGCGAAGAAACCCTCCCGCAAGCGCTGATCGGGACGGGAGCGTCAGGCGAAGCTCCGGAGCCCGGCTCCCCGCATTCTGCGTCTCCGCGGTTCCCACGGGCCGGGCCGGCAAGAAGGTCCCCGTTTACCCGGGCGGCGATTTTTGATATGGTTACCCTTTCATGGGCGATTTCATCGATCTGCTCAAGGCCCTCTTCGGGAAGAGGTTCCCGTTCAAGCTCGTCTACAGCAACGAGTACTGGATGTTCGACACCGGGAAGCACGTCTTCCCCCTCCAGAAGTACCGTCTCGTCTACGAAAATCTGCTGTCGATGGGCGCCCGCAAGGACGACTTCCTCCGGCCCCGGCCTGCCCCCGATGAGGACGTCCTTCTCATCCACACGGCCCAGTATATCGAGCACCTGAAGTCCGGCACCCTGAGCCCGGCGGAAGTCCGGGCCCTGGAACTGCGGTTTTCGCCCGACCTCGTCCGGTTCGCGCTCCTCTCGGTCGGCGGGACCGTCCTGGCCGCGCGCCGGGCCCTGGAGCAGGGGCTGGCCCTCCATATCGGCGGCGGGTTTCACCACGCGTTCCGCGACCACGGGGAGGGATTCTGCGTCCTGAACGACGTGGCCGTGGCCGCCGAAAAGATGATCACCGAGAAAAAAGTCCGGAACGTGATGATCGTCGACTGCGATCTTCACCAGGGCAACGGGACCGCCGCTATTTTCGCCGGGCGGGAGGACATCTTCACCTTCTCCATTCACCAGATGGATATCTATCCGACCGTCAAGCCGCCCGGGACCCTCGATGTCGGGCTGTCCTCCGGCGCGGGCGACGAGAAATACCTGGGCGAGCTCAAAAAACACATCCCGGCGATTTACAGGGACTACCGCCCCGGACTTGTCCTTTACCTGGCGGGGGCGGACCCCTATGAGAAAGATCAGCTGGGCGGGTTGCGCCTGACCAAGGCGGGGCTCAGGGAACGGGACAAGGTCGTGATCGAAAACGCCCGCCGGCTCCGGATCCCCGTCGCCGTCGTCCTGGCCGGCGGTTACGCTTCAGAGATCGAGGACACGGTGACGATCCATCTCAACACGATCCGGGTCTCCCAGCACGTCCAGCGCGTCTATTCCTGAGCGTCCTCAGTCCTGCATGAAGATGTGGGCGAAGACCTTGGCGTCGCCCACCATGTTGTCGATGACGGAATACTCGTTCGGCTGATGGGCCGTGTCGTCGAGCCTGGACCAGCAGGCCGCGTTGAACCCCGCCCGGCGGAACAAGGCCGCGACGGTGCCCCCGCCGATCCCCATGGCCCGGGCTTCTTTCCGGTAAACGGACTTGATGGCCTTCCGGAGGGCCGTGACCACGGGCGCCTGGGCCGGCGTCGGCGGAGCGGCCGGCGCCTTCTGCTCGACGCCGATCTCGATCCTGACCCGGAATTTTTTTTCGATGTCGGCGGCGATCGCCTTGATGCGCTTCTCCACGTCCGCGACCTTGTATTTCGGCAGGATCCGGCAGTCCATATAGAAGATGTCCTCGCCGGGGATCGTGTTGATGTTCGGAACGTTGGCTTCCTTCTTTGTCGGCTCAAAGGTCGAGAGCGGGGGGGCGAAGAGCTTTTCCCGCTCCGGGAAAAAGTCGTAAAGCCGGGTCAGGGACGTGATCAGGTAGCTGGCTGCCTTGAAGCTGTTGATGCCCCGTTCGGGCGTCGAGCCGTGTGCCTGCTTCCCCAGGGTCTTGAACTTGAGCCAGAGGATGCTCTTTTCGGCGACCTCGATCATCGTCCCGTTCTCGTTGCCCGCATCCGGGACGACGATCAGGTCCTGCTTGCGGAACACCTTGTGGTTCTCGAGCACGTAGCCGATCCCCTTGCCGCTCCCGGTTTCCTCGTCTGCGACGAGGGCCACCGCGATGTCGCAGGCGGGGAGGAGCCCCTCCGCCTCAAAAGCCTTGACGGCGAAGAGCGACGCGACCATGTCCTGCTGATTGTCCTCCACGCCGCGGCCATAGACCCGGCCCTTTTCAACCCAGGCTTTAAAAGGGCTCCCGTCCCACAGGGAGAGTTCCCCGGGCGGGACGACATCCATGTGGGTCATGACCCACACTGTCCGGGCGGTGCTTTTCCCCTTGTGATAGGCTAGGATGTTAGGGCGATAGCCGGCCGGCGCATCCAGGTCCGGCGCTTTGATCACCGTGACGTCCCTGAATCCGTTCCGCTTGAGAAAGCCCGTCAGGAACTCGGCCTTCTTGGCCTCGCCCTCACCGCCGCTCGCGGGCGCGATGGCGGGGATGGCGGTCAGGCGGACCTGGAGGTCGACCATCTCGTCGCGGAACTGCTCGATTCTCCTGGCGATTCTGGCATAGGATTCTGGATTCGGCATGAGACTTCTCCTGGCGTCCAAGGTCAGTTGCGAATATTAACACGGCTCGGGAAAAAAGCAAGAGACAGGCTGACTCGAACGCGGCCGGCGATCAAGCGGCGGCGGCTTTTTCTTTCCGGAAAAACCTGATCATCCCCCTGACGATGTAGTGGGTTCCGGAGAGGCCTGCGAGTCCCGCCGTGAGGAAGTAGAGCCAGCGCAGGAAGGCCGGGGACGATCCGAGCCCGTTGTACAGGAGGAGCAGGAGGAGCGTCATGATTTCGAGGATCGTGCTGGCCTTGCCGGGAAGCGTCGGCTTGAACACGGTCTTCCCCCTGATTCCCATGTAGATGAGCGCTCCCAGGGCAATGAGGACGTCCCGGCCGACGCAGGTCAGGGTCAGCCAGAGAGGCAGGACATTCGGCCCGCTCCACTTCGAGACCGTGAGGACGACGAAAGCCGCCGTAAGGAGGATCTTGTCACCCATCGGGTCCAGCCAGAGGCCGAGGTTCGTTTTGAGCCGGAATACCCGGGCCGTCAGACCATCGAGGGCGTCCGTCGCTCCGGCCAGGAGAAAGAGGGCGAAAGCCAACCAGGGTCTTCGCTGGACCGCGGCCCAGACGAAAACCGGGGTGAGCAGGATCCTCGACAGCGAAAGCATGTTCGGCAGCGTGAAGATCGCGGAACTGCGCTCCTCGGGCATCCCGGGCCCCTCCCGGTTCACGGCGTCCTCCGGGTCCAGGGTTTCGGCGTTCACTTGGAGAGCCCCAGCACGACATCCAGGATCCGGATGGCTTCCCGGCCCGGCACCGTTCGTTCCGGCTCGAACATCCGTTGCGGCGTCAAGTCCATCACCTGGTACGAGACCACCGCGACGATGGGCCGGAAATAAAAGCTGTCCGGCGAGACGTCGACGATCTGGATTTTTCGCGGATCCAGGAGGGGGACGAGCCTGGCGCCCCTCCGCTTCAGGAAATCCATGAGCCTCGCCAGGGACTCCGCCAAATCGGCCCGGTTGATGATCCTCTTCGGCTGGAACGTATGGTTATCGTAAGCGCTCATGATGTTTTGGGAAGCGACCTTGATGATCAGCTTCTGGGCCCACGAGGTGGCAATGTCCACGAGGATCTGGGTCTGCGGCTCGGGGACGTTGAGAAAGTCCTTGAACTTGACCGCGATCAGGGCGGCCAGGTCCTCCCGGGCGATGGCTTCCAGGGAGGGGATCACGCCATACTGGCTGGGCAGCTCGAAGACCCCGAGCTTGTTCTTGAGCTCCTCGATCCGTCCGGCGACGGCCTTGTCCTGGGGTTCGAGCTCGGCCAGCTTCTCGTACGCGTCGAGGCTGCGGCCGAGCTCCTGATTTTTATAATAATTTTCGGCCAAGGCGCGCCGGGCCTTCTTCACCTGTTCCGGGGTCCCCGCATTCTTTTCGAGGAAGGCGTTGAAGTGGAGGAGGGCCTTCCCGGTGTTGTTTTCCTCGAGATAGATCGTTCCCAAAAGGTAATTCGCTTCCGTCGAGGCCGGATCGTAGAAAAGCACCTTGAGCAGGGCCGCTTTGGCCTCCTCGGTTTTGCCGGCCGTTCTGGCGTTTGCGGCGTCCTTGAAGAGCCCCTGCGTCAGTTCGCCTTGCAGGGCTTGGAACCGCGGCCCCGCCCAGCGGTTCTCCGGGTCACGCTTCAAGATCTCGCGGTACTGGGCGAAGGCCTGCTCCTTCTTTCCTTGCGTCTCATAAATCTGGGCCAGCCCGACGTTCGCCGTCGTCAGGTCGGGATAGCGCTCCAGGGAATCCTTGAAGTAGGTCTCGGCCGTGGCCAGGTCGGAGACGGAGAGCGCCGCGTAGCCCAGTCCGGCCCTGGTGACCGGATTTTCCTGGCCGAGTTTCAGGAGGGTCTTCCGGGCCTGCTCCGCCCGGCCCTGTTTCAGGTCCGTCCACGCCTCGTCGGCGGCGATCCTCTGGTCCAGGGTCAGACGGCTGGCCACCGACTGCGGGATGCTCTCGATGTAAAACGAAGGCGGGGCCGGGGCGAACGTGACGCAGGCCCAGCTCCCGAAGAAAATGAGGCCGGTGAGGATGGCTTTTTTCACCAGGGGTCTCCTTGTTCGAGGTAGGGCAGGAAATTGACGATGACCGCCGGGTCCGCCATGACCTTGAATTCCAGGAAGCGCTCGTTGTCCCGCTTTTTCAGAATGATGGCGCGGCGCGGGAGGGAATGCGTGATCTCCGGCCGGTCCCTTGGGATCCGCAGGTAATAGAGCTTCTGGTCGTGGAAGAGGAGCTCGCGGAGTTTCGCCAGAAGGTCGTCGACGCCCTGCCCGGTTTTCGCCGAGGCGGCCACGGTGCGGGAATGCGGGTCGCCATTCCTCCCGAGGAGCAGGGCCCGTTCAGGCCCGGCCAGGAGGTCGATCTTGTTGAGGATTTTCACGACGGGCACGTCGCCTGCGCCGATGTCTTTCAGGATGGATTCCACGGCGCCGAGGTGGCTCTCGGAATAGGGCGAAGACACGTCGATGATATGGCAGATGGCGTCGGACTCGCGGACCTCCTCCAGGGTCGCCCGGAACGACGTCACCAGCTGGACGGGGAGCCTCTTGATGAAGCCGACGGTGTCGGACAGAAAAAAGTGGAGGCCGTCGGGATAGGATACCCGCCGGAGCAGGGGGTCGAGGGTTGAAAAGAGGTTGGCGGACGTGTATCGCTGCTCTTCGGTCAGGAAGTTGAAAAGGGTGGATTTCCCGGCGCTCGTGTAGCCGACCAGAGACACCGTGGGAACCGGACTCTTGCGCCGGCTCTCCCGCTGATTTGAGCGCCTCTTTTCAAGCCCGGCGATGTCCTTCTTGATTTTCGTGATCCGGTCGGTGATCCTCCGCCGGTCTTCCTCGAGCTTTTTTTCGCCGGGCCCGCGGGTGCCGATGCCGGCGCCCTGCTGGGTCAGGCCGAGCCCCCGTCCCCGCAGGCGCGGGAGAAGATAGTTGAGCTGGGCCAGCTCGACCTGGAGCTTGCCCTCGTTGGTCCGCGCCCGCTGGGCGAAGATATCCAGGATGAGCTGGGTCCGGTCGATGATCTTGGCCTTGATCCGGTCCTCGAGGTTGCGCTGCTGGCCGGCCGACAGGTTATGGTCGAAGATGACGAGATCGGCATTCAGCTCGCCCCGCCGCCGGGCGATCTCCGCCGCCTTGCCCTCGCCGACGAAATACCGCGGGCTGACCCGGGGCCGTGCCTGGAACACCTTCTCCACGACCTCGGCGCCGGCCGCGGCGGCCAGACCGGCGAGCTCCTGCATGGATTCCTCCGCCTCTTCTTTTTCCTTCCTGGAGGTCGCGACGTTGATGAGCAGCGCTTTTTCCACGGTCCCTATTTTAAACGGTTTTGTAGGTAATCCTCAAGACCCCGGCGGTCGTCGGGCGAAAACCAGGCCACGCCCGCCATCTTCCGGAACCAGGTCGTCTGCCGCTTGGCATAGTGACGGGTGTCGACCTTGGTCAGGGCCCTGGCGTCCGCGACGGATATATCGCCCCGGAGGCAGGCGAGGATGTGACGGTAGCCGAGGGCGCGGAAGGGCGGGGCATCCTCCGGAATGCCCCGGGCGAGCAGTCCGCGGACCTCCTGGAGGAGTCCGCGCTCGAACATCCGGTCCACGCGCTGCTCAATTCGCCGGTAGAGGGCCTCCCGCCCGAGCTCGAGGCCGATCTTGAGGACGTTGAAGGCGCCGGTCGGGGACTTTGTCCCGAGGAAGTGTTCAGAGAGGGGCCGGCGCGTAAGCCGATAGACCTCCAGGGCGCGGACGATCCGGACGCGGTCACGGTTCCGGATCTTGCGGGCGTAGGCGGGGTCGACGCCCTCGAGCTCGAGGAAAAGAGCGTCGAGGCCCTTCTCCCGGGCTTCGGCCTCGAGTTCGGCCCGGAGCGCGGGGTCGCGCCCGGGGCCGGGAAAAAGCCCGTCCACGAGGGCCCGGAGGTAGAGGCCCGTCCCTCCGACGACATATGGCACCAGGCCGCGGCTGGTGATTTCCCCGGCGGCCCGGAGCGCCTCGCGGACGAAGTCCGCGGCCGTGAACTGGACGCCGGGCTCGACGGTGTCGATGAGATGATGGGGGACGCCTTTCCGGGCCTCGAGGCCCGGTTTGTCCGTCCCGATATCGAACCCTTTGTAAACCTGGATGGAATCGCCGTTGATGATCTCTCCGCCGAATTTCAGGGCCAGGTCGACGGCGGTCCGGCTCTTGCCCACGCCCGTGGGGCCGAGGAGGATGATCAGGTTCCGGATTTCAGGCTGCAATTTTGATCAGTAGCCAGACGGCGAGCAAGGTGGCCAGCACGAGCATGGCCAAGAGCTGTTTTCTTTTCACGGGAGCTCCCCGATTTTTTCCAGGCCCCTGACGAGGGCCGACTCGTGGCCGGCGCCCAGAGTCCGTTTGACCGCCAGGACTTCCGCGACGAGGATCTCGTCCATGCTCCGCAGGAGGTTCCGCCGGCTTTCGTCTCCGATGAGGTTCATGTTCGTCTTTAGGAACGACTTGAGCTCGATCCTCCCGTCCACCTTGAGTTCGAGGCCCTGGAACGCCGGGTCCAGCCGGTTCCGGATGTCGTCCAGCGAGTTCCCGATGACGCTGAGGGCTACCGGCCCGATCTCCTTGGAGATGTACTTGAAGATGAAGGAGCACTTGGCGTTGAACACCCCGAAGAGCTTGTCCATGTCGGCCAGAGACATCTCGACGGGGAGCCTGCCGGTTCTAGGCTTGGCCGCGCGCGTCCCCGCCAGCCCCAGATGAAGAAAGACGAACAGGATCCTCCGGCTTTCCCGCCGCCCCAGGTCGCTCGACTCGCAGAGTTCGGCGACCGTCCTGGACGCCCCGAGGAGATGGAGGAAATATTTTTCCTGCGGCGCGAGCTCGAGGAGGTCGAGGACATAGGGGTCGAGGCTTTGGACCGCCTCGGTTTCGGGCGGGAGGTGGCGGGCTATGAGGGCGTCGTTCGTCATCCTTCGGCCGCCCTCCAGGATGAGATTCGGGAGGAAGATGTCCCGGAGCAGGGCCGGCCCCGGGGGAGGGGCGCCGGGCTCGAATTCGAATTCGCCATCGTCCCGGTCGAAGAAGGCGAAGACCTCTTCCCTGGTGAATTGCTCGATCAGCGCCCAAAGCCGCCCCGGATCGAGGACTGCGACCTCGAGGATGGCGCGGAGGACCGGGACGCGGTTGCGCTGGGCGTGCTCTTCCGCGCGGGTCAGGCTGATCAGGTCCGTGGCGCCCGACGTCAGGAGGGTTTTCAGAAATTCCTTTTCCGGGAATGCGGCCCGGTCGACGGTCAGGGAGCCGTTCTCGAAGGTGAAGCTTTTTGGCCCGCCGGGGCCATGGACGCTGAGCGTGCCGGTCCGTTCGTCCCTCCAGAGTCCGGCCAGGACGCGGACGAACGGGATCCGCGACAGATTCCCCCGGCGGAGCGATTCGTCCATGGACATAATTTATAAGGCGCGCGGAGATAAGTCAATCGGACGCGGGCGGAGACGAATGGCCGGCCCCAGCGCTGGAGGCGGCTCTTTTTCGGCCGGCGCTCAGCGGAGAAAGCTCATGCCGAAGAGGGCCAGGCCGATATTGGCCAGGGCCTTGAGAAACCAAAGAGTGTAGGAAATGAAGAGGGCCTTCCGCGTGCTGATCTTGAAGGCGGCGGACAGCCCGAAGGCCAGGATGCCGAACATCCAAAGCTGGAAGAAATCGACCTGGCTGAGAACGATGTAGGCCGTCGACGTCACTTCCATTTTGGGGAAGAACATGCCCAACCCGGTCGAGACCTGCATGATTGATTTTCGGGTCACGGCCAGGGCCAGGCGGACAGCGTTGCCGAGCACGACATTGACCAGGCTGGCGTGGACGAGGGCGGAAAGGATCTGCTTGAAGGTCCCGAGAGAGGACACGAAGCGGCCCAGGAGCATCAGGACGCTGGCCTGCAGCAGCAAACCGATGAAGACGAAGGCGGGGCCGACACCTGCCGACTGGACATAATCCCACGTCGTCGGCGGGGCCGCGAACTTCTGGACGTACCCGTTAAACGGGCCTTCCCCCATTTTCTCCTTGAGCTTGGCGCTGTCCTTCATCATCTGATATTGCTCGGCTCTCATATATGGCATGACGGCCAGGGAATAAACGGCTACGGCGATGAGCAGGACGACGAGAACATCGACCCAAACCGGCTTCTCGGCCAGGGCCGCGAACGTTGGCTTGGGACTGACGAAGACACCTTCCAGGCGCTTGAAAAAATTCATGGGCTAGGCTCCTTTCCGTTCGTCCTTTTCGATTTCGCCGTCCCGGATGTGGATGATCCGCTGGGCCTGGTTGGCGACCTCGCGGTCGTGCGTGACCATGATGATCGTGTTTCCCTGGCCGTGGATCTTGTGGAACAAGTTGAGGATCTCCCGGCCCGTCCGGCTGTCCAGGTTGCCGGTGGGCTCGTCGGCGAGGAGCAGGGACGGCTCGTTGACGAGGGCGCGGGCGATGGCCACGCGCTGCCTCTCTCCGCCCGAGAGCTCGGCGGGCTTGTGCGTCATGCGGGGTTTCATCTCGACCAGCTCCAGGGCGTGGCGGGCTTTCTCCTCGCGGGCCGATTTTTTGACTCCGCTGTAGATCAGGGGAAGCTCTACGTTCCGGAACGCCGAGGCGCGGGGCAGGAGGTTGAACACCTGGAAAACGAAGCCGATCTCGCGGTTCCGGATGTAGGCGAGCTCGTCTTCCGTCATGGCGCTGACCAGCTTTCCGTTGAGCTGGTAAGTCCCCCGGCTGGGCGTGTCCAGGCAGCCCAGGAGGTTCATGAGGGTGGACTTCCCGGAGCCCGACGGCCCCATGATGGCCACGAACTCGTTCCGTTCGATGATGAAGGAAACGCCCCGGAGCGCTTCGACCTCCTGCTCGTCCAGCTGGTAGACCTTCCAGAGGTTCTCGACGAAGATGAGGGTGGAGTCCGGCCGGCTCATGAGGTCTTGGTTTCCTTCTGAGGTTCGGTCTTGATCAGGACCCCGTCCTTAAGCTCACGCAGGGACGCGTAGGGCCCCGTGACGATGTCCTGGTTTTCCTTGAGGCCGGCGGTGATTTCGATGTTCATGCCGCCGCTGATCCCCTTTTCGATGCGCTGGAACTTGACCCGGCCGTTTTCGACCGTGAAGACGCCCTCCTCTTCCTTCTTGGCGTCGGGCCTGTCACCCGGGGCCGCCACCCTGTCGTGGAGCACGAGGGCCGAGATGGGCACGGCCAGGACGCTATTTTTCCGGGCCGTAACAATGTCCGCGGACGCCGAAAGTCCGGGCTTGAGCTTCTGCGAGGGGTTTTCCAGGGTCACGACGACCTTGAAGTCCTTGGCCTCCTGCGTCGTCGTTCCCCCCGTCACCTTCTGGAGCGCGGAGCTCCCGATTTCCGTCACTTTCCCCTTGAAAACCGTATCCGGGAAGGCGTCGACGCGGATATTGGCCTCCTGGCCGAGCTTGACCCCCACGACGTCGGTCTCGTCCACCTCGACCTCGACCTCCATGACGGAGAGGTCGGCGAGGATCATGAGGACCGTCCCGGGGTTGTTCATGGTCCCGATGATGGCGGTCTCACCCTCCTCGACGCGGAGGCTGGTGATCATCCCGTTGATCGGAGCGTTGAAGACCGTCTTGTTCAGGTTGTCCATGGTGCTTTTGAGGTTGGCTTCGGCCTGCTTGATCTGGAAACGGATCGCGTTGAGCTGCGCCTCGGACACATCGTATTCGAGCTTGACGCCCTCGAGGACATCCTTGGAGATCAGCTGTTCCTCGAACAGTTTCGTCTGCCGGTCGTAAGCGCTCTTGTCCCGCACGAGGCGGGCCTCGGCCTGGATGAGGTCGGCCTTGGCGGCCTGGATGAAGTTCCGGTCCCGGTCGGCGTTGGCTTCATACTGGGTGGAATCCAGCTTGAGGAGGAAATTTCCCGCCTTGACCTCCTGGCCCTCCTCGACGCCGATCTTGATGATCCGGCCTGGGACCTGGGCGCTGATGTTGATGTTTTTCTTGGGTTTGATCTCGCCCGAGGCCGAAACGATGGACGTCAGGTCCTGCTTCTTGACCTTCTCCACGGTCACCTTGACGGTCTTCTCCCGCCGGGACTGGAGGTTGAGGATGACGACGGCCAGGATGACGAGGACCACGGCCATGAATATCAGGGTCCTTTTCCTTCTCTGGAAGAAGCTTTTCTTTTCGCTCATGTTTCGAGGCCTTCCATAATTCGAGTGTCCGAAATAATCAGTCTATTATACTACGGGAAAGGGAAAAAAAGGTTTTATCATGTTGCCCGGGGGACCCCGAGTTGATAAGATAGAGGGGCCATGGATCCGCGGGCCGATTTTCTCCGGATTGCCGAGGCCGCCGTGCGCGAGTCGGGCCTTTTCCTCAAGGCCAACCTCCATCGCCGGGGCGAGGCTACGTTCAAGGGGGACGTGGACCTGGTCACGGAATTCGACATGGGCGCCCAGGAGATACTGGCCGGCCGCCTGTCGGAGGCGTTTCCCGACCACGGAATCCTGGCCGAAGAAGACCTGACCCGGCCGGGGAGTTCCGATTGCCGCTGGGTCGTGGACCCCCTGGACGGGACGACGAACTATGCCCATACGCTCCCGGTCTTCAGCGTCTCCGCCGCCCTGGAGTGCGCGGGCCGGACGATCCTGGGGCTCGTCTACGACCCGATGCGGGACGAGATGTTCTCGGCCCGGGAGGGCCAGGGGGCGGTCCTCAACGGCCGGACGATCCGGGTCTCGGAGGTCGGAGAGCTCGGGAAAAGCCTGTTGGCGACGGGTTTCCCGTATGACGTCCGGACGAATCCGGTCAACAATCTCGACAACTGGAGCCGTTTTCTTGTCCGGGCCCAGGCACTCCGGCGCTGCGGGTCGGCGGCCCTGGACCTCTGTTATGTCGCCTGCGGGCGGTTCGACGGCTTTTGGGAACTCAAGCTCAAGCCCTGGGATGTAGCCGCGGGAGCCCTGATCGTCGCCGAAGCGGGAGGCCGGGTCACGAGTTTCTCCGGCGGCGAACATCGGCTGGACGTCCCGGAAACCCTGGCCAGCAACGGCCGGATCCACCAGTCCATGATCGATGTCCTCGCGTTGGGACGGGCGCCCCGCGGCCGGGACGTGATGAATGGGTAGGCGGAAACTGGACTTGATGCTGGGCGCGGCGCTCCTCGGGGCGGCGGGTCTTATCTTCTCCGCCTATTCCGTGTCCCAGGCGGAGAACCTGGAACTCGTCAAAAAGGTCGTGGTCCCGGGGAACGCCGGCTGGATGGACACCGGCCTGGACGTGGGCCAGGGAGAGGAATTCACCATCAGGGGGAACGGGGAGATCACTCTCCAGAAGGGGAACCCGTCGGCCACCTGCGGCCCGGCCGGCCTCGACCTCATGACTGTCCAGCAGCCGATCCCCAATCAGAACATGGGGGCGCTCGTCGGCAAGGTAGCCCAGCTCATCTCCGTGCGGAAGGACGAAGACACGGGCGAGGAGATCCGCGACGAGATCGCCGCCTATTTCTTCATCGGCGCCGAGAGCCGCGTCACCGTTCCCATCAAAGGGCGCCTTTACCTCGGGGTCAACGAGAACGTCATCAAGGACAACGGGGGGGAATTCACGGCCCTCATCTACCGGCGCCGGGGCTGAGACGAGCGCCCTCAGGCGGCCGGCTCTCCAGCTTTCCTCGCCAGATACCCTTCCATGAACTGCGTATTGTAGTTCCCGGCGCGGAAGTCCGTGTCGGAGAGGATGCCGATGTGGAGGGGGATATTGGTCTTGATGCCGACGATGGTCGTCATTTCGATGGCGACCAGCATTTTCCGGATGGCCAGTTCCCGCGTCGGGGCGAAGGCGATGACCTTGGCCACCAGGGAGTCGTAGTCCGGCGGTATAACCCAGCCGCCATAAGCGGCGGAATCCACCCGGATCCCCTCGCCGCCCGGCAGGACCAGGAAGTCGATCTTCCCGGGAGAAGGCACGAACGTCACCGGGTCCTCGGCGTTGATCCGGCACTCGATGGCGTGTCCGCGCATCATGAGGTCATAGGGAAAGCTGATTTTTTCCCCACCCGCGATCCGGATCTGGGCCTTGATCAGGTTGATTCCATAGACCATCTCAGTAATAGGGTGCTCGACCTGGACGCGGGCGTTAGCCTCCATGAAATAGAACTTCTCCTTGTCGTCGACCAGGAATTCGAAGGTCCCCAGGCTCTGGTAGCCGACCTCGGAAGCCGCGTCCTCGACCTCCTTGATCATCCGCCTCCGCGTCTTCTCGTCGATGAAGGGCGACGGGGTCTCTTCGATGAGTTTCTGGTACTTGCGCTGAACGGAGCACTCCCGCTCTCCGAAGGCGATGACCTTGCCCTTCCTGTCGCCGATGACCTGGACCTCGATGTGCCGCGCCCCGGACAGGAACTTCTCGATGTACAGGGCCGGGTCGCCGAACGCCGCCTTGGCCTCGCCCATGGCGATGGGCAGCTGTTCCTCGAGCTGGACCGAGGACCGGCAGATGCGCATCCCCTTGCCGCCGCCCCCGGCCGCCGCCTTGATGATCACCGGGAAACCGATCTTGGCGGCGATTTTCTTGGCTTCGTTCACGTCTTCAACGGCCTTGTCGCTCCCGGGCAGGACCGGCAGACCCGCCTTCTTCATCGTCTGACGGGCCTTGTTCTTGTCCCCCATGAGCCGGATGATGGACGGGGGCGGGCCGATGAAGGTGATCCCGTGGGTCTCGCAGATCTCGGCGAATTTCGCGTTCTCAGCCAAGAAGCCGTAGCCGGGGTGGATGGCGTCGGCCCCCGTGACCTCGGCCGCGCTCAGGATGTTGGCGATGTTGAGGTAGCTTTCCGAGGCCCTGGCGGGGCCGATGCAGATCCGCTCGTCCGCGAGCAGGGCATGGAGGGACTGCCGGTCGACCTCCGAAAAGACGGCGACCGTCTTGATACCGAGCTCCCGGGCGGATCGGATGACCCGCAGGGCGATCTCTCCGCGGTTGGCGATCAGTATTTTCGAAATCATGGGGCCTTAGCTCAGGGGCTTGATGGCGAACAGTTTCTGGCCGAATTCGACGGGCTTGGCGTTTTCCGCGAGGATGTCGACCACGATCCCGTCAAGGTCGGATTCGATCTCGTTCATGAGCTTCATGGCCTCGACGATGCACAAGGTTTGCCCCTTCTTGACCGTGTCTCCGACGTCTACGAACGGGGGGGCGGTGGGATCGGGCGCCCGGTAAAAGGTCCCGACCATGGGCGACGTGATCATCTGGAGTGTCGCATCCGGCTCCTTCGCCGGGGCTTGGTCGGGAAGGGAGGCGTCGCGGGCCGGCGACGGTCCAGGCGGGGCGGACTGGAGGCCGGAGTGAGGCGCCGGCGGCGCCGCCGGAAGGCTGCGGGTGATCTTGATTTTGAAACCCTCGACCTCAAGCTCAAAAACGGACAGGTTCTTCTCCTCGAGGAGGGCGATCACCTTCCGGATCTCCTCGAAGTCGATTTTTCCGCCAGCGGCGGGCTCTTCCGGCTCATCCGGCCGTCTGTTTTTGTCGTTCATGGGCCTCTTCCATCTCCCGAAAAGTATTTCTACCTTAACGGCACCCGGCGGAAAAGTCAAGCGGCTCCCTAGGAAGGGCGGCACCAAAGCCGCCCTTCCATAACCTCCGTGTTAGCCGTCCCTTTTTTTCGCGGCTTCCCCCCCGACCGTTAGTTTGACTGGCCCCCCGGCTTGGCTTAAGATGGCCACTGCCGATTTCCCCGGGAGAATGATGCCCCATGTTCGACCAACTTTCCGGCCGCCTCGAGAAAATGATGAAATTCCTCCGGGGCGAGGGGAAAGTCACCGAAAAGAATATGACCGAGGCGCTGAAAATGATGCGCCTGGCCCTCCTCGAGGCGGACGTCAACTATAAAGTCGTCAAGGAGTTCGAGGCCCGGATCCGGGAAAAGGCCCTGGGTGAGGAGGTGCTCCGCAGCCTGACCCCGGCCCAGCAGGTCCTCAAGATCGTCCGGGACGAGCTCACGGGCATCCTGGGCGGCCAGCAAAAAGCCCTCATCTTCGCCGGGTCCCCCCCGTCGATATTCATGCTGGTCGGTCTCCAGGGGAGCGGCAAGACCACGACCTGCGGCAAGCTAGCCCGCTGGGTGGCCGGGATCGGGAAAAACCCGCTCCTTGTCTCCTTCGATTTGAAGCGGTTGGCGGCCCAGGCCCAGCTCAAGACCATCGCGGCTTCGCTGGGCGTTTCGTTTTACGAAATGACCCCGGACGAGATGGCCTCTCCCCGGGATGCGCTGAAAGAGCTTATGATCTTCGCCAGGAACAGGGCGTTTGACCCGCTGATCGTGGACACCGCCGGCCGGCTCCACGTGGATGAGGATCTCATGGAGGAGCTTCGGTTGGTCAAGGACATCCTCAAGCCGGTCGAGACGATCTATGTCGGGGACGCCATGACCGGTCAGGACGCCGTCCGGAGCGCCCAGGCGTTCGAAGAGAAGATCGGGTTGACCTCGGTCATCCTGACCAAGCTCGACGGCGACGCCAGGGGAGGCGCGGCCTTGTCCATCGTCTCCGTGACCGGCAAGCCCATCAAATTCGTCGGCGTCGGCGAGAAACCGGACAAGTTCGATGTTTTTCATCCCGACCGCATGGCCTCCCGCATCCTGGGCATGGGTGATATCCTGACGCTGATCGAGAAAGCGGAAGAGGAGGCGGACACCGACGAGGCCCAGGAACTGGCCCGGAAGATCCGGAAACAGGAGTTCACGCTCGAGGACTTCAGGAAGCAGCTCGTGCAGCTCAAAAAAATGGGCTCCGTCTCCGGGATCCTCGGCCACCTGCCCCAGGTCGGGCCTCTCAAGAACCTGGCCAAGGCCGAGGTCGACGACTCGAAGATTGCCCATTTCGTGGCCATCATCAACTCCATGACGTCCCGCGAGCGCGAGAACCCCAAGCTCCTCAACGGCAGCCGCCGCCTGAGGATCGCCAAGGGGAGCGGCCGGCCGGTGCACGAGGTCAACCAGCTGGTCAAGCAGTTCCAGGATATGCAGAAGATGATGAAGAAGCCCCAGCTCCAGAAAATGCTGGGCGGCCTAAAATAGCCTTCCCGACTACTTCCCGCCGATCACGTAATCCACGCAGTCGAGCCAGAAGGGGGCATATCCCTCCCAGAAGATGAAATTGCAGCCCCAGTGCGGCGCCGGGTCGGACATGTACGCCAGGACGCGGCCCCGGCCGTACGTCCGGACCGCGACGAGAGGATCACCGGTCTCCTTGACCTTGGCGAGGACTCGTCCCTCGGGGATGGGGATGGTTTTGTTGTAGCCGAGGATGGGAGGCATGGTCTGGAAGCTGACGTTCTTGAACAGGGCTTCACCCGCGAGCGTCAGTTCCGCGTCGAAGCCTTCCGTGCTTTCGACGAGGTCCTCGAAGTCCAGGCAGCGGACGGGGAGGAGCTCCCTGAGGTGGGTCCGGCCCCAACCGCCCTTGCCCTGCTCGCCTGTGAAGGAATACCAGCCGCCCAGGAAGAGGGCCCCCTTTCCTTTCTTGACGGCTTCGAGCGTCAGGCGGATCCGGTCGGGGAAGGTCAGGATCCCGTCGCCGAATTTTTCCCGGTTGAAAAAATTCGGGGCGAGCTGAAAGAGCTTGGCGTCGATGTCGCTGAAAATGAAGACGTCATATTCCTTCAAGATCTCTTCGTAGTCCCCCGGGCCGAGCTTGTTGTAAAAGTCCCAAGTGGGGACCGACGCGACGCTGTGTTTGCCAGTCGATTCCAGGGCCTCTTTCAGCCATTTTCCATAATTGAAGATGTCGAGCCCCTTGTGGGAATAGTAAAAGGGCGTTTCCGCGAAAACCGGGCCCGTGAGCACGGCCCAATCCCCGACGTAATAGATCTTCGCCATCGTCCTGGCCTCCTTCTCAGACCGTGACCCGGTTCGAACTCCGGCCGGGAAAATAGGATAGCACCGAACGGAGAGCCGCCACAAGATGAATTATCGGGTGGTCAGTTTTTCCCGGAGCCGGGCGATGTCCTCCCGGATGGTTTTTCTGGCGTCGCCGAATCTCACGGGGAATTCCCAGTCCAGCCTCCGGGCGATCTCCTCGACGCGGGCCAGGTAGGCGGCGGCCGCGGCCTTCGGCGCGGGTCCCGCCAGGATCCTGTTGAATTCCTCGATGACGCAATTGTAATCCGTCCGGGCCGCTCCGCAGGCCAGGTTTCCCGGGTAGAGTTCGACCAGGTCCTTGAGGGCCGCCCGCTGGCCAGGCGTCGCGGCCTGATGGACGATGGCCTGGCCGATCGAACGTCCGGGATCATAGGCCCAGGGATTCCAGGCGAAGTCGGCGCACGTCGAAAGGGGGATGCGATTGACCTCGTTTTGGGGGGACAGAGGATTGCTCATATAACCATAGGCCACCGAGGCGAGCCCCGCTTCACGCCCGGTGACCGGGCCGAGGTGGAGGGCTCCGCTCCGGTCGTTGACGGGGTAGTTGTCCCAGATGATGATCCGGTGCCTGACGGCGGCCTTAAAGGCTTCGGCGGCCCGGACCGTGATCTTCCGGGTAATCACGCCGTCCCCCGTCCAAAAAACGAACACGTCCGGGTCGAGGACCCGGGCCAGCGCGCCGAGATAGGCTCCGTCGTCAGAGCCCCCCGCGTCGCCCCAGTAATAGACGGGACAGAAGACCATCCGGGCTTGGGGATCTTTTTCCTTCAGCCTGGCCAGGACCCGGTTGACCAGCCGGGCCTGGGCCCCGGCCAGCTTGGCCTTGTCCGCGCCCTCCACCGTGATGTCGTCGTAGCTGAGGCTGAACCAGTGGACGCCCAAACCCTGCATCCAGGCGAAGTGCTGCCACAGGTTTTCGAAGTCTTCTTCGCTGTCGTGCCGGAGAGGCCGTTCGGAATAGAGCTGAGGATGGACGGCGAAACAAAACGTAATGTTCCGCTCCCGGCAGGCTTTGACGACCATCTCGTAGGCGCGCTTCTTGCCGGCCGGAATGGGTTCCCACCAGCGGTTGACCATCTTTTCGGGGTCGGTGAACATGGACAGGTAACAGTTCATGAGGAAGTTCAGGCCGGACCGTTCAAGGAAGGGGATCTCGGCCAGGTATTGATCGGCCGTCCAGCCCCACCCTTTGGTGCCCCGGAGTTTGAATCCCGGCTCCTTTTTGTCCTTGGCCAGCGGCTCAGGGAATTCCCTGACGGCACCGGGGAGGACGACCTTGAGCCGGCAGGGCGACGCGGCATCTCCGTATAGGCCGCCCCGGACTCGCCAGGCAGGCAGGGCCGCCAGGAGCGCGGCCGTGAGGGCCAGGGCTCTCGTAGCGGATTTCGGCCCGCCTCGGAGAGCGGTTACTTTCATGAATGACTCCGTGGGCATGCCTGATATTAACAATTTGACGGGGGGCTGTCAAAACCGCCATGACCCGGGCCTGGTTCGAGCGGTGAAATCCGCGGGCTTGCGGCCGGGCGCTGTCCCTTTTAGTGGACAACGCCCTAAAAGGAGGTTGACTTGCGGCTGAAATTCGGCTATGATTTTTCAGCAATTACCTTCAGCACGGAAGTGAAACCACAATGATGACTATGCGACTGATGAGATTTGGCACCAAGAAGAAACCGTCCTACCGGATCGTGGTCATGGACTCGAAGAAGGCGCGTCAGAGCCAGGCCCTGGACACCCTGGGTTATTACAACCCCCTCAAGGAGCCGGCTGACGTCAGCATCGATGTCGTCAAGGCGAACCAGTGGCTTTCGAAGGGCGTTCGTCCGTCGAGAACCGTTCAATCTCTCTTGGATAAAGCATCCGCGTCCACGAAGAAATCAGGAGAAGCTAAAGCTTAAAGGAGGGCACCGTGAAAGAACTCGTGGAATTGATTGCCAAGGCACTGGTGGACAGCCCGGAACGTGTGGTCGTGTCCCAGCTTGAGGGGGAACAGACCACCATCCTCGAGCTCAAGGTCGCTCCGGAAGACCTGGGGAAAGTCATCGGAAAACAGGGCCGGACGGCTCGCGCCATCCGGATCATTCTCGGCGCCGCCGGGATGAAGCTCAAGAGGAGATTCAATCTGGAGATCATTGAAAAAAATTGATCTCGTCAGGATAGGAAAAGTTCTCAGGAGCCAGGGCAAGGAGGGACGGCTCAAGGTCAGGCTCCATGAGACGGGGCTCCCCGGGATGGCCGTGACGAAGGTTTACCTGGGACGGCCCGGGGGGTTCGAAGAGTATGAGGTCGAGTCCTTCGAGCTCGACCGGAATTCGCATTTCCTGAAACTCAAAGGCATTGATACGCTGGCCCAGTCGGACGGCCTGGCCGGGCTGGACGTTTTTATCCCGGAGGCGTGCTTCCGGCCCCTGGACAAGGGCTGTTATTACGATTTCCAGGTCATCGGGTGCCGGGTCGTCACGGGCGACGGGATCGAGGTCGGGACCGTCCGGGGCATCCTGCCCGCGGGAGGATCGAACCTCCTCGTCGTCGACCGCGGGGAGAAGGAATATTACATTCCGTTCGCGGAGCCGATCTGCCTGCGGGTGGACCCGGAAAAACGGGAGATCGTCATCGATCCCCCGGCCGGCCTTTTGGAGTTGAATGAGATTTGATATAATCACGATCTTCCCTGAGATGTTCGCCAACGTCTTTTCAGGGGGCATCATCAGGAAAGCCCTGGACAAGGGGCTGATGGAGATCGCGGTGCATGACCTCAGGGACTACACCCGGGACAAGCACCGCCAGGTCGACGACCGTCCCTACGGGGGACTGGAAGGAATGGTCTTGAAGCCGGAGCCCATTTTCGCGGCCGTGGAGGCCGTCCGCCGGGACGCGGATTCCCGCGTCTGCCTTCTCACTCCGCAGGGCGCCCGTTTCAATTCGGCTGCGGCCGAGGAGATGGCCTCCCACCGGCAGGTCATTCTCATCTGCGGACGCTATGAAGGCGTCGACGAGCGCGTCAGCGGGCACTTGGCCGACGCCGAGATTTCGATCGGCGATTACGTCCTTACGGGCGGCGAGCCGGCGGCCGTCATCGTTGTGGACGCGGCGTCGCGCTTCGTCGTCGGCGTCGTGGGCAAAGAGGATTCCGTCCGGCACGACTCCTTCGTCGAGGGGATCCTGGATTTTCCCCACTACACGCGGCCGCGGGAGTTCCGGGGATGGAAGGTCCCCCAGGTGCTGTTCTCCGGCGACCATAAGAAGATCGAACGCTGGCGGCGGAAGAAGGCCTTGGAAAAGACACTCGAGAAACGTCCCGATCTCTTGAAGGATAAAGAGCTCGCTCCGGGAGACGAAGGTCTGCTGGAAGAAATTCAGAACGAAAGGAAGGAGCCATGAGCCTGGTTGACGTATTTGAGGATAGACAGCTGAAGAAGGACGTCGAGCCTTTCGACGTCGGCGATACGGTCAAGGTCCATGTTGTCATCAAGGAAGGCGACAAGGAACGCATCCAGATTTTCCGCGGCGACGTCATCGCCCGCCGGGGCACCGGGATGAAAGCCACGTTCACGGTCCGGAAAATCTCGTTCGGCGTCGGCGTCGAGCGCGTCTTTCCGCTCCATTCCAAGATGGTCCGGAAGATCGAAGTCGTCCGGAAAGGCAAGGTCAAAAGGGCCAAGCTCTATTACCTGCGGAACCTCAAGGGCAAGGCCGCCCGCCTCAAAGAGCAGCAGCAACAGCAGCAGTCCTGACACGGGGCGCTGTGGCCGGCTTCAAAATCGAGACGAACCTCCTCCGGACGGGCTGCCGGACCGTCGCCGGCCTCGACGAGGCCGGCCGGGGGTCCCTATTCGGCCCCGTCGTGGCCGCCGCCGTCGTCCTCCCCTCCGCCTGGTTTCTGGGCCGCCCCCCTGCCTGGGCCAGGAAAATTAACGACTCCAAGCTCCTTCCCGCGACTAAAAGAAGGGAGCTGGCGGCCCTCCTTCTCCGGGAAGCGGAAGCCTTGGGGATCGGGACGGCCTCGAGCGCCGAAATCGACGAAAAGAACATCTACTGGGCGTCCCAGGTGGCCATGAAGCGCGCGATCGAAAGCCTGTCCAGCCCCGTGGACTTCCTCCTGGTTGACGGGTATCCGCTGAAAGAGGTAGAGTATCGGCAGATGGGCATTCCGCAGGGGGACAGGAAGTGCGTGTCCATCGCGGCGGCCTCCATCGTGGCCAAGGTTTTCCGTGACGGCCTCATGGAGGCCTTCGACGCCGTGTACGGCGGCTACGGCCTGGCCAGGCACAAGGGCTACGGAACGGAGGAGCATTTCCGCTGCCTGAGGAGCAAAGGCCCGACCGGCCTCCACCGGATGTCCTTCAAGTTGGGATGACGCACAGAGAGGTTTCATGAGCGGCCGAATCGACCGGATCAAAACCATCGAGCTGGCGGAACGTTTCGTCAAGGCGGGCAAGATCAAAGAGGCCATCGCCGAGTACGAGCGGCTCGCCGGTTCCGACCCCCAGGACGTCGGCACGCTCAACATCGTTGGTGACCTCTACATGCGGCTCAATATGAGCGACAAGGCCCTCCGGTCGTTCATGAAAGTCGCCGAGGAATACGAGAAGCGGGGCCTGTTCTCCCAGGCCCTGGCCATCTACAAGAAAGTCTACAAGATCCATCCGGACAACTCCGATATCTCCCTCAAACTGGGGGATCTCTACAGCCACCAGGGATTCCAGTCCGACGCCAAGAACGAGTACCTGAAGACGGCGGCCCGCTTCATCCAGGAAAAGAAGTTCCAGGAGGCCATCCACGTCTACGAGAAAGTCTGCCGGCTGGACCGGGAAGACTTCGGCCTGAAGAAGGAGTTGGCCGACCTCTACCGGCAACAGGGCTATCTCGACGCTGCCCTGGAGCAGCTCAGCGAGATCGCCGACATCCGGACGGCCCAGGGGAATTTCGAAGCGGCCGAAGAACTCTTCATCGAGGCCCGGTCCCTCAACCCCGCCGATTCCAAAACTCTGATCAGCCTCATCGAGCTCTACAAACGCTGGGACAAGAGCGCGAAGGCCGTCGAGCTCATCGAGGCGAGCCTCCGGAAGCAGCCCGACAACATCCAACTCATGAACCTCCTCGGGAACTTCTATTTCGCGGCGGGGGATACGGCCAAGGCCGAGGAACTCTTCGCCGCTATCGTCGCCGGCAACCCCTTGAACGTCAACGCCCGGATCAAGCTCGGCCGCATCCAGATCCTCAACGGCAAGCTCGACCGGGCCTACGAGCTTTTCGAGCCCCTCATCACCAGCCTCATCAAGAAGCACAAGGACGAAAAGGCCATCGGGCTCCTCGGGCTGATCCTGGAGAGCCAGAAGCCGCACCTGCCGGCCCTGGAACGCCTGGCCACGATTTACCGGACGAACAAGGAAACCAAGAAGCTCGAGGTCGTGGTCCGGGCCATCCTCGACGAGCTCCGCAACGAAGGGGACAAGGGGAAAATGCTGGCTGCCGTGTCCGAGCTTCACCAGCTCCGCGCTGACGACACCGAGATCGCGAAGGAGCACCGGGCCCTGCGGAGCGAGATGGGGCTTCCGTCCGAGGAGGTGTCTGAGGAATTCTCCGAGGTGACGGGCAAGGACCGGGAGGCCATCCAGGAGACTTTGGCCCAGGCCGACCTCTACATCCAGCAGGGGCTGGTCCGCATCGCCCGCCGGCTTCTCGAGAACCTGACCCTCCGCTATCCCGACGAGCCGCAGATCATGAAGAAGATCGCCGTGCTCGACGAGATCCGGACCCATATCGACGAAGGCGAACTCCGGCGCCGCGTCGAAAAAGCCAGCGCGCTCGAAGCCGGGAAAAAGGAAAAGGAACCCCGGGAAGAAAAGCCCGCGGAGCCGGCGCCCGCGTTCGGCCCGTTCGCGCGGGACGGCGTCGACGGCGACAAGGTCAGCACCGCCGATATTTTCGCGGAAACGGACATCATCCCGTTCATGAGCCCCGAGGACGGTGAAAAAAGGTTTTACGACCTCCGGGGCCAGGCCGAGGAGGAGCTCCGCATGCTGAAGGCGGCCTACGAACAGCAGGTCCAGGGGGAAATGCCCCAGGACGAGCGCGCCCTGTCGAACATCGTGGCCGAATTCAAGCGGGACCTCAAGGCCAAGGTCAGCCAGGACAATTTCGACATTCACTATCAGCTCGGGATCGCCTTCATGGAGCAGGGCCTTTACACCGAGGCCATCGAGGAGTTTTCCCACGCCGCCAAGGACAAGGCCCTGGCCCTCGACTGCTTCAGCTTCATCAGCTACTGCCACAGGCAGCGGCGGAATTTCCCGGACGGCGAGAAATGGCTGAAAAAGGCCCTCGTCTTGGCGCGGGAAGGGACCGACCAGTACTACGCCCTGGAGTTCGACCTGGCGGAACTCTACGAGCTCAGCTCCGAGAAGACGAAGGCCCTGTCGCTCTTCAAGGAAATTCTGAACTGGAACCCCGGCTACCGGAACATCTCCCTGAAAGTCAGCAGCCTCGAAGAAACCGCCAACGGCCAACCCGCCTGACGCGGCTTCCCCATTAAACGTAGTTAATCTCGGGGATTCCTTCCGCCTGACAGGGCCTCAGGGATGGCCTCCACTCCAGAGCGCGGTTCTTGACGCCGTTCCCGAATCGTCTCTTCTGGAGGTTGCGAACTCGGAGAGAGTCCCTCCGAAAAACGTGGGATTCCCCAGCGAGGAATCCCACTCTGTGATCGCTCCGCTCTCCTCTCGCTGCGCTCGAGGAACCGTGCCCGCGTCGCGCTCAATGTTTTCTCCGGGACATCTCCCCTGCGTCCGCCGCTTCCTCTAGCTACGATTCGGGAAGGCACATCCACCTTATAAAGTTCCGGCCATTCCCAGAGGCCCTGTATCAGGCTAGGTTGTCGCCCCTTTTTCCATCCATGCTCGCTCGGGCCTCCACACACCCTCCTTCGGGAATTCCCCCCGCGCAATTAATTTTGGGCGCTTCAGCCGCTCTCCATAGTGTCAGCCATAAAAAAGGGTCGCCCCGCAGGGCGGCCCTGGATGAATTGTGCAGTGGTCAGACTATTCGACGATCTTGCCCGAGATGATGAGGATCAATCCCTTGCCGCCCCCGTCGAGCTTGGAGACGCCGACGACGGTCTTATCACCCGGCTTGAGGTTGAGAGTCGTCGCGATGAGGTCGGTTGTGATGTACTCGACCTTCGAGGATGTCGCGTTCGGCGGCGTCCCGGCAATGCGGATTTGCCTCAGCCGCACCTCCATCTGGATGAGCGAACCCTTCTCGTCCTTGACGACCTTCGGCCTGATGGAGAACTCGAACTCGGCCTTCTCGCCCATGCGGACCTCCGTGTCGGAATTATCCATGGCCCGCATCACGGACGTGTCGAGGAGCGAGTAGGCGCTATACTTGAGCAGACTGCTGAGCTCCTTGATGATGGGATCGTTTGCGGGCATCGGTTTAGTGCCCTGATCCGTCTCTCCGGCTGTGCCGAGGACGAGTTGGACGGTGAACTGGAGGTCGGCCGGCTTGACGTCGACCTGACGGATGGCCTGGAGGATTTTCTCGATATTTTCAGGATAATCGCTGACAACCAAAATCTTCGCATCCGGTCCCTGCGAGATACGCCCATCCCGGCTCTGATAAATTTTGACGAGCCCATACATGCTCTGGACATTGAAGTACTTTAGCCGAATAAGCTCGGTCTTGAGCGGCGGATTCGTCGCCGGCTTCGATTCCTGGGCCGCGTCCTCCGCGAAGATGGGCGCGACCACGGCGAATACGAACGCCAACACGATGAGTGCAAGGATTCCTTTTTTCATTATTTGTCTCCTTTCCATTCGAAATTTTTATTGAGGAACCAGACGACCTGAAGTCCGGTTTCCTGCGAAACCATGGTGACGGAAACGACCTCCGGGCCGGGAGCCGGCGCGGTCCCGTCCGGCCGGAAAATGGAATTTCTAAAAACGAGCGTCAGCACGGCGAGGAGGATGACCGCGGCCAAGCCGGAAGCCATGGCCCAGCGCGGACGGAACCCGGGCGCCGGACTTCTTTTCTCCATTTTTCCCGCCGTGATCCGGGCCAGCAGGCCTTTCCATTCGGGGTCGCTCCAATCCTCGACCCGGTCCTCACGCGCCGCGGCCTTGACCCGGACGAGCGTGGCCCGGTATTCGTCAAGCTCCTTTCGGCAAAGCGGACAGCCGTCGACGTGAGCCAGAAGCCGCCGCGCTCTCCGCGCGGGAATGTCGTCGCCGGCGAGAAGCGGCAGGCTCTTCTTGACTTTGGCGCAGGTCATGATCCCTCCTGCAGATGAGGATATTTCGCCACGATGACGTCCCTGATTTTGCGGCGGGCCGAGGAGAGATGGACGCGTACGGAGATGCTCGAGATCCCGAGGGCCCCGGCCGTTTCCTTGATGTCCAAATCTTCGAGGTCTCGCAGGACGAAAACCTCCCTTTCCCGCGGGCTCAGGACGGACAGGCAGTTTTCGAGGTCGGACCGGAATTCCCGGGAGCTCCGGCCCGAATCCGGATCCTTGCTCCGGGCCGATTCCCGCCCGGCTTCTTCAACAGCGCCCGCCTCCCGCATCCTTTTGCGGACCCGGTCCCGGGCCTCGTTGGCGGCGATCTGGAAGAGCCAGTTCCGGAAACTCCGAGAGGTGTCGTACCGGCCGAGATACTTGTAGGCCCGGAGGAGCGCCTCCTGGGCAACTTCTTTGGCCTCTTCGAGGTCCCGCGTCAGCCGGTAGGCGATAGCTAGGAGTGGCTGCCGGTAGGGGGTCACCAGCGGCTCGAACGCCTCGCTGCGGCCGGAGAGAACCATCTCGACGAGCTCCTTCTCCGTTTCGTTCATCCGCATTGGTATACCCGCAGCCGGCCGGAAATGTTAAGCCCTGTTCAGACGGCGCTTCTGACAAAGGGCCTTGTCAGACAGGTTGGGCCGCCGGCGCCCTTGACGGATATTTCCCGCCCCTCGTAGGTCCGGACCGCGATCCCGGCCGTGGCCAGGACATCGAGCGTCCTCGGATTGCCGGCCAATGCGACGCACTTCCCCGGCGCCATCGTCAGGACATTACAGGCCATTGTGGGATATTCCGCCTCCGAGACCTCGAGGAGCTCGAACCCCATCTCGAGGAGCCGCTTCCGGAATGGAACGGGCAGAAGCCTCGAGTAGACCAGGATCTTGCCATCGTCCACGGGGCTCAACATCGACATCAGGTGGAGGACGTCGTCCGGTCCGTCCCAGTGGGGAAGGGGAACCTCGATGACTTCGCGGACCAAGTCCGCGGTCATCTCACGCAGTTGCCGGATCCCCTCGGCATTCGTCCGATATCCGTGGCCGACCGCCAGCGTTCGCTCATCGAGCCAGACGACGTCCCCGCCCTCGACCGTCCCGGGCGGCTGGATTGCGCCGAGGACCGGCCAGCCGGCGGCCTCCGCGAATTTCCAGATCGCCTGCGGCTCCCCCCGCCGGAGCTCTTTTCCCATCCGGCAGAGGATGAGCCCGGCTCCGGTGGCGAGGGCCGCGTCGCGGACGTAGATCGAGTCGAGCCCGGTCAGGCCGTCCTCCGGAAGAAATCGGACATCGGCCACGAATCCCCGGAGGACGTCCACGAAACGCTCATATTCCTCGACAGCCTGCCCAAAATCGGGCTCCCCGGCATACCGGAGGGCCTTCCACTGGGCCCGGACCGATTTCTGGTCGAGCCACGCCTGCCGCGGGTGCTTGAGAAGCATAGACCGCACGGGGACGACTTCGGATTGGGCGCCTAGAACCATCATCCGTCCTTTTCTGCCGGCGAGTTTCCTTCGATATTCCGGGAACCAAATCCCCGGCCGGTCATATCGTCAAGCGGGGCCTCACGCCCCGTCTCAGTCGAAATTCTTTTCGCTTTTCCAGATCGCCGCCATCGGGACGCGTAGACCGCGGCAGACGAAGATCGGCATGTTGTTTTCGTACGGCATGCAGTATCGGCAGGTGTGGACGGCGGCCAGAATGACCTCGTCACAGCTTTTCCTGTGGTCCTCTGCCTTGCCCCGGAGGACGATCACCGTCCCGAGACCCTCCTTCGGATATCCCCAGAACCAGTAGCTGTTGTGGGTGCAGATGACGCGTGGAAGGGCATATTTCCCGGAGTAGTATTCCAGGGACGCCGCTTCGCCATAGTTCGTCGCGAAAACGACGGCCGAAGCCCGCTCGGCTTCGGGGAGAGCGAGATAAACCGCCGAGACGTCTTTGGCCAAGCCCTCCCAGCCGAACATGTCGGCGTAGTACTGGGGCAGCTCGGCGAGGTTCTTCCCCTCCGGCGTCGAGGGCTTGATGCCGACAGCCGCGGAATACCTGATGAACGTTTCGACCGGGAGAACCGGGACGGCGAACGGCAGGATCAGGAGAGAGGACAGGACGCTCAGCGTGGCGATGGCCGGCGCCGCCCATCCCCTTTTCCCCCGCCCGGCCCAGCGTTCGACGGCGACGCCGCCGGCCGCGAAGAGCATCATGTAGGCGGGGGCGAGATATTCGGACTTGCTGTGGGGGTTGGCCAGAAGAATCGCCAAGGCCGCGACGTAGATGATGCCCAGGACCCGGAACCGGCGCCCCTCACGGTTGAAGAACAGGAAAAAGAGCCCGGGAACCCAAAGGAGCATATTCAAGGGATTCATCTCCTTGACCTGGCCGGCCAGAAAATCGAGCCGCGTCAATCCCGAATATTTTCCGGCCGTCGCGTTGCGGATGAATTCGACGTGGGCGAAATCATGGATGATATTCCAGATGATGAAAGGGCTGAAGACGAGCAGGGCGATGCCCGCGGCCGCGTAGGGCCATGGCGACCGCAGGTGCTTTCTCAAGTCCGTCAGCAGGAGCCCCGCGGCCAGCCCGGCCCCGAACCAGAGGAAATCGAGCTTGTTCAGCAGCCCCAGACCCATGACGATTCCCAGCAGGATCCAGAGAGCCGGCCGGCTCTTCTCCACGATGAGGACTACGATGGTGACGGCCAGGGCCCACAGCAGGTGGGCGAAGGCGTTCATCTGGAAGATGTTCGTATGCCCGACGATGAGCGGGGTCAGGCTCACGGCGGCGCAGGTCAGGATGACGGCCGTCCGCCGGCCGCCGAGCTTCCGGGCGACGAAGCCGCCCAGGACGATGGTTGCGGCGTGTGCCAGGGCCGGCAGGACGCGGATCGCGAACTGGGAAGCGCCGAAGAGGGCGCGGCCGGCGGCCATCAGGAACATGGCCAGGGGAGGCTGATCCACGTACCCAGCGGCCAGCCGCTTGCTGCAGGCGATGTAGTAATATTCGTCGCGGAAGACGCCGTAACCCCCGAAAGCGTTGACGGCCAGGTGGAAGGCGAGCGCCGCCGCAGCGAACCCGAAGATCAGGAAAATGTCGTTTCCGGCGCGCCTTGGATGTTCCATTCCCGGCAGGGCCATGCGAATCCCTCCGAATGTTAGCGAATTTCATTATCAGCGGCGGAGGAGGGTAAGTCAATCCCGTTCGTTGAGAAAAACAAATGGTCCTGGGGTATTCCCATGGGCAAATTGACCGGGGGCCGCGGCTTGTGATATAAGCCTACCTGGTATCTGAAAACAAGTCTTCCATGAAGACGACGACCGCCCCCGCACACAACGCCCCGCGTATTCCCGGATTTTCTCTTCATAAAATTCAGAGATAAGGATGGTGACCATGGACGAAACAAAAACCTCCCCCGCTGACGGAAAGACCTATTCGCGTCGCAAGTTCCTGAGCGCCTCGGCGGTCGCGGCGGCCGGCGTGATGGTCGTGCCGCGGCACGTCGTCGGCGCCACGCAGAAGAAGAAAGCGCCGAGCGACACCCTGAACATCGCCTGCGTCGGCGTCGGGGGCATGGGCTACTCGGACACACGCGGCGTCCGCTCTGAGAATATCGTCGCCCTCTGTGACGTGGACGACGAGCAGATGGCCAAGCTCCTCCGGTCCGACGAGCTCGAGCCGAAAGAGAAGGCCATGTACGAGAAGGCGGCCAAGTACCGCGACTTCCGGCGGATGCTGGAGAAGGAAAAAGGGATCGACGCCCTCACCGTGACCGTGCCGGACCACAACCACACAATCATCGCCATGACCGCCATCAAGCTGGGCAAGCACGTCTATGTTCAGAAGCCCCTGACGCACACGATCAAGGAAGCCCGGATACTGGCCAAGGCGGCTAAGGACGCGAACGTCGTGACCCAGATGGGCAACCAGGGCCATTCCAAGGAAGGCGCCCGCCTGATCTGCGAATGGATCTGGGATGGGGCGATCGGCAACGTCAACGAGGTCCACTGCTGGACGAACCGCCCTATCTGGCCCCAGGGCATCGATGCCCCGAAAGAGATCCCCTCCGTCCCTTCGACACTCGACTGGGACGTCTGGCTCGGGCCGGCCCCGTTCCGGCCCTACCACCCCGCCTACCATCCTTTCGCGTGGCGCGGCTTCTGGGACTTCGGGACCGGGGCGCTCGGCGACATGGGCGCCCACATCGTCGACCAGCCGTTCTGGGCTTTGAAGCTCGGCGCCCCGACCAGCGTCCAGGCCAGCTCGACGCCCTTCACCAAGGATTGTTATCCGTGGGCCGAAGTCGTCACGTACGAATTCCCCGCCCGCGGCAGCATGGGGCCGGTCAAGATGACCTGGTGGGACGGCGGGCTGACCCCGCCCCGTCCGGCCGAGCTCGAAGACGGACGGATGATGGGGGACGAGGGCGGCGGCGTCCTCTTCCGCGGCGACAAGGGCCTGCTGATGTGCAGTGTCTACGGCGAGAACCCCCGCCTCATTCCCGAGTCCCGGATGCAGGAATACAAGCGGCCGGAAAAGACCATCCCCCGTTCGCCCGGCATCCGCGAGGAGTGGATCGAGGCCATCAAGAAGGGGACCAAATCGACAACCGACTTTTCGTATTCGGGCCCTCTCACGGAGGTCATGCTCCTGGCCAACGTCGCCGCCCGGCTCAAGGACAAGAACATGAAGCTCCTCTGGAACAGCGAGAAAATGGAGTTCACGAACCTGCCGGAAGCGAACCAGTTCCTGCACTTCGATTATCGCCCCGGCTGGAGCCTGTGATTCAAATGAAGAAATCCTATGCTCTTCCGCTCTTGGCCGCCGCCGCCTTTCTGAGCCTCGCGGCGCTGGCCCAGGACCAGTGGCAAATCCACGATCTCAACCGGCCCATGGCCCCCGTCATCACCCCCGGCCCGGCCGGACCGCCCGTCCCGCCTCCCTCGGACGCCATCGTTCTCTTCGACGGCAAGAACCTCTCGCAGTGGACGAATGCCAAGGGCGAGCCGGCCAGGTGGAAAGTCGATAACGGGTATATGGAAGTGGTGGCCAACACCGGATCCATCCGGACCGTCAAAGGGTTCGGCGACTGCCAGCTCCACGTCGAATGGATGGCGCCCTCCCCGGCCAAGGGGGAAGGACAGGACCGCGGCAACAGCGGCGTTTTCCTCATGGACATTTACGAAGTCCAGGTCCTCGACTGCTACGGCAACAAAACCTACGCGGACGGTCAGACCGCTGCGATCTACGGCCAATATCCGCCGCTGGTCAACGCCTGCCGGCCGCCGGGAGAATGGCAGACCTACGACATCGTATTCCACCGGCCGAGGTTCGACAAGGACGGCAAGGTCCTCGCGCCCGCCCGAATGACCGTATTCCATAACGGGGTTCTCGTCCACGAGTGCGCCCAGCTCACGGGGCCGACGGCCCATAAGGCCCAGCCTCCCTACAAGATGCACGCGGACAAGCTCCCGATTTCCCTTCAGGACCACGGCCACCCGGTCCGCTACAGGGACATCTGGATCCGGAACCTGGAGTGAGCACATGAACAGACGCCCGATCATGACCGTGTGGATCCTCTGCCTCGTGGCGGCCTTCGCCCTCGCCGCCTATTCCGGGCAGGCTCAGCCCGCGAATAAACAGAAGACCGCCCTGTTTGTCTGGGGCGGATGGGAGGGCCACGAGCCAAAGCCATGCGTCGACATTTTCGCCCCCTGGCTCGAATCCCAGGGTTTCAAGGTCGAGATTTCGAACACCCTCGACGCCTATAAGGACCTCGAAAAACTCAAATCGCTGGACCTCATCGTTCAGGTCTACACGCAGGGCGTCATCACGCCCGAGCAGGAAAGCAACCTCGAAGCGGCGGTTAAAAGCGGGGTCGGGCTGGCCGGCTGGCACGGCGGTCTGGCCGACTCCTTCCGGTCGAACGTCGAATACGAGTTCATGGTCGGCGGCCAGTGGGTCGCCCATCCCGGCGGGATCGTCGATTACGACGTCGATATCGCGAAGCCCGGCGACCCGATCGTCAAAGGGCTCAAACATCGATTCCACATGAAGTCCGAGCAGTACTACATGCAGGTCGACCCGCTCGACGAGGTCCTGGCGACGACGACGTTCTCCGGCCAGTTCGCGCCGTGGACCAAGGGCGTCGTCATGCCCGTCGTCTGGAAAAAGCACTACGGCAAGGGGCGGGTGTTCTACACGTCGCTCGGCCATGTCGCGGCCGATTTCAACGTCCCGGAAGCGCGCGAGATCGTCAAGCGGGGCCTTCTCTGGGCCGCGAACGTGATTCAATAGCCGTGTCGTCCTCCGGCGCCGGCGCCGGTGAAAGGATGGGCATGATGGGAACCCAACGGGCCTCGGAGGATGTCCTGAAACCCGAGATCCACGCGTTCAGCCTCTCCTTCGGCGGTCCGCTCGAACGCGAATTCATGGCCGATTACTTGAAGAAATCGCTGGGCCAGGTCCGGCTGACCCTCCTCATCGGGACGCTCTTCTACTGCAGTTTCGGGATCCTGGACGCCGCGGTCGTCCCGGGCGCGACGAAGACGTTGTGGGCCATCCGCTTCGGCGGCTTCCTGCCGTTCAGCGCAGTCATCTATCTTCTCACCTATCAGCGCCTGTTCGACAGGGTCTGGCAGGGGGCCATGGCCTTATGGGGGCTCGCGGGCGGGCTGGGCATCCTGGGCATGATCGGGGCCGTCCAGGGTGAAGCCGGGAACTCCTACTACGCGGGCCTTATCTTGATCTTCATCGTGCTCTATACGTGGTCCCGGGTCCGTTTCATCTGGGCCACTCTCACGGGCTGGCTGATTGTCGTGGCCTTCGAGGCGCTCATGATCGGGGTCCTCCATTCCCCCTCCCAGGTCCTATGGACGAACAACTTCTTCTTCATCGGGGCGAACATCCTGGGCATGCTCGCCTGTTACTCGATCGAGAGGTACGCGCGGGCGGACTTCCTGATGGCCCGGCTTCTCCAGGAGGAACAGGAGAAAGTGCGGCGGGTGAACAAGGAGCTGAAGGAGCGGAACGAGGAACTCAAGGGCCTGGCCGAGTTCGACGACCTCACCAGGATCCCCAACCGGCGCATGTTCGAGCAGGAATTGAAGCGGGGCTGGCGCCGCATGGTCCGGACCAGCCACCCCCTGACGCTTCTCCTCTGCGACGTGGACAGTTTCAAGGCCTTCACGGATACGTACGGTCATCAGGCGGGGGACGAGTGCCTCGTCAAGATTGCCGTGGCTGTCCAGGGCTCGGCCCGGAGGCCCGGCGACTACGCGGCCCGCTACGGCGGCGAAGAGTTCGCCGTCATTCTGCAGGACACGGGGATCGAAGGCGCCCAGTACGTCGCCGAACGGATCTGTCAAACGGTCCGGAACCTGGGCATTGTCCATGCCGGGTCGACCGTGGCGAAAACCGTAACGATCAGCGTGGGGGCCGCCACGATCCAACCCACCCACGAGCGCGAGCCCGAGGCCCTGGTCCGGAAGGCGGACGAGTGCCTCTACCAGGCCAAAGGAGAGGGCCGGAACCGGGTGGTGGTCGCCAAGGCCTGACGCCCCTGATCCTCCCGGAAATCCACCGTCGGCGGCGACCGGCGGAATTCAGGAGTCCCTGACAATGTGGAAATTACTCGCGGTCTCAACGGCCGCCATCCTCACCCTGGGAGCGGGCCTGCCGGTGTACGGCCAGACCGTGACCGCCGATAAGCGCTTGAACGACCTTCTCGAACCTATCCGGCTGAAACATGGGGTCCCCGCACTGGGCGGGGCGATCGTGACCGGGAAAGGCCTCGAGGCGTTCGGGGCCGTGGGCGTGCGCAAGAAGGGCGCCGGCGTTTCCGTGACTGTCACGGACGAGTGGCATCTCGGGTCGAATACCAAGGCCCTGACGGCCGCGATGATCGGCGCCCTCGTCGAACGGAGCACGCTCAAATGGGAGACCACGATCGGCGAAGTCTTTCCAGAGCTGGCCTCGTCCCTGGATCCCGCCCTCCAAAAAGTCACGCTTCTCCACCTCCTCTCGCATCGCGCCGGCCTTCCCGCCAATATTCCCTGGGGCCTTTTGCCGCGCACGGCGACAACCCGAGACCAACGCCTCGCCGTGATCAAGAAGCTGGCGTCCATCAAGCCCCTCGCCGAGCCGGGCGCCAAGTACCTTTACTCGAACCTGGGCTATGTCATCGCCGGGGCGCTGGCGGAGAAGGCGGCGGACGATTCGTGGGAAAACCTGATGAAGAAGCTGATTTTCGACCCGCTGGGCATGACGGGCGCCGGGTTCGGCGGCGTCGGCACGCCGGGTCTGCTCGACCAGCCATGGCCCCACGGCGAGGACGGCAAGCCCGTCGAGCGGAATGGCCCGGACGTGGACAACCCCTCCGTCATGGGGCCGGCGGGCACGGTCCACTGCCCGCTCGCCGACTGGGCGAAGTTCGTCGCGGACCAGCTCCGGGGCGCCAGGGGCGAGAAAGCCCTATTGAAGCCCGAAACGTATAAAAAGCTCCAAACGCCGCCCTTCGGGGGCGAATACGCGATGGGATGGCTGGCCGTCGAGCGGGAGTGGGGAGGCGGAACGGTCCTGTCGCACAACGGCAGCAACACCATGAACTTCGCCGTCGTTTGGATCGCGCCCCTCCGCGACTTCGCGGTCCTCGTGGTCTGCAACCAGGGCGGGCCGGTCGCCTTCAAGGCCTGCGACGAGGCCGCTTCGAAGCTGATCGACCTCCATCTCGGGAAGCCGGAGATCAAAATTCCGTAGGGCCTCTTGCGGGGCGGATTCTTAAGCCGGGCCTCGGGGATGGCCTCCGGCAGGGAGCGGATTCTGAGGAGCGACCAGCAGAAGTGTGGAGGAGAGACTCGGAGCCACACTTCTGGTAGATCACTGAAGAGATTCTGGGCTTGACCAGAGGCAGTCCCGAGTTCCCGCACATGACGTTCCGGCCATTCCCTTTCAGCCCGTCTCACTCGGTCCACGCGGTGCGGCGAAGCGACTCGGAGCTGCACTTCTGGTAAATATCTGAAACGAGCCTCGGATCTCCCTAAGCAGCAGATTAGTCCGCTACGGGGGCTTTCGGGCGGCCTTTATGGCCGCCCCGATGAGGGCGGTATGGTCTTTTCCGGCGAGGCGGATACGGCCAGCCAGTAGACGGCGCCGGAGGTTGCCCCGCTCATTTTGGAGGAAGCAGCCCCGATCAAAAACAGCTTGGACTCGGAGAGTTCCACGGGCGCCGAAATGACGGCCTCGCTCATTCCCACTCCGAGGGACCCGCCACGGGCGCTCCAGCCGGCGTCGAAGCGGAGACGGACAAGGACCTTGCCGTTCGCCGAAGACAGGAATTCAGCCCGGACCTCATAATCCGAAGACCGTCCCTCGCCCCGGCTCTCCTCGAAGCGCGCGCCGGCCCCGGGGGTGCTCCGGCCGAGTTCGAGGTCCATGGCTTTGATCTCGTCGATCTGAATTCTCCTGGTCGTGATTCCGCCATTTCCAAAGACGACCCGGTCGAGGATCGCGGCGGCGACGGCCTCGCCCGCGGCGTTGGCGGCCAGTTCCGTCTGGAAGAAGACGGTCGCCCGCGGAAAATCTCCCGTCACGTCGCCGTGCGCCTGGAATGGGACGGCCCCGCCTTTCCCGTCCAGGAAGATGCCCTCGAAATTCTGTTCCCGGGGAATCCTGAAGACGCGGACGGTCAGCTTGAAGTCCTGGGCGGGGGCGGCGGCGATCGGCGAGACGAGCCCGAGCGCGGCCAGCCCGGCGATCATGATTCCCGCGATCGCTTTCCTGGTTCTCCTCATAGTGACTCCTTTCCCGGTCCGTTATCGGCAGTCACCAGGAATACAATGCACCGGCTGGAATATTCCCCGCAGACTTGCGCCAGTGCTGGCGCTGTGGCATAAGTGTTCCGGGGCGGTTGGAGAAACGGAAAGGACGCGCCCCGTGGGGATCCTGAAAGCCGAGAAGCCGGAATGAAGATCAAGGTGCTCGGAACCAGGGGTGAGATCAAGGAATCCGCGCCCCGCCATTCCCGGCATTCGGGAGTCCTCGTTGACGGGCGCCTGCTTTTCGATCTCGGCGAAAAAGAATTCCTGGATTCGAAGCCTTGGGCCGTTTTCATTACGCATCTCCATCCCGACCACGCGTTTTTCGTCAGGAGACCCACGAGGCTCGGCGTCCCGGTTTACGCGCCGGAAACGTGCGCCGCCGTCCCCGAGGTCCAAGCCTTCCCCGGTGAAATATCCTTTCGCGGCTATGCCATCCGCGCCATCCCGACCCACCACAGTCTCAAGGTGGAATCCACAGCCTACCTCGTGGAGAAAGGCCGGCAGCGGCTCCTATACACGGGCGATCTGTTCTGGATAAACAAAGAGTATCATCCGCTCCTCGAGGGAATCGATCTCGTCGTGACCGAAGCAAGCTTCCTCCGCAAGGGCGGCATGATCCGGCGCGACCGCACGAGCGGAATGGCCTACGGACACGCCGGCGTTCCGAACCTGATCGAGCTCTTTTCGAAGTTCACCAAGAACATCCTCTTCACGCATTTCGGGGCCTGGTTTTACGAGGATGCCCGGAAATCGCGGCGCATGCTGACCGGGCTCGGAAAGAAAAAGGGCGTCGCCGTCCAGGTCGGCTACGACGGTTTCGAATTACGGTGACACACAACTAATTACCGAAATAGCCGCCGTACCTGACGCCGTCGGACTATCTGCCGCGCCGGGCCGGGCTTTCCGCCGCGCGGCTTCTGACATAGCCCTCCCACAGGTCCTGACGGACGAAGAGCGAAAGGACGACCTCGGGACGAAGTCCGTAGAACACCGACTGGTAGCCCCCGTCGAGGTTCCGCGCGGCTTCCTCGTTAAAAGCCGCCGAGGCGATGACGACGGGCGCGTCGAGTAGGTCTCCCGCCTTCGCGATGTCCGTCCAGTAGCCAACCCGCTTGAAGCGGCGCAAATACCAGGGCAGAGGCCAGGTTTCGTCCGGCGGCGCCACGACCTTGATCAGCATCCTCTCATGCTCGGGGTGCCCGGCCGCGATCCCCTCGACGGCCGCGACCAGTCTCATGAAATCCGGGCTCGTCTGGGCGTAAACGTAAGGATTTGTCGGGTTCGCGTAGTCCGTAAAATTGGCCCGGTACTCCTGGCGCGCGAGGTTGAGGAGACCAGGCAGCATGACGGCCAGGATGATGACCTTGACGATGAGAAATCGTCCCGTCCTCCAGAGCACGCCGGCGCCATTGCCGGCCAGAAGCACGAGGCCCAGGTAAAAGGGCAGGACGTTCCAGGGGGTCTTGTAGGGGATCAGGGCGTAGGCGGCCCCGGTGAGGACCGTGAAAAAAAATAAAAAACGGACCAGCCGCGGATGGCCGTCCTTGCCGGGCTCCGAGCCGAAGGCGAAGATGCTCCCGGCGACGGCCAGGGCCACGACGAACGCCTCGCTCCAGACCGGGCCGTGCCCGAAGCGTGTATAGAGCAGCGTCCGGATGTAATACCACCAGGGCTGGGTGTGCAGGCCCGGCTCTCCGGCGCGGTGGATGTATGTTCCAAAGGCGAGGACGGAATCCGCCAGGCCATTGGGATTCTTCAGGAACGACGTGAACAGGAGCCAGGCCGGGACAAAGGCCGCGGCCGCGAAGATGACCAGGTGAAGGAGGACTGCCAGACGACCCCAGGGCCGCGCGCTCACCGTTTTCGGCCGGAGGAGCCGGTCGATCACGGCCGCCGCCGCGAGCGCTCCGAAAAGGATGACGGACGTCTCTTTCGTCGCATACATCATCCCCGCCGCAAAGCCTGCCGCCGCGGCCCACCAGCCGGACCGTGTCTGGAGGTATTTCCATCCCGCGGCGATGAGGCCGGCCAGGAAGAAGACGAGCAGGGTCTCCTGGATGTAAAACCGGCTGTAGTAGGTCAGGCCTGGCGAAACGGCCGCCAGGAAAGCCGCGGATACCCTGGCCTCCGCGGACAAGCCGCCGGCAAAGAGCAGAAAGAGGAGAAGAAGGCCCGTCCCAAAAAGGGCCGGGACGATCCGCAGCATCGTCTCGGACGTCGCGGCCAGGGACCTCCCGGCCAGGACCCGGGCGAGGGGAAGAGTCAGGTAATAGAGGCTCGGGCCGTGATGGTCGTTCGGGTCATAGCGGTATTCCCCCCGCTCGAGGAGGTCTCCGAACTTGATGGCCTGGTTGCCCTCGTCATGGTGCATGGGCCGCAGGTCCAGCCGGACGGTGCGGACGAAGAGCGCGCCCAGGACGGCGCACACAAAGAGCCCGCGATAGGCCTTCTTTGTCATTTGGCGGGAAGGCCGTAGACCTCAACCTCCACGTAGTGGTTCATGTCGTTCGACGTGTTGCCGGCGCTGAAGAGCCGGACGTAGCGGGCCTTGACCCCCTTGGCGTCGACGAGCTTCCCCTCGTAGGTTTCGATGTATTCCCTGTCCTTGCCGATGCCGAGGCCGGACGTGTTGTCATGGTCGTTGTTGTAGAGCGTCGTGACGCCGGCGATGAAATCCTTGTCGTCGGAGACCTGGACGGCGACGTCGCGGTAGACGCGGGCCTGGCTGTGGTAATGCCAGACGACGATGGCTTCGAGCGGACTGGACTTGCCGAGGTCGATCTGGACCCACTGGAGGCCGGGCCCGAGCTCGACGTAATAGCCGTCCTCGCCGGATTTCTTCCCGTCGGTGATGAACGAGAGCTCGCCGATAACCGGCTCCTTGTCGCTTGCGGTGACGGGCTTGCCGGCCGAAAGCAGAACGGTCCCCATAGGCACGAGGAATGGGCCCCGCGGCTTTCCGGTGATGGGCTCGAGGTTCGGCGTGCGGATATTCTTGGGCGTTCCGACGAACATGGGCTTGGGCAGCTGGATCTTCAGGATCTCCTTGTCCTGGTCCTGGCCGCCCGTCCCGGACGCCGGGAGGACGAGGGCCAGCCCGAACAGGGCGACGGCAATCGAACAGAGCGCTCTATTCATCATAGTCTCCTTGTCTCTAGGGCTGGGCGATGGCGTTCGCGTTGAATATTCTACACTTTTTCCCCGGGATTATCACGAGGGCCCAAGTCTCGGGATGGCTCCGGCAAAAGCGCCGGACCTCATCCGTCCCCATCACCAGGAGCGCCGTGGAGAGGGCGTCGGAAACCGCGGCCGAGGGATGGGAGGCCCAGGCCGCCAGGTGGCCGCGCGCCGACCGGCCGGTCCGGGGGTCGATAATGTGGTCGCCCTTAACCTCCGTGCCGGAGCCGCTCAGCGCCCGGCCGAGGAGCCGGATCTCCGCGGGCGCCCCCGGGCACGGCCGGGACGCGGCGGCCCCGACCGGCCAGCCCGGCTGCCCGGACTGGGGCCCGGGTCCGATGCCGAGGGCCGTGCTCGTCCCGCTGTGGATGAGGGCATTGAGGACGCTCCAGTCCTTGAGCACTTCGACGGCCCGGTCCAGGGCATAGCCCTTGCCGACGGCCCCAAGGTCGAGGTCGAGCGGGAGGGCCTTTTTTCCGGCCCGGCCCCGGTGCCGCTTGATTTCGAATCCGCCGGGAATCATCCTGAGGCCTACGAGGCTGAGAAGATTCGGCTGGACGGATCCGGTGAGAGGCCGGGCTGCCCTATAATTGATGTCGAAGGCGCCCGTGGTCTCGGCCTGGATGCGGGCGGCGACGGCGAGGCCCTCGACGGTTTCGATGCCCACCATCAACGTTTCGCCCGGACGCAGGCGGTTCAGCCGGCTGATCTCGCTCGAGGGGTCGAACCGGTTGAACAGCCGCTCGATCCGGTCCACTTCGTCGAAGGCGGCGCGGGCGGCCTGGCGGGCGTACTCCTTAGACTTTCCGGCGATGAAAACCTCAAAAATGGTGGTCATCGCCTCGTGCGCGAATCGATGAACGGAGAGATCGCGTCGCCGCGTCATACCCGCAGTATGTCGAATTTTCGCGTTTTTATCAATTAGGACGACGGCTTGTTTCCGAGCCGGAGCTCCTTGATGGAATCAGGGGCCGCGTTGACCTTGGCCGCGACCGAGCTCATCCCCTTGACGTCATCGCCGCTCACGATATGGACGTCGAGCAGTCCGTCGGAATGGAAGCCCGTCCGGAGGTAATTCATCTCGGCTAGGGACAGGCTCCAGCCCTGGAGCCAGATCTCGAGCTCTCTTCTCTGCTGGGGGGTACCCTGGACATGGACGGCGAGCTTGATCGGGCTCCCGGGACTGCCGGCGCCGGACTTCGGCTCGCCGAAGATATAGATGGCCCTGACGCCCCAGCGCTCGACGTCGCAGTGAAACGCGATCTGCTCGGCCATGCGGAGACGCCAGCGGGCGTGGTCGCCGTCCTCGCGGAAGCCCGCCGTTGCCTGGTCGAAAACGGCCCGCATGCCGGCGCCCGGGTCGGCCAGCATGGCCACGGCCTTCTCGCGGTCGGCGTTCATGAGGATCCGGAGGACCTTGCCGCCGGCCGCCTCCGGGACGTCGACGACGCGGAGCGCATCCGTCAGGTGCGCGAATTCCGGGAGAAAGTCCGTGAGCCGGTTCGGCGCCGAGAGAAGGAAGCCCTCGTTGAACTTGACGCCGGCGTCGTCGGGGTAGAGCGGCAGGTAGCGGATCCCCGATTCGACGAGGTCCTGGAAGAAGTGCGTCCCGAACGACACGTCGGGGACGTAGTTGCCTTTCTTCCGGGCGACCTCGATGATCATGGCCGTATTGTTGATGTCCGAGTAGGTCACCCGGACCCCGAGCCGGATGTCGCCCCGGCTGCCCCAGCGTCCCGGACCCATGAGGATGAACTGGCGGCGCGGCAGGAGCTTGTTGAGCTTGCCGACGGCCAATCCGACCGAGGCCATGTCCTGGAGCTCGGCGATCTCGGCGTATTTGTCGGGCTCGACGTAGACGATGTGGGTGATGTCGGCCACCTTGCCGTTCGAGACATAGCGGTTGGCCGTGAACAGGAGGTCGGCTTCCGGGATGTTCGACGGGATCTCCATGGCCACGTCCTCGGCCGAGTGGCTCTGCGGGCGGCACTGGAGCAGGTAGAAGTCCGTTCCGTCACTGGCGAATTCGATGTCGACGGGCACGCCGAGGGCCGCTTCGAGCGTCTTAAGGATCGCCTCGAGCTGGCCCATGAACGGGCTCTCCGTGATCAGGCCGTCGAAGGTCACGACGGCTTCGGACTTGCCGAAATCGGTGGCCAGGCCCATCGGGCGCTGGAGGTGACCGTCGCGGGACACCGAAATGACTTTGGCCAGGCCGGGATATTCTGGACCGATCTCCTTCAGGAGCTCCTGGATGTCCAGGGTCACGAACGTGTTCTCCTCGATGTCGATGACGTCGATCTTCTTCGGCGAATAACGGACCACCTCGTCGAGCGACACGTTGACCCGGAGGTTCGGCTGGCCGGGCGCCACGAGGATCGGGTAGTCGTCGCTGACCCGGTCCACGGCCCGCGTCCCGAGACCGGGCACGAGCCGGAGCAGCCCGTCCTCCCGCTTGATCCTCGGCGACCAGCGGAACTCGTTCCGGCTGAAGGCGACGCCGGCGTACGCGGGGAAGAAGTACTTGCCGACCTGCTTGCCGACGACTTCCTGGATCATGATCCCCATTTCCTCGTAAAAATCGAGGAGGCCGCGCTCGGCCCGGTACTGGATGGGGTCGGGGCTGAAGATCGAGGCGTAGACTTCGGCCACGGCGTCGAGGAGCGCCTCCAGACGTTCCTTCTTTCCCCCCTGATTGGCCAGGAAGAGGCTCTTGTACTTGCCGGCGAAGGCCGTCCCGAGCCGGTCCTCGAGGAGGCTCGAGCTCCGGACGATGAGCGGGACCTCCCCGAAATCGTCCAGGGCGAGCGACAGGCCCTTCACGATCTCCTGGGGGAAGGAGCAATTCTTGAAGACCTGGACGAGGTGGGGGTACTCCTGGCGGACCTCCTCGATGTCCTTGTACTTCTGCTCGATGACCTCGTCGAGGTCGTTGTGCTGGAGGAAGGCGATGATGCCGTCGGACGTGATGTACCAGGTCTTGGGGGTCTTGACCTCGCCGATCTCCTTGATCCGGCGCTTGGCCTGCCGCAGGATCCGGCTGGCCAGGAAGAGCCCGGCGCTCTTGCCGCCGAGCTTGCCGTGGCTGCCCGTTGGGAAGATGATCCGCTCCATGAGGCCGAAGAAATCCTCGAGGTCGACGTACTTCTTGGCGACGTTGATGAACTCGAGCTGCTCGGTGAAGAACCTCCGGATCAGGGCCACGCGGACGCTGTTGGACGTCGACCGGGGCAGTTTGATCCCCTCGGGGATGAGGCGCTGGTAGCGGCGGATGGATTCGAGGACCTCGGTCAGCGAGGCGTAGACGTTCTCCAGGGCCTGGACCGCGGAGCTCGACCGGTCCTCGTTGATCCACTTCTGGATTCGGGCCATGATGTCCTCGTCCGAAAGGTTGGCCGAGGCGATCTGGAAGGTCTCGTCGCTGAGCTTTACGAAGCGGTCGAGGTTTCCCCGCTCCTGCGGGGCGTTGGCCTCCCCGAAGACGCCGTTGGCCTCCCGGTCCTGGCCGTAGCGGTGGAGGAGGGCTCGGGCCTCGCTCACCCCCCGCCATCCCAGGTAGTTCATCATCTTACGGGAGACGCGGATGAAGAGGTTCGGGTCGGTGTTCCGGAGGAGGTCCAGGGCGATGCGCCAGCCGGCTTTTTCGTCGCTCGCCCCGCGCCGCTCCTCGTTCATCTCTTCGAACATCTGGCTGAGACGCTGGTGGAGGACGAAATGCCCGATCCGGTCGGCGATCGTCTGGATGAGCTTGATCTCCCCCTTCAGGAACGGGCCGCAGTCGCTCTCGGGCGTCGGCCGCTTGTAGGAGACGCAGAGGCGGCCCGCTGCGGTGTCCTGGACGCGGATGTCCGCGCAATGGACGTGCGGCGTTTCCTCGAAATCGGAAGACTGGTAAGTTTCATTGCCGTAGACGATCTGGGCCTGGCAGCAGTCGGGAAATTGCCAGCCGGGCGGGATGGCCTCGATGATGCGGCGGAACACCTCTTCGAGGGGGCGGTCGAACCGGCTCAGGATCTCCTCTATTTTATAGAGACAGCTCAGCTCCTTGGCGCGCTCGTGGAGGGTCGAGAAGAGCGTGCTGACAGCCGTCGGGGCGCGCTGGTTGCTCATGACGCCGCGTGACTCCTGTGCCGCGGGAACAAGCGTATTTTAAACCCAACCGCGATCTTTGCAAGCGTTGGCCACGCGGCTGACCGCGATGACATAGGCCGCGTCGCGCATGTAGAGCTTCCGGGTGCGGGCCAGCTCGCTGACGGCCAGGAAGGCCGCCGTCATCTTTTCGTCGAGCCGCTTGAGGACTTCTTCCTTGGTCCAGAAGTAGTTCATGTTGCACTGGACCTGCTCGAAATAGCTGCAGGTGACGCCGCCGGCGTTGGCCAGAAAGTCGGGGATGACGAAGATGCCGCGCTTCTTGATCTCGGGGTCCGCGTCCGGAGTGGTCGGGCCGTTGGCGCCTTCGGCGATGACCCTGACCCGCGGGCCGATCTTCTTGACGGTCTCGGCGTTGACCTGGTTCTCGATGGCGCAGGGGAGGAGGATGTCGACGTCCTGGGCGATCCAGGCGTCGCCGGGCAGCCGTTCGTACTCGAGGGCCGCGGCCTTGGCCTTGTCGATGCCGCCGAAGCGGTCGGTGATGGCCAGGAGCTCCTCGAGGCTGACGCCGCTCTTCTTGACGTAGGTGTAGGAGGTCTGGTCGTTCTGGTCCCAGCAGGAGACGCAGACGACCTTGCCGCCGAGCTGGGTGTAGAGCTGGATCGCGTACTGGGCCACGTTGCCGAAGCCCTGGACGGCCGCCGTGGTCTTCTCGATCGGGATCTTGAGTTCCTTGAGGGCTTCGCGCAGGGTGTAAACGAGACCGTGGCCGGTGGCTTCGGTCCGGCCGAGCGAACCGCCCATGCCCACGGGCTTGCCGGTGATGAAACCGGGGTACTTGGCGCCGTGGATGACCTCGAACTCATCGAGCATCCAGAGCATGTGCTGGGGGTTGGTCATGACGTCGGGGGCCGGGACGTCGCTCAGCGGCCCGACGTTTTTCGCGATCTGGCGGATCCAGCCGCGGCAGAGACGTTCCTGCTCGCGCGGGCTGAGGTCGTGGGGATCGCAGATGACGCCGCCCTTGCCGCCGCCGAGCGGGATGTCGACGACGGAGCACTTCCAGGTCATCCACATGGAGAGGGCGCGGACCGTGTCGATCGTCTCCTGGGGGTGGAAGCGGATGCCGCCCTTGCAGGGGCCGCGGGCATCGTTGTGCTGGCAGCGGAAGCCCCGGAAGACGCGGACGGTGCCGTCGTCCATCCGGACGGGGATCGAGAAATGATATTCACGGAGGGGCTGCCGCAGCAGGTCCCTGGTGGGTTGGTCGAGCTCGAGAAGGTCCGCGACGCCGTCGAACTGCTTCTGGGCCATATCGAACGGATTAAACCCCTTGGTCGCCATAAAGAGACTCCCTTCTGATAGTGAATTATGATTGCATGCGGAGATGCATCAATATCGCAAAAGTGCGACAGAAAATTATAATCGCGTCGGGCGGATTATTCAAGAGGCGGGGGAGTGGTGAAATTGGGGCAGGGTTAACCCAAATTAAGGGCCCCGTCATTAGCGGTCAAGCTGGAGAAACCGGGGGGAATTCGGGGCCGGAATTCGGGGACATGACCCAATTCTCTTGAATTGGGATCGTGTCCCCTGAATTCCCGGGCCATGGCTTTTCGGAGGGGCGGCTAGTTCCAGGAAAGATAGACTTCTTTCCTATGCCCGATTCTGACGATGAGGATCACGAGGGCATCTGCTTCTTTCTTGAAAATGATCCGATAATTTCCGACGCGCAATCGGTAAAGGGCATCTGCGGCTCCGGCAATCCGCCTGATGTTGTTTTTTAATGCCTCCGGGTTCTTGGCGAGAATGAGGAGCTTGGCTTTGATTATCTTTTGATGAGGCCTGTCGATCCGGCTGAGATCCTCCGCGGCTTTCGCAAGAAACCGGAGCTTGAACAACCTAGATCCCCAGCTTTTTCCAGACCTCATCGGCATCCAGGAGGCGGTCACGGTCCGTTTCAAGGTCGGCGAGTCTTTTCTTAGCAACGTTCAGGTCCAGAAGGTCGAAATAGACTTCGAGGGCCTTTCCGATGACGGCACTTTTCTTTTCCTTTAGCTCCTTGGCCACGCTCTCAAGTTCCTTCGAAACATCCTGGTCCAACGTTATATTGTGTCTCACTTGCATGTCCGTTCTCCTTTATTAACACATATTATACACAATATATGTGTATAATCAAGGAGTTTTTTGGCTATAACTCGATCCCAGAGAATTGGTTCATATATGGGAAAGACGATCAGGAGTCTCATTGATAAGGCCTGACAGACTGGGACGCGCATGTCCTCTGCTAAACCCATCCTTAAGGGGAAGGCTATATATATTGATAATCAATAAATATTCCTTGACAAACGATGTTTTACTGTTTATATTGATTATCGATAAATGTTTTGAAAGGAGATTCCGATGGCCGCAAAAGATACTTTTAAAGTCGCCGCGCTCGTCAAGGCGCTTCGGATCGTGCTCATCACGATGCTCATCCTCTACGGTATGATGGTAGTTACTTCCCTCGTCGTTATGACCAGGGTGTTTCCTGCTCTCGTTAACCTGCCTTCTGGAGCCCCGGTCTCGGGTATGATTAGTGTTTTTTTTGACAGAGTTCTGTCCGGGGCAATCTACTTTTTCATAGCCTACAGTATCTTTAAGCTTATCAGCCTTATTTCTCGAGGCGAGCCTTTTAGCTCTGCAAGTCCTCGTTATATCCGGAGAATCGGTTACGCGGTTCTTTGCTTAGCTGCCATTAATGCGGTCGTCAATGCAATCTCCGCGTTCCCCCGGCCAGCGGGCTTCCTTTCATCAGCTGAATTTCGGTTTCTTTCCAGCGGCCTGAGCACGCTACTTCTTGGGTTCGGGTTCTTAGTAATCGCCAGAGTTATTGAGGCTGGGGTCCGACTTCAGCAAGACCAGAACCTGACCGTTTGAGGCTTGACAATGCCAATCGAAGTCAATCTCGACCTGATGATGGCTAAGCGGAAGATGTCGCTCACTGAGCTCTCGGAGAAGGTGGGCATCACCATGGCCAACCTCTCGATCCTCAAACAGGGGCATGCCAGGGCCGTCCGGTTCTCGACGCTCGAGAAGATTTGCGAAGTCCTGGAGTGCCAGCCGGGGGATCTGCTGAGTTTCAAAAAAACGGAATAAACATGCGGCCGGGGGGAGCGAGGGGTTCCGTGAGGCCGCAAATCAAATAAGAACCCGTCCGCTCACGGTTTTCGCGTGAAGTGGAAAACGCACTGCAGGCATTCAGGATCTTTGTACTTGATCTCGAGGGCCCATCCGGCCGCCGCGGCCCGGTCCTGCCAAATGGTCTCAAAGATCTGCCGGTATTCGTCGAACGGAATCCACTGCCTCAAATGAGTCGCTCTCTTGTAGAGAAAAAAGTAGTGCGTCTGCATGCTGACCACGGCTTCAAGATCCGTAAGCTTTTCGAGGACGACGAGATTTTCTCTCAGGCGGCTTTCATTCCAGCACAAATAGAGGATGAAGGCCTTGGCCGGCGCGACGAACGGCACCCAACTCTTAGCCCCGACAAAATAGCCCGGACCGGATTTCAGGAGGTCGAGGGCATACGGCTTCCCGTTTTTCTTGGCGATACTGAGGTACAGCTGCACGATCTCCGACCAATAAATCTCCTCCCTCTGCCACGCTTTCGTTTCGGCGTCGACGTCCGGGAAGTCCGACGTCGGCGGCTTCGGCGTCTTGTCCAGACGGATGAAGATTCCCTCCATATGGCCGTAATACCATCGGTTACCCTCCTTAATGAACGAAAGGCAACGGTCGGTCGTCGTCCCCGGCCCGATACGAAGCTTGACGATGAAGTGCACAAGATTGTCGACCGGGAATACCTCGGGGTTTTCCCAATCCGCCCAGGAAGAGTTTGCGTCACTCGCGAGCTTGAGTTGCCTCAAGTGTTCCAGGAGGACGTCTTTGGGGGCACCGTAGAGAGGGCGGATCTGTTCCGCCGTCAAGGTTCCGTTTTTCAGCGCGGCCACGAACTCTTTCCAGATCGCAAGGTTGTCCTGTCCGTAGACGCAAAGGGACCCAAGAAGTGCCAAAAGGCCTATGCCCGGCAATAAAAACCTGAATTTGATCATAAGAGCCCTCCTTATTTTCAATGAGCAAGGGATGTTTGGAGTTTCAGTGACATATTGAACCCTATCTTAATAAGGACGTCGATATTTTTTATTTTTTCAAGGCGCCGGCGATGGCCATCGCCCAGGACGTAACGGCATCCCAATCGCGGAAATCGCCGGTGGGGGCCTTGACCTTCTTGGCCACAAACTTTTCGAAGAAGCTCAGTTTCTTTTCATCGATCACGCCGTGGAACAGGGCGATGTCGCGGGGCCGGATGCTATCGATAAGGGTTTGCAGCGCCTGGGGGATACGCGTTCCCTTGGCTAACTCGTCAGGGGCGCCTTGGCCCGTGGGGCCGCTCGAAAAAAGCCACACCATCCGCCCGGCCAGCAGCTTCTCGTTGGCCTTTAGGAAGGCCGCGGCCTCCTTGCGCCAGTGACCGTAGTAAACCGCGCTGCCCAGGACCACGGCCGGGTACGGCGTCAGGTTTCCCGCGCGATCGACCGGCATCACATCGGCCTGCAGACCGGACTGACGCAGGACTTGGCCGATCTTTTCGGCGATCTCCTTTGTCGCGCCGCGCTTGGACGCATAAGCAACGAGGATTCTATTCTCCATTTCGTTTCCTCCTCTGGAAACTAATGCGTCGGGAACTCAAGTCTCCGGCCGCGGCCTGAAGAGCTCGAGGTCCACGAAGACGATGGCCGCGATGAGCGAAATCAGCGCGCTCCAGCGGTGCCACCCGAAGAGAATGACCTGGCCCTTGTAGGGAAACCACGGCAGCATCGGCAGAAGGGCCGAGGCGGCCAGCGAGAAGCCGGCCACGAGGAACAGCCAGAAGAACCCCTTGGCCCAGTCCTGAGCCCCCCACGGGATTCTAAATCTCCTGACGGCGTCCAGGTCCCCCGGAAGGGTGAACGGCCCGGGGTTGAATGTAAAGCGCCGCGCCCGAAGGAACGCGATCAGGGTCAGGCAGACCGCGAAAAGCGCCCCGGCCAGGACGTGGAGAACCAGCGGATATCCGTAAAGCCCGCGCCTGATGAATATGGCGAAGAAAAACCCGCTGGCCGCGAGGTAGAGGAAGCTTCCATAGACGCCGATGAGGAGCCATTTCTCGAAGAGCGGAAGACGCCACAGCCGGAAGCCCTTGATCCAGGCCGGCCAGCCTGCCGGGGCCGGCTTCGACAGGATTTCCGGAGTTCTCTGGCCCAACCACCGCGTAAAGTCGCGGATGATCGCGGCGTAGAGAATCGTCCCCTCCGCCGACGGGTGCTGAATTCTGAAGCGGCGGTAAGCCAGCCCGAGCCCCGTGACCAGGAGAGCGAGGATCGTGATGATGGCGAACATGGTCATGACCTCTTTTCGATGAGCCCGGCCAGCTTCCCGGCGACGACCAGGAAGAAGACGACCAGCACCGCGCCGGTCGCGAGGATCGTCAGGGCGAGGACGATCTTGAAGAAGGGCCTGACGGCAAACGTCAGCCCGAAGACGCGGTGGAAAAGACCTCCGACCCCCATGAAGGCGGTGGCAGATTTTGCGGCGACGTTCTTCGTTAGCAACGGGCCTGTCCCCTTGGCCGTTTTGAAGAAGAATTTGGAATCGGCCGTGTGGCAATCCGTGCAGCCGTTCCAACCGAGGGATTGCTGGACCGGGCGGACATTGTGGGCAAGAGGCCAGGTCACCGACGCCGCTGCCGTGTCCGAGGCCTCGGAGGTGAGCTTGCCGTCCTTGTCCAGCCGGAAGTCCAGCCCTCCGGACACATAAATAAATTGAGAAACCGCGTCTTTCGTGGGCTCCTGAGCTCCCCCGTCCTTCGTGGCGAGGGCTTTGAGAACAAGCCCGGCCTGCTCCTCGGTCAGCGTTTGTTCGGTCCCGGCCTTGGCCGCCAGCGTCCGGACATCAAAATCCGCGGCCAGGGGCTCGAGCTTGTTGTCCTTCAGCCACCCCGGTCCGGAAGCGCCGCCTAGCTCCGCCGGAACCCCGGCGGACGCGAGATTGCCGTCCGTAATCTGGTAAAGCGTTTTTTTCACTACGACGGCCGGTTTGCCCGGAGCGCCGGCCACCGTACCCAGGCTTTCGAGAACGGATTGGATCCTGGGCTCGATCGCGGGGTCCTTGTCAGGCGCGGCGGGGTCGAAGTCGGGGATGAGCGACGCTATGACCCCATCCTTCTTTGTACCCCAGAGAGGTTGCGCCCCATTCTTGCCGCCGGCCTTTTCCGCCGCGGCCACGGGAGAGGCGTCGAGCCCCCCGTCGACGTTGACCTCGAAAAGCCAGCCGCCCGCGGCCAGAGCGGGAACCTCGTTCTCGCCGCAGACCGGGGCCAAGGCGGCGAGCACCGCGGCGACGCGTTCTTCGCACTTGAGAATATCGCCCGCCGCCGCTTCCACGACCCCGGGCCGGAGCGGAACGATCTCTTTTCCTTCCAGCCGGGCCCAGAAGGCCGGCCAGAGGAGCCTCCGAGGTTCTATCTTTCCCCGCCCGTTCTTCATGTAGACGGGCTCGATAATCGCCGGCTGATCGGTCGACCACTGGGCGACGCCGTAAACCCCGAGCCGGTTGGCCCGCGAGGTCCGGACCCGCGCCCAGTCCTTGCCCGGAAGCGGCCCCGAATGGCAGACCGTGCAGCTGAGCGTCCTGAAATGGACCAGCGGGATCCCCTTATGCTTGGGATACGGCGCGCCAAGCCGCCCGGGCACGACGAGTTTCTCTCCGGTCGGATTCTCGCCCATGTGGCAGCCCCGGCAGGTGAAGGAATCGGCCGACCGGTTGCCGGTGTCTTGCGATTCGCCTTCGTAACCCCGGATCATGCCGTGCCCCAGGTCGTTCCGATGGCATTCGGCGCACTTGATGCCCTTGGCCGTATGGACGTCCCCCGCGGCCATCGCAAGCGTTTCCTTCACCGGGGAGACGGAATGGCAGGCCAGGCAGTTCTTGTCATCCGGAGGATAGGCGACGTCGAAGAAATAGCGGTGCTTGCCGTCGAAATCGACCGTCCTGTACTTAACGGACGGCGCGACGGCCCACTCGTGGTCGTCGAGGTTTGGCCCGTCATAAACGTCCCAGGTTTCCTTGAGGCGCGAAGCCATCCCTCCGACCTCCCCGATCCCGCCCGCGGCCGTGGCCGCCCAGCGCAGATTTTCGCGGAGGATTTGTTTGGCCCATTCGCTGGGGTCCTGGCGTCCGGATTTGTTGTGGCAGGCGAGGCAGTTGACCTCCGCTTTGCCGGAAACGCTCCAGCGCGCGTCCATGCCGGGGAAGACGTCCTGGTCGCCCGGCTCGGCCGGTCCGCCGCCCGGCATGTGGCGGCCGAAGAGCAGAGTGAAATCCCACGTATTGAGCCGCACGACCCTCGGGTCCCAGGCGCCCGGCCATTTTCTGTAGGAAAGGGGCAGGGCCGTTCCCGTCTTGGCGTCAAGCCAGATCCAAGGTTCCCCAGGCCGGCCGTTTTTCTCGGATTTCATGGCGTCGAAGTGCCAGCCGCCCTGGACCGTCTTGTAGTCGTGGCACGGGCCGCACGTAAAACGGGCCGAATACGGCATCGGGTCCGTGTCGGTAGGGACAATAAGCTCATTGTTTTCGTCGCGGAGCGGGATGAAATGGGCCGGGGACGTCCGGTTCCCGTCCCATGGTTTGAGCTTCTGGTCCGCGGGTCCGCCAAATGCCCGGGAGGAAACCGCGCAGAAGAAGAACAGGACCAGGATGCCGAGCATCGGCTGGGCGATTCGTCCGGCGGCCCTCATGCTCTGAACTGCTCCGGCCGGAATTCCGTGATTTTGCGCGCCTTGACGGCCTCGTTGGCCTTGATGACGGCCACGCACGACTCGTAGGCCAGGTCCGCCGGGCACGTCAGGGGCGTCCCCAGCCGGATGGCGTCGAAGAAGTTCTCGAGATGGGGCTGGTGGGCCGGCTTGGCCAGCTCCACGGGGAGCGGCCACCGGCCCGCCTCGGCCGTGACCCGCACGTCGACGAAGATATTCTTCGAGGCGCTCTTCTGAATAGGCGTTGTCTCCGACTGCAGGAGACCGGCCTTAGCCAGAGAATCCCACTCCGGGGCCGTGGGTTCACGGAGGGCCCAGTTCCCCTTGGTCGGGATCTCCGAGAGGACGAGCGAGCCGTTCTCGCCCATGAACGTTTCGTAGAAGCCGCCGTGCTGGGTCGTCGTCTGGACCTGGTAGAAGGCCCGGGAGGCCCCGAGAGGGGTGTCGAACTCGTAGATGGCCATGACGTTGTCGTACCATTCCCAATTCTTGTAGTAGTCCGTGCCGCCGCAGGCCACGACCGACTTGGGGTTTGTGCCGAAGACCCAGCCGAAGAGGTCGATCTGGTGCGAGCCGAGGTCGATCATCGGCCCGCCGCCGAATTTCTTGTAGAGGCGCCAGTTCCTGAACTCGGTCATCGAGCTGTAGCCGTACTTTTCGAGCGTGGCTTGGTCGATTACGTATTTCTCGGGCCAGCCGAGGAGGTCGCTCTTGGCCCGGTTCCACTGGGCGTAGGCGGCCGTCACCCGTCCGAGGAGGTTTTTCTCGTGGATGAGCCGGTTGATGGCGTGGATGTAGCGCGGGTTGGAGCGGCGCTGGTGGCCGATCTGGAGGAGCTTTTTCGTCTCCCGGGCGGTCTGCACCATGGACTGCGCCTTCTCGAGCGAGTTCGACATCTCCTTCTCGCAGTAGACGTGGAGCCCGGCCCGGAGGCAGGCGTCGGCATGCTCGGCGTGGACCCAGTCGGGTGTGGCCACGATCGCGGCCTGGAGGTTTTTTTCCTTGGCCAGGAGGTCGCGATAGTCTTCGTAGACCCTGACGATGTGCCCGTATTTCTTGAGGTAATTGGCCGCGTAGGTCTGGCTGTAGGACCAGATGTCGCAGATGGCCGCGATTCGGATGGACGGGATCCGGAGGATGGACTCGATGAGGACCCGGCCCTGGGCGCCGCACCCGATCACGGCGACGCGTAGTTCGTCGGGATTTTTCGCCGTGGAGGGCTTGGCGGTCTGAGGGCCTGCCGCCTGGCCGAGGACTCTTCCGGCGAAGGCCAGGCCCAGGCCCGCCGTGGCTGAAGTCCTGAGGAAATTCCGGCGGCTGAGGCCTTCGTCCGCCGCGATCTTTGTCCCGGTTTTCGTGTTCATGGGCAAGCTCCTGCCTCCGCTAAATCGACAGCATCATACTATAAAAAGGCGGTGGAGAAAAAGACTCGGAAACTCCGATATAAGGCCTTTTTTTTAGGACCGCCTCCCTTGACTTCCTTGGGCGCCCCGCATAGGATGAGCGCAATGGGCACCCGGGGTCCGACCGGCATCGCCAATCCTTACCTATAGAAGGGGGTAGGACTCATGTCAAAGAAAACTCTGTCTTGTGTTCTCGTCGTCGTCTGCGCCATCGGGCTCTTGTCCTGCAAGCCGGCCAAGAAGAAGACCGCGACCGAGATGGAGAAAGAATGGTACCGCTATATCAGCGCCTTCACCTACGGGCAGATCTCCCGGAAGTCCGAAATCCGGGTCCTCTTCGTCGGCAACGCCGCGACGCCCGGCCAGTCGGCGGAGGGCCTGCTCGAATTCTCCCCGTCCATCACCGGAAAAGCCGAGTGGAGAAGCCTCCGGGAGCTCATCTTTACCCCGAAGGAGGAACTGAAACCCGGCCAGGAATACAAGGCCGTCCTCGAGGTCGGCCGCATCCTCAAACTCCCCAAAGAGTTCAATACATTTCCTTTCACCTTCAGCGTCATCCGCCCGGACATGGAGATCCAGGTCCTGGGGCTCACATCCGAGGACGCCGCTCAGCCTGAAATGCAGGTCCTCAAAGGCCAGATCAATACCTCGGACGTGGAGGAACCCGCCTTCGTCGAAAAAGTCGTCGAGGCGAGCCAGCAGGGCAAGAAACTCACCGTGGAGTGGAGCCATTCGCTAACCGGGCTGACCCATTATTTCACGGTCAAGAACGTCGAGCGCGGGGAAGTCCCGTCCCAGGTCCGCCTGAATTGGGACGGGGCGCCGATCCGGGTCGATAACCGGGGCTACAGGGACATCAACGTGCCCGCGCTCGGCCAATTCGAACTCCTTAGTGCCGAGGCGGTCCTCGCGGAAACGCGGCATGTCCTCCTCAGGTTTTCCGACCCGCTGGCCAAGGACCAGAACCTCCAGGGGTTGATCCGCATCGAAAACCGGCCCGTCACCTTCGAAATCGACGGGAACGTCATCAGGATCTATTCCACCCGCGACTTCGTGGGGACGGTCCCGGTGACGGTCTCTGCCGGGATCCGGAATTATGCGAACCGCCGCCTGGCGCGCCCGGAGTCGCGCCAAGTCGTCTTCGAATCCATACGCCCCCAGGTCCGCTTCGTCGGCAAGGGCGTCATCCTGCCGAAAAAGGACCGGCTGACCGTCCCCATCGAGGCGGTCAACCTCAAGGCGATCCAGGTGGCGGCCCTCCAGATCTACGGCAACAACATGGCCCAGTTCCTGCAGGTCAACGACCTTGATGGGTCGACCGAGCTCACCCGCGTCGGGCGCTTTCTCTGGCGGAAGACCATCGAGCTTTCCGACGACCCCGCGGTCACGAGCCGTTGGACGCGCTACGAACTCGACGTGACCTCCCTTTTCCAGGAAAATCCGGGGAGCCTCTTCCGCCTCGTCCTTTCCTTCAACCGCGGGAACTCGACTTATCCGTGCCCCGAGAGTTCGACGCCCGTCGTCCCCGAGCCGCCCTTGAAAAATAAGGACGACGCCGCGGAATCGAACTGGGACTATTTCACCTACAATTACCAATACAACGAAGACGGCTGGGCCCACCGCAACGATCCCTGCAATGACGCCTATTACAATCCCATCTTCAATCCCGTCCGCAACCCCCAGGCCCTCGTCGGCCGGAATTTCCTCTCCTCCAACGTAGGCCTGGTGGCCAAGCTCGAGGAAAACGGGACGCTCCACGTCGTGGCCACCGACATCGGCACGGCCCGGCCCCTGTCCGGCGCGAGAGTGCGGGCCTACAACTACCAAAACCAGCCCCTCGGCGAAACGTCGACCGACGGCAACGGGTTCGCCGCGTTCAAGCTCGCGGAGCGCGCCTTTTATGTTTCGGCCCAGGCCGGCGGCGACATCGGCTATCTCCGCGTCAACAGGGACGGCGCCCTTCCGCTGAGTCATTTCGACGTCGGCGGCGAGGCCGTCCAGAAGGGGATCAAGGGCGTCATCTACGGCGAACGGGGCGTCTGGCGCCCGGGCGACACGCTCTATCTGACCTTCGCCCTGTTCGACAGGGAGCGCGTCCTGCCCGCGGGACATCCCGTGGTCATGGAGATTTATTCTCCCCAGGGCCAGCTCGTCCAAACGTTTAAGCCCGAGAAGGCCGTCGAGCCGTTTTACGCGTTCCGCGTCCCGACCGACGAGGCCGCGCCCACCGGCAACTGGAAGGCCCGCGTCCTCGTGGGCGGCCTGACGTTCACCAAGACGCTCAAGATCGAGACGGTGATCCCCAACCGCCTCAAGATCGATTTCAAAACGGGCCGCGAGTTCCTGACCCGCAAGGACCTTCCCGTCGAGGCCTCCGTCACCTCCCTGTGGCTCCACGGCGCCCCGGCCTCGAACCTCAAGTTCGACGTGACCGTGCGCCTGGCGCCCCGCCCGACCAAGTTCGACCGCTATCCCAATTACTCTTTCGACGACCCGGCCAGCGATTTCACCGGCGGCGAGGCCGTCTCCGGGAAGGGCATCCTCGACGCGCAGGGCCGGGGGCGCCTGAAACTGGACTTCGCTCCCAAGCAACTTAGCCCCGGCCGGCTCGACGCGACCTTCGTCACCCGCGTCTTCGAAGAGAGCGGGGATTTCAGCACCGATTCATTCACCCAGCCGTTCCATCCCTACGATTCCTATGTCGGCATTCTGACCCCCAAGGGCGACGAGGCCCGGGGAATGGTCCTGACCGACGTCGACCATGCCGTGGACATCGTGACCGTGGACCCGACGGGCCGTCCCGTGTCCCGCGAGAAGCTCAAAGTCTCGCTCTACAAGATCGAATGGAAATGGTGGTGGGACAAAAGCGGCGACTCCCTCGCCCAGTATATCTCGAGCACGCAGACCCGGCCCCTGCTGAGCGGCGAGGTCTCGACCCCCGGCGGCGCCGGCAAATGGACGTTCCAGATTAAGTATCCCGACTGGGGCCGCTACCTCATCCGCGTCGAGGACCCGGTGAGCGGCCACGCCGCGGGCCGGATCCTCTATGTCGACTGGCCCGGCTGGGCCGGCCGCTCCCGCGAAGAGGCGGGGGCGGGCGCGACGCGGCTCAACTTCACCGCGGACAAGGCCCGCTACCAGGTCGGCGAAAAAGCCGTGATCTTCCTTCCGGAGGCCGTCCAGGGCAGGGCCCTGGTTTCCGTCGAGAGCGGTTCCTCCGTCCTCGACATGATGTGGGTGTCGACCCAGAAAGGGGAGAACCGTTTCGAGATTCCCCTGACGGACAAGATGACGCCGAACGTCTATGTCCACGTGACGCTCGTCCAACCCCACCGCGACAAGGTCAGCGACACTCCCATACGCCTGTATGGGGTCATCCCGGTCCTGGTGGACGACCCCGCGACGCGCCTCGAACCCGTGGTCCAAGTGGCCGACGAGCTGAAGCCCAAGGAGAAGTTCAAGGTCCAGGTCCGCGAGAAGAACCGCCGGCCCATGAGCTACACGCTGGCCGTCGTGGACGAAGGACTCCTGGGGCTGACGCGCTATTCGGCCCCGGACCTCCGGAAAGACTTTTATAACCGGGAGGCCCTGGCCGTCGTGACCTGGGACCTCTTCGACGAGGTCGTCGGGGCCTACGGCGCCGAACTCGGCAGAATTCTGGCCCTGGGCGGCGACGAGGGAGTCGCGGCCAAGGAGAAGGACCGCGCGCCGCGGCGCTTCCCGCCCGTCGTGATGTTCGAAGGGCCCTTCGGGCTCAAGGAGGGAGAGACGGCGTCCCACGAATTCGAGATGCCGCAGTATTTCGGCGCCGTGCGGGTGATGGCCGTGGCCGGCCGCGACGGGGCGTTCGGGTCGGCGGAGAAATCCGTTCTCGTGCGGCGGGACCTGATGGCCCTGCCCACGCTGCCGCGCGTCGTCCGCCCCGGGGAAGACATCGTGATGCCCATCGCCGTCTTCGTGACCAACCCCGCCTTGAAGAACGTCGAGGTCAGCCTCGAGACGAATAACTTCTTCGAGGTCGTCGGCGAACATGTGAAAACCGTGCCCTTCGCCCAGCCGGGCGACCAGATTGTCTCGTTCAGCTTGAAGACCGCGGGCTCCGTGGGCCAGGGAGAAGTCCGCTTCCGGGTCGCGAGCGGCTCCGAGCGTGTCGAGGATACGATCTCGGTCCCGGTCCTCGGGTCCAATCCCATGGTTACTCAGACGACACGGCTGGACCTCAAACCCGGGCAGACCCTGAGCCAGGCCGTGACGCCCTTCGGCCTCGAGAACACCAATACTGTCACGGTCGAAGCTTCCCTGCTGCCTCCGCTCAACCTGGAAAAGAGGCTCGATTTTCTCATCCGCTATCCCCACGGCTGTCTCGAGCAAACGCTTTCGGCCGCGTTTCCCCAGCTTTATCTCAAGGACGTCGTCAAGCTGGATGAAAAGCAGCTAAAAGAGATCCAAGGCCACGTCGAGGCGGCCATCGACAAGCTGGGCCAGTTCCAGATGCCGAACGGCGCCTTCTCCTATTGGCCGGGCGCCCACGCTGCCCACGAATGGGTGACCGCCTACGCCGGCTGGTTCCTCCTCGAAGCCTCGCGGCTTGGCTACCATGTCTCCTCGTCCATGCTCGACAATTGGAAAGGCAACGAGAAGATGCTGGCCAATTCCTGGACGGCCGGCGATGCCCAGCAGCAGCTGACGCAGGCCTTCCGCCTCTACGCGCTGGCCTTGGCCCGGGACCCCGACCTCGGGGCCATGAACAGGCTCAGGGAAGTCGAGGGGTTGAACGGGATCGCGGCCCTCGAGCTGGCCGCGGCCTTCCACGTGGCCGGACAGGCCGACGCGGCGGCCGACCTGACGAAAAAGGCCGACCTCAAGGTGGCCCGCTACCGCGACGATTATTGGACCTTCGGCTCGGAGTTCCGCGACCAGGCCCTGGCCATCCGTTGCTTGACCCAGATGGGCCGGACGGATAGGGCCAAACCGCTGGTCGATGAAATCACGAAGGTGGTCGGGTCGGACATCTGGTTGTCCACCCACGAAACGTCCTTCGCCCTGATGGCCCTATCGTCCTTCTACGGGGCCTCCCAGATGCAGCCCTTCCGCTACCGGCTCGCCTGGGACAACGAAAACCCCAAGGACTTCGAATCGGCCGTGGCTTTCGACAGAAAGGTCTACGCCGGCCTCCCGATCAAGGGCCGCACCCTCACGCTCAGCAACACCTCGGCGGCGGCGCTCTTCGTGAACATTTACCGCCGCGGGATGCCCCCGGCCGGTGAAGAGCCGGAGTCGGGGAACGACCTCACGATCGGGGTCACGTATCGGGACCTCAAAATGAATCCGGTCGACATCGCGACACTCACCCAGGGCCAGGACCTCGTGGTCGACGTGCGCGTCAAGAACCCGACCCAGCGGGACATGAATAACCTCGTCCTGACCCACCTCGTCGCCGCCGGCTGCCAGATCAAGAATCCGCGGTTCAGCGGCGAGTCCGGGACGGCGGCGACCGTCGATTACCAGGACATTCGCGACGACCGCGTCTTTACCTACTTCAGTCTCGCCGCGGGCCAGGAAAAAACGTTCCTGATCGTTCTCAACGCCTCGTATGCCGGCCGGTACTACCAGCCCGGCCTGGCGGTCGAGGCCATGTATGACGCGGCCGTCCACGCCAATTCCAAAGGCCGGTGGGTCAAGATCGTCCAATGATCCGTTTGACGAAGCGGCGGAAGATCAAGCTCCTCGCGGGGGGAGGCCTGGCCGCCCTGTTCGCGGCGTTCTGGTTTTCGCTGCCCCGCGACCTTTTCCCCGATCTTCCATCGCCCGTCCTTTTCTCGGAGGAGGGGGCGCTCCTCGGCGCGCGGCCGGCGCCGGATGGACAGTGGCGATTCCCGCGGGGCGATAAGGTGCCCGAGCGGTTTTTCCAGGTCCTGCTCCAGTATGAAGACCGCCGCTTCTTCTCTCACCCCGGCGTCGATCCATTGGCGGTGGCCCGCGCCCTGCGGCTCAACCTCCGGTCCGGGCGCGTCAGGAGCGGCGCGAGCACGATCACGATGCAGCTTGTCCGCCTGTCGCGGAAGAGCCGGACCCGGACCCTTTGGGAAAAAATGAAGGAGTCGGTCCTCGCCCTCCGGCTCGAGCTCAAGTATTCGAAAAAGGAGATCCTCTCGCTTTTCGCTGCCCACGCGCCGTTCGGGGGGAACGTCGTGGGCATCGACGCCGCTTCCTGGATGTATTTCGGACGAAGCCCCGAACGGCTGAGCTGGGCCGAGGCGGCTTACCTCGCCGTTCTGCCCAAGGACCCGGGTCTCATCGCGTCGGCGGAAGGCCGCAAGCGGCTTCTCGAAAAAAGGAACGCCCTGCTCGAGCGCCTCCGGACGAGGAGGATCGTTTCCGACCTCGAGTGCCGTTTGTCTCTCGCGGAATTCCTGCCGGGCGGACTCCGGCCCGTGCCGCGGGACGCCCCGCACTTGCTCGAGACGCTGGCCGCGAGGCGCGGCGGAGGGCGGACGCCGTTCCGCACATTCCTCAAGGCCGACCTCCAACGGGCCGCCGTGCGAATTCTCGAGGCCCAGGGGGAGAAGCTCTTCAACCGGGGCATCCGGAACCTCGCGGCCGTGATCATCGACAACAGGTCGGCGGCCGTGGTCGCCTACGTGGGCAACGTCGGACTCGAGAGGCGGATCGAATGCGGACAGAACGTCGACATTCTGGAGCGGCCTCGCAGCACCGGGAGCATCCTCAAGCCCTTCCTTTTCGCCTCGATGATTCGCGAAGGCGGGATCGCCCCGGAGACCCTGGTCCCGGACATCCCCGTCCGGTTCGAGGCCTTCAGGCCCGAGAACTTCGACCGCCGCTTCCGCGGGGCCGTGCCGGCCAGGACCGCGCTGGCCTGGTCGCTCAACGTGCCGGCCGTCCGGATGCTCCGGGAGTTCGGCATCCCGCGGTTCGAGAACCGCCTCCGCGAGTGGGGGATGACGACCCTCGACCGGCCGGCGGACGATTATGGACTGACGCTGATCCTCGGCGGCGCCGAGGGCAGACTCCTGGAAATCGCTTCGCTCTACTCGAAGATGGCCCAGCTCGCCTCGGGCGCGGCCGGGGGAGGGCGGGAGATCCGGCTGCTCCGGGACGAGAAACCCGCCCCGTCGAGCATGCGAGGATTGGGAGAGGGCGCGGCCTACCTCACGCTCAACGCCCTGACGGAAGTGAACAGGCCGGACGAGGAAGGGTTCTGGCGGAATTTCAGCTCATCAAAGTGGCTGGCCTGGAAGACGGGGACGAGCTTCGGGTTGCGCGATGCGTGGGCGGTCGGCGTGACGCCCAACTACACGATCGGCGTCTGGGCCGGAAACGCCGACGGCGAAGGGAAGCCGGAACTGACCGGGGTCCAGGCGGCGGCGCCCGTCCTCTTCGACCTCCTCGGCCCGCTCGACGGCGGCGGGGAGATCCCGCGGCCGCAGCGCGGGCTCAAGGCGGTCCGGGTGTGCCGGGACTCCGGATTCCTGGCCACGGCCCTCTGTCCGGCGGTCACGGCTTGGGTTCCCGCGGAAAGCCATTTCGACAGGATGTGCACCTTCCATCAGACGGTGCATCTGGATGCGTCAGGCAGCTTCCGGGTGGACAGCCGCTGCGAATCCGTGGATAGGATGAAGCATGAACCCTGGTTTGTCCTGCCCCCCGTCCAGGAATATTATTATCGGGTCGACCATCCCGAATATAGGCCCCTTCCGCCGTGGCGTCCCGGCTGCGGGGGAGGGGCGGCCGTCGATGGCGGCGCGCAGGTCATGAGCCTGATCTACCCCGAACCGGACACGTCGGTCTTCGTTCCCATGGGACTGGACGGCCGGCCGGGAGAGGTCGTGTTCGAAGCGGTGCACCGGCAGGGGGATTCGATCATCCACTGGCACGTCGATGACCATTACGTCACGTCGACACGGCGTTTTCACCAGGTGTCGGTCGCGCCCGACCCCGGAGAGCATGTCCTGGTCCTGACGGACGGGGACGGCCGGCGTCTGGTGCGACCATTCCGGGTGATCAGCCCCGCGCGCCGCGGGCATTAGCCGAAGCCTGCCGAACTTTAAAAGTCGGTCTTCCCGGAGCTCTCCGGGCGAGGCACGGGGAGTTGTTGACGTTCTTACTGGGCAAGCTTATGATCAACGATGATGGGTACCCGTTGGAAAAAGGCCCTCCTTTTCAGCGTCCTGATCGCTTCACTCCTTGGCTTGTATCGGAATTTTGGCGTTTCCCTGTACGCGTTCTGGCCGCTGATATTGCTCGATTCGGTCCTCCGCCTGCCCGGCGATGCCTTGCTGAGAATCCCCGGGCCTCGCGTCTCCGTGGCGGCTTATGAAGTTCTCGGGGGATTATTCCAGGTTGGGGTGGTCCTGGTTCTCTGGTGGATTGTTGAGAAACTCCGGGCTCAACGCCGCCTTCGAAGAGTCCAAAGGCAAGTCCCCCAGCCCCCTCCTCAAGACCAAGCTCCTCAGATCAACGTTGCGCGGGCACGCAAAAAACGTCTGGCCACTCTCGGCTGCGTCGTGCTCGGGCTCCTAATCCTCAACGGACGATGCGGCCGCGGCCTGGTCAGCATGCTGAACTTCTTTACCGGCGTTCAGGGATATCCGCTCCACGTGACGACCGAAGTCTCCGTGGGAAATCCGCAAAAGACGACGTCAGAGCGGTTGGGGGAGGCGACGAAAAAACCTTCCGTTCACCGGCCCCCCATGCTCGTTCTCTTTGAGGACGACGGCCAATTGCGCTCGTTTGAACATACGGCCAAGTCGATTTGGGAAGTGATATCCCAAGAAGGCAGTCTCAGCTATTCCGTGACTGAGTCCGGCGATCTCAAGGCGTCGTCGCAGGACATGCTTGCGGTCATGGGCCTGTCCGGAAAGGAGAGTCCGAAGGGAGAGACGGCCGATTCCGTGGCCCGCAGACGAGGCATCATCAGGGGCGGCGCCTCCCCGGCTCTGATTCTAAAGAACCTTGACATCCTCATTGCCCAGGCGGGAGGCGGCTGGAGGCGGGAGCAGGCAGGAGGATACGTCGCAGCTTTAGGAAAGGCCCGCCATCAAGAAGTGCCGTTCACGATAACGAATCTGAGCCTCTCTCCCTGCCTCATCCAAGCCGAGAATCTCGAGGAGTCGTGCCGTTTCCTCCGAGACCTCACCGGAGTCCCGATGATCGTCGAGGCGCAGCCCCAGCCCGCGGAAGGACAAGAGCAGGCCGGCGCCCCACCGGATATCGTGCCCGTTCAATTCTCCTTCGATGGAGACGCCTCGATTGCTGAGTTCATGGGCAAGCTCGCCCGGACGCGGAGACTCCGCACCGAGGTCCGGGAAAACCGGATCATCATCCGTGATCTGGGCAGCGGAGAAATCGAATCGCGGGTCCGGGAGCTCTTTGATGCTTTCCGTTCTCGAAAATTCTCGTCCTGGCCCGATCCGACGCTCAAGTCATTTCCGAGAAACTCGGCTCCTTTTATCGTGGCGTATCTCGACGATCAGGACAAGGACGTGATCGGGTACGCGGTCGACGCGCTCGGCGAGGTTGGACCGGAGCCCGCGCTTGACGACTTGCGGCGGCTCCTGAAAACCGGCCGGACGAAAAACGGCCTGGTCCTCTCGGAATCGACGATGGAAGAGATCACCGCCGTCCTGATGAAAGCGGGTGATCCAGCGGCCATGGAATATATCAGGAGGTCCGGGAAGATCGGCCGTGAGGATGTCGGCGACTGGCTTAAAAGGACGGTGGACGTGAAACCGACCGTGGAAGCCGTCGATATCCAGGACCTTCTGCTGGCAAAATATCGCATCCGATCCCCGCTGGTCAGGCCGGGAAAGATCCGTTTCAAGCGGCTTCCTTCAGGCGTTTCGCGGGATGAGGCCGCGGCCATGGAGCGGCGCGCCCTTGATATTTTGAACACTTTCGAACGCATGGATTGGGACGAAGACGCCAACGCCAACCTGGACTTTTCCCCGGACGGCGCGGCCGCTAAATACCGAATAGAATTATCACATTATTGGGGTCCGTTGGCCGCGGGTGGGACTGACTACACTGTCGAATTCGTGAAGGTGAACGGCCGCTGGCTGGCCACGGCGATCAAGCGAGGTTGGGGTTGGATGTCCTAGATGGCTTCTCAGCCGAGCGGAGCGCGAGGGAGCGGAAGAGAATTCAGGCGGGAATCCGCTAGAGACAAAACTCCAGGCTGGCTCTGAAAATCCCGCTCTCAGCGGACGCCCACGGTCCCGCGCGCAGCCTCGATCAATTTGGCGGAATCATATCCGACGCCGTCCTTGAAGACGGTCTCGACTTTCTTGATGTCGGCGATAGTGGACGCCGGGTCGCCCTTGATCAAGACCATGTCGGCTTGCTTGCCGGCCGCCAGGGTCCCGATCCGGTCCAGCTCCCCCAGGTACAGCGCCCCGTTAAAGGTTGCGATCTTGATGGCCTCGACCGGAGAGAAGCCGGCTTCGACGAGAAGCTCGATCTCGCGCTGGTCGCCGAATCCCGCCACGACACCGCCGTATCCCGTCGGGTCCGGCCCGGCGATGAGCAGGCCTCCGGCCTTGACGAATTCCCGCTCGAACTCCATTTCCTTTTTGAGCAAGGCCGGCCAGAGAGAGTCCTTGGACTCGCCGACGCGGGCCCGCTGGGTCAGATAGATGATCCGGATCTCGGGGGCCATTGCGTCCAGGACGCGCGTCTCGAGCGGCGGCCGTCCCGGCACGGATATTTCGAACACCGGGAGGGTCGAAGTCACGGCCACCTTGTGGGCCACCAGCTCGCGGATCGTGTCCTGGATCTCCGGGCCGGAGACGTCCAGCTTGAGGAGGGCGTCCCTGGCTTCGCGAGCCGACGGACAGGCGTCCGGCGTCTTCCCCCGGACAAACTCCGTGTCCACGACGAGCCCGTGCTCGAGATCGTCGATCCCGAGCGCCGCGGCCTCGCGGAATCCGATCGAGCACAGGTGGCCGGTGATTTTCATGCCGCGCTTGTGGACCTCATCGACGACCGCGGCCAGCTCGGCGCTCGTGATGTTGGTGTAGACCTTGAAGTCGTCGACGCCCTGGTCCGCCCAGAACTGGACCATCCGGCGCGCCTCCTCAGGCCCGGACAGCTCGTGCATCTGGAGAGTGAACGCTCCGGGCCCCTCGAGATAGGGGCTCGAAACGTGCATCTTGGGGCCGGGGACACGGCCCTGCCCGATGGCCTTTTTCAGGTTGAGTTCCGTGACCGGCTCCAGGCTCCCCGTCGTCCGGACGGTCGTGACGCCGCAGGCCAGGTAGAGCCGCGGCGCGCTGAACTCTAGGGTGTTGTAATGGGCCGGGCCCGCCGGGTAGAAGATGTGGTCATGCATCCCCACAATCCCGGGGATGACCGTGTAGCCGCGCGCCTCAATGACCTTGGCTCCCTGCGGCACCCGAACGGCCGCGGCGTCGCCGAGCGCGAGGATCTTCCCGTCCGAGACGACGATGGTCTGGTCCTCCCGCGCGGGGGCGCCGGTCCCGTCGACGACGCGGACGTGGGTGAGGGCGAAGAGGGGCGCGTCAACGGTGACGAAGGGTTTCACCCCGGGCCCGAGCGCCGAGGGCGCCTGAGCTCCGAACGCGGTGACGGTCAAAAACAGAAATGCAATGATGAGATATCTGCGCATGGTCCACCCCTCCCCGGCCGGCCGGACGGCCCCCGGCAGCCCCTTATTTCTTTTTCTTCCCGAAATCCTTGTCGAAGGCTACCTTGGACGGCGAGAAGTTCATCTGCCGGACGAACTGCAGGGATTCGGCCGCGCCGAACTCGCGGTCCATGGCGTTGTCCTCCCACTCGACCGAGAGCGGGCCTTCGTATTCGCAGGCGTTGAGCTCGCGGATGATGGCCTCGAAATCGACGTCGCCGTGGCCGAGGGAGCGGAAGTTCCAGCCGCGCCGCACGTCGCCGAAGGGCAGGAACGAGCCGAGGATCCCCGACCTGCCGTCGAGCGTGACCGCCACGTCCTTCATGTGAATGTGGTAGATGCGATCGGCGAACTCGCGGAGGAAAAGGTGGGGCTCGACGCCCTGCCAGACGAGGTGGCTCGGGTCGAAGTTGAGGCCCAGGGTCAGCCGGCGCTTGAAGACCTCGAATAGGCGCTGTGTGGTGTAGAAGTCGAAGGCGATCTCCGTCGGGTGGACTTCGAGCGCGAATTTGACGCCCTGTTCGTCGAAGGCGTCGAAAATCGGCGTCCAGAGGTCGAGAATCTTCTTGTAGGCGGCCTTGACCATGTCTTCCGTTGTCGTCGGGAAGGAGTACCAGGCCTTCCAGATGGGCGAGCCCATGAAACCGTTGACGACGTAGCAGCCCATGGCCCGGGCCGCCCTGGCGGTGGCCCTCATTTCATCGACAGCCCACTTGCGGAGGGCGTCGGGCTTGCCCTTGACCGCTTCGGGGGCGAAGCCGTCGAGCCGGGGGTCGTATTCGTCGCCCACGCACTGGCCGGCCAGGTGGGCTCCCAAGGCCCAGCACTTGAGGCCGTATCTTTTTAGAATGCGCTTCTTTTCGCGGACGTAGGCGCCGTTCGCGGCGGCCTTGCGGACGTCCATGTGGTCGCCCCAGCAGGCGATCTCCAAGCCGTCGTAGCCCCAGGCGCTGACTTTCTTGCAGAGCTCTTCAAACGGCAGGTCGGCCCATTGGCCGGTGAATAACGTGACGGGTCTAGGCATCGGTTCCTCCTTTACATATTCACCCAAACGGCGCCTTTCGCCGAACTCTCGACACATTTCTCGATGTAGCGGACGCCCCGGATGCCCTCGTCGACCCCCGGAAAATCGAGGTCTTCCTTGAACAAGGGTTCGCCCCGGAGCTTTTTGGCCAGGGCCGCGATATAGGCGGCGTAGAGATTGGCGAAGGCCTCGAAGTAGCCCTCGGGATGGCCGGACGGGAGGCGCGAGATGCTCTGCGCACGGGGCGACATCGGGTCGCGGCCGCGCGAGAGCGTTCCGGTCGGCCTGCCGAGGAAGGAGACGCGGGCGTTGTTCGGGGACTCCTGGAACCACTCGACCGCGCCCTTCGTGCCGTAGAGGCGGAGGCGCAGGGCGTTGTCATGGCCGATCGCGATTTGCGAGCTCCAATAAACGCCCTTGGCCCCGCCTTTGTAGTTCACCATGACGGTGGCGTTGTCGTCGAGCGGCCGGCCGGGGCCGAAACGGTCGAGCCGCGCGCACAGCGACTCGATGCGGAGCCCCGTCATGTGGCTGACCATGAACTCGATGTGGCTCCCGATATCGCCGACGCAGTTGGAGATGCCCGCGACCCTGGGGTCGGTCCGGGAAAGGGCCTGCTTCTGGCCCGTGTCTTCGAGTTTGGTCGCCAGCCATTCCTGGGGATACTCGGCGTTGACGAAGCGGATGTCTCCGATCTCGCCGGCGGCGATCATGTCCCGGATGTTTCTGACCATGGGGTAGCCGGAGTAGGCGTAGGTGACGCAAAAAAGGAGGTCTTTCTGTTTGGCCAGGCGGGCCAAGTCGGCGGCGTTCTTCGAGCTCGTCGTGAGCGGCTTGTCGCAGACGACTGGGAAGCCGTTTTCGAGGGCGGCTTTCGCGGCCGGATAATGGGCATTGTTCGTCGTAACGACGATCATGAAATCGGGACGGTCCGGCCTCTTGGCCTCGGTCCGCATCATCTCGTCGAACGTCCGGTAGAGGCGCTCCTTGGGCAGTCCCAGGATGTCCCCGGTGGCCAGCGTGTTGTCATAGCTCTGGGAGAAACAGCCGCAGACGATCCCCGCCTTGCCGTCCATGGCAATGGCTTTGCGGTGGACGTCCCCGATGAAGGCGCCCTGGCCGCCCCCGACCATGCCGTACCGGAGCTTCGGGGTCTTGCCGCCTGATGCCTGTCCCTCGATCATGGCTCACCTTCCTCCGGGAATATTTACCATTATTGGCCGGATTCACGCAAGCCCGGAAAACGTCCAAGACCGACGGCCGAGAGCGCCGTGTAAGATGGGGTCAAATCTTCATTCGGCCACTCTTGGCCGGATTGGCCGGACTGTCCCCCGTTCCCAAAGTCCCCAGGGCTGAGGCGAAAGGGGGGGGTTGCCCTTCCGGAAACGGACGGTCCGTCACTGGATCAGCGGACTTTTGGCGGAGGCGCGTAGAAGGTGTCCGGATTGGATGTGTAGACGGCGCCCGCGAAGACCGCTTCGTTGCCCCCGGCGAACTTGTGCGGTTCGGGAGCGCCCTTGGGCACCAGGACGAGCTGCCGGTTTGTCCCGCGGTGGAACGAGCGCTGGTTGTCGCCGAACTTGAAATAGAAAGCGTTGCGCAGAATGAAGGGCTTCCACTCGGCCGCGACTTCCGCCCCGACGACACACTTGACGGGCTTATCCTCAGCGAAGGCCTTCTGCAGCTCGATGCCGTTGAGCGGAACGCCGCCCAGCTCGCCGATCGCCCCGTATTGGCCGTCCGCCAGGACCCATTTGTGGAATTGTTCCAACCAGACTTCCGCGACCGAGTGCGCCTCGCTGCGCGTCTCGACCTCCCGGGGCAGAAGATTGAGCACGCGGGCCGGCATCCCATAAGCATTCGCAACCCCGGCCAGAACGATGGCGTACTCCCGGCAGATAAACCGCCCGCCCTTTTCGGCCTCGCGCAAGATGGTCAGCGGGTCGGATTTGGAGGCCATCTGGTCCGGACTGTGCTCCCAGCGCGTGCTGACCCAGTGCGTCAGGCGGAGGAGCCGCTCGTAATCGTCCTTGGCCCCGGCCACAACGGAGTCAACCGAGAATTCGCGCCTCAGCTCCTGAAACTCTTCAACCTGGGGCGTGTCGTACGTCACGCTGAACGCCGGCGGGCTTTGAGTCCGGTCCCATTCCAGGGGTTGAGGGCCGTACTTAGCCTTCAGGTCGGCGAGAATGGACTTGAATTCCAGCTCGCCGCGCAGGGAATCAAAGTCCGGGTCGCCCGCGTATTTGACATAATCGGTGTATCCGGAGGCGACGGACTCGCGGATGGCGATAATAGCCGAGGATTTTTGCCCCGCGAGGGCGTGGACGCAGGCTTTGTTGTAGAGGATTCCGGCCCGGATGTCTTTGTTGCCGAGCCGGTCCGCGAGTTCCAGCTGGCGGTCGATGACGCGGAGGGCTCCGGCCCAATTTTTTTGCGTGTACAAGCGGGCCAGCTCCTGGCTCGAGTCCTGGAGCTCCTTCTCCACGGACGTCTGGGCCGCCGCCGTGAGACAAAGCATCAGGGCTGTCAAACCGACGCCTACGATTTTCCGGATTCGAATCATAGTCCCTTCCTTGTCGGGTCCGAATCGCCGACGTATTTTTGAGATAATAGCCCCATTATATGGATCTTAACGGTATACGGCCAGGACCTCCAGAAAGTTAAACCCGTTTTAGGATCGGCGCTGCTGCCGGCCGGAGGCGACTGGATCCTTTACTTCCTGTCTAACGACCGCCGGATACGGTCGGCGGCGGCCTTGGCCTCGTCCTTGACCGAGGGATCGTTCTGAAGCGACTCGGCGACGCGCAAACTTCTTTCGCAGGGGAAGCGGGGGAGGAGTCCGAGGACGAGCTTTTTTTCCTCCGGGCGTGACGCCAGGGCCATCGCCTTCTCCAGGTCGGCGGCCGCGGCATCGGCCTGCCGGTAGGGCTCGAGCCCGACCATGCGGACGAACGCCCGCAGGGCCAGGACCTTGTGCGTCAAGTTTCCGGACGAAGAGGCGATCGCGAACGCGTCATCCCGAGCGGACGCGGAGGGCCATTCGGCCAGGCCCCGCGCGGCCGCGTCGACGATACCCTGATCGGGATTGACCAGGGCCCGCCGCATCAAGGGCAGGGCCGTGTCGTCGCCGATTTTTCCCAGGACGCGGAGGAGGTCGGCCTGCTTTCTCGCGTCCTTCTCCCCGGCCAGCATATTTTCGGGGGCGTCTCCCCGGGCCAGGGGCCTGGGGATCGTCAGGGCGACGGAGGCCACCGTATCCTGCATCGTCTCCCTTGCCGTTTCGTCATCGATCGTGAACAGAAGACTCAGGAGGTCCCTCAGGTCGGCAGGCGTCGAAACGTCTTTCAACGCTCCGATGGCCCGGAGGCGGAGCGGCGGCGCCCCGGCCCGCACGATCTGCATAAGCGCGGGCTTCCCGCCGGAGATCCGGCGCTCGCCGATGGCCTGGATAAGCTCGGCTTTGACCTTGTCGTCACCTTCCTTTTTAAGCCGGTCGAGAATCGCCGTCTCGACGTCCGTGCCCTTCAGCCGCGAGAGGGTTTCGCGGGCCAGGGCCTGTTCGTCGCCGACCGACATGGCCGCGCGCCCCGCCAGCATTCCCACAACCGAAGCGTCGCCGATCTTTCCGATGGACCTTAGGGCTTCCATCCGGACCGCCGGCAGGGGGCTGTCGGCGGCTTTGAGGATCGCGGGGAGAACGGCCTCGGCCGGATATCCGGCTAGAACGGCCGTGAGCGCGACTTGAGCGTCTTCGGGGAGCTTGGCCATGGACGGCACGACTTGGCCGATTTCCGAGCCTTTGAAGGCCATGTGGATCATGGCGATCGCGGGCGCATAAAGAGCGGCGTCCTTGCCGGTCAGCGTCTTGAGGATGAGCCCTTGACCCTCCGCCCCCGCCCCGGCCAGCTTCCCCCGGAAGGCGGCCTGGCGGTCAATGTCGGGTAAGCCGGCGGCCAGGAGCTTCTCGTAGACGGCGGCGGCATCGGCCGTCTTCCCGGCCTTTCGCCACGCCCCGGCGCACAGAAGAAGCGCGGAGGCCGTGTCGCTCTTCTGCGGGCCGTTCGCCCGGCCGAGGTATGCGGTCAGGACGCGGGCCGCGTCCGCCGTCCCGATTTTGCCAAGGGCCTTGATGGCGTCGAGCGCGAGTTGCGGATCATTTCCGTTGACCAGCTTTTCCATCGCCGGCACAGCCTCCGCCGCCGCGCGGTTGCCGAGGGTCGAAACGATCCCCCGCTTGACGTCGCCTCGCGTTTTATCGAGGGCGGCGAGGAGCGCGCGGTCGACGTCCTCGCCCTGGATTCTTTCGAGCGCGTAGCGGGCCGGGTCCGTCGTTTCGGGTTTGAGGAGCATGGCTTCAAGAACGGGGATGGAAGCCGAGCCCCCGATCAGGCTGAGGGAGCGGCAGGCCGCCATGACGCCTCCGGGTGCGGGCCCCGTTTCGAGGAACGACAGGAGCGCCGCTTCGCAGGCTTTCCTGGCGGCAGGGTCGTCCTTGTGGGCCTGGACATAGACCCTGAGCCGGAGCGGCGCGCCGACGCCCTGATCGAACTTGTAGTTCGCTAGGTCCTTGAGGATGGCGTCCAGGGAATCGTATGTGAGGCCCATTGAGCTTTTAGCCCGATCCGTTTGCTGGGCCGGGGCCGCTGTCAGTCCCGCCGTAGCGAGGATGGCCAAGCCCAGGAGAATCGCCAGCCAAGCCCCCCTGAACTTCATCAGCTTGAGTTCATGCGTTGTGGACTTGCTTCTCATCGGCTTTCTCCTCACTCGGGCAGCTGCCAGGGCTTCCGGTACCCGTGGCTGAGCAGGCGTTCGGCCTCCGGGTCGCCGATGATGGTCTCGGTCGCCGGGTCCCATTTGATCTTGCGCCCGACCTCCATGGCGATGACGCCGAGATGGCCGACGCTGGCCGAGCGGTGGGCCGTCTCGGCAGGGGCGATCGTCCTCGCCCGGCTCCGGACGCAGTCGAGGAAGTTTTGGTAGTGGTCCCGGCTCCGGTAGAGGCGGATTTCGTCGGGCCCGATGATCTCGCGCTTGAGGCTCTCGGGCTCGGTCTCGAACTGGCCGCGGTCGACCCAGATCCAGCCGTGCTCGCCGATCCACTTCGTCCCGCTCCAGATCTCTTCGTATCCGCCGGCCAGGACCATGGGCGTCCCGTCGGCGTACATGGCCTTAACGTAATAGCGCGTCGGGCTGTTATAGATCCCCGAGGTGGGGAACTCACCGGTGGCTTCGATCTCGACGGGGCCGGTCTCGTCCCACCCCATGCCCCAGTGGGCGATGTCGAGATGATGGCCGATCCAGTCCATGTACTGGCCGCCGCCGAAGTCCATGTTCCAGCGCCAGTTCATGTGGACGCGGGCCTTGCAGTAGGGCCACCAGGGCGCCGGCCCGACCCACGTCTCGTAATCGAGATTGGGGGGCGGGGGCACGAGCGCCTCCTGGCCGAAAGTCCCGGCGAAATCGTAGTGCCCGGAGGGGAGCCCGACCTCGATTTTCTTGACCTTGCCGATGCGGCCGTTCCGGACGAGCTCCGCGGCCTGGTGGAAATTCTCGACCGAGCGCTGCCACGAGCCGGTCTGCCAGACGCGGCCATAGCGCCTGGCGGCGTCGCAGAGGGCGCGGCCCTCGCGCAGGTTGTGGGTCAGGGGTTTCTCGCCGTAGACGTCGAAGCCCGAGCGCAGGGCCGAGATGGCCAGGATGGCGTGCCAGTGGTCGGGGACGGCGATCGAAACGGCGTCGAGGTCCTTGCGCAGGAAGAGTTCCCGGAAATCGTGATAGGTCGCGCAGGCCGTATTCCCGTATTTCTTGTTGACCATGTCCTGGGCCATGGCCAGCGGCTCCTTGTCGATGTCGCAGACGGCGACCCACTGGACTTCGGGCTTCTCGAGGAAGCTCGACATGTTCCCGGGCCCCATCATGCCGAAGCCGATGCCGGCCATGACGATGCGGTTCGAGGCGGCCACGGCTCCGTCCTTGCCGAGGGCGGAAGCCTTGACGATGGTCGGGAAACCGGCCATCCCGGCTGCCGCGGCGCCGCCCGTGATCGCCGCCGCCCTGAGGAATTGTCTTCGGTTCATCTTCTTGCGCTTTTCACTCATCCTTCACTCCTCTTTTCTCATTGGTGCATCTTCCATCCGCCGCCGGCATAGATGAGCTGACCGGTCAGCCAGCGGGCCTGGTCGGACGCCAGGAAGACGATGACGTCTGCGATATCTTCGGGCCTGCCGACCCTTCCCAGGGGCGTCTTGAGACCGATAGTCTTTTCATCGTCGGGGCCGAGCCAGCCGGTCTGGACAGGTCCCGGCGCGACGATGTTGATGGTGATCCCGTACTTGCCGAGCTCATAAGCCGCCGCCCGGCTGTAGGATTCGAGGGCGTGCTTCGAGGCGGCGTAGCTGACGGCCCCGGCGTGGGCATCGGCGGCATCCGTGCTGATATTGATGATCCGTCCCCGGGTCGCGCCTCGCCTCAGGTGTCGCCTGACGAATTCCGCCATGAGCAGGGCGGGCGCCCGGGCGTTGACCGCGTAGTGGGCATCCATGGTCGACGCGTCCGCGAGGCGCATGCCGAAGCCTTCCGTGCTCACGAGCGCGGGGTCAAAAGTCTCCGGCAGCCAGTGGGCATGATTGTTGACGAGGATGTCGACGGCGCCGAGGTGCTTTTCGCAGGCATCAAAAAGACGCGGGGTATTCGTTGGGTCGGACAGGTCCGCTTCCAGGCACGCGGCCTGGCCGCCCAAAGACTCGATATCCTTGACCATCATCTCGGGTGACCGTTGCTGTAGGGCTTCGTAGAGCCGCGGGCCTCCGATTCCGGCCTGCTTGGCCTCGTCCATATCGCGCACAGAAAGGCCGGCGGGGGGACGATAAGAGGCGATAAAAACTTTGGCTCCTTGCCCGGCCAGCCTTTTGGCGGCCGCGGCGCCGATCCCGCTAGGATTGTTGGCGCCCGTGATCAAAGCGACTTTGCCGAGGAGCCCGGGATCAATCATGTCCGTTTCATCCGGTGGTCAAACCCACGCCATGCCAACATTGTCAGGACGGAAAAACCGGCATCGCGTAGATTTGACCCCATCCTTTTTCCTAAACGAGCGGGGTTTTGCCCGGCACGGCGACCGGGTCGACCGCGTTGGGGCCGAACTCGTATTTCGCCGGCCAGAGGTCGAGCTTGGAGGCGTTCATCGCCCAGTCCCAGGAGATCGCCCGCCCGGTGTAGGCGCTCATGCGTCCCATGATGGCGCAGAGCGTGCTTTCGGCGACGCGCTTGCCTTCGTTGAGGGGTTTGCCGGACCGGATGCTCGCGATGAGGTCGGCGTGCTCGACGACATAGGGATTGGGCTCGTCGCCCTCGAACTTCCAGGCGTTCGGCCCGGAGATCTCGCCGTAGCCCATGGCCGAGCCCTTGGCGCCGACGATCTTTTCCTCGACGCGGTCGCTGCAGCCCTCGATCTGGCGGCACATGCTCATGACCCGGGCGCCATTCGGGTATTCGAACTCGACGGCGAAGTGGTCAAAAATGTTCCCGTACTCGGGCGCGGTCCGGACCTGGCGCCCGCCCATGCCCATAACCTTGACCGGCGTCGCCCGGAAGGCCCAGTTCATGACGTCGATGTTGTGGACGTGCTGTTCGACGATGTGGTCGCCCGACGTCCAGGAGAAATAGAGCCAGTTCCGGCACTGCCACTCCATATCGGTCATCTGGGGCGTCTTCTTGATGACCCAGAGTCCCCCCTGGTTCCAGTAGCATTGGCCGCCGACGACCTCCCCGACGGCTCCGTCATGGATTCGCTTCATGACCTCGAGATAGCGCGCCTGGTGGCGGCGCTGGGTGCCGGCGACGATGGCCAGGCTTTTCTGGCTGGCCAGGTCGGACGAAGCGATGATCGAGCGGATTCCGACAGGGTCGACGGCCACGGGTTTTTCCATGAAGACGTTCTTGCCCGCCTCGATGGCGGCCTTGAGATGGAGGGGCCGGAATCCCGGCGGGGCGGCCGTGATGATGTAATTGATGTCCTTGATCGCGAGCAGCTTCTTGTAGCCGTCGAGGCCGGTGAAGCACATTTCGGGCCTGACCTTGAGCGCGGCCGGGATCTTCTCGCGGAGGGTCTTGAGCGACCCGTCGATGCGGTCCTGGAAGGGATCGAAGAGGGCGAGGATTTCGACCCCGGGCGAGGAGTTCACGGCGTCAATGGTCGCTCCCGTGCCGCGCCCTCCGCACCCGATGACGCCGACGCGGATGGCGTCGGAGCCGGCGGCATAGAGCCCAAGCCCGGCCGGGATGGCGGCGGCGAGAGACGCCGCGGCCGACGTCTTGATGAAATCCCGGCGCGTGATGCCCGTGCCGTTCCCGTTGTTGTTTTCGTCCAGGTTGAATTTTTCAATCATGCTGTTTCTCCCCTCTTCTAATAGTCGTCGGCGGCGCGATAGGCCTCGATGACGGCCTTCTCGCCTTCCTTGCCCGGCTTGCTTTTGCCGTGCTCCATGCCTAGGACGCCCTGGAATCCCTTGTCGTGGATGCGCTTGAAGATATTCCTGTAATTGAGCTCACCCGTCCCCGGTTCTTTGCGGCCGGGCGTATCGCCGATGTGATAGGCGGCGATTTCATCCCCGCAGGCGTTGATATTGGGGATGATGTTGCCCTCGGTGATCTGCTGGTGGTACATGTCATCGATGATCTTGACGCACGGGTTGCCCACGGCTCGGCAGATCTGGAAGGCCTGGGGCATCTTCGTCAGAAAAAGCCCCGGATGGTCCTTGGGATTGAGCGGCTCGACGACGATGACCAGGCCCGAGGGCTCGACGGCGCCGGCGCACCACTTGAGGTTCTCGACAACGTTGGCCGTCTGGTAGTCCCAGTCGAGGCTCTCGTCGTAACGTCCCGGGACGACCAGCGTCCATTTGCAGCCCGTCCGCTTGGCCGTATCCACGGCTGTTTTGAGCTTTTCGGCCATCATGTCATGGACGGATGTGTCCGCCGTCACGAACGTTTTTTTCGAGAAATCCCCGTAGGCGACGAACGGGCCGATGGCGAGGTTGAGCCGGGCCGCTTCGCGGGCGATGGCTTCCTGCTCAGGGACGGGCCGGCCCATGAGGCCGTTGTCGAACATGGCCCGGAAGCCCTGGTCGGCCATGAACTTGAGCTGGTCGATGGGGTTTTTCCCCGCGTGGGCTTCGAACATCCCCAGAGGAGGCGCGTACTTTAGTTTGAAACCCCCGGCCGCGTTTTCGCCGGGTTTGGCCTGCGCCCTCAACCCTGGGGCGCCGACGGACAGGGCCGCCGCGCCCAAGGCGGCGTTCCTGAGGAATTCGCGGCGCGTGGGGTGGGTTTTTCTCATGCCGTCCCTCCTTACTTCATCGGGCGAATTCTATAAAATAATTCGGTGACATACAACTAATTACCGAAATTGCCCTCGGTGCCGGGGCCTGGACGCGACGGGCTTTAGGGCGATAATGATGTCATCGGTTACGAGTCACCCAACTTGGCAAGCTGGGGGTAGATCCCGGAAAGAACCTGAACGAGCTCCTCGGCGGTTGTGAGTGGCTTGAGGCAACGGCCGTTCGTGCAGACGTAAGCGGCGGGAGAGCCGTCGACTTCCTTCATGTCGCGGACGAAGGGGGCGAGGTTTTCGATTCGGGCCGCAATCTGGAGAAACTTCTCCTCGGTACCTGTCCCCGGGTTCTCTGTCGGTTTGAAAAGGACAACCGTGTTCGGCAGGTAAGCGCGGGCGACCGCGGTGAGAAGCGCCTCCGTCCGGGGATCGCCGGCCCGCCCGGCGACGACAACCTCGGTCGCCGGTCCATAGGCGTAATCCAGCCCGCGGAGAAACTCGGCGTGCATGGCCAGCCGTGCTCCGACTTGCCCGGCGAAGGCGGCCGTCAGCCGCCCCGCAGCGTCCTCCAAGTCCTGGCGACCCGTCATCCGAGCCAGCCGGAGGAGGTTCGTCAGCATCACCGAGTTCCCGGAGGGAGCGGCCCCGTCGTAAACCTCCTTCGCCCGGAGGGGAAGTTCCGTGTCCGTGGAAACGGCATAAAATCCGCCGCTCTCTTTATCGGCGAAGTCGGCCATGACGATATCGGCAAGCTCCAGGGCGCTCTCAAGATAGCGGGGTTCGAATCCCGACTCGTAGAGTTCAATAAGCCCCTTGATTACGAAGGCGTAATCGTCGAGGAAGGCCGGGATTCGGGCTTCGCCCTCCATGAACGCGTGGCGCAACCGGCCCTCCGCGGCCCGCATCTTCTCGAGGATAAAGCGGGCGGCTCGTTCCGCCGCTTCGAGAAATCGGGAATCGTTCGCGATCCGGGCGACGCGGGCGAAGGCGCCGATCGCGAGCCCGTTCCAGTCGGCCAGGATCTTGGTGTCCTTGAACGGCCGCGGCCGCTTTTCTCTGGCCTGAAAGAGCCTGGCCCGGATGGCCGCGATCATCCCTTCGACCCGGTCTTGCGCAATCCCCAGCTCAGCCGCGGCCGCGGGCGCGGCCT
>JBEKVN010000006.1:0-95999 GCA_049513915.1 Candidatus Aminicenantales bacterium | reverse complement strand
GCTGCCCTCACCCTTCCCCTTTCCCTAAATACCCTTCAAAATTCTCTGTTAACCGAACACTCGGCCTTGGTCGAATATCTTCTCGGTGACGAACGGTCTTACCTGATCTGCGTCACGAAGAACTCCTTCCATCTTGCTTCGCTCCCCTCGGCCCAATCCATTCAGGATTCGCTTACGGCCTACCTCAGTTTTTTGGAGGACCCCTCGATCCCGGCCCCGAAAGGCCTCCCCGCCGCCCGGCGCCTCTATACGGACCTGCTTCAACCCGTCGAAGGCTTCATCCCCGTCTCCGTCGATCACCTGATTATCGTCCCCGACGGCATCCTCTTCCGTTTGCCCTTCGAAACTCTGGCTCTCCCCGGAACCGAACCCTCGTCCGCCGCCAGTTATCTTAATAACAGGTACGTCATCTCTTATGCCCCTTCGGCATCGGCCCTCTCTTTCCTGGCGCGCAAGCCGAAAACGACCTATCCAAAGGAGGTCCTGGCATTCGGGGTCCCGGAGTACCCCCGGCAAAACCGCGGGGCAACGGTCGAAGGCTTCTACTCGGCCGCCTCCGTGCTGGATGAGCTCTACAAAAGAAACGGCTTCATCATGGCCCCGATTCCAAATGCCCGCAGGGAAATTAGGGGATTGGCCAATAGAGTCCCGCCTGATAAGGCCGACCTCTACTCCGGGGACAAGGCGACGGAAGGGGCTTTCAAGCACCTGGATTTGGAGGCCTATCGTCTGATCCATTTGGCGTGCCACGCCTTCTCGGACGACCGTTACCCGCTCCGCTCGGCACTCGTCTTTTCCGCCGGCCAGGACGACAGGGAAGACGGCTTCCTCCAGGTTTCGGAGATGTACGACCTGCGGACAAACGCCGACCTCGTTGTCCTGTCCGCCTGCCAGACCGGGCGGGGCAAGATCGTCAGGAACGAGGGGATCCTGGGATTGCCGAGGATTTTCTTCTATATGGGTGCCCGGTCCGTCATTTCGACCTTATGGCCCGTCCACGATAAGGCCGGGGCGGCGTTCATGGACTATTTCTATGACGCCTATTTCCGGGGGAATGGGAAGGCCAGTGCCCTTCAGTTCGCCAAACAGAAAATGGCGGGCACGAAATACAGCCACCCTTATTACTGGGCTTCTTATACGCTGACCGGGGAATTCTGAAAATTCACTTTTTGATCGAGAACTTCGCGAGTCTCGATTTTATCTCCGAGCGATCAGCCTTTACAGCCGTCAGCATCCAGTAATACGTCTCGCCCGCGTTCAAATCCTTTCCGACTCCGTCCGCGGGGCGAACTTCGTTTCCCGAGACCCGGCCGCTTTGCCAGATGAGCTTGAGCGATTTATCGAACAGTTCCACCCTATAATGGTCCGCGCCGGCCACGCTGTCCCACCGGAATTCGAGTCCTTCTCTTGATAGCGGACCGTCGACCGGGGAAACCAAAAGAATCCGCGCCGCCGGCCCGCCCCTCGTGGCGGACCGGTCCAGGAGCCTGAAAACCGAAAAGGTCACGACCGCGAGGACGAATATCCCCGCCATAACGGCGACGGCCGGCTTCCGGGTCAGCTGGCCCCAAAAAGGCTTCGCTCCCGTAGCTCCGCCGGCTTGCCCCCGCCCGGCGGCACGTTTGAACTCGTCGGCGATCCTCTCCGTTTCCGCCGAGATATCGAGAAGGTCCTTCAGCGCCGCCGCGCAAGCGGCACAATTCGCGGCGTGCCCGACGATCTCGGTCCGCTCTCTTCCAGGCACGTCGGCTAGCACGCATTGGGCCAAGCGCTCGATCGTCGGGCAATCCCCTCGGGCGGCCGGCTTGTCACCCCGCAAATGATCCCGGTAAACCCGGGAGACCTCGGCCAGGCTAGTCTTCATAGTGAATTCCCCTTTCCCCCAATTTATGCTTCAGGTCTTTAATGCCGCTGTAATAGATGCCGTGGGTTTTCCGCACGGACCATTGGTTGAGCTGGGCGATTTCACCGAACGTGAAGCCCTCCAGACGGAGCTTGATCACCCGCTGTTTCGGTTCGTTGAGGTCGTCGAGCGTGTCCACCAGGACGTTTTTCAAGGAGAGGTCCGCGGCCGGGCCGCGGCCGTTGGCGCCGTTGGTCTGATTTAGGCTTTCCACTCCCATCACGAGGGCGTTATTCTCCTTTTTGATCCTGTTGATCTCGTTGATGAACACCGAGTTGATGATCTTCTTGAGGTAGGCGTTGAAATAGTGGATGTTATGGCTATCGTCTTTATAGGCTTTCCAGATCCTGATATGGATTTCCTGGAGGAGATCGTCCCTTTCCATCCCGTGCCTTTGATATCCCAGGGAGTTGAGTTTCGAAACCAGAAAAGACTGCAGGTCCGTGACTAACTTCTCTATACCCCCCTCCGAAGACCTCAAATGCTCCACGACACTCAACATATCCATTTTATGCCTTAGGGAGGGCCATTGGCAAGAGGGCCGAAATCCCCATATCCGATTAAATAGGAATTGTGCTGTTTTATAGAATAATTTCTAAGTCGGGATAACGGCTCAATTTGTCTCACCGGAGCTGCTGAATCGCCGGTCGTCTGAAATTCCGCCTTTTTCCAGAGAGGAAATCAATCCCCTTCGCGGGATTCAACGGACGTAAGTCCGTGGAAGAATAGCAGATCCCCGCTTCGGGGACAGCCGCCCCAAATCCTGCGAAAGTTGGATCCCACGGACGTAAGTCCGTGGAGCTTCAGTTTCCTGACATTCTGAATATGCGGGGAGATTATGGCATGAAAACTGCACTTAGAATTGGTGACCAAGCGCATTGAAGATATCCACGGCGTCAAAAGAATCTACAACCGAATGATTATCGAGTAAAGAGGTAGAACATGGGCGAGATCATCGACAGGACCAAAGGCAAGATCAAGCAAGCGGTAGGGGACCTGACGGGCGACAAGAAACTCAAGCGAGAGGGCGAGAGGGATGAACTCAAAGGCCGAGTCAAGGGTGTGGCCAAGGATGTGAAGCGCGCGGTCAAAGATGCCGTGAAGTCACAATGACCACACGTCCGGAAGAATCCGAAAACGGATGCGGATATTCGAAAGAGTAAAGGGAGGAAACGTCCATGAGCACGACAACACTCATCATCATCATCATCGTGGCTGTCCTCTTATTCGGCGGGGGCGGCGGTTACTATTGGAGGAGACGACGGTAGGTGTTCTTGCCCCTGTTAAGAGATAGAGAAGAAAGCAAAATCCTGTTTATTGGAGGGTGGATATGAGCACAACAGCCATAGTCGTAATCATCGCTTTCGTCGTGATCGTGGTTGCGGGCATCGCGACGTTGCTCTTCCGTCGAAAGCGCCGGACCGAAGGACTGCGCAGCAAATTCGGTGGCACTGAATATGCCCGTGCCGTGAAGGAAGGCGGTAGCCGGCGGCATGCGGAAGCCGGGCTCGACAAGCGCACGGAACGAGTCGAAAGTTTCCACGTCCGGCCGCTCGCGCCCGGCGATCGTACGCGCTTCGAAGACTCCTGGCGCAGAATCCAGACGCGGTTTGTGGACGGCCCCGCCGGTGCGGTTGCGGAAGCCGACCAACTGCTGGGCGATGTGATGTCCACGCGTGGCTATCCGGTCAGTGACTTTGAACAGCGCGCGGCCGATATCTCCGTGGACCATCCGCTGGTTCTGGAGAATTATCGAAAAGCCCACGAAATCGCGCTTCGCCAAACGAAGGGGCAGGCCAGCACAGAAGAGTTGCGCCAGGCCATGATCCATTACCGGACCCTTTTTGAGGAGCTGGTCAGCGAGGGACCTCAGCCCTGAAAGCGGTCCGCCGGAGGCGTTCGTATTCGGCGTCGAGGCCCTGGTCGAGCACCTGGAGTCGCTCGCGCGGTAGGCCAGGGCGTTACGACTTTCTCGCGGCGATAGCACCTGCGATGAAGTCGGCGTCCTCTCCCATACCGATGACGACGCTTTCCACCGTCGTGTTCGTCTGCACCTCATATGCGAAGCGAGCCCCGGCTCCTCCTCCGCCATCCAGAGCGCCAGATAAGTGAGCCGACCACCCTGCTATGTCACATGTCATGTGGATGTTCACCTGGGTTGGTTCGGCAATTCCGCCCCAATAGGCACTTCATGGGAGGAGATGGGTATGTCTTTGTTCCGGCATAACCTATAAGTCACGGACGTTTTTACGATAAGCGTATAATAGGGAAAACAGATGAAGATCTTGCTTGTCGCCCCATCAGTTGACCCGAATGAGAAGACCAACAAACAAATGATGATGCCGCAGCTGGCCTTGATCATCCTCCAGGGCCTGACACCCAAAGAGCACCAGGTTGTTACGGTCGATGAAGAAGCCGAAGACATCGATCTCGCGCATGACTGCGATCTCGTCGGAATCAGTTTCATGACGTCCAACGCATCCCGCGCCTATTGGCTTGCCCAGGAATTCAAAAGAAGAGGAAGGACGGTTGTCCTGGGTGGTGTGCATCCGACGCTGCTTCCTGACGAGGCATTGCCCTATGCCGATTCCGTCGTCGTCGGCGAAGCCGAAGGTGTATGGGCCAAATTGCTCGAAGACTATCAAAACGGCTGTCTAAAAAAAATATATCATAATCCCCGGCCCGACCTTTCGGTCTATGTGCCCAAAGATTTCAGCAAAGTCGTCAAACGCCGTCTTTTCGCTCTGGTTCCCATCATGACGTCCCGCGGTTGTCCTTATCATTGCGATTTTTGCTGCGTCACGGATCTTTTCGGCAAAGAGATCCGACACGTGCCGGTCGATAATGTCGTGAGGGATATTGAAGAGTCTGGCAGAAAGCACTTTATATTTCTTGACGATAATATTATCGGGCATCCCAGCTATGCCAAGGAGCTCTTCGCCGCTTTAAAACCGCTCAAGATTTCGTGGGTCGGACAGTCATCGATTTCCATGCTTGTCAACGACGATGAGCTTTTGAAGCTGGCCGCCGAAAGCGGCTGCAAAGGCCTTTTTATCGGCCTCGAGAGTGTCAAGGAGGCTCAGATGAACTCCTTGCGGAAATCGTTCAAATCTCTCGAAGGATTGGAACATGCGCTGAAAAAAATGCGCAAAGCCGGAATATTCGCCCTGGCCTCAATGATCTTCGGTTTTGACGAAGACACTAAAGACGTCTTTGATGATACCGTAAAATTCCTAATAAAGAACAAGGTCCACACGGTTTCCTTTAATGTTCTTACGCCGTACCCGGGGACAAAGACCTTCCAGAAAATGAAGGGGGAGGGCCGGTTGCTCACCGACGACTGGAAATACTACGATCACAGCACCGTGGTCTTTCAGCCGAAGAACATGTCGCCTTATGAATTGATGGTCGGAAAAATAAGATCAAGGAAGACGTTCTACAGTGCATGGTCCATTCTTAGGCGGCTTTTAGGAAACTTTCGCCATCCCGTGATCTACATGGCCATGAACTGGGGCCACGTCAAGGGCGTCAAGGTGGAAGAGAAGAGGTTGGCTGTCGTCAAGAAGGAAATTTATGATAAACCTAAATGACGTTCGTGGCCTTGGCCAAATGCGAGAAGTAGATCAATCTGCAGGTGATTTCCAGCGCCTCGCGGGGTCCGGCGGCCGGCACGTCGGTCTTAAAGCGCCTGGTCAGCCGCTCATCGAAGATGGCCAGCGGGAACCACTCGCGAAGTTTCGTGACGAGGATCTTGAAGTTCGCCGGAGTGGAGGGAGTCAGCTCGGGGCCTAAGAAGGTGTAGTCCACGCGGTTCTCGCGCAACTCTACGCGTGGATCAGAAGAACTCCTGTCGAAGATCTTCACGAAATCCTCCGCCTGGAACGACTCCTGGGCGGTTTTTTTGGTGACCCGGCGCATGATCGGGATGCCGCCAGTCAGCACCGTCGCCGGCACGTTGAGTTTCATTTTCGTAGTTGAAGTCTTTTCCTGCGTCGTGCTCCGAAGCCTTCCTCTTATGATCAGGAATGCGTCGCCAGCTTCAATTCTGGCCTCCTTGCCGCGCCTGTCCGAGAAGATGACTTCTCTCGGTCCGGATCTCGCAGTGTGCGCTTCGAAACCGGACGAGCGGTTTCGAAGCTCGGAATCCCTGCACGCGAAGGCCACGAGTCCGGCATCCCTTAGGCCCTGCACTATCGAGTCCGCCGTGCCGGTGTTGGGGCAGGAGGCGATGATTCTGGGTATCTCTCCGGCCAGCAGGAGGCGCGTATCGAAGATCTCTTTGCCGACGACTGACGCCACCGTTTTTAAGAGGTCTCCACCGAGTGTTTTCGGGGGGACTACGGCGACATAGACCACCTCGTGTTGATCCCGGAGCCTCTCTTCCAACTTGCCCTTCAGATCATTTCCCTGTTCTGGTGATTGGATAAATATTAGCACCGCCGCGGCGACTCGTCAACTTATAATGAGATGGCTTTTTGGCGAAAACCCTGATATATATACATTCGGCAACTATCCGCCGGCAGGGAATGGAATCCTCTGCATAATCTATGATCTGCCGGACAAGCATAACTCAACCGGAGAGGAGAAAAAAATGGGTTTAAGGCGGAAGCGGATCCTCATAGGGCAAAAGGCAAACTTCGAACATATATTGCGGGACCGGCTGTCTTCCCTGTCCGGAAAGGGGATCAAATCTCCCCAAGCAGACAAAGATACTCTCGTCAGAAAAATACAGGCAGATATCCGGGCCGTGAACAGAAGGCTGAGGCTGATCGCCGAGAACGAAAAGAGAACGGTAGAGATGGCGAAGATCAAGGCGGAAAAGGCCGCAGCCCCCAAGAAAGAACAGGAAGGCGGCAAAGGCGAGAAGCCCAAAAAAGGCCCCGAAGAGGGTAAAGGAAAGAAGATCAAGGCGGAAGGGAAAGGCGCCCCCCCGAAAGCACTGGAAGGCGGCAAGAGCCATAAAACGACGGAAATCCCCGAAGATGGCAAGGCAAAAGTGAAAAAGAAAATGGAAGAAGCGGGGGAGGAGCCGGCAGGCCAAGTGAAGGCGGATAAGTAACCAAGAGGAAAACGGCAAACCAAGGGGCACTTGCCAAATCCTTCTCCGGAGACGGGAGGGGTGGGCGCGGTGAGGGGGGAGATCGAGGCGTTTCCATGTTCAGAGCATCCGACTTGAAGAAAGGCGACGTCGTCAAGATCGAGGGCGACCCGCACATCGTCGAGACGATCAAAGTTCAATCCCCCTCCGCCCGCGGGGCGGTGACCTTGTACAAGATCCGGTTCCGCAACCTGCAGTCGAAGCGCAAGGTCGACCAAGCCCTCCGCGGCGACGATGTCCTGGCCGAGGCCGATTTCGAGCGGCGGCCGGTGCAGTACCTGTACGGGGACGTTGCGAGCATCACCTTCATGGACCTCCAGGATTACAGCCAGTTCACGCTGACGAAAGACGAGATCGAGGACGAGTGGCCTTATCTCACCGAGGGCATCGAAGGGCTGCTGTCGATTTGCTCTGAAGGCCGCGTTCTCGGCCTGCAAATTCCAGCCTTCGTCAACCTCGAGATCATGGACACCCGGCCGTCCGTGAAGGGCGGGTCGGTCACCGCGCGGACGAAGCCGGCCACCCTGTCGACAGGCCTGGTCGTGCAGGTCCCCGAATACATGTCGACCGGCGAAGTCATCCGCGTGGACACGCGGACGGGAGAATACGCGTCCAAGGCGTGAGCGGCATCTGTCCCGGCGCTTTTTTGCCGGCCCTGGGGGTCCGATATCATGAAGAACAAGGGCCATATCTATCGTGACCTGATCCTCGAGTCAGACGAGGGGCTCACAGTCGCGGCCTTCTATTCCCATCATTACACCCACTCGACCCTGGAAACATGGCGGCAACGGATCGATGCACGACAGGTTCTGATAAACGGACGGCCGGCATCGCCGAAGGACACCCTGAGCCGGGGAGACCATTTGCTTTACTATCGCCTTCCCTGGGAGGAGCCCGACGCCCCGGTGGATTTTGAGACCCTGTTCGAGGACGGAGATGTCCTCGTCCTGGCGAAGCCTTCCGGACTGCCCGTTCTGCCCGGGGGATTTTTCCTGGAAAACACCCTGCTTTACCTGGCGCGGCAACGCTATGGCGCCGGGTGTTCGCCGATCCATCGGCTCGGGCGGGGCACTTCCGGGGCGATTCTTTTCACCCGCAGCGCACGGGCCGCGCGGCTGTTGACGATCGCCATGAAGGAACGGCGGATCCGCAAGGTGTATCTGGCGCTGGCTTCCGGAACCGCGATGCCTGACGCATTCACGGTCGACGCGCCCATCGGGCCTGTTCCGTATCGGCGTCCGGAGACCGTCCACGCGTATGACCCCGACGGCCGGCCGTCGGTAAGCCATGTCCGGGTGATCCGCCGGATCCCTGCGGAAAAGGTGTCGCTCCTTGAAGTGACCATCCCCACCGGACGTCCCCATCAGATCCGGATTCATCTGAGCTTTGCCGGGTTCCCGCTGGCGGGTGACCCGCTCTACGAGATAGGCGGAATTCCCCGCGCCGACCACATGGATGACGAGTGGGCCGCTACACCCGGAGACTGCGGCTATTTCCTGCATTCTTGGAAGATCCGGTTCCCGCATCCGGATAGAGGCCAAGACGTGGAAGTCGTTTGCCCTCCCCCTCGCGCTCTAGATCCAGGATAATCACTCCTGGCTGTCTTCACCGGGAGTCGGGGATTCGGGCTCCTAAGCGCAGTTTGCCGAAACGGTTTTCAAGGCCTCCTGCCAGATCGAGACAGTTTTCAAAGTGCCCGCGTACGCCTGACCAAGCCTTGCGGCATGCAGAGAAGGGATGAGACCCGACAACCCCGCCCCCGCGGACTTCTTTCTTTTCACTCTGTAAGCGGATTCCCGACGGCCCGCTGGAGCGTGAGTTTGCTCAGAACGAACTGGAAGAGCGCCTGGAGCCTGACCAATTCCGCCTGCGCACAGGCGTCCTCGGTGTCCAATAAATCCAGGTTCGTCACCGTGCCGGCCTCATAGCGGGATTTCGCATACTCCAAGGCCTTTTTGGCCCGCAGGACATTGATCTCCACCGACTCGAGCTTTTGAACGGCGGCCTTCACGCCGGCGACGGCCTGCAGCACCTCCATCCGGATCATGCCCTCGACGTCTCTGCCCCGGTCTTGGAGCGTTCGCAGGTTGGCCTCGGCCTCGGCTTTCATTGAACGGGACAGGTGACCGTTGAAAATGGGGATATTGGCTTGCGCGGCGGCCATATAGTTCAGCTTCCAGACATTCAGATTGGGGAGGTAGCCGTTCTTCCACCCGGCCAAAACATTCACGCTGAGGGACGGCCGGTCTGCCAGCCCGGCCAGGCGGATCTGAATGTCGGCCGAACGGGTCATGTCCCGGACGGCCTTGGTTTCCAGCCGCTTTTGGCCGGCCTCGCGGACCAATCCCTCGGCGTCGAGAGCCTGAGGCTCGTACCTGAACTCGCCCCTCAGCTCAAGGGGCGTCTGGTCTTCGATTCCCATCAGGCGGCGCAGGCCGAGCATCTGTTTCTCGAAAGCATCGTTCAGGTCCACGACCTGGTTTTGAGCGGTGACGAGGCGGACTTGCGTATTGAGGACCTCGAGTTCTGTGGCCGTCCCGGCTTCGAGCTTCTTCCTGGCCACGGCCAGATGATCGTCCAGGGTTTTGATTGTCTCTGTTTGAACGCGGATGTTGTCCTGGAGAAAGAGGATAGAGGAGAACAACTGAGAGGTCTGAAAAGCGAGATCCCGCCTGAGGATTTCCCAGCGGTCCGCGGCGCTCTCCACCTGGGAGCGGGAGAGGTTGACGGCTTCCTTGGTCCGGTTGAAATCATAGACGAGCTGGCTCACCCCCGCATGGAAATCATAGTTGTTCGCGGGGAAAAGCTGGAAAATACCGAAGCCGGGGACGGCGATCTCTTCGGTCGGAGACAGCCGCGAGTAGTCGAGGTCGGCCCGGACATTGGGCATCAAGCGGGACCGGCTCTGCGCCACCCGGGCCTCGAACACGGCCACGGTATCTTCGGCTTCTTTCAGGGAATGGTTGCGCGCCAGAACCGTCCTGACCGCCTCTTCCAAAGTCAGCGTACGCGGCTGGGGTGTCTGGGCCATCCCCGGCACGGACGCCGACAATCCGGAAATTAGGCTAAGGCACACGATGAATTTTTTCATGCTCGTTCACCTTTCGAACGCGATCATTCGAGCGAAGCCCGCCCGTCTCCGCGCTTTTTCCCTGGGGTCTTGAGGATCAAGAGGAAGACAGTGCACAGGATCGTAATCCCGGCGGCGAGCAGGAAGTCGTCGTCGATGGCGGCCACGGTGGCCTGATTGGCGATATGGCTGTAGATCAGGGCCTTGGCCCGGGCCGCGGCGTCATAAGCCGTGCCGCCGGTGACGTGTTGGGCGAAGCTTTGAAGACGCACGGCCGCAGTCTTAAACACCGGCGAGTAGACGTCGACGTCCGAGCCGAAGTTTGTCAGATGGAGGATGACCCGTCTCGTCATCAGCGTTCCGAAGATGGCCACGCCAAAGCTGCCGCCGATCTGGCGGATGACATTGAACATTCCCGACGCCTGGGCCATGCGCTCCCTGGGAATCCGGGCCAGGGCGAGCGTGCTCAGGGGCGTGAACAGAAGTCCCATCCCGATGCCGCGGAAGACCAGGGCCGAGGCGATTTGGGAGTGTTCGGAGAAGAGGGACAGCAGATGATTTTGATAGAAGCTAAAGGCCATCAAAACGATTCCGATAAACCCAGGGATCTTGGGGCTGAGTCGGTCGGAGACGACGCCGGAAATGGGGGCCAGGACGCCCTGGAGAATCCCCACGGGCAGGAAGAACAGCCCGGCCTGGAAGGCTGTGTAGCCCAGCGAATTCTGAAGGTAGAGGGGAAGCAGGAACGTGCTCCCGAACATGCCCAGGCCGAAGATAAACAGGGCCAGGTTGGAGACGCTGAAGTTGAAGTCCTTGAACAACGAGAGGTCGATCAGGGGGTGCTTGACGGTAAACTCCGTGATGAGGAAAACGACGAGGCCCAGGGCCGAACCGGCGAAACACGTGAGGATGTACGTCGACGTCCAGCCGCCCGTATTCCAGGACGCGTTGCCGTTGGTCAGGGCCAGCAGCAGGAAGGCCAGGAAGGCGGCGACGGAAATGAACCCGACAAAATCGAACGACCGGATCCTCTCGGACTTGTATTCCCGCTGGATGAGGACGGTCGCCGCGACCCCCATGACGCCCACTGGCACATTCACGTCGAAGATCATATGCCAGGAAAAATTGTCGACCAGATACCCGCCGATCATCGGGCCCAGGGACACGGAGGCGGCCGCCGCGATGGCCCAGAACCCCAGCGCCATCCCGCGCTGTTCGACGGGAAACTCGCGTGTCACGATGGCCATGCCGACGGGCAGCAGGAAGCCTGCCCCGGCCCCTTGGATGATGCGGAACATGATCAGCGTGTCGAGGCTCCAGGACAATGAGCAAAGGAGCGAACCCGCCGTGAACAGGGCGAGCGCAAGCAGATACGTGCGCTTATAGCCGAGATGATCGGCCACCCAGCCCGACGTCGGGAGCATGACGGCGAATACGAGCATGTAGGCGGTGATGACCCATTCCACATGGTCGAGAGTCACTCCGAAGACCCCCATGATCTTGGGCAGGGCGACATTGACCACGGTCGCGTCGAGGACGGCCATGAACGTGCCGATCATCACGTTCGCCAGCACCCACCAACGGTACATGGAATGTTCATGGTGCAGGGACGGGAACTGGCCCACGGCCTGCCTCCGGATCGAGCGGGCGGCTTTGAGAACCATGGCCGGGTCCTAGCGAAGGCGGATCTTGATCTCCACCGACATGCCGGGACGCAGCGGATAGGCCGCCTGGTTCTCGGGAGTCCGGTCGTCGAGGAAAATCTTCAGGGGCACGCGCTGGGTGACTTTGGTGAAATTGCCGGAAGCGTTATTCGGAGGGATCAGCGAGAATTGGGCCGCCGTGTAATCGCCGACAAGGCCCACTTTCCCGGCGAACGGCCGCCCCGGGTAGGAATCGACGTTTATCTCCACCGGGTCCCGGAGCTTGACCCGGGCCAGCTTGGTTTCCTCAAGATTGGCCGTCACCCAGGTCAGACGCGTGTCGTAGATGGTTAGGATCGGCTGGCCGGGCTGGGCGATATCCCCGGACATCAGCCAGCGCTTGGCGACGATTCCATCGAAGGGAGCGGAAAGCGTCATGTTCTGAAGCTGTGTTTCGACGACACCGAGCTGAGCCTTGGCCAGGGAAATCCGGGAGGCGGCGATGCCGTATTCGGCTTTGGCCGCGTCCAAAGCCTCACGGGCATGCATGTACTGCTCCTTTGTGATGACCGCGCCTTTGAACTGGAAGTCGGCCCGGCCGAAGTCGTCCGTCGCCCGGTCGAGGTTGACCTTGGCGAGGGGCAGGCTGTTTTGGGCGAAATCGAGGTTCGCCTTGGCCTGTTCCACTTGCGATTGGAGGTCGGCATCGTCCAGGCGGACGAGAAGATCGCCCTGCTTGACGCGGCTCCCCTCGTCCACCGTCAGCAGGATGATGCGGCCCAGGACTTTTGGACTGATGGAGACCCGGTCGGCGTCGACATAAGCATCATCTGTCGAAACGAAGTCCTTTAGGTTCTCGTACCAGTACCAGGCTCCGAAGGCGATGGCCAGGATAAGGATGAAAAAAGGGATCAGGACGCGTTTCTTGCGGTACAAGGGGACCTGGCCGATATCCTCATCGCCGTCTTCGCCGGCTTCGCGTAGGGCGGCAGGCCGCCCCGATGAGGCTTTCGCTTCTTCGTCGTCGTCCATGCGACCTTCTCCTTTTTATTTAGTATGGCTGGAAATCACGGGACGGTCAAGGGTCGCCGGAACGCCAATCGGCTATCTATAGACCCGGAGATAAGGCGGGGCCTTTTTCCCTCTCCTGGTATGGCAAACCACGGCCTTGGGGATGGTTATCCGGACTGGAGAGATTGAAGGGAGCGCCTATCTGCCGGGGCGGGGCAAAAAGTCCAGGATCTGATACGGCTCCTCGTCCGGCCGGCCCGGGGAGATGTGAAGCTCGGGATTCTTGCCGAGGACCATGATGGTGCAGCCGTAGGTCCCCGCGTTGTTGATCCCCGCGGCACGGTTCTTGAAAATGGCCTCGAGGCTGACGAGGTCGATCGCGGCGGAATTGTCTTTGAGGACCCGGCTGAGATCATTGAACCGCGGACAGAGAGTCCGGTATTTCTCCAGCGTCATCCCCTGACGCTTCAAAGTCTCCATGAATCTTGGGTTGAAGTCGTCGTTGATCAAAGGATGGTTCGTATGGTAGGTGAATTCGGCGCCCTCGAACGGGATGAATCTGGACATTTTGCCAGCCGAGCGCTCGAAGCAAGCGACGTCGTCCGGCCCGCCGATGACGTAGTTCTGGGGCGCCGCGGGCAGGATGTCCTGAAGAAACTTCACGGCCTGCTCGTAGGATTTCTGGCGCAGGATACCCCTGATAACGAAGGCGACGGGGAGCCCTTTCGGGGAATAGGCAAGCTGGGTAACGGCGTTGACGCAAACCGCGACCGACCGGCTGTTCAATCCGTTGGCCGCGACGACTCCCGGGATCGTGAAAACGAGGGTTTCCAGATTCTCCCGCTTGTCCCGTATGCGAAGGACCGTCGGAAAATCGTGATAGAAGGCCGGGATATCCAGGGTTTGGGCGACGTAAGCGGGGTTGCCGTTCCTCTTTCCGGCGGCTATGGACGTGCACTTGGAGAGGCCCAGGTCAGCATCCATGGCCCAGATCTCGTCGACGAGCTGATACGCGAACATCGTATCGAAATCCACGCCGGCTCCGTCGGCGATGCCGCGGACTTCATCGAGGAGACCCGGCGTCCAGCGCTCGGCGGCGGGCTTGAAATCCGTCTTCTTCAGGAGATTCCGGATGAAGGCGTCCGCCGTGACCCGATAAGTTTTTTCCAGGTCTTCTTTCCAGCGTTTGACGAGCTCCCGAATTTCAGTCTTAAGAGTCTGTCCGTGAACCGTTCCCATCCGGTAAGGCGTTCCCTCCAGATCGACAATCCTGATCTTTCCCGCTTGTTCAGGTACAGAGCTGGAGCCGGCTGGAAATGCCGGCGACTGGACGACGGCGAACAGAAGCAGGAGCCCGATCCCGCTCGCCGATAAATCCGTCAGGTGTTTTCTTTTTTGCATCAGGCTATGTCTCCGTCCGGAAGTCCCGAACAATGAATCCGCTTTCCTGGGAACGCTGCTAATATACCTGCCGCCGCGAGCGCAATCAAGGGACGACGTCCTGATTTAGCGGCGCCCGGGGCCCGACGGCCTTCCTGAATTCTTGTTAAGGTAAAGTTCAGTGGAGAATTCTCCGCCCGGGTGCTATGTTCGAATTCACCTGAGGTCTGCATCATGAACATGTGGATCGTCGAAAACGAGAGGAGAAGCGCCCCGGACGCTCAAGCAGTCCCTTTTTGGGATCTAAAATTTCCGGAGAGGGTGGCATCTCAAGCTCCTCGGCCGCACGCAGGAGGTGATGGATGGGCGTACTACAAATTGCCCTGATCATCCTCATTATCGCTTCAGTGGCCCTGACAATTATTGAGCTTGTCAACCTGCATTTTTTCTATAGGAAAGGCCGGGAGGCGCCGCGACACCAACAATATCCCGCGGTTTCCATCATCAAAGCCCTCAAAGGCGTCGATGCCTATCTCCTAGAAAACCTGGAATCGTTTCGCGATATCGATTATCCGAACTATGAAATAATTCTTGCCGTGGCAAGCCCGGATGATCCCGTCATCCCGCTGATCGATTATTTTATAAGTCAGTCCGGTACAACCAAAACGAAACTCGTCGTTGATTCGTCAACGATCGGATACAATCCCCAGATCAACAATTTTAATAACGGATACAAGGCTTCAGCGGGCGAAATTGTCATATTTAGCGATTCGGATACACGCGCGACCCCTGATTTTATCCGGTGCTTGATTGAGCCGCTAGATGATGAACGCGTGGGCATATCATCGGGATTTGCCGTGTTCAGAGGATCTCGGGGTTTTTGGTCGCTAGCTAAATGCATTATGTATAACAGTTCTGTACCGCTCCATAATGCTCTGTGGTGCAAGTTTGTTCCCATAACCGTAGGCGCGGCCATGGCGATGCGAAGGCCCGTCTTTGAGAAAATAGGCGGGTTTAAGCCGATTGCTGACAAACTCACGACCGACCAAGAATTAGGCAAACTCGTCGGCCGGCACGGCTTCAGGGCGAAGCTCGCGCCATATGTTATTTCTATGTATGAAGAACGCATGCCCTTCGCCAAGCATATTGAGCAGTCATTAAGATGGCTGGTGGCCATCAAATCGGCTTCTCCGGTTGGCTACCATCTCATGGTATTGACGGATACGACATTCCTAAGCTTCGTCTTTTGGCTATTCGCACCAGCTGACCCATTTCATATCACCATGCTTGCGGGCACGGCTGTGTTTCGAACGTTAACGCCGCTTTATCTGCATTCGAGATATACAAAGGATCTGAAGGTCGCTTTGCGCTCTTGGATGATATTACCGATAGACTTCATCCTTCCCGCCCTTTGGCTGATCGGGCAATGGCATCGCCGCGTCACCTGGCGGGGGGCGGACTTCGTTCTGCGAAAGGGCAAGATGGTCCCGGCAAAGAACAGCGGCAGATGAAGTACCCCGATCGGTCCAGATTGTTTCATACAAACTCTGCGGCGAGGGACGCCATCGCCCTGACCTTCGATGACGGCCCTTGCCTGACAGCGACTCCGGACATATTGGACCTTCTTCAGGAACAGGCCGTCCGCGCCACCTTTTTCATGATTGGCGAGCGCGTCCGGCGACACCCGGATCTGGCCAGGCGGGTTCTCCACGAAGGACATCAAATCGCGAATCACTCCAACAGGCATGTTGCATTCCGTTCCTTAGTTCCATCGATCTGCCAAAGAGAGGTGGAAAATGCTGACCGGGCTTTTCGGTCCGTCATAGGAGTCGCACCCAGGTTTTATCGCCCTCCGAAGGGACTGATCGACCGGTATGTCCTCCGCGCGCTCAGCGGAGCGGGTTATTATGTCGCGACCTGGTCCCGGATGCCCGGAGATTATTTTTGGTGGCACACGGCGGCCTGGATCGCCAAAGGGCTTTCCCATGTGCGGCCGGGGGATATTGTCGTATTGCATGACGGCCTAGGGCTGCATCCGGAACCTGACAGGAGACGGACGTTAAGCATTCTCCGCGAGTTCATCAGGGGGATGAAAGAGCAAGGTCTCCGCTTTGATTCGGTGGCCGACCTGCTCGGATTGCCGCCGTATTTTTCTGAGACGGCGCCAGGGCCGGATGACGCATCCGGAGCGCGACGCGCAAAGACCCATGGGCGGGTTTTTCGGGCAGGCTGCTTCCCGTGGTGAATTTGCCGCTCGGCTTGTTCCTCGGAATTCTGGCCGGCGCGATGTTCAGCATCGGCACGGCCCTGCAGAAAAAGGCGGCTGCGGCGCTCCCGAAGATCGAATCCCAAGCGGGCAGACAGAATATCAAGAATTTCCTGTCCAATAAAACATGGCTGATGGGGATCATCCTGACGACGGCGCAGTGGTATGTCGCCCTCCTCGCCATGCCCCTTTTGCCTCTGTCGGTGTTCAGCTCTCTGATGGGAGTAAATTTGGCCATCTTGGTCGTGTTTTCCAACTATTACCTCAGGGAACCGGTCAAACGAACGGAGCTTGTGGGGATCGCGGCCATCATTGCCGGCGTGGTGGTTTTAGGCCTCACGGCGCAGAGGCTTCCGGGGAAGATCAGTCTCGCGGAGATGATCGCCGACTTCACCAGGCCCCGAGCGGTCTTTTATACCGTCCTCCTCATTCTCGGCGTCGCGGCGTCCGTCGCGTACAGCCGGATAAAGACGCGTGCCCACGGGGACATCGCTTTCGGACTTGCCGCGGGGTTCCTGCTGGCCTTGGGGCAGATTTACAGCAAGGCGTTCATGAGTGGATTCAACGAAGGGCAGAGCTTGGTCGTCGCCGCGACGACTTTCATGTGGTGGATCTTCATCATCCTATTGGCCGTCGGCAATTTGGGAAATATGGTGACTATACAATACGGATTCCAAAAAGGGAGGGCCGTGGTCGTCGCGACACTGGCCCAAGTCACGGGCTCATCGGGCGGAATGCTCGGCGGGGTCGTCATCTTTAATGAATGGGGAGGTCTCGGGCCGAAGATGGTCGGGTTGAAAATCGGAGCCGTGGCCGCCATTCTCGCGGGCGTGGCGATCCTCTCCTGGAGATCCGGCCAACCCGAAGCCCGCGGCGCGCGCTCCGATCCGATATAAGGGGGAATCCAAAGCCCCATCTTTCTTGACTTCGCACCCATCGCTGGACTATAACCCTGGCAACGGGACATAAGGAATTGACGGATAGGGGATTGCGCATGAATCACCTGAGAAAATGCCTGTGGGGAATTCCTATCCTGGGCCTCGGCCTGGCTTTGGTTTTCAGCGGAGGCGTTACGGGCCAGACCGACATTCCGTTTAAAACCGGCCTCAAGCTGGCGACACCCGAGCAGCTGCAGGGCGTCCCGCTGGCCTTCACCCCCTATTCCGGGGCGGAGCTCCCGCCCCGGGTCGACCTGTCCAAGGACATGCCGCCGCCGGGGCACCAGGGCAGCCTGAGCGCCTGCGTCGGCTGGGCCATCGCCTACGGTCTCAAGAGCTACGAAGAAAAAGTCGAACAGGGGTATTCCTATTTTGCAGGCAACCAGATCGACGCCAACAAGGTCTTCAGCCCGAGCTTTATTTATAACCAGTGCAACAACGGCCGGGACGGCGGCGTCTTTTATCCAGACGCCTTCAACCTCATCTCGCAGGACGGGGTGGCGACGTGGGCGGACATGCCTTATGACGGACGCGATTTCAAGGCCCAGCCGTCCGTCGAGGTGAAGGCCCGTGCCAAGCGCTTCCGCATCGACTTCTGGCGGAAAGTCAACACTCAGGATACCAAGGAGATCAAGGCGCATCTCAACGCCGGCTTTCCGGTCCTCATCGGTGCCAAAGTTGACGAAGGGTTCACGAAGCTCGCGGCGGGCAAGACATGGAACGCCCTCGGTCAACCTCTCGGCGGGCATGCCATGGTCGTCGTCGGCTACGACGATGACAAGCGCGCCTTCCGGATCATGAACTCCTGGGGGCAGAATTGGTGCGACGGGGGATTCTGCTGGGTGGACTACAATTTCTTCCGGCAGGTCGTCAGCGAAGCCTACGTCGTGAAAGACGCACGCGACGGCCCGCCGCCTCCGGAACCGGCCCCGGAACCGGCCCCGAAAACCGAGCCCCGGCCGCAGCCGCCCCCGACGCCGCCCCAGCCTGCGCCGCCGGTTCAGCCGGCCGGGAACCCGACGCTTGTGATCCAGAACGTCCTTCATAACACTGTGATGCCCGGGCGGCCGGACCTTGGTTACTTCATGAGGATCGACGGGGGGCTTGTCGTCCAGGGTGGACTCGGCCGGGTGGACCAGGTCGTCGTCTATTTCTTCTACGACAACGGAAACGGGACTCCCGCGGGGCCTGTGGGCGGTACCAATATCCAGTTCGCCGACATCAACGGATTCGCGGCCTGCGGGACACAGCTTTATCCACTGCCGCCGGGGGGGGTCCAGACGACTTGGATGTGCTTCATCCCCTATGCGGCCCTGGCGGTCCCCGTCGGGCAATGGGTGGCCACCTGGCAAGGGAATGTCTATCAACCCCGGCAGACCCGGCTCCTGGCGCAGGCCGTGCTTTTCATCGACAACTTCGGCGTCGCCCGCTCGCCTCTCATCCCGTTTTTCGTGACGAAGTGAACGGCGGCTGTGTGGCGGAGTCCTGGAAGGGCGGGGGGAAGTGTAGGTCTTTTTATTTGCTGTATCGGGGCGACGTGAATCCCTTGCTAGAGTCAGTGCGTCGTCCGAACCATTTTGTTCAGGACTTTGCTGAGATCTCTGAAACTATCTTCTGTTTGGCTTAAGAATCTCGGCAATAAAAGATGGGCGAGTTCGATGGTGCTCTTCTTTCGATCCGGGATGACCAGAACGACAAAAATCTCCGTGAGCAGCCCGCGGAGCAGCTGCATCCGTTGAAGCTCTTCCCGGTCCGAAGCCATGAGAACGGCGATCGATTCCGGTTCTACGGGCATCCGGAGTCTCTCCCTGAAGTCAACCAGTCTTTTGAAGAGTTCTATTCGGCTTTCCGGGATCACCTGATGAACGGCCGCTTCAAGTCTCTTCTTATTTTGATCATCCCCACTCGAATAAAAAAGCAACTGCATGGGCTCGAATTGTCCTTTAGAAACGAATCTATGCCATGGATCTTTATGCCTGCTGATTCAGTATCAAGAAACATGCCAAGTTCATAACCCGGACGATTAGTTCTTCATGGGGGGGGAAGAAATTGTAAGGGCCGCCTTCCCCTATAATCGGCAGCCCTCGTTCACTTAACTAGCACTCTTTCCATTAAATGAGCACTCATTTTTGGTTTGTTTGAAGCCCTTGGCCGGGCTCATGCCCGTCAACGCCCATCTAAGGGTCTGTATTTTCTGAGGAGAGTATAGAATCTCGAGCGAGACAGGCCGGAAATCCTGCAAGCTTTGTTGTTATCCCCGCCCGCAAAAGAGATCAGGTCCTTCAGATACTGCCGCTCGGCTTCAGAAACTGCCGCTTTCCGTATCTCTTTCAATTTGCGCGGCACTTTGGGAACGCTCGAGTGAATCTCCGGCTTGCCGTGGCCGGCCGGCTTCTTCGAGAAAGAGCTCCGTGCCACTTGAATGCGAATATATGTCGGAAGGTGCTTGGGGAACAACATGGGTTCGTCTTGCGCCGAAATCAGAGCCTTTTCCAGGGCCCGGATCAGTTCCCGCACATTGCCGGGCCATGGATATTCGGTCACCACATTCCAGAATTCCGGAGAGAATCCTTTAGGCTTAAATCTCAAGCGAGCGCATAAGTCGCTCGTATAATACTTCGTCAATTCCTGGATATCTTCGAGAATCTCCCTCAGCGGGGGTGCCTCAATCAAAAGGGTCCGGAGCCGAAAGAGGAGGTCTTCCCGGAATCGCCCGCGCGGGACCATGTCCTCCAGATCTCGGTTTGTCGCCGCCACAAGCCTGAAATCGCTTGTGGTTTCCTGGCGCCCCCCGACCGGACGGAAGCTGTGCTCTTGAATGACCCGGAGGAATTTTTTTTGGATCGATGACGGCAGCTCGCCGATCTCATCTAAAAAAAGAGTCCCTCCGTCCGCCTGCTTGATCAACCCCTCCTCGCTCGTCACGGCCCCGGTGAAAGCTCCCCGCGCGTGCCCGAAAAGGACGCTTTCCACGAGTGTCTCGGGAAGCGCCGTGCAGTCCACGATCACGAAATTTCTCTTGGCCCTAGGGCTGTTATAATGGATAACCTTGGCAAAAAGCTCTTTTCCGGTCCCGGTTTCACCCGAGATGAGAACATTGGCATCGTTGCTCGCCGCCTGGGCCACAAGCTCCAGGCAGGAATTGAGCTTTTGGGAGTTTCCGATAATGGCCTCCCTTTTTAAAACCATGGTCGGCTTCCCCGTCATCCTCTCCGCGCGATATTCCAGAGCATGGATAACGGGAAGCTTTATGGCATTGACGGACGCCGGCTTCTCCAAATAATCCCAGACGCCGCTTTTGATGGCGAACTCGGCCTCGTCGGGATCGCCGAGCCCCGTGATCATGATGATCTCCGGAAAGGACCGAGCGGCCTTGATTTTCGGAATGATGTCCAGGCCGCTTCCGTCGGGCAGGCGCACGGCGACAAAAACGATATCGAACGGCTCGGACTGGGTTTTCCTGAGTCCCGCTTCGAGCGTGTGGGCATAAAATGAACTATGACCCAACTCGGCGAGGACATTCGCGATCCAATCGCAAATCAACTTATCGTCATCGATGATCAGAACTCGAGCCATCAGATCCGCGCCTCTTCTTTTAGGAACGATTTTACCAGACGTCATGGCCGTGATTCAAGCTTTTTGAACGGGTCCGTCCCGCCAAGGACGATCCGGGTATCAGGGGCGGAAATTCATGGGTATCGGGGGGGGCCATGCGGAATCATCCGACACGGCGGGGACAACGCTCTTTCTATCGCCGGGACGTAGAGAAGAGGACTCCGGTTTATGCGATAGGGTTATCCGAGTTTAAAAATAATCATAAGAATTCTGATGAACAATAGAATCCAGGCCACGCAGACAATGATCCAGGCGATCTTCTTAGCGACACCGACGAGAAACATGAATACGGTCAATATGATCAGGAATCCCAGGGGGTCGACCAGACTTTCCGGGAAGGTAATACGCGGAAACAGCGGCTGGATGACCTTGATGATCCCTGAACCAATCTGGTGGGCAAGGAAATAAATGAATGTGAGGATCTTGTGAAGGATCCCATTCAGAGGTTTCAGATTCGTTGTGTCCGGCACAAAGAAACTAGTCATGGTGTTCGGGCCTCCCTTGGCTATGGTATTTTCGGTTATTCATATCAACAACATGGCGTGAACTCAAAAATACAGCATCATATAGAATTTCTGCTCGCTGTTTCTGACGTGGACATCCGGAAAATCCCGCAGGTAGCTGTCCTTGTGGTAGTACAAATATTCAAAGCCCAGGCTGAGATTCCCGGCAATTCTGACGGCGATTCTGGGTCTGAATATGCCGATGATCTTGTTTCCGGCCGGGCCGATATAGGTATGGAACCAGTAAAGGTAATAGATCGCCGTCAATTGTCCTCTGTTCGCGAAATTCAGAGTGCCCTCATACTTGGCTTCGGCTCCGCCCGAATAATCATAATTCCGGCCGGGAATCCCGCCCTCCACGATATCCACATACGGCGAATTGGTGGCGCCGAGAGGGACGATCCCGAGATGGAATGCGGTTTGAAAATTGGAGGTCTTGGATAACTGCCACTTGGCCATGATTCCCCCACCGAAGCCCAGAGCGGCGACCTCGAAGATCCTGCTGTCCCAGTAGTTATAATGTTGAAAGGCCCCGATCAGGATGTCCCAATTCCCGGAGTGAACCGTCTTGCCGAATAAGAGACCATATCCGGTGACATTGTCCAGATATTTTTTTCCCACAGTACTTCCGTAACTGAGATCGATCCGGAGTTTGAAGACATCAAAAGGCTTTCGGGGCCGTATCTCAAACGGATCTCCATAATCCAAATGAATCCCGAGCATTCCGTTTGGTGGGCTGCCCGTCCCGAACCTTGTTCCCTCATTGAACAAATGCGCCCCGATATAGAGCGTGACATTGACGGGTTCTTTCTGATAGACCTCTCTCGGAGTGACTCTGGCCAGTTTTCCATCCAAGAGTCTTTCGAAAGCTCTCCCGGGACTGAGAATCGCGGCCACAAATTCCCGGACAAACCTCTCCATCCCGGTCGTTCGATCATCCAGGACATTCGAGCCCAATCTGTAAAGGATCTCTCCAAACAAGGCGCCGCTGGCCGTGGTGTTGATAATATCGTTATACGACGGCCGGGTCGTTTCCCCGAAATACTCCCAGATCAAACTTCCCATAAAAGCAAAAGGCACGGATTCCCAGTAACTATATCCGTTCGCCCGAGCGGCATCAAAATAGGCGCCCCCGGAATAGGGATGAAAGAAATAATTCATGCCTAACCTGTCCGTATCCCATTCCCAGCCCGCTTTTAGGTTGTGTTTCCAGCTTGTCGGTCCTATATGCGACCAGGAATAATTAAAAATAAACCGATCAATCGCCCAAACAAAAACATCCGCTGAGATAACCCTGAGAGCGACCGACCACAAAGGAGCTCTCTTGTTATACTCCGGGTCGTCATTCCGCAACCGAACGGGCTCCCCGGCAAACGGCTGTTGTTGGAGGGAAAAGCCTATGGGCCCCGAGCCTCCGCCATTCATGCTGCCGGTGTTTATTCGAAAAGAAGATAGGTAAAAATTCGCTGCATAGGCTTGGGCTTGCGGGGGTTGAAGCCATCCCGATCGCGCAGGGTCGTCGCTCCCGGTTGATGGGTCCCCATAGGCGTATGATCCGCCGCTGATGATGGCCGTGAGACAGACCAAGGCCGTCAGCGCGAATGTCCACCGGAAGCCGCAAGACCGTTGCTTATCTTGATTCGTCACCGTATCCTCCTCGGCAGAAACCCTAAGGTCTGCGCAGGCGTGATTTATGGGCGGCCTTTTCGCCATCGTCGGCCCGGACACGTCAATTGATCTTTTTCTTTTTGACCGGCGGGGCCTGCTTCTCCTTCTTGGCCGGTTGGGCGGCCTGTTTGACCTGTTGGGCATCCTGCTTGTGCCGTTCGGTCAACTGTTGCTTCTCGGCCTGATGCTGTTTCTGCAATTCCGCCGTCTTGGTCTGGTAATCCTGCTGGATCTTCGCTTTTTGAGACGTGTCGCGGATTCGCGCTTGTTCCGCGGCCCGCTGACGCTGCATGTCCTTTAACTCTTGCGACTGGGTTTTCTCGAGGAGGCTCTTTTCCTGGGCCTGCCGCTTCTGGACGGCTGATGCCTGCGCGCTCACCGGCACCTGCTGCCGCGGCTCGAAGACCTTGGCCGGAGCCAGTTCTTGCCGGGCCTGGTCCCTGTTCAAAAAGGCCTTTGGTTTTGCGGCCTCATTTTGCCGGATAGTCGGCCGGAACATCTGGACCTGTTGGCCCACGACCCTGGCGCGTCCCGGCTGCTGGGCATCCTGCAGCGCGTAGATGGGGACGTTTCTCCCGGTGATGCGGCGGACCTCATCCTGCCTGAATCCCTCGTTGATGATCCTGTTATTGCGGGTGTAGATGTTGTTGTGCATGGACGTATAGTTGACGATCGTCCGGTTGCGCTCGAACGGAAGAACATAGGGATTGAGATTCCGGTCCTGAAAATGCGAGCCTTGGATGAAGACCCAGAAATTGAAGGGAATGTCGATCGAAAGCGAATTGAAACTCATTCCGACCCTGAACTCGACGCCGGGCGGGAGAGGCGCCCAACCCATGTACTGGTTGTTCGACCTCCAGGTCACCCAGGCGGGGCCCCAGACCGTGCCGGGAAGCCAAAACCAGCCGATCTCGTTATCCCAGCCCCAGCGGCCGTAATGGAAGGGAATATCTCCCCATTCCTCGTTCGCGATCCAGGTCCAGCCGTAATCGGTCCAGACCCAATGCCCGTCGCTATAGGGCCGCCAGCGGTAGCCCATATGCCTGGGGGTCCAAACGTAGCCGTAGTTATTGAGGTCGACCCAATTTCCGTAGGGAGACAAGCGATCATAAAAGTAGGAGCTATCTTCATTTCGACCATACTGTTGAGGACTGTCGGAATACGGTTGAACACCGGTGTCGACGGCGCTCCCCCCGCTTGACGGAAGGCCGGCTTCAGGCGAGGTGGAATTCCCGGCGTAGCTCGCCGTGATCAAAAGAATCACGGGAATGATCCAGAGGCCTTTTCTCATATTCGTTCTCCTTCAATTAATAAACCATGCAAACTGCGTGCCAATTCATTTGCGTTAATTCCTCTGCGTTTTCATGGGAGCGCCTCGCCTTCAAAGCCCTGCCAGCCACCACATATGGGGGAAAGATGATGGCCAGGCCATGGCAATCATTTCTGGATAACTTGGATGCGAATATGCACTTTTATAGGAAATATGCCGTTAAATAGGACAATGACCTGGAACCAAGCCAGCTCAATTCGCTTGGTCGGGTTGCCCTTGACCTAAAAAGGGGGATTCCCAACCTGCCGGGAACTCTGACCGAAATTGGCATGAATATGGCATTTGCAGGGATTGCCTTTACCGAGTCCCGCGCGGCATCCGATAACAGAGGAGCGCAGGGCGCCGGGAGGCAAAAGAAGAAAGGGAGGATTTCATGCTCTGGACAATCCTGATCATCCTGTTTATTTTATGGGCGCTGGGGTTTTTCGCGTTCCACGCCGGCGGTCTTATCCATGTTCTTCTGGTCATTGCCGTGATCGTTCTGATCGTCCGACTGTTACAGGGACGGAGAGTTCTTTAGCGGGGAAAACGCCCAAAAGAGAAGCCGGCGTCTTCGCGGTTTGCGCCTGCGCGAGCTGGGCGGTTGATTCCCTGCGGAAGCTCTGAAGGGAAGCCGTTGTCCCGACGGATTGGATGAGGGCGGCCTCTGACCTGAAAGGGGGAATCCACGATGGCCAGACCTGGATCACATGCCGGCAAGAGAGTCTGGAAAAAGATCATCGTTGCCTTGGTGGTGGCCGTTATCGCCATCGGATCGATGGTCCTGTGGAAGAGGTACGCGATCGCCGTATGGTATATGGAAGGAAACAAGACCATTCAAGAAACGGTGATCCTCACCATGCTGGAAAACGCAAGACCGGTCATAGAAAAAGAATTGAAAATGACTCTTCCGGAAAAACTGTTGAGCTCAATGGCCGGCAAGAGAAGTCAGAAAGAGAGACAGACGGATGCCCTGAAAGACGTCCGGGCGTTCGGCGAGATGGGTTTTGAAAATCATTGGCTCAAATTCAGGGACGTGCACGCCCTCGATTCCTTGAACGGTTTTCCTCTCCATGGATTTCCCTTCGCGCTGGAGTGGAACCGGGGAAATGGGCCCGAGATTCTAACGGCCTTCAATATCCGTTTGTTGAAAAGAGAAGTCGGCAAGATGCAGATCAATCAATCGTGCAGTTACTTCACCGAGCTGAGACTCTTCGTCGAGAAAAAAGCCAAACAGAATTGACTTCCGGATGATTCTTCGCGACGGCCAGAGTGCCGACGGGCATCGGAATCGCCGCCGGCCACGGAGGGTTTGGTTTGGCGATCATGAGTGGATACGCGCCGCTCAAAAGATGAAAGGGGTGGGTTAGCCGTTCGGCCGCAAAGGATATTGCGTGCCCCGCCCAGGGCCCAGGGAGTTTCCTCGGACGAAAAACGGGAGAAGAAAATGTCGGAAGAATCCAATCCGGCGAAAAAAATTCCGGGCCTGGGGGCCATGCCCAGCGCCAAGGGTGTGACCTTTCGCGTTTGGGCGCCCCACGCCGAGAAGGTTTACGTGACCGGAAGCTTCAATGGCTGGAACAAGAGCGCAATACCTCTGTCCAGAGAGGGGAACGGGACCTGGGCGGCGGCCGTGTCCGCGGCCAAGACAGGGGATGAATACCGATACGTGATTCACGGTCCCAAGGGCCCCCTCTCTCGCATTGACCCTTATGCCAGAATGGTGACCAACTCCGTGGGCAACGGAGTGATCTATGATCCTAAAGCCTTCGAGTGGGGTGACCAAAGCTTTCGCATGGCCACCGGGAATGAGATGGTCATTTATGAGATGCACATCGGCACCTTTAACGCCAAAGAAGAGGGACGGCCGGGCACGTTCGCAAGTGCCCTGGAAAAGCTGCCGTATCTTCAAGATCTGGGGATCAATGCCGTGGAAGTGATGCCGGTCGCGGAGTTTCCAACCGACTTTTCATGGGGTTACAATCCGTCCCAGCCCTTTGCCGTGGAGAGCATTTACGGGGGGCCGGATGCCTTTAAGCGCTTTGTTAACGCGGCCCACCAGCGTGGCATCGCGATCATCGTCGACGTCGTTTACAACCACTTTGGCCCTTCCGACCTTGATTTGTGGCAGTTTGACGGTTGGAGCGAAAATGAGAAAGGGGGCATTTACTTTTACAACGATGTCCGCTCGCATACACCCTGGGGCGAGACCCGCCCCGATTATGGCCGGGGTGAAGTGCGCCAATATCTCCGCGATAACGCGCTGATGTGGTTCGAGGAGTATCACGCCGACGGCCTGCGCTGGGACGCCATATCCTATATTCGGAATATCGAGGGTCGGGACGCCGATCCGCCGGGTGACATCCCCGACGGCTGGAGCCTGATGCAGTGGATCAACGAGGAAATCCGACAACGGTTCCCCGGCAAAATCAGTATCGCCGAAGGCATGCATAATAACGCCTGGGTCACCAAAGATGCGGGGGCGGGTGGCGCCGGCTTCAATGCCCAATGGGATAGCGAATTCGTCAATCCCGTCCGCCAGGCCGTTATTGCCCGTGATGATGCATCCCGCGATCTGGGGGCCGTCAGCAAAGCGATTGAGTATCGCTACGATTTGGATGTCTTTCGGCGGGTCATTTTTACCGAGTCGCACGACGAGGTCTCGAACGGCCGGGCCCGCGTGCCCGAGGAGATCTGGCCAGGCAAGGTGGACAGCTGGTTTTCCAAGAAACGCTCGACGTTAGGCGGCGCTCTTGTTCTGACTTCGCCCGGTATCCCGATGATTTTTGAGGGGCAAGAATTGCTGGAGGATCGCTGGTTCCAGGATAAAGTCCCGATCGACTGGTCCCGGGCTGAGGACGAACACGGGATTCTCGGAATGTACCGGGATCTGATCGCCTTACGGCGCAATGTGTCGGGGGTGACGCGGGGGTTGTGCGGACAAAATATCCATCTCTATCATTTTGACGATGGGGCCAAGATCATCGCGTTCCATCGCTGGGACAAACAGGGCCCGACCGACAGCGTCGTTGTGGTGGTGAACATGACCAATCAAAACCGCGATGATTACGTCATCGGTTTTCCGCGGGCCGGAATGTGGAAAACGCGATTTAACAGCGACTCCTATACCTACGGCCCGAATTTCGCGAATCATCCCACCCCTGATGTCGAGGCCCGTGAGGAAACAATCGATGGGCTGCCCTGCTCCGGCAAAGTCTGCATCGGGCCTTACACGGTGGTCATTTTTTCGCAGGATGACTAGAATCCATAAAACCCACAAATTGAACACCTTTTCAGGTGGCCCGATTGTGCGGAAGGAGGCTGAATGAAAACGAGCAGTCCCATGACCGCATTGTTCCTGGATGTCGGCGGCGTTTTGCTCACCGACGGATGGGGTCACGGGTCCCGCAAGCTGGCGGCCGAGGCGTTCGCCCTGGATCAGAAAGAGATGGAAAACCGGCATAGCCAGGCCTTCGGCACGTACGAGTTGGCCAAGCTCACCATGGAGGAATACTTGAGCCGGGTGGTGTTCTACGAGAAGCGGCCGTTTACTCCGGCTCAGTTTCGGAAATTCATATTTGCCCAGTCAAAGCCCTATCCCGAAATGATCGAGTTGGTCCGCCGGCTTAAGGCCCGGTATGGATTGAAGATTGCCGTGGTCAGCAACGAAGGGCGCGAACTGAATGCGTATCGGATTCGAAAGTTCAAGCTGGACGGGTTTGTGGATTCTTTTATTTCCTCCTGCTTCGTCCGCCTCCGCAAGCCCGACGCGGAGATCTTTCGGCTTGCGCTGGACATCGCCCAGACGCCCGCCCGGCAGGTCGTATATATCGAAAACAGCCCGATGTTCGTCCAGATCGCGGAAGGCTTAGGGATTCGCGGCATCCTTCACACGGACTATCGGTCCACGTGTGCGAAACTGGCTTCGTTCGGATTGCGGGCATGATGAAGGAGTCTTCCATGAAAGGCGCTCACCCGCGCATCCTGACGATCAATGGCGGCTCGTCAAGCATCAAGTTCGCGCTGTCCGAGGCCGGCGACCCGCCCGGCGGATTCTGCAGGGCGGGATTTCCGCTGGTCATGACGATTGGCCATTCCACCCACACGCTCGAGGCCTTCATCCGCCTGCTTCAGGCCCACGAGGCAAGTTGCGTCGTGGATGTGCGCACCGTGCCGCGTTCCCGGCACAATCCTCAGTTCGATAAGGCTTCCTTGCACCGATCGCTGAAGAAAGCCGGCATGGGATATGTTCACATCCCGGGGCTCGGCGGCCTGCGTCAGGCGAGGCGCGATTCGCCCAACGCGGGCTGGCGAAATGACTCCTTTCGAGGTTATGCGGATTACATGCAAACGCCCGAGTTCGCGCAAAGCCTCGAGAATCTAATCCGTCTCGCGAGCCAGGACCGAATCGTCTTGATGTGCGCAGAGGCAGTGCCCTGGCGCTGTCACCGCTCGCTCATCGCAGATGCCCTGCTGGTTCGTGGAATTCGCGCGGAGCACATTATGAGTGCTGCCCGCCGTCAGGTTCATGCTCTCACGCCCTTTGCCAGAGTCCGGGGCACCGTGATCACATATCCGACCGCGGCTTCGGAAAGCACGCAAGAGGAGCCGTCGGCCAAGCGCTCCCGGCCGCAGCAGGTCGAGAAAGCCCGACAAGCCAAGGAAAGAGCCTCCACCTCATGACTCAGGACGTAGCATTTTTCGGCTTCCCGCTCTGGTTGCGCCTCGCTCACTTCATCAATTTTCTATTTATCACCTTGCTGGTCCGCAGCGGCATTCAAATCCTTTCCGATCATCCCAGGCTGTATTGGAACAAACACTGCACTCCGGGCAGTGAATGGCTCAGGTTCACCAAAAACGTCATCCCAAAGGACAAACTCTGGACTTCGATGGATGAAGCCGTGAATGTTTCGCCCTGGATTGCGCTTCCCGGTGGCCGCCACAATCTGGGCATCGGCCGCCACTGGCATTTCTTCGCCGTGGTGTTCTGGGTGTTTAACGGGCTCGTTTACTTGGCCTTCCTCTTTGGCACCGACGGCTGGCGGCGGTTGCTCCCGACTTCTTGGGGCTTCTTCCCGGCCGCATGGCATACGTTTTTGTCCTACGCGACCTTTCACCTGCCGCCGGCCGGCACTCCATATCCATACAACCCGCTGCAACAACTGGCTTATGCCACCGTCATATTTGTTTTGGCGCCGTTGTCGATCCTCACCGGGGCGGCCATGTCGCCGGCCGTGGCGGCGCGCTTTCCCTGGTATCCGCGGCTCTTCGGCAATCGGCAGAAAGCCCGGAGCCTGCATTTTCTGGCGATGATCGGCAACGTCATTTTTATCCCTATCCACGTCACCCTGGTGGCGATGGAAAACTTTCCGCAAAAAATGGATCAAATCGTTCTGGGGTTGGAACATCAGCACGTCGGCCTGGCGGTTTGCCTGGGGCTTGTTTCTATCGCGGTGGTGGTCGCCATCCACGGACTTCTGACCTGGTGGTCGCGGCGGAGTCCGGGCACGGTGCGGCAGCTCTCGGGTTGCCTCCCGGATCGGCTGACCCGCCTCCTGTTGTATCGGCTGACGAGCAGGCAAAAGTACGCCCGGGCGGATATTTCGCCCTACTTTTGGGTGAACGGAAGACCGCCGGTCAGTGAGGAGTGGGCCGAATTTGCAAGAGACGGATTTGCCCGCTGGAAACTGCAGGTGAAAGGCCTCGTCGAACACCCTTTGCTCTTGTCCCTGGCGGAGCTTCGAGCTATGCCATTAGAGCGGCAGACGACCCAGCACTGCTGCATCCAGGGCTGGTCCGGTTTTGCCGAATGGGCCGGGGTTCCCCTGGCCGAGATTCTGAAACGGTGCGGCGTGCTTCCCCAAGCCCGCTATCTTATTTTCCATTCGCATCAGGTGGATGAGCGAGGCCGCAAGTACTATGATTCCCTGGACATTGAGGAAGCCAGGCGCGCCCAAACCATCCTCGCCTACGAAATGAACGGAGCCCCGCTCCAGATGAATCACGGAGCCCCGTTGCGGCTGCGCGTGGAAACGAAGCTCGGCTTCAAGATGGTCAAATGGCTCAAAACGATCGAGCTGGTCGAGGACTTTCGGACCGTCGGCGAAGGCCACGGCGGCTACCGTGAAGACTTCGAGTATTACGAAGCCGGAGCTGAAATCTGATACGATGCCGTCCATCCTGACGACCGACGTTGTCGGGGTGGACACAAGGAAGTGACCATGAGAACGAAGACTCTCACGCCGGACCTGCTCCGCAAGATGGACGCCTATTGGCGTGCTGCCAACTATCTGTCGGTCGGCCAGATCTATCTTTACGACAATGCGCTGCTGAAGCGGCCGCTGACCCTCGCCGATGTTAAGCACATGCTGCTGGGACACTGGGGCACGACCCCGGGGCAGAACTTCATTTACGCCCACCTGAACCGGGTCATCAAGAAATACGACCTCGACATGATTTACGTTTCCGGCCCCGGGCACGGCGGCCCGGCCGTCGTGGGCAACACCTACCTCGAAGGCACGTACAGCGAGATCTATCCCAATATCAGCCAGGACGAGGCCGGGCTGCGGAAGCTCTTTATTCAGTTTTCGTTTCCCGGGGGGATTCCCAGCCACGCCTCGCCGGAGTGCCCGGGCTCGATCCACGAGGGCGGCGAGCTGGGCTATTCGCTCAGCCATTCGTTCGGGGCGGTGTTCGACAACCCCCATCTCATCGTCGCCTGCGTCGTCGGCGACGGCGAGGCAGAAACCGGGCCGCTGGCCACGGCGTGGCATTCCAACAAGTTTCTCAATCCGGCCACCGACGGCGCGGTGCTTCCGATCCTGCATCTCAACGGCTACAAGATTTCCAACCCGGCGCTCCTCGCCCGCATCACCCGCGAGGAATTGGAACAGTTGCTCCGCGGTTGCGGATGGACGCCCTGCTTCGTCGAGGGTCACGAGCCCGGGCCGATGCATGAGGCCATGGCCGCGGCGCTCGACGCGGCGGTGGAGGAGATCCAAAAAATCCAGCAGGACGCCCGCGTCCATGGCAACGTCGCGCGTCCACGCTGGCCGATGATCGTCCTCAATTCCCCCAAGGGCTGGACGGGACCGAAGATGGTCGATGGCCTGCAGGTCGAAGGCACCTTCCGGGCGCACCAGGTGCCGCTCTCCGACCCGGCCACCCATCCCGAACACCTCAAGCTCTTGGAAGACTGGCTGAGGAGCTACCGGCCGGAGGAACTCTTCGATGACCAGGGCTGCCTGAAACCGGAACTGGCCGAACTCGCGCCCAAGGGCGACCGACGCATGGGGGCGAATCCCCACGCCAACGGCGGCATTCTGCTCCGCGACCTGCGGATGCCGGATTTCCGCGACTACGCCGTCGACGTGCCCTCGCCGGGGGTGCGCGGCATCGGCGACACGCACGTGCTCGGGCGTTTCGTGCGCGATGTGGCGAAGCTGAATAATGAGCAGCGGAATTTCCGGGTCTTTGGCCCTGACGAGACGCTCTCCAACGGCCTGGAAGCCCTCTTTGAAGTCACCCAACGCCAATGGGACGCCGCGACCATGCCGAACGACGAATTTCTCGCGCCCACGGGGCGCGTGGTGGAGATGCTCAGCGAGCACCAATGTGAGGGCTGGCTCGAGGGCTACCTGCTCACCGGGCGGCACGGACTCTTCAACTGCTACGAAGCGTTCATCCACATCGTCGATTCGATGTTCAACCAGCACGCCAAGTGGCTGAAGGTCACGGCGCACCTGCCGTGGCGACGGAAGATCGCTTCGTTAAACTACCTGCTGGCCTCGCATGTTTGGCGCCAGGATCACAACGGGTTCACCCACCAAGATCCCGGTTTCATCGACCACGTCGTGAATAAGAAGGCCGAGGTCGTGCGGGTCTACCTTCCCCCGGATGCCAACTGCCTGTTGTCAGTGATGGACCACTGCCTTCGCAGCCGCCATTACGTCAACGTCGTGATCGCGGGCAAACATCCGGCGCCGCAGTGGCTGACGATGGACGCCGCCGTCAAGCACTGCACCGAGGGCATCGGCATCTGGCAGTGGGCCAGCAACGACCAGGGCGTCGCGCCCGACGTAGTCATGGCCTGTTGTGGCGACGTGCCCACGCTGGAGACGCTCGCCGCCGTCTCCATGATGCGCGAGCACCTGCCCGACCTGAAAATCCGGGTGGTCAACGTCGTCGACCTCATGAAGCTGCAGCCACAAACCGAGCACCCTCACGGGTTGAGCGACATGGATTTCGACGAGCTCTTCACCAAGGACAAGCCGGTCATCTTCGCCTTCCATGCCTATCCGTGGTTGATCCACCGGCTGACCTATCGCCGCACCAACCACGACAACATCCACGTCCGCGGCTACAAAGAAGAGGGCACCATCACCACGCCCTTCGATATGACGGTGCTGAACGATCTCGACCGCTTCCACCTCGTGATGGACACCATCGACCGCCTGCCGCAGACCGGCGACAGGGGCATCTTCCTGAAGCAGCAGCTCAAGGACAAGCTGATCGAGCACAAGCGATACATCGACACGCACGGCGAGGACCTGCCGGAAATCCGGAACTGGACGTGGAGCATCCCATGAACACGATCGAGGCGAAGGATAAGCAGCACCGGGCTATTTTGCAGAGCATCGCCCGGCGAGCGATGATGGATCGAGGCTTGCTGCCTGACTTTTCTCCCGAAGCGCTCGCCGAACTTGAAAGGATTCAGGCTCCCGCCGCCCCGAATGGTGAGGCCGCGCGTGACCTCACCGGTCTTCTTTGGGCGTCGATCGATAACGACGACTCCCGCGACTTGGATCAGCTGACCGTTGCCGAGGCCGTGCCTGGAGACAAGGTCAAGATCCTCGTGGCCGTCGCCGACGTGGATTCGGTCGTCAAAAAAGGCTCCGCCATTGACGATCACGCCCGCCACAATACGACCTCGGTTTATACCGCCGCCCAAATATTCCCCATGTTGCCTGAAAAGCTGTCCACCGACCTCACCTCGCTGAACTTCAACGCCGACCGCCTCTCCGTCGTCATCGAAATGGTGATCGGCACGGACGGGTCCCTGCAGGACTCCCACATCTATCGAGCGCGGGTCCGCAATCATGCGAAGCTTGCCTATAACAGCGTGGCCGCCTGGCTTGAGGGAAAGGGACCTGTGCCGGAAGCCGTCGCCGCCGCCGGTGCACTTGACGAGAATCTGCGCAGGCAGGACCGGGCCGCGCAAAGTCTGAGGAATTTCCGGCATGTCCAGGGGGCCTTGAGTTTGGAAACCATTAAGGCGAAACCGGTTTTTGACGGCGATCAACTCCGTGATCTCGAAGGGGAATACAAGAACCGCGCCACGGACATCATTGAGGATTTCATGATCGCGGCCAACGGTGTAACGGCCCGGTATTTGTCGTCCAAAAAATTCCCTTCCATCCGCCGCGTGGTCCGTGAGCCTAAACGCTGGGACCGGATTGTCGAGATGGCCGGCGAGCGCAAATTCAGACTGCCCGCCGATCCGGATTCCAAAGCGCTGGACGAGTTTCTCATTAAGGAGAAAGCCGCCGATCCGCTTCGATTCCCGGACCTCTCCCTCGCCATCATCAAACTCCTGGGAGCGGGGGAGTACATGGCCGAGCTTCCCGGCGACGCGGCCCCGGGACACTTTGGTCTCGCGGTCAGGGACTACGCCCATTCCACAGCGCCGAATCGTCGCTATCCCGATCTGATCACCCAACGCTTACTGAAGGCCGCCCTCGATGGCGATTCCTGGCCCTATAGCAAGGATGAATTGGATGTCCTGGCAAAACACTGCACGGAAGAAGAGGATGCCGCGGACAAAGTCGAGCGGCAGGTCGACAAATCCGCGGCGGCGCTTCTTCTTGAATCGAGAATCAACGAACAGTTTGACGCCATTGTCACGGGGGCTTCGGATAAAGGCACTTGGGTGCGGCTCCTCCATATGCCGGTGGAAGGGAAACTGGTTTATGGGATCGACGGCCTGGATGTCGGTGACCGGGTTCGCGTCCAGCTGATATCCGTCGATGTTGAGCGCGGCTTTATCGATTTCAAGAAAGTGGGTCCGTCCAGACCCTGAGGCGGCAGCGGATTCCTGGAAGAGAGCGCTGAAAGAGGCTGGCGATCATGCTGCTGGGCTATGTGATCCTCACTCAATTTGTCAAAAGCTGGTTTTATCGATCGTCTATTTCTTTCTGCGCTCGACAAGGATCAACGCGATACCCGCGACGATCGCCACTCCGCCCACAACCGGGGGCAGGGGAATGGTCTTCCTTTCCGCGGCCGTGACCTTGAGGGGTCCGATATCAATCAGCTTCTCCCTGGTTGTATAGCGTATACCGTGATAGGCCAAAGCCAAGGCTCCCAGAACGATGAGGATTATCCCCGCAATCTTCATGAAATCATGCCTCCTTCAACCGAAAGATAGCCGCCGCTAAAGGACTCTCCGGCCCTGCAACAGTCGAACGATCAGAATGATCACGGCGATGACCAAAAGGATGTGGATAAGACCGCCAAAGGTGTAAGCCGTCACAAGACCCAGAAGCCACAGAATGAACAGGATAAGGATAATTGTCCAAAGCATGCCGACCTCCCTATTTTCTTTTGCCTCTCGCCGTCCTGCCCCCGTCTGTAATTGGGCCGCAGGATGGGCTGGCGAGGCGCATCCTGTCTAAAAGCAGTTTTCATGCCAGAACCTTTCGACCCCCTCAGAATATCAGGAAATTCATTTTCTCTCTGGAAGAAGACGGAATTCGAGGTGACCCATGATCCAAAGCTCCCGGTTAGACAACCTGGGCCGTTTCCCCGCCTGAGCAATTGTCCCATAATACAGCACATTTCCCGTTCAACAGCAAGCTTTCTGCCGCAAGATCCAATCTTCAGACGTCCTACGGGACAATTCGATGAATAAAAGCGGGCCATCCCGGCGCTAGGGCGATAAATGGATTGGCATATAGCTTGCATGATCTATTATGAGATAAGGAGGCCGAATATGAAAAACGGTCTGTCGATTCTTACATTGGTTCTTTTGTTGGCCATGGGTTGCGCAACCTATGCTTCCTCGCCGGGGGTCGGATACCCCCCGGGTGCGGGCGGACCCACGGTCGGCGCCCTGCAAGAAGGCGGGTCGGATATGGATATCGACTACGCGTACAACTATCTGGCTCCCTATGGAAATTGGATCAATATGGATCCCTATGGCTACGTTTGGACCCCCAGGCATATGGGCTACCAATGGCGGCCCTATAGCGATGGCCACTGGGTCATGACCGACGACGGCTGGACCTGGATCGCGAACGAGGAATGGGGTTCAATTCCTTTCCATTACGGGCGATGGGGCTATGACGACGGTTTCGGTTGGTACTGGGTCCCCGGCACAGTCTGGGGTCCGGCCTGGGTGAGCTGGAGATGGAGCGACCAGTATGCGGGTTGGGCGCCCCTGCCGCCCGGCGTCGAATTCAGTGCCGGCATGGATTTCGCTTCGCTGTCATTCAACATTCCCAGCCGTTTCTGGGTCTTTATCGAAGCCCCGCATTTCCTGGACCGCGACATCTATCACTATAGCCTTCCGTATGAACGGAACGTCACGATCATCAATTTCACATCCATTCACAACAACATCTACTATCGCAACAACAGGGTTTTCAACGAGGGCATCGGGACCGACGTTGTGCAGCGTGTCACCCGGCAGCAAGTCCCCCGCTACACAATCCAGGACGTCCGGCAGCCCGGACCGGCCCGGATTGCGGGCAACAATATCCAGGTCTACCGGCCGGCCTTCCGGACGGATGCCGCAGCGAAACCGAAAGCCGTTCTGAACACGGACCAGGCCCGGAAAGAACTGGCTCCGGCCAAGGTCTTCGAGCCAAAACCACAGCTTCCGGTGAGCGTGCAGCAATCCGCCGTTCAGAAGCGGCAAGCCGAGGAAAAGACTCTCCTCCAGAAAACTCAGGCTCAGGAGCTGAAGGACATGCAGAACAAGCGCGCCGCGGAACAAGCGCAAGTCCGTGACGCGGCTGCAAAAGCGAAGGTCCAGCAGGCCTACCAGACGAAAACGGCCGATTTGCAGAAACAGCATCAGGCCGAGAAGCAACAGTTGACCGAACGGCACAAACAGGACGCCGCGCAGGTCAAAAAGGCCGTCACGCCGGCCAAGCAGGAGAAGCAGGCCCCGCCGCCGCCGGTCAAAAAGAAAAAATAGGCATAAACCCAGAGAGGGACCTCGACGCCGGGGGGGGTGCTGAACACGCTCGGCATCGACCCGATGAGGGGGGACGATGACCTCGAAGGACGGCCCGCGATCCTCGACCTCCCGGCCGACGGGCGGCGCGTCCTCGCTTCCAATCCCCTTCACGGGATTCAACGGACGCCATCAAGAGGCCGCCGAGGGCGGCCTCTTGATGACTGCGGGGGTTCAAGCCAATAGGACCCCCGGCTGTCAGTCCGTGGAGCTTCAGCTTCAGCCCGATGCTCAGGAGCCTGGGCCGGTTGAACTGCCACGGAGGATGGCGATGGGCGATAACCTGGCGACGAAGATTCTCAAGGCGCATCTTGTCGACGGCGAGCTGGTTCCCGGTAGGGAAATCGCCCTGAAGATCGATCATACCCTTCTGCAGGATGCCACGGGCACCATGGCGATGCTGGAGTTCATGACCCTGGGACTGGAGCGGGTTAAGGTGGAACTCGCGGTCCAGTACATCGACCACAACCTGCTGCAGACCGACAACAAGAACGCCGACGACCACGTCTTCCTGATGACCGCCGGCGAGCATTTCGGCATCCATGTCAGCAGGCCGGGCAACGGCGTCTCGCACCAGGTCCACCTGGAGCGTTTCGGCGTGCCGGGCAAGACCATGCTCGGCGCCGACTCCCATACTCCGTCCGCCGCCGGTCTGGCCATGCTGGCCATCGGCGCAGGCGGTCTGGACGTGGCCCTGGCCATGGCCGGCCAGCCCTTTCGCCTCCCCTGTCCGAAGATTTGGGGGGTAAAGCTGGTTGGCCAATTGCCGCCCTGGGTTTCGGCCAAGGACTTGATCTTGGAGATGTTGCGCCGCCACACAGTCAAAGGCGGGGTGGGGAAGATTATCGAGTACTTCGGGCCCGGCGTCGCGACCCTCTCGGCCACCGACCGGGCCATCATCGGCAACATGGGGGCCGAAATGGGGGCCACCACGACCCTTTTCCCCTCCGACGAGCGGACCAGGCAGTTCCTCGCCGCCCAGGGGCGGGGCGAGAGCTGGGTTGAGCTGGCCGCCGACCCGGACTGCCGATACGACGAATACGAGGAGATCGACCTCTCCCAGGTAGAACCGCTCATCGCCTGTCCGTCGTCGCCCGACAAGGTCGTGCCGGTCCGCGAACTGGCCGGCCTGAAGGTCGACCAGGTGATCGTCGGCAGTTCGGCCAACTCGGCGTTTCGCGACCTGATGACGGTCTGCCGGATCCTCGATGGCCGGCGCATCGCCCCTCATCTCTCCTTCAACGTCAACCCCGGCAGCCGCCAGGTGCTGGAGAACATCGCCGCCCGTGGAGGGATCATGATGCTCTTGCCGGCTGGCGCTCAGATCCACCAGCCCGGGTGCCTCGGCTGCATCGGCATGGGGCAGGCCCCGGGGACCGGCCAGGTTTCCCTGCGCACCTTCCCGCGCAACTTCCCCGGGCGCAGCGGCACCAAGGGGGATCGGGTCTACCTTTGTTCGCCGGAGACCGCGGCGGCCTCCGGGATTTTCGGGGTGATCACCGACCCGCGCGACCTCGGGAAGCTGATGGTTTGGCCCAACGTCCAAAACCCGGAGCGCTATGTGGTTGACGACTCCAGCATCATCACCCCCCGGCCGCCGGCGGAGGCCCGCGAAGTGGAGGTCGTCACGGGGCCGAACGTCATGCCGTTCCCCAGCTTGGCCGATCTGCCCGAGGACATGGAAGCCGAGGTGATCCTCATCGTCGGCGACAACGTCTCAACCGACAGCATCCTGCCGGCGGGCAACGAAGTGCTCCCCCTGCGCAGCAACATCCCGGCCATCAGCAACTTCGTCTTCGAACAGATCGACCGCGACTTCTCCAGGAGGGCCAGGGCCAAGGCGAACGGCGTGGTCGTGGGAGGCGAGAACTACGGCCAGGGCTCGAGCCGCGAGCACGCGGCCCTGGCGTCGCGTTATCTCGGCATTCGCGTCAAGCTCGCGAAGAGTTTTGCCCGCATCCACAAGGCTAACCTGGTGAACTTCGGCGTCCTGCCTCTGACCTTCAAGGACCCGGCTGATTACGATTCGCTGCGGCAGGGGGATCGGCTCGTATTCCGTGGGGTGCGCCGGCTGATGGCACAGGGGGCCACGGAGATCCCGGTCCTCGTCAACGGCCGCACCATCGTCACCCGGCTCGAGGTCTCCGGGCGGCAGCGCCAGGAGCTGCTGGCCGGCGGCACGCTCAACTTCGTGAAAAAGGGGGCTAGCTGAAGGAGCAAGCTCAGGCCGGGGGCATTCCTCTTCTTTGGCGATCCTCAGCGCGAGACCTTCACGGAGGCCGTCGCCGTCTTGGCCGGCTCACTCTCTGATGTCGCCCGGAGAATCACCGTTGCCGCACGTGCGCTTCCGTCCTCACTGGACACATAAACCGCCACGTCCCTCGACCCGCCGGACTTCACCGCGGCCAGACCATTGAGCAGCCGGGCCGTCCATCCCTTGCCCTCGACCGACACGGAAAGCCGGTAAACGTCGAAATTCAGGTGCGAGCCCGCGTCGCCCGCGTCCGCCTCCGCGCCCTTCCCCGTGTTCTTCAGGATGAAGTTGACCGGAGTATTCGGCGACACGACCTTGGCGCCCGCCTCCGCCGTCAAAGCCGCGCCCCGCTCTTGCGGCCCCGAATCGTCCAGGGACCGCACGGCCAGCGTGTAGGAAAGAATCCCTTGCTTGTCCTTCTGGAGGTCGATCACGTAGAAATGCAGCCGGTTGGGCGTGTCCACCCATTCGCACAAACTGCCCGAGTCGAGCCCGGCGTGGAAGAGGGCGTCGTTGAGCTGACGGTAATCGGCGATCGTCCGCATGACTTTTTCGCCGTTGGGCTTGACGTAGTCCACCATGTTGATGTCTTCGGGGTGGGCGTCGATGACCCAGATGTAGCTGTTGAACCCGTTCGGGCCGCCGTTCCCGCCCCGCAGGCTGTCCTTGTTCTTGGCGATGAGGACCCCGCTGTCGGGGGTGAAGGAGTCATAGCCGATCCGCTGGACCACTTCGAGTGTGTAAAAGTTGTAGTTCGGAGTCCCCGGTGACAGCGGATTAACCGCCGGCTCGTCCGGCGGGGTCCTGTCGCCGGGTTCCGGGCCGTCGAGCCTGACGACGATGCCGGCGAACGTTCCTTGGCGAGGCTCCACGGCCCGCGCCGTGACCTCCGCCACCGCCGGCCCGGACTTGGCCAGGCTCTCCCGCTTGAGCGTCAGGAGTTGCGATTCGGTGATGAACCCGTTTTCCAGCCGATTGCGTACCATCAGGCCCGCGGGCATGGCCGCCCCCTGGGTCGCCGGGACCACCCAGCGCCGGTGAGGTCCCCCCGGGCCGTTGAAACTGCCCCGGTCCATCATGTCCCAGGGTCCCGCGGCGACCCGCCGGTAGGGCTTCATATACGGATTATTGTTGAGGTCGGGCAGGTGGAACGCGAAATGACCGAGCTCGTGGGTGATCGTGCCGGAGTTCTCGCCCTGACGCATGGAGGACAGGCCCCACTGCTGGGAACCCGCCAGCCAGCTCGTCCACTCCACGTAGCGCGTGGGAACCCAGCGGGGCTTGGTCGGATTGGGGTTGCCCCATTCGGGCGCGATGTCCTCTTTGGTGTTGAACTTCATTTCGCCGAACTCCTGCCATACGCCTGTCTCGTCATAGCTCGCATAAAGGCGGAGAACGGCGTCATACTTCTTTCGGACGTCTTGCTTGATGTCGGCGATCCAGACGGCGTCGCAATCCCTCTCCATGCGGCCGTCCGCGCGGCTGCCGTCGGGCGTTTGGTCATTCTGGCCGTACTCGTTGAGGCCGTAAGCCCAAACGGGTTTCGGCATGCGATAGGGCCCGTAAACGCCGACCTCGGTGATGCCGAATTTCCCTCGCGACTGCTCCATCCAGTAACCGTTGATGGTTTGGCCGTGATTGATTGTTCCCGGGGTCATGAGAAAATCGGAATAGAACCGGGGGACGTTTTCGCGGACGACCGGCTCGATCTGCGGGTTTCCGAAGGGATCCGACCCCTTCGGCAGGCTGACCACGAAGGGCTGGCCCGGAAAGTCGATGGCGACCAAGGCCAGCCGGAAGCCCCGCTCCGGCTTGAGCGATGGGTCCGCCCAGTTGCGGCCGGGGATGGGACGATAATCGGCCCAGGTCATAGTGTCCTGGTCCTGGACTTTTTGAGGGTCGATGGGGGCGAGCGATTTGCGTCCTGCCTTTGCCGGCTGGGAGGCGGTCGCGGTCAGGAGGATGAGGGAAACTCCAATGATGGCCAGCGCCGCCGAAAACCGAGTTTTGCCGAGCCTCACCATGAGTCCTCCTTTCCCCGGATGCCGGCTGAGGATAGCCGCCGGGGGTCGATATTCACTTTCGTCGTCGCATCCGGCACGCGCACGAGCGGCCCGGGCTTGCGGACCGCTCCCGCGGCCTGGCCGACGAGATCCCTCAGGAAATATTTTCCGCAGGGGGCCTGCGGAACCGCCCCGGCGACCGACCAGGTCATGGTCAGGGCGTCGAGGTCGACGTCGATCTTCATGTCCGCGTAGGCGCCGTTCTTGTCGAACCCGAAGAACTTCTGCCACGCCTCGAGATCAAGCCGCAGGATCGTGCCCGCGTCCGGAATCCAGTTCAGCCCGCGGCCCACCGACTGGGTCTCATCGTTCGTCCCGCCCCAATCCTTCGTGTAGAGATTGCCGTCCGCGCTGTTGTCGGCATTGGAAAAATCGATGGCTTTGCCGCAGCGGAAGAAGATGTTGTTCAGGACCTTGTTCCGCCGCGTGGTGCCGCCGCGCCCGGTCACGATCCGGCTCTCGATATTCCTGAACTTGACGGCCGCGTCCTGCGTGTATCCGATCAGGTTGTGCGCGACGACCGTCTCGTCGCTTCCGTCCACCGTGATGCCCCAGCCGCCGTGGCCCGGCATGTTGTATGAACCGCCCCCGGCGCCTTCGGTCGCCTTCCAGATGATATTGTTGTCGATCATGTTGGCGTCGTGAGAGGCCTCGAGATAGATGCCGCCACGCAGCGTCTCCAGCGTGTCGCCCATGACGTTCCCGGTGATGCGGGTATTCGCGTTCTCGTAGTCGAGCCAGATCGCCTCCGCGTGGACCGTATGCCGGATGACGTTCCCCCGGAGCAGGCAGTTCTTTGTCGCGTGCAATTTGATCCCCCCGGTCTCCCAGCCCAGCTCCACGTCCTGGTAGCCCACGTGTTCGATCAGGTTATCTTCGATGAGGGTGTCCCGTACCGCCATTCCGGCGATCCCGCACACCCCCACATCGTCGAAATCGTTGCGCCGCACGATGGCATTTCCGACGACGGCGGGCGCCTCCATGTCCCAGTCCTGGGCGCCGATGTCGAGCGCGACGCCGTTGGCGTGCCGGAGGGCGCAGTCCTCGATGATCCAGTGATGGCCCCGGCTCATGGAGACCAGCCCGCGCTGCGGGACCGGGAAGGCGTTGGCCGCGTGTTCGAAGGAGATGCCCTTGACGCGGAGATAAGCGAGTCCGCGCGTCCGCGGCGCGAACACCTGTTCCTGGATCGCGAGCTCCACCTCATGCCGGCCGGGGTCCGCGTCTCCGGCAAGGCGTACGTGGATCGTGAGCCCGTCGTGCTCGCACCAGAAGGCGCCGTCCTTCCGGCCCAGATGCTGGTAGAGCTCGACCTGCTCGAGGCGCTGCCCATCGACGAAAACCATCCCGCGCCGCTTGAGATGCCGCCAGAGCTCTTCCGGCTTGGGCATCAAGTAGACGCGGTCCTGCATGATGCTGGCCATGCCGAAGGGGTTATAGCCGCGGAAATCGAGGTCGTCCAGGCGGCGCTCATAGATCCTGACCTTGGCGCGATCCGCCGCCGGCAGGTCGAGCTTGAAGCCGGCCGACACTTGCCAACCGGCCTTGACCAGCCGCGAGCCCTTGACGACGACCTGCGCGCCCGGCGCCGCCTCGTAACTGATCATCCTGTCGGGGCCCAGGCCGCCGCGTGCGGGGTCGATTCGTTCCCGGTAGATTCCCGCGCCGATGACCACGCGCTCGCCCGGCTGTAGAACCTGCGCCGCCTTATTGATGGTCAGGAAGGGGAGCGCTTGGGTGCCGGGGTTCGAATCCGCGGCGCCGGGATTCCGGTTGTCTACGTAATAGGTCTTCGTGAACTGAAGCGGCCGCTCCCAGGTAACAAACTCGCGCCCGTCAGGCAGGAGCACTCCTGTTCCGCCCTGTTCGCCGGAGGAGAAGCCTCCAGCGAGGCCGGCCAGGCCAAGGACCGCGACTAGCCCTATGGCCGCCAACGACGCCAGGACGAACTTTACCGGTCTTTTCATGTTGTGCCCCCTGTGTGAGCTTCCCTGCCGTCAGGATCGAGGCCAGGGCGATCCACGAGGAGAGGATGATATTCCCGGGTTCCGGTGGAAGTCAAGGACTGGCCCGATGGCGCAAAATCACCTCGAAAATCACCTCTGGTGGCGATTGTGCCCGGTCAGACGGCATCGGACAATCTTCACGGGCCACGACGGCTGTGTCAGGGAGGACCCGCGACCATGGAAAGGCGCAAGAGAATCCGGTTCACCGAGCGAAATCACGCGACCATCCGGTGCGCCTCTCCGGGGATTGACGGCCACCGGACCAAGGCGGAAACCTTCGATATCTCCACGGGCGGAGCGAGGATCATCGTCCACGACGGGTACGACGTCGGGACCGTCCTGCGCATTCGGTTCGAGCTCGGGAGGACGGGACCGTCCTTGACGGTGGATGGCCAAGTCAAGTGGATCAGGCCGCATGACGATTCGGGCTCGTTCGAAATGGGCGTTGAATTCCTGCACCTGACGTCCGCCAAGATCCTGCGCCTGATCAAACACCTCTACGGCCAGGATTGGCAAGCCTCCTCACCGGCCTTCTGAAGCTCCACGGACCTAAGTCCGTGGGATCCAGCGAACGGGATTGAAAAGCGGACGTTCCCTGGGACTTTTCCCGATCGGAATGATACAATGGAGCCGGGCGGTCGACGCCCGTGGCGTCATCATAATGAAAGAACCATCGAGGACGACCTCCTTCGCGCGGCCGGACACGTTTGTCGCCGGCGTTCCTGGCCCTCATCCTCGCCTGTCTGCCGGGGGTTCTCCGGGCCCAGCAGTCCGACCTCCTGGTGTCTCCCGGCAAGCTCGGCAAAGCGCACGCCGCGTATGCGGGCCTGGACAATTGCCAGAAATGCCACACGCCCGGAAAGAAATCCGTTGACGAGAAGTGCCTGGCCTGCCACGACGAGCTGGGCGACGGCCAGAAAAAATATGACGTAGACGGCCTTCAGGCCGAGCCTCATCTTCATGATGCCCTATCGGCCTGTCTCTTCCTTTTCTCCCCGCTGATGTCGGCCTGCCCGTACTGCAGGGTGACCTGGCCCGACAGCTTATCCCCGTCAATGACGGCGGAATAGTCGAGGGCCATCGTGTTCACGGTCACCGAGAACTTCAAGATGTTGTTCTCGAACGTCAGGTTGTCCATTTTTGTCGTGCCGGAGGACCCGGTGTACTTTCCCTTGAGAACGCCGTCCTCGAGGAAAAATTCGAAGACGAAGGTGTAGGAGGCCCCCTCCGTTTTGACGTCCCACATGCCCAGCAGCGCGTCATACTTTTGAGCCGGGGTTTGCGTCTGTCCGGCGGATCCCGCCGTCAGCATCATGACCGATATGCCGGCCAGGAGAATGGCTCCCCATGTTCCTCTTCTTACCATCATGTCTTTATCACTCCGTATCGGCGTTCCAGGCGCATGCGTCATCCATTATCCCACGGGGGACGGCCGGCATCAACCCCGCGTCCTTGACATCGGTTCGGCCCCGGCGATATATTCGGCTCGGAATTCCCGGCAAGGACGTGCCCATGGCCCATCATCCCCTCCGCGTCACGGTCTGGAACGAATTCATCCACGAGAAAACGGCCGCGCTGCCCAGAGAGATCTACCCCGGGGGCATCCATGCCGCTATCGCGGCGGCGCTCCGGGAGCATCTCGGGGACGCCGTGGACGTCCGCACGGCGACCCTGGAGGAGCCCGATCACGGGTTGACGGCCGCCGCCCTGGCCCAAACGGACGTCCTCACGTGGTGGGGGCACGCGGCCCACGACCGGGTGAGCGACGCCGTCGTCGACCGGGTCCACCAGCGGGTGCTTGAAGGCATGGGGCTCCTCGTCCTCCACTCGGGCCACGCCTCCAAGGTCTTTCGCAAGCTCATGGGCACGAGCTGCATGCTCCGCTGGCGGGAAGCGGCCGAAAAGGAGCGGGTCTGGATCATCGACCCGTCGCACCCCATCGCCGGCGGCCTCGACGGCGAGTTCTTCGAACTGCCCCATACCGAGATGTACGGGGAATATTTCGACATCCCGCGGCCCGATGAGCTCGTCTTCATCAGCTGGTATGAGGGCGGGGAGGTCTTCCGGTCGGGCTGCACCTTCCGCCGCGGCAAGGGCAAGATCTTTTACTTCGGCCCGGGCCACGAGACCTTTCCCATCTACCACGACGCCCGGGTGCGCCGGATCGTCGCCAACGCCGTGCGCTGGGCGGCCCCCGGGGGATCGCCGTATTTCGGGGAAGGCCGCCGCATCGAGCCTTCGCTGAGCCCCATCGCCGCCAAGCACGCCGTCGATGAATCGCTCCATGAGCATTCCTAAACCGGCTGCCCTCGCGATTCTCGTATTGCTGACGGCGGCGGGCTGGAGCGTGGCCCGCAAAATAGAGGCCGCGGCGCCGGCTCCCGGGTCGGGCTCAATTGAATTTGGACCATATCCGGGGCAAACCGCCGCCGTCCCGACGACCGGCGGCGTCGATATCGCCGTCTCGGGGGACTCGAGGGGTTGTCTCATCGGGACGGTTTCAAAAAACAAAGGCCGCGACGGTCTGGCCGGCGAAGCCGTGACCGTTACCTGCGGCGCCTGGATCCGGGACGCGACGACCGGAGAAAACGGTGTTTTTTCCGTCCCCCTCCCGCTCAACGCCGTTGGCAAGATCACGGTCGCGGCGGCCGGCCGTACGCTTGACGTGGACGCCGCCGACCTCCCGCTCCGCCTGACCAACCGGCCCCTGACCCGGCGTCTCTCGCTCGAAGGGGCATGGCAGATCCTCATCGACCCGCCCGCGGATTGGCGCGCCGCCCCGGGATGGCGGCCGATCGACGTGCCCTCGAACTGGGAGATGAAGGGGTTCCGCTCCGAAACCGGGACCGCGGTCATGCGCCGGGAGTTCCAGCTGCCCCGGAACTGGAACGGGAAGATCATCAAACTGCGGGCCGAGGGCATCTACAGCGGGTGCGAAGCCTGGCTCAACGGCGTCCGCGTCGGGAGCCATGACGGCGGGGCCACCCCCGTCGAGCTCGACCTGACCGCCGCCGCGAAATACGGCGAGAGAAACACGCTCGAGGTTTTCATCCGGGCCCGCTCCCGCGCCGCCGATATCGACCACATGAGCGTCTACGCGCACTTCGAGCTCGCCGGCATCTGGCGGCCTATCGAGGTCTTCGCCGTCGAGCCCGTTCACGTGGCCCGGACCGCCTGGAGCGTCGTGTACGACCGGGACTATAAGGATGCCGACCTCACCGTAGCGGCCGCGCTGGCCAACGTCCAGGCCGTTCCCGTCAAGGACGGCACCCTGAGCGTCCGGGTGCTGGACCCGGACCTCCATTTCGTAAAGGCGGCGACCCAGACCGTATCGCTCGACCCCTGGGAGGAAAAAACCGTTCCGCTGCGCCTCCATTTCGATCGTCCCGAGCCCTGGACGGCCGAGCGGCCGCGGGTCTACCGGATCGCCGTGACCTTCAACGGGTCGGCCGTCGAATCGCCGCTGGGCTTCCGGCAGATGGAAGTCCGCGGCAAGCGGTTCACGATCAACGGCCGGGGCGTCAAGCTCTTCGGCGCGTGTCTGCATTCCGCCGACCCCGTCGCCGGCCGGGCCATCCCGCCTTCGCTCGTCGAGAAGGACCTCGACCTCATGAAGGCCTGTAACCTCAACGCCATCCGGACTTCGCACTACCCGCCCAATCCCCACACGCCCGAATACGCCGACCGGATCGGGCTCTATATCGAGGACGAGGGGCCGGCCTGCTGGTCCGAGACCGACGACCTCCGCGACGTGCCGCTTTACATGGGCATCTATTCCGCCTTCGTCGAGCGCGACCGCAACCACCCGTCGGTCGTCTACTGGTCGATGTGCAACGAGAGCAACTACACCCGGATCTTCCAGATGACCCGGGAGTATACGAAAAGCGCCGACCCCACCAGGCCCTCGAGCGGGACGTACGCGCCCGAGAGCGACCGGGCGGACATGGCCGTCTATCACCACCCGACGAATCTCAACCTTTTCATCCGCGAAAAGGCCGGCCTGGCCAAGCCGGTGTTCATGGACGAATGCCAGACCGTCTTCCACGGCTGGGGCGACCTGGCCATCTCCCTCGATCTTGACCCGGGCATGCACGATTACTGGGTCACCGGCGTCCCCGACGTCATCCAGGCCTGCTTCGAAACCGAGAACCAGGTCGGGACGATGATCTGGGCCTGGGTGGACGACGCGTTCCAGATCCCCGGCCGCGGCATCGGCTACTGGCGGCGCGGCCTAACCCCGATCCGCTACACGGACGCCGTTTACGGCGGGCCCGGACACGGCTACGTGGGAGATACGGTCTGGGGCATCGTCGACGGCTGGCGGCGGCCGAGGCCGGAATGGGAGCTGTGCCGCCAGGTGTATTCGCCGGTGCAGATCCCGACGGCGCCGATCGACCCGGGGCCGGTGCGCGTCCCCGTCTTCAATCAGAACGTTTTTGAAAACCTCAGTATTTACGAGTGTCACTGGCGGATCGGCGACCGGGGCGGCGTCCTGCGGGCCGATGTGCCGCCGCGGACCGGCGGCACGCTGGCCATCCCCGAGAAGGCCGGCCCCGAGGAGACGCTCGAGCTGCGGTTCTACGACGGTTTCCGCCTCGTCAACACCTTCCGCCTGCCGTTCAAACCCCGCCCTGCGGAGGCTTGGACCATGGGCGCACCGGCCCGCATCTCCGAGGAGAAGGACCGGTATCTCTCCGGCGCGTCCGTCGTCTATCTTCGCGGCCGGGACACGGAACTCGCCTATGAACGCGTCGGCGGCGAACTGATGTGGGGCCTGGCCGCGAACACCCAGGTCCTCCTGAAGGGACCCGCCCTGCATGTGCTGAAGAGCGAGGCCCCGGCCGGCGAAGACCCGGCCGGCTGGAAATTCACGGGGGAAACGCACGGCGACGGCCGAATCCGCTGGGAAGGCACGTTCGGCAAGGAGTGGAAGGGCGGCTACGACGTGCGGCTCGATATGGAGGGCCGCGCGGAATTCGCCTACGAGTTCACGTATCTCGGTCCCGACCTTTGGGTGCGGGAGCTCGGCCTCAAGTTCGATTTGCCGCTCTCTTTCGCCAAGCTCGAATGGGACCGCCGGGCCGAATACACGGACTATCCCTCGGACCATATCGGGCGGCCGCGCGGCGTCGCCGACGCGCATCCGGGGGTTGCCCAGACCGTCCCCCCCGGCAGCCGGCCATTTGGCCTTGACGATCATGCCTGGGGCTCGAACGATTTCCGGAGCGCCAAGCGCAATGTCTACAGCGCCTCACTGTCCGGACCGGGGGGAAGCGTCCGGGTCGTTTCGGACGGCACACAAACCGTCCGGTGCACGCTCACACCCCACGAGATCTCAATGAAGGTGCTGGATTTCTACGGCGGGTCGGGCGGGCCGAAAGAGTGGTCGGTCCTCGGATTCCATTACGGCGCGGGCCGGCTGATCAAGACCGGCGAGACGGTCAAGGGGATTGTTCGCCTGCAGCTCGTCGAGTAGCGGATGGGCTTTCGAGGCGGCTGAGGAACACCTCGCGGACCCGGCCGACGAGCTCGCCGATATTCTTCTTGGAATAACCCTCTGTCGGGACAGCCCGCTCGATCGTCATCTCGATACGTCCCGGCCGGACGAGCCGGCTCCCTCTCCGGTTGATCCGGCCGGCGCCGGCTTGGACGAGCGGCAGGATTTCGAGTCCCGTCTCCAGGGCGAGGAGGAAGCCGCCGCGCTTGAAAGCGCCGAGTTCGCCATCCCGCGTCCGCGTCCCTTCCGGGAGAATGATGAAGGAGTACCCCGGCCGCGACCGGATCCAGCCCGCCGCCCGCTTCAGACTGTCGACGGCTTTCGCCGTGTCCTTGCGGTCGATGGGAATGACCCCGAGGCGCCGGATCATTCCGCCGTAGAGCGGCCAGTGGAAGTGGCTTTCTTCCTCGGCGCCGCGGGCGAACCCGGGGAAGCCGGCGTTGACGACGAACGGGTCGAAAAAATTGACGTGGTTCATCATGACGATGTACTGCCGTCCCTGCTCGAAGTTTTCGCCGCCGCTGACGGATAACCGGATGCCGCAGAAAAAGAGGATGAGCCGGCAGGCCCTCTTGATGAGCCGCTCGAGGGGAGGGCCGGAGAGAACAAACGAGCCGGCCCAGAGCGCGAGGCACGCCGCGACGAAAACGGGGAAGGCGACGGCCCAGATGAGGAGTGAGCGGAGGCGGTCGAAGAGGGTCTTCATGCCAGGATGGTCAATTCGCCGGGCAGGACTTGGAGCCCGAGCGGCGTATGGCCGAGGAGCTCGCCGTCGGCCATCAGGCGGAGCGGAGGGTCCGCTTCGATCGAAATCCGGGCCGCCTGCCGCATCTCGACTTTGGGATGTCCGGTGTGCTTGCCTGAGAACACGGCGCTGAAAATGGCCACCATTTCGCGGCGGTTGACCTGGTTGAAAAGAACGAGGTCGGCCCGGCCGTCGGAGATGTCCGCCGCCGGCGCGATTTTCATCTTCCCGCCCGTGAACTTGGAATTGGAGATGACGAGGGCGCTGTCCGCGACCGTGACTTTGCGGCCGTCCGTGTCGATCTCGATCCGGTTCCTCATGCCCCGGAGGAGGCGGACCAGGACGGCCAGGCTGTAGCCTGCGGCGCCCAGGAATTTTAGACGTTCGTTGGTCAGCTGGAGGATGTCGGCGATGAGCCCGACGCCGATGATATTCAGGGAATAGCGCCTCAGCGTGCGGCTCCCTTCGCGGTATTCGAATTCGACCAGGTCGACCCGGCGCCGCCGCCCGCCCAGGATGTTGCTGAGCGCTTCCTCGGGGGTCCGGGTCCCGAAATCCCGGATGAAGGAATTCCCGGTCCCGGCGGGGATCAGGCCGATTTCCGGAAGCTTCGCCGGCCGGCCCTCGTCGTAAAGCCCGGCGATGACCTCGAAAGGCGTGCCATCGCCGCCCAGGCAGATCAGGCGTTCGTATCCCTGGCGGGCGGCCTGCTTCCCTATCTCGACCGCGCGCCCGGCGTATTCGGAAATGCGGACCTCGATGCCGGGCACTTTTTCGCGGAGGGCGGACTCCAGGCTTTTAAAACACTTTTTGCCTTTGCCGTGGCCCGCGGCCGGATTGACGACGAGAAGCGTTTTCATGGCGGAGTCAGCGGAGATTTATAGCACAGGGGGGAGAAATCCGCAACTCCGCGGGGGGTTCGCCGTTCCTCCTTCACGGGATCAGTCGAACCGGTATTCGTCCACGGCCCGGAGGAAGGCCAGGATGTTCTCCCATGGCACCTCGGGCTCGAGGACGTGCGTCGGGCATGGAAAGTATCCGGTCGGCCCGAGAGTGTCGATCGTCCGGCGCACGGTCAGCCGGACTTCCTCCGGCGACGAGAATGGCATGGTCGTCTGGGTCCCGATGCCGCCCCAAAAGACCAGCCGGCCGCCGAAGGTCGTTTTGATCTCCGGGAGGTCGAGGCATTCGGGCTGGACCGGGTTCAGGACGGTGACGCCGATGTCGATGAGGTCGGGGATGATGGCCCGGCAATTGCCGTCGCTGTGGTAGCAGACGGGGAGGCCGGGCCGCACCTCCCGGGCGGCCCGGATGACCGCCGCGTGCCTGGGCTTGAGCCATTCCTTGTACATCCTCGGGCTCATCAGCATGGCCTTCTGGGTGCCCACGTCGTCGCCGATCTTGAGCATGTCCACGCCGGCCTCGGCGAAGCGCCGCGCCTGGAATGCGCGGATGGTCGTGATGCGGTCGAGGAGGCGCCCGGCGAACTCCGGCTGGAAGGCCATGTCCGTGAAGAGCTCGGTCATGCCCCGCAGGTGCCAGGCGATCTCGAAGATCGTCCACTCCATGAAGCCGATGACGAACAGTCCGCGGTCGTGGAGTTCGCGGACCTGGCCTTCGAGATGCCGGTGCCGCGCGGGCGCGGTCAAATCGGGAAAAGGGTAGCGTTCGAGCTCATCGATTTCAGTGAGGGCCTTCATGGGGTGTTCGATGTGGATGAAGTGGTGCATCGAGCCGTCCGTGACGCCGACGCCCCATTCGCCGACCTCCCAGCCGGCCGGGTTCCAGAACCGCGGCAGGCCTTCGGGGTAATAAGCGCTGAAATCCGCGAGCTCCGTCGGCGGGGCGAAAAAGACATCGCGGACCTCGAGCGAGAAATGCTCGGCCGGGTCTGTCGCGCCCGTCCGCCGCTCGAATTCTTCGAGAAGGGCGGGGGTCAACTTGAGCTCGCGCGGCAGGCGGTCCGGCCGCTCCCGGGCCAGGACGGCGAGCGTCCGTTCCCTGCCGGTCATTTTCCGCCTCCTTCGATGATGCGGCGCACGGCTTCGAGCGAGGTCACGGCCCGATGGCTGATGCGGGTCGTGCACAGGGCGCCGGCGGCGTTGCCCAGGCGGACGGCGTCACCCAGGGACCCGGCGGGGTCGCCGCCCAGGCCCACGAGGAAGCCCGCGACGAATGCGTCGCCTGCACACGTCGTGTCCACGGTGGCGACGGGGTAAGCGGGAAATTCCGAGACACCCTCCCGCGTGACCAGCATGGCGCCGCGCTCGCCACGCTTGATGACCACGGCCTTGGGGCCGCGGGCCAGCAGGACCCGCCCCGCCTCTGCGGGCCGCTCCTTTCCGCTCAACATCGCGGCCTCTTCTTCGTTTGTCAGGAGGTAATCGAGGACCGGCAGGGCGCCTTCGATCCGCCCCATCCAATGGCCGTAGATGTCCCAGTCCGTGTCGAGCGAGGTCGAGCAGCCGAACGATTTCGCCCGGCGCAAGAGTTCCCCCATGTCGAGCCGGAGGAGTTTCATGGCCCCGCCGATATGGACGATGGCGGCCGATTCGAGAAAACCGTCGTCCACGTGGGCGTTGGTCAGCCTTTCGCAGCCGCCGGCGCGGTAATAGAACGACCGCTGGCCCGCGCCGTCGACGAGGACGATGGCCGCCGAGGTCGGCGAGCCGGCCTCGCGCCCCACGGCGTCCACGATGACGCCGGCGGCCGCGACATCGGCCAGGGCCGCGTCGCCCAGGGCGTCCCGGCCGATCAGGGCGGCGAGCCGCGCCTCGGCCCCGAGCTTGGCCAGGACCGCGGCGGTGTTGGCCGCGCAGCCGCCGGACAGGAGTTCCATTTCCTCGACGGGCTCCGTCCGCCCGGGGTGGGGGAGCCGGTTGACCGGCCGGACGACGATGTCCGCGACGAGTTGCCCGACACACAGGATCGACATATTAGCTCCGAAGCTCGGGGTCATACATGGCGACGATATTCTCCGGGGGCGTATCGGCGCTGATGTCGTGGCTCGAGGCGAGAATGTACCCGCCCCCGTCGCCGAGCGTCGTCACCAGTTCCCGCACGGCGGCCCTCACCTCCGCGGCCGAGCCGAACGGCAGTGTCCGCTGGGTGCTGACCCCGCCGTGGAAGGCGATCCGCGCCCCGAAATCGCGCTTCAGGCCGGCCGGCTCCATGCCCGCCGCCGTGACCTGGATCGGGTCGAGGACGTCGACGCCCATGGCGATGAGGTCGGGGATGAAGGCCCGGATGGCCCCGCAGCTGTGGGCCATGAACATGACCCCGGAACTCCGGCATAGGTCGACCAGCCGCTTGAGATAGGGCACGATGAACTCCCGGAACATCGCGACCGAGATGAGCGGGCCCCGCTGGGTGCCGTAGTCGCTCCATTCGCAGTAAATGTCGAAGCCCCGTTCCGTGGCCTCGATGGCCCGGGTGATATCCTCATGATAGAAGTCCGTGAATTTCCCGAAGAGGTAATGGGCCATCTCGGGCCGCTCGACCATGTCCACCATGACGTTTTCCATGTTCCGCAGGATGCAGGGGCGGGTGAAGAGGTCGGCGCCCTCGTACATGACGGCGTAATCCCGATGGCGACGGCATTGGTCGCGCATCACCGAATAGTCGAAGATGTCCGGCGTCGGCCAGGCGTGTTTCTCGAGGTCTTCGACCGATTGCGCGTCCCAGACCGGCGTCCAGACGTGCATGTCGTAGCTCCCATGGGCGGCTTTGAGGTGCTTGGAGCGGATGCCCCAGTAGTCCTCGAAGACGCCGTCCTCGAAGGTCCGGAACGGCGGACCGGTGTACAGGGGTTCGACCCGGCGGACGTCGACTTCGAGCCGGCGCAGGAGATCCTCGTAACTCCCGAGCTTCAGGTATTCCATCATGTACTTATTGACATCGGGCTCTGCCTTATAATCGGCCGGAGTGCGGTCGACAAGCTGGCGGGCGACGGCTGTGAGGACCCGTTCGCGAGACGTCATGGGATTCTTTTCATTCAATCGTGCGGGCTGACATATTCGATGCCCAGCAGGGCGCAGAGCATCCGGACGTCCTCGACGACATCGCCCATCGCCACGGCCAGGTGGTGAGGAAATCCGCCTTCGAGAACGAGCTTGTCGAGCCGGACATAATCGGGCACGACGATGTCGGAGGCGCTATAGGTCATCCCCCGGGCCGTTTCGGGGCTGCTGGTGCCGCGGAACGCCAGGAATCTGAACTTCCCCTCCGGGTCGCGCATCAGGCAAAGGCCCGTCTTGGGTCCGTATTCGAACTGCCCGATGAGCACCGGGCCCATCGTCCCTCCCGCCTGGCGGATGACTGGGTGCAAGGCAACGGCATCGCAGACCGCGCCGTGACCGTTGCCCGAAGCCATCTGGCCGCAGATCCCCATGCCGCAGTGGCCGAGCTGGACGATCCGGGAACCGCCGGTGTAATTGACCCAGTCGAGGCAGGCCGCCGGCCGCCCCGAGAGCAGCGTCCCGATCGACTGAGTCACGGCCGTGGGCCAGTCCGATTCGCAGGCCGCGGCCGTAAGCTCGCCGTTCCCCATGAGTAGTCCCATCGCCAGGCAGGCGCTGATGCCGATGTACGGCTCGTTGTTTTCGGGCCAGCAGCGGAAGGCAGCCGAGGTGTAGCCGTTGGCCCGGATGATAGCCTTGTAGGCGTGGTACAGGCGGGCGCCTCGCTTGAGCATGGCCGCGTCGACCTCGACCTTGCGGCCCTCCGTGATTTGCTTGACCGTCCGGCGGACGTCGGCCTCGGTGAAAGACTCCTCGCCCACGTAGCCCTTCGTTTTCCCGGTGCGGTAGGCGTCCATGACGGCGGTCAGGTCGACCGTTTCGACCCGCGTTCCGAAGACTTTGGCGAAGGCGATCTGGTCGCCGGTCGCCGAGTGGAAGCCGCTCGGGGCGTCGCCGAAGCGGCCAACGAGGTCGCGACGCAGGAAGCGGATTGTCCCCGCGACGCGCAGGAGCCGGCTGAAGGCTGCCTGGAAGGAAACACTTTTGAACGGCCCCGGGAGAGTGACGATCGGCCGACCCAGCTGGCGGGCGACGTGGTTATTCATGATGACGCCGCACCAGGCGTTGGTTGCCCATTTGGGTCCGGCCGGTTCCGGCTCGGCCACGACTGCGAGCGGAATCCGCGCCAGGTGCGGATGCGCGGCCAGGGTCAGGAAAACCTGGCCGTTGGGGAAAGCGATGTCGGCGACGACGACGAGGTCGACCCTGGCTGCGGCGAACCGGTCGGCGGCGGCCAGCGCCTCGTGGGGGCCGAAGATCCGTTTCGTGATGATCGAGCCGGGGTCGATCTCGCCCGAGGCGAGGAGCCCATCAAAATGCCTCCGGATCGCTTTTTCCGAGGCATCCTTGGCCTTGGGATTGAAGGCGCCGATGGAATTGACGAGAAGCCCGATTTTCGGGACGGGCCGCATGGTCGGGGCTTGCTTTGGTGTTTGGGCGGATTTTGGAGTCATTTTCTTCTCTATTTTTCGATTCTGCCAATTGAGCCGTGCCTTGTCAAGTCCGTCCCATGAAAGGCTGCGTTCTAGGCTCGTTGTTACAATTTGTCGGCACTTGTTAACAAATTCCGACCAATTGTAACCGGCACCCGCCCCGCTCGGGAATTATTCGCTATCCGGCGTTCGGCTTGGCGCCTTCGGAAAACGGTTTTTTAAATACTCTCCCGTGCTTTCCGGGCTAAGCTTCACGCTGCCAGGACCGCTCCGGACAAAGAAATCGCCGCCCGGGCTCTCTTCCGTCCCTTTCCATTTCAGGAATACCGGTTCCGGACTGCGCTGGCAACTAACGAGGCACACGGTTTTCCCCTGGACGATCTGCGTTTTCGGGTCGATGCAGGTGCTCGCCCGGTCTCCGAGGCCGTTCCGGACTGCTTGGGCGAGATGTCTCATGAATTCATCATCGTTCTCGAACCGGTCTTGCTCGATGCCCGTCACTGCGCCGTCGTCTGCAACTCCGATCAGGAGATCCCCGCCTGCCGTGTTTAGGAACGCGGCGATTGTCTTCAGCACAGAGTGGGTTATGAGCTTATCGTCTTTCTTGTCCTCCCGGAGGTTCCACCGCAGGGTCGACTTGAACTCTAAGGTTTTCGACTCTCCCCCTTTGATCAGCTCCTCAGCCTGCCTGTGAGCCCGCAAATAATGGTCGAACAGAAAATCGCGCAAGGCGGCCCCGAAGGTCCGGTCATCGGTGATCCGCTTGTACAGGTCGAAGTTCGAGTCCACGATCTCCTGGATGGCGTCCTCGACTTTGTGGTCGAACGTCAGGCGGATGTTCTCGCGCGTATTGACCCTGGCGCTCGCATCGAGGGCGGCGTCCTCGTTGAGCTTCTGCAGGATTTGCCCGAGAGTCAGCCTATGCTCCGGCCCGAGGTTCAACCCGAACCGCTCATTGAGCTCGGCGATGATCTGCGAGAGCGGCTCGAGCAGTTCCGCCTGGTCGCCAAGCTGATCTTTAGTCCTCGCCGGAGCCAACTGTCCGCCCTTCCGCTCGGGCGTGATCTTCCCGCTACCGGTCTGCCGGATGCGATACGATTCCATGTCGATATTCTGCTGGACCTCGCGGGGGAGGCTGTCGCGGTCGCCGGGGATCAGCCGCCTCAGGTGCCGGGCAAAGACATAAAGTTTTTCGAGATCGGTATCAGCGAACGTCAACACTTGGGCCAGGAAGGCATAGAGCCGGACGAAATCCGTCAGCTGGCCGCGAAAATCATGTTTCTCGTCGGCCGACAGTTCCGCAAAACGCGTTGTCACCGGGGCCAAGACGGCATAAAGCTGATCCTGAGTCGCTCTCTTGTCGAAATAGACCTTGGCAAACCGCTCGACGTCAGCTGCCGTGAAGACCGGGAAGCCCATGAGCCGGGTCTGGATTTCGTAGAGCAGGTTCGGGTCGGTCGCTTCCGACAAGAGCGTTGTCTCGTAATACGGCTCGAAAGCGGCCCGGATGGCGTCGGCTTCGTTGGCGAAATCGAGGACCAAAGTCCCTTGCTTCTCCGGATGGATCCGGTTGAGCCGCGACAGGGTCTGGACCGCGTTCACGCCGCCGAGTTTTTTGTCCACGTACATCGTATGGAGGAGAGGCTGGTCGAATCCGGTCTGGAATTTATTCGCGCAAACCAGGAATCTATATTCGGACCGCTCGAAGACTTTGGCCGTCTGCTTCTCCGAGAAGCCGTTCATCCCCGATTCCGTGTAAGATTGGCCGCCGTCCGTGACTGTCCCGGAAAAGGCGACCAGCGCCTTGAAAGGAAGGCCTTTCTCCCGGAGGTAGCGGTCCAGGGCCAGCTTGAAGCGGATAGCGTGCAGACGCGATTTGGTCACAATCATGGCCTTGGCCTTGCCTCCGATCTCGCTCGAGACCTTGGTTGCGAAGTGCTCGACCATGATCCGCACTTTTTCCCCAATGGCGTGCGGGTGAAGCTCAACGAAGGCCTTGAGCAGGTATTGGGCCTTGCTCTTGTCATAACGAGGGTCGTCCTCGATTTTCTTGAGGAGGCGCCAGTAGGCCTTGTAGGTGGTGTAGTTCTCGAGGACATCGAGGATAAAACGCTCCTCGATCGCCTGCCGCATGCTGTAGAGATGAAACGGCGCGAATTTCCCGTCGGACCGCTTCGTTCCGAAAAGCTCCAGTGTTTTGGACTTGGGTGTCGCCGTGAAGGCGAAAAGTGAGAGGTTCGGCAGGCGGCCACGCTTTTCCATCTCGGCCAGGATCGTTTCCTCGAATTCCTCCTCGGGCGTTTCCACTCCGGCCTCTTCCCGTTCAGCCTCCTCGAGGCTTCCGGCCGCCAGCACCGATTTGAGGCTCTTCGTGCTCTCGCCCGATTGGGAAGAATGGGCCTCGTCAACGATCACCGCGAATCGATGTCCCGGGAGCTCGCCGATTTCGCCGACGATGACCGGGAACTTCTGGAGCGTGGTCACGATGATCGTTTTCCCGGATTCGAGGGCGTCCTTGAGCTGACGCGAGGTCGTGTCGATGTTTTCGACGACGCCCAGCGTCTGCTCGAACTGGCGCATGGTTGTCTGGAGCTGGCGGTCGAGGATGCGGCGGTCGGTGACGACCACGATCGAGTCGAAAACGCGCCTATCCTGAAGGTCATGAAGGGTTGCCAGCCGGTGGGCCAGCCAAGCAATGGTGAAGCTCTTGCCGCTTCCGGCCGAATGCTGGATGAGATATCGCTGTCCGGCCCCGTTCTGCCTGGCATGGGCGACGAGGCGGCGCACAGCGTCGAGCTGTTGGTAGCGGGGGAAGATTACGGTCCGGTGCCCCGTTTTTCGCCCTTTTTCATCTTCCTCTTCGATCTCATGGATAAATTGGCGGACGAGGTCTAGGACACTGTCGCGAGTCCAGATCTTCTCCCAGAGATAGGCCGTCGGATAGCCCTTCTGCGTCGGTGGGACAGGGGGATTTCCCGCGCCGCCGAACTTCCCCTGGTTGAAAGGCAGAAAGCGCGTCCTCGGTCCGGCAAGCTGAGTTGTCACATAGACAAGGTCTGGGTCCACCGCGAAATGTGCCAGGCACCGGCCATACGCGAAAAGCGGCTCGCGCGGGTCGCGGTTGGTCTTGTATTGCCGTATGGCATCCTCGATTGTCTGCCCCGTGAGCGGATTCTTGAGCTCGGCGGTAAAGACCGGGATTCCGTTCAGAAAGAGTGTCAGGTCGAGACTCTGGGCGGTTTTCTCGCTGTAGCGGAGCTGGCGGACGACCGCGAAGAGGTTCGCGGCATGGAGCCGCTGGAGGGCTTCGTTGAGCCCGCTCGACGGACGGAAAAAGGCCATCTGGAACTTACAACCCGAATCCTTGAAGCCGTTGCGAAGGACATCGAGCGTTCCGCGCCGCTCGATTTCGCGCGAAAGCCGCTTGAGAAATTGCTCCTTGACCGCTGCCTCATAGTGCTGTCTGAGCTTCTCCCATTCCTTGGGCTGGGTCGCCAGGACGAAATCGATGACGTCGCGCGGCAGAAGACAGAGCGATGGGTCGTACTCTTCAGGTGGGCGCTTGCGATAACCCCCGACTGGGAATTCGCCATAGGGCGCAGGCTCTTCGCGGACGCCGGGCGCTTCCCCAGCACAGGCGTCCGGCCCATAGCGCAACAGCCCACATTCAATCGTCTTTTCGAAGCTTCTCTCGGAGACTTCAACCATCTCGGATCTCCGTCCCTTTATTCATGATTTCTAAGTATTTCTTATAGGCATATACCCGTTTTCTCTTTCTGCCCGTTACTTCTTTGATTATTTTTTCTTTTTGCAAAGCCTTAAGGATTGTTGCAACAGTCGGCGGCGACATTTTGGTTAACTTGGCGAGAAAAGGCGCACTGGCGATCGGCCGACTTTGAAAAACCTGGTGGATTCGCAGGGCCGAGCCGGCCTTGCGGCCCAACTCCCGGATGGCTTGCCGGTCCTCATTGAATATGTCGTTCAATTGCCGCGCCGTCGCCACGGCTCCTTCGGCCATTTCCCTGATCCCCACGGCAAAAAAGCGAAGCCACGCCTCCCAATCCCCTTCAGATCGGACTTTCGTGAGCAACTCGAAATACTGGGACCTATGTTGTTTGAAGTAGAGGCTGAGATAAAGAAGCGGGCGGCGAAGGATTCCCTCATGACAGAGGAGGAGTGTGATCAAGAGCCGGCCGATCCTTCCGTTGCCGTCGAGAAAAGGATGGATCGTCTCAAATTGGACGTGCATGAGCGCGGCCTTGATCAGAACAGGCGTTTTTTCCGGAATATCGTGAAGGAATTTTTCTAAATCTCCCATCGTATCGGCAACGCGCTCCGGAGGCGGTGGAACATATAGCGCGTTGCCTGGGCGCGTCCCCTGAATCCAGTTCTGGGAGCGCCGGAACTCGCCCGGGTCCTTCTCCCTGCCTCGTCCTTGCGAAAGTAAGATCTTGTGCATTTCCCGTATGAGCCGGTTTGAGAGCGGGAAGTCCTCTCTGAGTCTCTTGAGGCCGTGGTTTATCGCTGCTACGTAGCTGGAAACCTCTATGACGTCATCAAGTGGAACGCCCGGCGCTTCGTCCAACTCGAACAAAAGCAGATCGGAAAGAGAAGATCTCGTGCCCTCGATCTGGGACGAGAGCACCGCCTCCTTACGAACATAGGTGTAAAGGAAAAGATCAATATCAGGGAGCAGAGTCGCGATGCTGTCCAATCGCCCGAGAGATATAAGGGCCTGGTCGAGTTCTTCCCGGAGAGCAGGGTCGATCTCAAGGCCCGGCCTCGGCGGGAGCGGCCGAGGCACGAAAGACCGTACCTCCTCGTCCCCATATTTTTGTACGGTAAATTCCCCTGTCAAGCCGCGGTTCATGGCATTCCCTCACAGCATCCGGCTAATTAAAGTTTCTTTAATTAGCCGGATGCTAATTAAAGGATAACGCCTTTCCCTTTAATAAGCAAGGGGAAATTAGTATTGCCAGGCTTCAAAGTAGGGTTTAATGACGTTCGCTACCCGGCAAACTTTGGCATAGTCGTATATCTCAGAGATCGTGGCCTTTCTAGAGTAAATACAGTCTTTCCCCGCCTCGAGAGCAACATCCAAGCCTAGCGTATTACGGAATTTAAAGCAGTCGGCCACAGTCTTAGCGGGATTATAGATTCTGACCATAACGCCCTCGATGGTATGCTCATCGATCCCTTCAAAAAAGGACGCTCCGGAGAGCCGAATAACCGATATCGGCGGATAGGAAAGCCGGGGTTGGGCGCTTCCCTTTTCGAGAGCCAGCCAGATCTTTCGGGGGAGTTGGGTCCCGATCCCGTGAAAACGCAGCGCCGACGTCAGGCAAACCACACCCTTAGGGAGCCGCTTCCCGACCAGGGCGAAATCATGATACTCGGTAATTTCAGAATCGGCGAGGGTATACAGGCCTCTTCCCGAGCGATTGAGTATTTCCTTACTGACAAGCCTCCTGGCGAATTCCGGATGGAGCCCCCGGTCAAGGAGGTCTTTAATGCGGATCGTTCCCAGTTCTTTGGCCAGGTCGATAACCGCCTGTTCTTTCGATTTTCCCATGTGTAAAAGTGTATATATATATAAACATCTGTCAATACTATTACACAATAATCCGTTTTATCCCGGTAAAGCTCTGTCCCTCAAATAAGTAAGAACGAAAGATTATCAAGCTCGTCTTCCCCCATAACGACACCCGAGCAATATTGACAAATCCTAGGTACTTATCAACATTTACCTGGGAAATGCAAGCGTCGTCTTCGGGGGAGGTGGACGGTTTGCCCAGGCTGCTAAAGAAACTTTAATAAGCCATCTGCTTATTAAAGGATAACGGCTTATCCTTTAATAACGAATCTATAAAATTATGCCCTTACGTTTGACTTAGGATTTTTCCTATGCCGAATCCGGCGCTACCCACCCCTTTTTGGTCCTTGAGAACGGACAACCTCACTAGAGGTTAGACAGTAGGTTACGAATGAACATTTGCAAAAAGTAGATGCAGTTCGGCGAATACGGTCCTAAGATAACATTGCAAAAGGGGCTATGGAGTATCATCTGGTCTGGTGTCCGAAGTACCGGAAGAAGATCTTCGAGCGGGTGGAAGTTTGGGAACGAGCGGAACAGATGATATGGGAGATCTGCGAGGCGTACAATATCGAGGTTCTGGAGATGGAAGTCATGGAGGAGCACATCCATCTTCTGGTATCGTTCCTGCCATCGTGGTCGATAGGGGAGGTCGTGAGGATAATCAAAAGTAACAACGGGCGGGGGTTGTTCCGCGAGTTCCCGGGACTGAAGAAGAGACTCTGGGGCGGGGAGTTATGGGAGGATGGATATTTCGTCCCGACGGTCGGAGACCGGATGACTCGGGACGTGATAGCTAAGTATGTCGAGCATCATTGCGAGTTAGAGCAAGGGCCTGCGCAGCTGGCCTTGAAGCTGCGCTTTTGATGCCCCGCGGCTCGCCGAGGGGGTCATTGACTGTTCTGCGAACTCTCGTTCAGTTTGGCAATGATCGTTGATGCTACACTTAAATAGCGTTCTGCTTCATCTTCAGTTATGGCAAAGTCTTCTGCATGCGCAGCTTGGTTACGGAGCCAGCGTAAGCTTGAATAGAGCTCAACCATTGTGCCAGGGAGAAGCCCTGATTGAACCAGTTGGCGGATATGACGAGTACCTGCTATTCTTCCTTCAACGTCGATTTTTGCTTTTTGTGCAGCGCGCAATGTGGACAACTCTATCTCCATCCACGCTTCCATAATCGCGGCACGTGGAGAGATCTCGGCGAGCAACAAAAGGCGTTCATATTTATTGAGCTTTGTTATGTCGGGCTTCTTACCTGTTGAAACCGAGATTTGTCTGGCACCTTCTTCAGCTTTTGATAAGTCCTTTTCAAAACGAGCTTCCCAGTCTCCATATTTAAGTTGAGATAAGCTCGCAAATACTTTCCGTAGTTGATGACGAAACAAAAGAACCAGCGAAAGGACGGTGACAGGCCACGCTAATGCTTTAACTAATCCAAGTATAAATAGAAGAATATGCATTTACTGACCATTCCCTGACCTATTTGTGTTTAATTCTAAAGGCTTTACGAGAAAGAGTCAATACACTTTGACGCTATGTAACCATCGTTGTGGCGTGGACTCCCCCCACATTGACAAGAGACGCCCGCGGCGGTAATGTTGGCCTCATAGGGGATAGACGCTTTGGGAGGCAAGATGAGCATTTCAGTAATTCTCGGCAATATTGTTTTCCCAACCTTTTACTTGGTCGGTCTTATTATTATTTATTTTCACCAGAGGGCTAAGATAGGAAATCTCAAAGGAGATTTTGAGCGCGCCTGCGCTCTAATCTCAATATTTGACCCAGATAAAATAAAATCATTTTCGAAAATGGGGGAAGAAAAAGCCAGACTTGATTTCGAGAAAAAGGAGTTCACGGAGTATAGGGAGCAGACCAGTAATAAGTTGCGGGCGGCGGTAGAAAATCTAACCGGAAGTTCCATTGGGGAGATGAGAAATGTACTGGCTCACCTGGGAGAAATAAAGAAGATAGAAGACGATCTTAGCTTCCTTCTCATTGACCTGTTTTATCCGTTGTCAGAGACCAAGTATATTGAACAAACAATTAACAATATGCCCGATAGAAAAGCTAAAGAATTGTGTAAAGGTCTTCTGGGCAAAATGCGAGAAGGCAATAGAAAGGAAGGGATAATCAATCCTTTGATGGACCTGGTAAAAGAGGAGGCTGGGCGAGTACTAGGGCCATTAAATGAAGAAAGTAGCCACGGGGCCGTGGGAGGCTCAGTGGGGAGGGGTAAATAGAAATTGATGTCCCTAGCGACATTCTATTTTATTCACGAACTCGCTGAACAATGCATGTTCGTAAAGATGGCAAAAATAGACCTTAAAAAGTGTCGGACAACAGACAACTACGGCCTAGACCGAGAATACTATTATCTCCAAAGCCTTTTGATTGCTTTAGGAAATATCTCAAAGATACTCTGGCCCATAAAGAAAAAGAATGAAAACAGGGGAATTGAGCTACGATCAGCTCTAAACGTCAAGGACGATTCTCCTCTTAAGAATAGAGACCTTCGGAACCTCTTTGAACACTTCGATGAGAAAGTGGACGAATGGTTCGGAGCGGCTGAAAGGCAGGGATTTTCTGACAGGAATGTTGGTTCTATGGAAGGCGTAATCATACCTTCTGAGAAAGGCCGGCTACGAGTCTTTGATCCCGAGACTTGGACGCTAACATGTTTAGGTGAAGAATACAAATTAGGTCCTGTTATTCAGGCAGCGTACGAGCTTTATGAGGCAATACAAAATAGAGTAGGTCAACCTGGTAAGAAAGTGCAGCCGTTACCGGGGGAACTGGACGATTAGACTATAAGTCTGATTAGTGAAGGCGGATGATCGCGCTTCATAGAGTATAGACGCTGGTGGGGGCGTGGGAGTCTCTGCGAAGGGAGCAAAAATGGAAGAAGTGCAAAAAGAAGACAGGGAAAAGATTATTCGGACCTTGGCGGCAAAGGGGGCAATAAGACCTTGCCCTCGGTGTGGCAATGCTTCGTTTACTTTAGTTGGCGGTTATATTAACCATTTCGTCCAGTCAAATCTCGGCGGTGTAACAATTGGAGGTCCAAGTGTTCCGACCGTGGCAGTCGTGTGTACTAATTGCGGTTGGCTGGCAGAGCACGCACTCGGAGCCCTAGGATTACTTCCCGAGAAGAAAGATGAGACTGTAAAGGAGCGGCCATGAGCCGTCCAGTTACTGGTCCTACTGGTCCAGCGCAAGGGAATATAGTACAGCAGCTAGCGGAAAACCTCATCCAAAATACTCAAGTATTTTTCAACGTAGGCGGGAGAATCATTACGATTACAGAAGATAAAGTGCAGTTGGCGGTACACACGCATCTGTCACACATGAGACGCAAATATGGATGGAGTACCCCTCTTGGAATTCTGATTACGCTAGGACTGACATTGGTGACGGCTAATTTCAAAGATGCCTGGCTTCCAGCGGCAACCTGGAAGGCAGTATATTTTATTGTCGGAGTATGTTCAGTCGTATGGCTTGGCAGAGAAATGTGGCGTGCTTGGCGGGCTCCGAGCATCGAGGATTTTGTGAACTTACTTCGCGCGTCACAGGTTCCGTCAAGTGGTGAGTCTGCAAGACAAGACCTTCTCTCTATGCTGACCAGTTCACGATGGATTCTCTTTTATAATCCACCTCATGGAAAAAAGGTCATGACATTTCTATCCGATGGGCTTGTCGGAGAGGGACAAAATCGAAACGAGTCATCTTGGCGCGTAGTTGGTGATAAACTGGAGTTTTTGAATTCTGACGGGCGAGTATTTAGCCGCTTCAGTCTTGATAGTTCTCAGGCTCGTTGGACTCACACCAACGATCCTGACACGCTTTCAATCCGAGGCCAATATATTGTCTTAGCAACATCCGGTAATGAATAAAGAAAAGGGGGAATGAGGATGACACAACGGCGAGGAAAAACATTTAAGGTTGGCAGGAGTGCTATTACAGGCAGATTCAAAACGGTCAAACAAGCCAGGCAACAAAAACGGACTTCAGTGGTGCAGACGATCCGGAAGCGGACAAAGTAATCCCAGGAAGAGGGAAGAGGCCGTCAGGAATCCTCCAGCGACCGTGAGGGGGAAGAGCATATAGGAAGCCCGATCAGGCCCCGCCGATAAACCACCGTAAGAGGACCCCGGAAAAGTACGTCGTCCGGCCTTTCGAGTGTTTCCCTTTCTCGGAGCCGACTTTGGCTTCAGCCTCGATCTGCATCATCTCCTGGGCAACCCATTTGAGCATGGCCAGCACCGGATCCTCCTCGCCGAGGAACCCTATTAGTGCTTTCTGTAGCAGAGCCTTATAATGAGTTGGGGCCATCGTAGTAAGACTTCTCCTCTCTTTCGGTTTAGCGGTCGAAGAGAGTTTACGATGGCCTACCTCCTATGCCAAATTGCGAACTTCACTGTACACTACCGCCCTTCTTTACCTATGAAGGAGTCGATAATTTCGAAATGAGAAGAGCCTAGGAAGCAATCCCCACTGCAAGCCGTGGGGACTGCTTCCTAATCTCTTTGCGTTTGGCGCGAACGGGTCCTCTGAATGGAACCCAAAGAGCAAAGGTTTCTTGCCCGATTATCTTTTAGGCTGGATCGCAATTAGCGGTCGCAAGCATAATTTCACCTGGCACGGACATCTATTTTACCCGTGACCGCGGCGGAAATCAGCGCCATGCGGTATTCTTTGAGGTTTTCAAGTGCCTTCCTGATGGTCATCAATAGAGCCGCGATTTTACACACTGAACTATCCAATTGATCTGTTATACACTCCTGTTCACCCACGGGAGGAAGTGGTGTGTAAATCTCGAAAAAGCCATCCGGATACAAACGAAGCCGTGATTTCCAAATGCCTTTGGAGTGCTTGGTTAGCTCGGCCACGTGAAGAGGTACCCTGGAAAGATAATCATAATAACGCGGATGTAGCGACCTGTTTTTTGCCAAATAAACGTTGTAGGAAGGACTCACCATTCCGTCTTCTTTCGCGATTCCTAGTGCGCCCATCCACGCCCACATTGTATTTATTGCAAGTTCACCTTCCCTGCATATTTTATAATTCTCATATGACTCAGCCTCAATCATTGTCACATTTTTCTCGGAATGACGCGTTACGCCAGAAATGTGTGAAACGGTCAGCAGCTCTTCGTCGCCTAGATCAGAACGCGTATCAGATTCCTTGAATAACCTTTTATTAATTTCTATGTTCCAATGCGCCGGAATCTGAGCCAGCCACTCAACGCCAGAATCTTTCATGGCGACGGTCGGGTCGAGGCCTTTGGTGACAGCTTGGGTAATAAGGGCTGTGCGTTTTTCCTGAAGCAGTTCGATCAGCCGCTCCTTTTTCTCGATGAGGGCGTCGATTCTTGCCGTCTCGAAATCAAGGAAGCAGGCAATTCTACGTTGCTCTTCTGGAGGGCACACTGGTAAATTGCAGGCGTATGCATCTTGCCGATCCAGTCCTGGAATTGCTGAGTCCTTGGATGTGGCATCAAGCTGCAACCATGTCAGCGCGTAGTACAGCCACCTAAGATCGGTATTTGTAAAACGTTCGTCAATAAAAAATGTCGTATCAATTGCAAAAACTGGCTTTATTGAATAATTAACCTTTCCGAAAGAACCCTTCCGGCCTATCACTAAGCACGGGCCCAATGTATTTGCTTTATTGTGAAAGCCAACTGCCCCATTTGAACCGAATACTCCCACGTCTCCTTCTAAGCGTTCATCGCTTTGGAGTGAATATCCGTACGCTAGCTGACAGATAATCTTTAAGTTCATAGCCTGCCAATGCGTCGGGATTTTTCTTAGCCGCCCGAGGTCGGAAACCTTGTAGGAAGGGTATGGCCTGAACCTTCCGGAAGCAGCCGCTGTCGGGACTTGCGTTCTATCGGTCATAGGTCATCCCAGTTGTAAGGCGTCACTTTGTGATGTCCCGGAGCATTTCCATGATCTCGCCCTCGATCTTCTTGATGTCCGCTTCAATTTCCTCGAGTGGACGGGGCGGGACATATTTGTAGAAGTAGCGGTTGAAGTTGATTTCGTAGCCGATGAGACCGACTAAGCCATCCTTGGGGTCACGCCTGGGCGTATCGATCCAGGCATCCGGAACATAGGGCAGGACCTCGCGTTCGAAGAACGCCTGGACGCTCGCCGGGACGCCCTGGGCGTCGGCCGGGTCGAGGCCATCGACCAACGGAACGCTTTCTGTATCACGGAGCGCGGGGTCAGGCTCCGGATTCCCATCGTTATCGCGGCAGACTGCGGCGGTTTCGTCTCGCTCTGACAGCACCGCAAGAATCGCCTTAATGACCGGCGCCGGGAGCTTAAGCCCGGCTTTCTTGGCGGCCGCCTCGAGGACACGGAAAAACTTTTCTCTGTCTTTGTTGAGCTCGTTCGGGAGCTTCTGCAGGAGACTTCTGATTTCTTCCTGAAGCGCTCGCCCTTCGGCCAGTTCTTTGGCCGCGGCCTCGCCCTTCTTTTTTGACTGGGCAAGATTCTGGAAAGCCCGCTCATCCTCGAGGCGAGCGATCCGCTCCGGGCTCGGCTGGAAACTAAGGCGTAGTGGCCGCTCGACCGTGACCTTGCGGAATCCGAAATGCTTCGTTGGGTAGATCTTGACAAACTCGCCCTCTTTGAAGGCGCCGAGTAGCTGGAGGATTTCCTCGGCCTTTTCCGGGGGGATCACGCGGCGCTTATCGCCGAGGCTTTTCCGCATGGGCACCCAGAAGGAAGTCGCGTCGATGAGCTGGACCTTACCCTTACGTTTTGCTGTTTTGCGGTTGGTGATGACCCAAATATAGGTGGCGATTCCGGTGTTGTAGAAGAGCTGTTCCGGAACCGCGATCAGCGCCTCGAGCAGGTCGTTTTCTAGGACGAAGCGGCGGATTTCGCTTTCGCCGCTTCCGGAGTCACCCGTAAAAAGGGGAGATCCGTTCATGATGATGGCGACGCGCGAGCCACCCTCTTTGGGTTCTTTCATGTGGGCGATCATGTGGAGGAGGAAAAGGAGCTGGCCGTCGCTGATGCGGGGCCGGCCCGGGCCGAATCGGCCCGCAGGACCGCGCTCGTGCTCGACAGTGACGGCTTCTTCGTCACGCTTCCAGTCCTTGCCGTAGGGGGGATTGGCGATCAGATAATCGAACGGGCGGCCGGCATGGCGGTCGTTCGAGAGCGTGCTCCCGAAAGCGATATGATCGGCATCACGGCCGGTTGGCTCTTTGATAAAAAGGTCGGATTTTGATACCGCCCAGGTCTCCGGGTTGACTTCTTGACCGAACAGATGGATGTCCGCTTCCGGGTTGACGGGTGGCCGGATGATTTCGCCGTTCTTGCGAACCCCCGCCTGGACGTGTTCCTTGGTGATGAGGAGCATTCCGCCTGAGCCACAGCAGGGATCGTAGACACTGATGACCGCGCCCTTACCCTTTCGGCGGATGCCGTCTTCGTCGCCGGCCAGCAGGAGGCTGGCCATGAGATGGACGACGTCGCGCGGCGTGAAGTGCTCGCCCGGATTTTCGTTCAGGGCTTCATTGAACTTGCGGAGGAGTTCCTCGAAAATCGTGCCCATGGTGGGGTTGTCAACTTTGTCGGGATGAAGGTCGACGTTCTTGAAGCGCTCGAGCACCTGGAAGAGCAGGCCCGCTTCGTCGAGCTTGGAGATCGTGTTGTCGAAGTCGAATTTCTCGAGGACCTCGCGCATGTTCAGGCTGAAGCCGGCGATGAAGTTCCGCAGGTTGGCGGCCAGATGGGGCGCGTCGGAGAGGAGCTTATCGAAGTCGTATCGGGAGGTGTTATAGAAGGCGAAGCCCGCGGCTCTTTTAAGCTGGCGGTCGGGATCCTCGAGTTTCCTGTCCCTGAGCTTGGCCTGGGTTTCGAGGACGCGCGGCTTGGTCGGGGCCAGGACACAGTCGAGGCGCCGGAGGACCGTGAGCGGCAGGATGACGTCCTGGTACTTGCCCCGCTTGAACGTATCGCGGATGAGGTCTGCGACACCCCAGATAAAGCTGACGATTTCGCTGTGGTTCACTAATCAACCTCTTTGTTATAGATCGGGCCTCGGGGCGCTCTCTTTTTCAAAACCGAGTATATCGCCTCGCCGAGAGCCGAGTCAACGTCTCAGAACCGCCTGTCAAGACGCCTCGGGCCTTTTTTCACCCGGGCGCGAAAAACAGGCATATTTTCCTTTCGGGCTTCAACAATTGGTAATTTACTGTCCCGACTCTCATGCCTGCGAAGGCTCGCTAAGCAATCCATTCTTCCGCATTGGTGAAATGCCGAACCAACTACGATAACCTCCTATTCTACACTGTCGTGACATATGTTATAATGCCACTGCCAATGCGGTTGCCGGACGCCTCAATTTGGGAATAATCTGATACTGATGGGTTTAGCCACCAGGGTTCTGTTTAGCTATCTGAAGCCTGGAATTCCGGAGCGGTCGGCTGCCACGGTTGCGGAAATAGGCGTAACCCAAAGGCAATAACCGCTTGGAAATTCAAGTTCTTCTCGCTCTGATCGCCCGGGCGTACAAAGAAAAGTACGGTACCGCTCCCGGTAAAACTAAGCTAATCAAACTGTGCTACCTGGCCGAGGTCTACTATCGCAGGCTTACCGGAGAACGCCTAACCTCCCTAGAGTGGGTTTTTTGGAAGTATGGGCCGTATTTTTGGGATTTTGACAAAGTCATTTCTATGGAAACGGTATTTGAAAAACCTGAGCGCGAAGACGACTTTTATCCGATCGAAGTCCAATCAGACTATGTAATTAATAAGCCGACACTCATTGGAAAAGTTGCCCTCGATCGGGCTCTTGAGCATGGTGCGGATGATCTCAGCCAAATACTGGACTTTGTGTATTTCGACACCGAACCCATGATGTATGCAAAGAACAGAGGAGAATTGCTCGATTTCAGCCAAGTGAAACCTGAAGAATACTACGTCGTAAAAAAGTACAGGGTGGGGCCAAAGCAGGGGAGGGAGATCCAAAAGAAAATTAGGGAATGGGAAATGAGAAAAGCAAAACGGGCATGAAGGGAGTCGACGGACTTTACGAGGATTGCTGCGACGGGGGGTTCTATGATTGGGTATTTCAGGAGGACCTACTCGGCAATTCCCTAGAAATTGCCAAACAACACATCTGCATGGCCCCGATTTTTTATAAGGATAACGAAATACTCTGCTTGAAGGAATCCTCCTATGACCCCATCCATGAGGAGCAGTCAATGTGGAAAATCGACAGGTTCGGCTCTGGCTCAAGGGACGTTCGCCTGCCTCATAGGCCATATAAGTTCTTTCAGCTGGAGACAGAAGACGACTTAATGGTCCTGAAGTGCAAGGTCAGACCTGTCTTAATAATAGAAAAGGCTGAAACCGATTGGAGTTTTCCGGAAAATCGCTTTCTCAATGATTATCTATGTCTTCCTCTTTTTTCTTATAAACGTCGGCATTCACAGCGTTATGTTTTTGCAGATCAGTCGCTGGAATGCCCGCACCGCTTCTATTTTCCAGAGGGAACTCCCGGCCTTGATGAAGAATGCGCTGGGCTGATTAATGAGCCTCAGTTCATCCCAAAGCAGAGCCTGTACCACAAGAAATGCTTCTGTGATAGCCGGTCTCCTAATATGTCCCGTCCCTTTAGGCTGACAGATAAAGCATTTCAAGCCGTAGTTGGCCATGTTGCAAGGTTTCTTCCAGGGATTGATATGGCGGGGGAGTCACTTGAATGGTACAGTTTCTTTGCTGAGCTTGTAAAGGAAGAGATCAGCAAGATAATCCCTGCCTAGAATCCGAAGTGCAGAGTTCGTTCCCGGCTGCGGCTTGGCTTGACACCCTCATGCCGCTAGATAATAATCGGCATCAAGCTGCGACAATGTTTCGCCCAAGACTGAAATGAATAACCATCACAGGTAATTTCGCCCCTGACCATGACCGCTCCCGCCTCCAAGCGCCGCTTCCACATGCGGGAGCTCACGATTCTGGCCTCCGTCGTCCTGGCCGTCGTCATCTTCGGCTCGCTCAACCCCCGCTTCCTCAGCGTTGAATCGGTGCTGACCATCCTCGAAGGCGCTTCGACCGACGGCCTGATGGTCATCGGGATGACCGTGGTCATCGTCTGCGGCGCCTTCGACATGTCGGTCGGCTCCTCGATGGCCGCCTGCGGCCTCGTCGCCGCCATGGCCATGAAAGCCCACGCGCCCATTTCGCTGGCCGTTCTCATGGCCCTGGCCGCCGGCTGCCTCGTCGGCTGGACCAACGGGGTCATCGTGGCCCGTCTGAAGATCAACCCCTTCATCACGACCCTGGGCATGATGAGCATCCTCCGCGGGATCGTGCAGGTCGTCACCCGGAGTGCGCCGCCGACGGGCTTTCCGGAGAGTTTCCTCAGGATCGCCTGGGGCACGGTGTTCACGATCCACCTGCCCGGCGGCCCGGCGTTCGAAGTCCGTTTCCCGGTCGTCCTGCTCGTGGCGGCCATGATCGCGGGCGACTTCCTGCTGCGCCGGATGGCCTACCTGCGGCAGGTCTATTTCGTCGGCAGCAACGAGGAAGCCGCGCGCCTCACCGGCATCCCGACGGCCCGCGTCAAGATCTTCGCCTTCATGCTCACCGGCTTCCTGGCCGCCGCGGCCGGGGTCATCGTCACCAGCCGGGCCAACGCCATCGACGCCAATGCCGGGATGGGCGCGGAGCTCCGGGTCATCGCGGCCGTCATCGTCGGCGGGGCCAGCCTGTCGGGCGGCCGCGGCACGATCCTGGGGTCGTTCCTCGGGCTCCTCCTCATGCAGATCATCACGACCGGGCTCGTCTTCATCGACGTCGCGGCCGAGGCCCAGCAGATCGCCGTGGGGCTCGTGCTCATCCTGGCCGCCGTCATCGCGCTGACGGGCTCCGGTTCCGGCCGGAAATTCGCGGCCCGATTATTTAAGACAAGGAACAAGAAAATGGAAAGGATCATCTCGGTCATTCTGGCCGTCGCTCTGGTCGTCGTTCTGGTGGTGAAAATCGGCGGGCGCAGGCCGGTCGCCGCGGAGGCCGGGGACATGGGCCATGCCGGCCAGCATTACGTCATGATCTCCGCCGTCACCGGGGGGCCCTACTGGATCGACTCCAAGGCGGGCCTTTACGACAAGGCCAAGGAGCTTGGGGTCACGGCCGTTTTCACAGGCCCTCCGACCGTCGACGTCAACGCCCAGATCGACGCCGTGAGCCGGGCCATCGCCCAAAAGGTGGACGGGATCATCATGGTCGCGGTCGCCGACGCCGTGACCCCGGCCATCGATAAGGCCATCGAGGCCGGGATTCCCGTCGTCTGCGCCGATGCCGACGCTCCTTCGAGCAAGCGCTACTCGTTCATCGGCACCGGCAACTACAACGCGGGATACCGGGGCGGGGACGAGCTGGCGAAACTTCTGGGCGGGCAGGGCGAAGTGGCCCTCCTCTATATTCCGGGCTGGGACAACCTCATCCAGCGGATCCAGGGGTATAAGGACGCGCTGGCCAAGTATCCCGGCATCAAAATCGTCAAGATCGGGAACGACAGGGGCTCCCAGACCGAGGCGGAGAAGGAATGCCGGGCCATCCTCCAGGCCTACCCCAACCTCGCCGGCTTCGGTTGCGTCGCCGCCATCGGCGGCCAGGGGGCGGCGGTGGCCGTCAAGCAGGCGGGGAAGACCGGCCGCGTGAAGATCGTGGCCATGGACCGGGACGAGGCGACGCTCCAGTTCATCCAGGAGGGCGTCATCGACGCCTCGATCGCCCAGCGGACGTATATGATGGCCTACCTGGCGCTCCAGATGCTTTACGACCTCCGGAACGGCCGGATCAAGTTCACGGACGACTGGCGGAAGGTCGGCGTAAATCCCCTGCCGCCTGTCGTGGACACCGGCACGTTCGTGATCGACAAGAAGAACGTGGACGACTTCCGGCGTAACAAGTAGAAGAGGCCGGGCCCAAGAGGCAGACAGGTTCAGGACAGGACGGAAAAACGCATGAACGGCAAACCGGCGGCGGATCCGGCGCTCCTCGTGATGGACGCGATCCGGAAGAGCTTCGGCGAGGTCCGGGCGGTCGACGACGTCTCTCTGGACGTCCGGGCGGGCGAAGTCCACGCGCTCGCCGGCGAAAACGGGGCCGGGAAGAGCACTTTGATGCGGATTGCGGCCGGGATCCTTCCGGCGGACGCCGGCCGGATGACCTTCCGGGGCCGGCCCTATGCGCCCAAGTCCCCGGCCGACGCCCTGCGGCTCGGGATCGCCATGGTCCACCAGGAACTGAGCCTGGCGCCCGACCTGACCGTGGCCGAGAACATGCTCGCGGGCCGGGAGCCGCGGCACGGCTGGTTTGTGGACCGCAGGAGGCTCTTCGAAAAGGCCGCGGCGCTGCTTCGGGAGTTTTGCCCCGCGATCGATCCCCGCGCGTCCGTAGGCGCGATCAGCGCGGGATACTGGCCGATCGTCGAGGTCCTCAAGGCGCTGGCCTGGGAACCGCGGGTCATCATCTTCGACGAGCCGACCTCGGCCCTCGAGGCTCACGAAACGGAGCTCGTGCTCGAGACCATCCGCCGGCTCAGGGACAAGTCCGTCGGCGTCGTTTACATTTCGCACCGCATGGACGAGGTCTTCCGGGTCTGCGACCGGCTCACCGTGCTGCGCGACGGGGCCCGGATCGCGACCTGGGCCGCGGCCGAGGCCACCCGGCCGGCCGTCCTCAGCGCCATGGTGGGCCGCGAGTTGACCCAGCTCTACCCGGCCAGAGCCAGGGAGCCCGGCGAAGTCCTGCTTTCGGTCGAAGGGCTCCGCCGCCGGGGAAGTGCCCACGGGACGAGCTTCGTCCTGCGCCGCGGCGAGATCCTCGGTTTCTCGGGGTTGCTCGGCTCCGGGCGGACGGAGCTCATGAGGGCCATTTTCGCCGCCGAACCGCCGACCGCGGGCCGGGTGACGCTCGAGGGCCGGCCGCGCCGCTTCCGCTCCATCACCGAAGCCGTGGCGGCCGGGATCGCCTACGTCCCGGAAGACCGCAAATCCCAGGGCTTGTTTCTCGACCAGAGCGTGCAGGATAATATCGTCTGCGCGACGCTGCGGACCTGTTCGCGCGGCGGGTTCCTCCGCCCCGAGCTGTGCCGCGAGACGGCCGAGGGATTTCGCCGCGACCTGAGGATCGTCCTCCGGGACCCCGGTCAGCAAGTCCGCGATCTCTCGGGCGGGAACCAGCAGAAAACGCTGCTGGCGCGCTGGCTGGCGGTTTCGCCCAAAGTGCTCATCGTCGACGAGCCGACGCGGGGAATCGACATCGGCGCCAAGGTCGAGATTCACAGGCTCCTCCGGGAGTATGCCGGCGCCGGGAACGGCGTCATTTTGGTTTCGTCCGAGATGCCGGAGCTCATCGGACTCTGCGACAGGATCATCGTCCTCCACGAAGGCCGGCTGGCGGGGGAGGTCGCTGGAGAAGCGGCGACCGAGCAGGAGCTGATCCGTCTCGCTACGGGACAAGATGGGGTCGTGTCTACGCAATGCCAGATGGATACTGGCATTGCGTAGACACGACCCCATTTTCGAACGGGTTTGCCGATATCGCTGGATTGAAAGGACAATCAACATGATCGAAACGAGCATGGGAAAGAAGCTCCGCCTGAGACGCGTTTTCCGGGACGGGAAGATCCTCATCCTTCCCTTCGACCACCCAATCTATTTCGGCGTCCAGGCCGGGACCGAGGACCCGGCCCGGTTGGTCGCCTTGGCCCGGGACCACGGCGCGACCGCGGTCCTCATCACCGCCGGCGCGCTGCGATCGGCCCTGGATGAGATCGGGGACCTCGGGATCGTCATGCGGATCGACGCCACGATCTCGGAGCTGAGCGGGCCGGACACGGTCATGCACCTCCTGCACAGCGCCGGAGAGGCGGCCGCTCTCGGCGCGGACATGGTTGTCCTCAACTGCTTCATCGGCACGGGGGACATCGCGGCCGAATCGGCGCTCCTCAAGAAGCTGGCCGCGGCCTCGGCGGAATGCGAGCGGATCGGCATGCCCCTGTGTGCGGAGATCATTCCCCGCGTCACCTACCCGGACCCGGCCCGGGCGATGCCGACCTCGGCCGATTTGGCCACGGCCATCCGGCTGGGTCTCGAATACGGCTGCGACGTGGTCAAAACGGTTTACAACGGCGACCCGGAGGGCTACGCGCGGGCGGTCGCGTCCGGCCATCTTCCGGTGATCATGGCCGGCGGGCCCAAGGGCGGCGGCGATCTCGCCATCTTCCGGCAGGTCCACGAGGCGATGACGCACGGCGCCTGCGGGGTGGCCATCGGCCGAAGGGTGTGGGGGAGCGACAATCCCGCGGCCGCGCTCGAGGCCATCCGGGCGCTGGTTTTCGACGGCGTCGACGCCGAACGGGCCGTCGCCATCTACAATAAAGCCAAAGGGCAGGGACGGGTTTAGCCGGGGGGCGGGCCCGGCCCCGGTCTTACCGGGACCCATTCATATAGATATCGGCCGTCTTCAGAGCGAGGGCCGCAGCGTCCAGGTCGGCGCGGTTGCAGAGAACGATCACGGTCAGCCCGTCCGCCGTGAAACGCTCGACCGCCGTCCGGAAACCGACGGTCTCGCCGTAGTGCCACATCCGGGCATGTCCTTTCCATGGATTCAGGAACCAGCCGAAGCCGTAGGCGGCGGGCGTCCCGTCAGGCTCGGCCGGGGGCTCCGCCGGAACCTGCACGGGAACGAGCGCGGGCCGCATGTCCGTCTCGCTGAGAAGGGTGTGCCGGCGGAGGGCCTCGTCCCACTTCGCGAGGTCCGAGAGCGAAGAATAGACGCCTCCGTCTCCGAGCGTCGCGGAGGTCGGGCTCTGGTCCGTTTCGCTCCACCGGCCGAGATCCCCGGTGTGGCCGTAAGCGCGGTCGGCCACGCGGTTCTTCCCGCGCTCGTATGCCACCGTGTTGGTCATCCCGAGCGGGGCGAAGACGCGATCGTGGAGGAATTCGGAGAAGGGACGGCCAGAAACCTTCTCGACGACGAGGCCGAGCACCACGTATCCCGAATTGCTGTAGGCCCACCGGGTCCCCGGCACGAACGTCCCGGCTTTTTGTCTCTCCAGGAGCTCGAGGACCCCGGCGTCCTTGATCTGAACCTCTTCCACGGGGACGGAGGGGCCGGCCGGCGGCATGAGGTCCTCGTAATCGGGGAGGCCCGAGGTGTGGTTGAGAAGATGCCGGATGGTGATGGCGCGGCCGTAATCGGGGAAACCGGGAAAGATGCTGGTCAGGCTGTCATCATAATGGAGTTTCCCGTCACGCACCAGGAGCATGACGGCGGCGGCCGTGAATTGTTTGGTGACCGAGGCCAGGCGGAAGTTCGTCCGGCCGTCGATGCGGCGCATCGCCCGAAGGTCCGTGACTCCGTAGCCCCGCTCGAAGACGGCGCGCCCGTCCTTCACGACCAGCACCGCCGCTCCAGGCCCTTGATTGGAGATCAGGCCCGCAAATAAGGCGTCCGCTTGCTCCGTCAACGAGGCTTGGGTCGTTGCGCGGCACATCGTCGTCATAGGAAGAGCCAGGCTGAAAATCATGATCATCCTCGGCAGCCGGCCCGCGGAGATTTCCATTTCCAGGGAATCGTAATTCAATCGGCCGGAGAATTTCAACCCCATTCAGGGGCCGGGACGTCCCAAGCATGAGGAGGAGCGAAGCCAACCGACGTGCCCGGGCCGCGATAGGTGTACGGTTATTGAACATGGTAGGGCGAGATCATCCGGTTGGGCCGGTTTGGCTCGGTGCCCGGAAAAATGACTGTAACTATAATATAATATTCACATTAAATAGGATTTCGACCTCCATGGGCTGGCCAATTCTTGACCCCGGGGAGAGATTTATCATATAGTAAATGCTCAGCCTCGACAAAGGGGAATCCCGCGGAGGTTACATGTGCGGCATTGTCGGCATCGCGTCCCGTAAGGAATTTCCCGTCTCCCTGCTCTTGGGCAGGCTGAAAAGGCTCGAATACAGGGGGTATGATTCCTACGGCTATTTCGACGGCCGCGAGCTCCGGAAGTCCGTGGGATCGATCACCGTCGCCGGATCCGGCCTGACGCGGACGGGCATCTCCCATACGCGCTGGGCGACGCACGGCGGAGTCACGGAGTCGAACGCCCATCCCCACGCCTCCTGCGACAAATCCGTCGTCGTCGTTCACAACGGGATCATTGAGAACTTCGAGGAGCTCAAGAAAGCCCTCATTCGGAAAGGCCACCGCTTCTCGAGCGAGACGGACTCCGAGGTCATCAGCCATTATATCGAGGAAGGGCTGATGACGAAGCCGATGAAATCCGTGATCGTCGATTTCATAAAGGCCTTCGCCGGGACGTTCGCCGTCCTCGTCCAGCTCCGCGGGGGCGACGAGATCTATGCCATCAAGCGCGATTCACCGCTCGTCCTCGGCGTTTCCAAGGACATGAACATCGTGGCCTCGGATATCTACGCCTTTTCGGACCTGACGACGCAGGCGTCTTTCTTCGACAACGACGAATTCGCCGTCATCCGCGACCATGGATTCCAGTTTTACGACAAGCGCGGCCGGGCCGTCGACAAGCCGCTCCGGAAATTCGTCCGGCAGCGGGAATCGGCGTCCCGGAAGGTGTTCAAGCACCATATGATGAAGGAGATCCTGGAGGAGCCCGCGGCCGTGAACCGGATGCTTTTCTCCCTGGGGCACGAACAGAAGCCGGCCTTCGACGAGCTCGTCCGGCTCGTCCGCCGCTCGAAAAAGATCATCTTCGCGTCCTGCGGCACGTCCTATCACGCCTCGCTCCTGGGAGCCTACTTCCTCCACCGCGTCGGCGTCGAGAACCAGACCCTGATCGCGTCCGAGTTCCGTCACTTCGCTAACGTCGACCGGGACACGCTCATTGTCGCCATCAGCCAGAGTGGCGAGACCATGGACGTCATCGACTCGCTGAATTACGCCCGCGAGTGCGGCGGGCGGGTGGCCAGCCTGGTCAACGTCCCGTACTCCACGATCCAGCGGATGAGCGACCTCAGCCTGAACCTCCTGGCCGGGCAGGAAGTCTGCGTCGCCAGCACCAAGGCCTTCGTCAGCCAGTCGACCTTCATGCTCCGGCTGGCCCAGGAGTTCGGGTTCCGGGTCAACTTGGCCAACATGGCGGACCGGGTCCGGGGGATCCTGCGCAATAGGGAGGGCATCCGGACGATCGCCGAGTCCATCGCCTCGTCCCGGGACCTCTATGTCATCGGCCGCGGCCTGACCTATCCCGTGGCCCGCGAGATCGCCCTCAAGATCAAAGAAATCAGCTACATCCACGCGGAGGGGATGATGGGCGGCGAGCTCAAGCACGGCACGATCGCCCTCATCGAGGATGGGACACCGGTCATCAGCATCATCAACAACAGCGACCCGGACATCATCTCGAACACGAAAGAGGTCGAGGCCCGCGGCGCCGTGGCGATCATGATCACCAACAACCCGGGACTCTGGCGGCGGCCCAACACGATCGCGGTCCGGACCGACAACGACGGCAAGTTCGGCATCCTGGCGGCCGTGGCCGGCCAACTCATCGCCTACTACGCCGCCGACAAGCTCGGCCGCCCCATCGACAAGCCCCGCAACTTGGCCAAATCCGTCACGGTCAAGTAGCTCGGGCGCTTTTCGTCCTCTCGAGGGCTGAAAAAACTCCGCCAGCCTCTCCCGGGAAGGGGGGGGAAGGTGATGCCGCCGCTATAAGTGGGGATGGACGACCGGACGCCCCGCGGCCAGGAAGAGGGCGAGCAAGGCCGCCCCCGAGAGGATGGTCAGCCCGATTTGGACACGACCCGACGGCTGGGAGGTCACGTTATTTTTTCCGGATGTCATGGTTCCCTCAATACGTCTTGTAGATCAGCCGGACGAACACGAAATGCTGGTTCGCCGCCTGCTGAAGATAATAGTTATATTCCAGAGAGACCCAGAAGCTTTTGCCGACGCGGATGAAGGCCGAAGCCCCGACGTTTTGATAATCGTTCAAATGGATGAGCTGAGGCGTGCCGCTCGTCGAATCGATGCGAACGCCGTTGTACGTATTGGAAATGCTCCCTGTCAGGGAGAAGCGCCCGAATTCCTTGGTCAACGACGCGTAATAGGAGTTGGATTCGGCGGCGTCCCCCCGGTTGATCGCGTAGTCCCCGGTGACGGATATCCCCTGGCCGAGGAGGTTCCAGGCTGAGGCGCTGAACCGCAACGTGTGGTTGCGGAATCATAGAGATTCATCTGGCCGAGGGAAAGGTAGAAGAGCGAACCGGGCCGGTCGAAGGTCAGCCGGGCGTTGTAAAGAATGACCTGGTTCCGGGAGGTGGCCATCACACCGACCCTGTCCCTGGCGTCCAGGGAGAAGGTCCAGCCCGTGCCGGGGCGGCTGATGAGGTCGAACCGGACGCGCGCGGAAATCTGGTTGAAGAAGGTGCCGTCGGGCGAGCGGGTACCGAGCCAGTCCAGGTAAATCGTCCCCTTTTGGTAGAAGGCCGATGGGTCTGTCGCGCCGAACAGCGGGAAGGCGGCCAGGAACAGGGAAAGGGCCGCGGCGGCGACGAACCTGGAGATGGAGGGGACGGGAACGATCGGCTCTCCTCTTAATCCGATTATTCTTATATTTTCTATCATAATAATATAGTTAAGTCAAGGCGACCCGCACGGGATTGACGGCGCCCCTGAAAAATCCCCCGGGATTTCACCCCCAGGGGTGATTGACCCGGGTGAGGCGGGCCCGGAAGATGAGGGGGCGGGGACGGGAGTCTCCGGACCTCCGGCCATGGCCGATTTTTAGGAAAACGAACGCCGGAACCGACTAAATATATGGTAATATAGGCCAGACGCCGCTGAAAGGAGCAGGCCCCATGGCGAAAGTCCTCTTGCTCGATTTCGAAGAAACGGACAGGGAGCGTCTCGCCTCCGAAAAATATGACGTGGAATTGAAAACCACGGGATGGCGGTCGGGACATGAGGATGTCCTCGAGATCCCGACCGAGAGCGAGGCCATCTTTTATCATCTGGTCGGCCCGGGCGGAAACGGCCGGAGCCAGTGGCATGCCGGCGTCCACGAGGCGCTCGCCCGCCGGGTCGAAGCGGGCGCCCGGGTCGTCTGTTTCATCGGCGGCGGCGAGATCTACCAGCTGACCAACATCATCGGGTCCCTGCCGCGGCTGCAGTTCAAGGACAACGCCCGCGCCGATTCGATCCTGTTCAACCCGCGCGCCCTTTTCCACGTTCCCTTCGAGAGGTTCCGGCCTTTCATCGCCAAGGCCTACAAGCTCCTCCCCGAGGCGGCCGGCGATGGGGTCTGGGAAAAGGACTCCGGAATCGAGGGCAAGTTCGAGATCCTGGCCAAGAGCGCCGACGGCTATCCCGTCTCCCTCCTCGCGGGCAGGGGCAAGGGCTATGTCCTCCTGCTGCCCTCATTCGGGCCCAAGAACGTCGAAATCATCGACTATATTCTCAAAGACAAGATGCCCTTCTCGGCCGGGGCTCCGGCTGCGGCCGACGGCTCTTGGATCGAGGACGAGGACTTCGTCTTCCCGGAACTCAAGGACCTTTTCGCCAGGAAAGACGCGGAGAAGCAGCGCTACGTCCAGGCCCTGGCCGAGATCGATCGCCAGATCACGGAGGCCAAGGCCGGCGGACGGGAGGACTTCCACAAGCTCCTGACGGCCGAGGGCCCCGAGCTCATGAAGGCCGTGGTCCTGGCCCTCCGCTATCTCGATTGGGGCAAGGTCGTGGACGTCAACGAGTACTGGAAGAAGGTCATCCGGAATAAGGAGGAGGACGTCTGGCTGATCGAGAGCGGCGGGCCCTCCGTCGAAGCCAGCCTGCGCAAGGAGGATTTGATCCTCGTCCTCGTCCGGTCCGGCAAGGGGGCGGCGGCGGACGGCGAATGCGCCCTCCTCCAGAAGTACAAGGGCCGGAGGATGCAGGAGTTCGACAACACCAGGATGAAAGCCGTCCTCTTCGGCAATTACTTCTCCGGCGCGGACGCCCGCACGCGCGGCAACCCCTTCTCGGCCGTGCAGGTCGATGAAACGCAGAAGGACGGAAACGGCCTCCTCACGACCTACGAGCTTTTCCGGGCGATCAAGGCCGAGAAAGAAAAGAAGCTCACCAAGGGCGCCATCCGCGCCCAGATCAAACAGAAGACCGGGCTGATCACCTTCGAGTTCTGAGCCGCGCACTCCTAATCTTCTTTCGACATCGATTAAGGAAGGGTGGGTCCTGTTCAGGGCGTGTCATCGGAAAGGGCCTTGGGGATGCCCTCCGGCAGGGAGCGAAGTCTTCGGAGCGACCAACAGAATTACGGCGGAGCAGCTCGGAGCCGAAATTCTGGTAAATATCTGAAACCAATCTTTGCGCTGAATGCCAGCGATTCCGTCGCTAAGCAAATAGGCTCGGAGCCGCACATGACGTTCCGGCCATACCCCCTTCGGCCCTTTCCCAGCCAGGGCGTGGGGAGGAAAACTCAAAGAAAGAAATCCTTTCGGGGCGTTAACGACGATTTGACTTAGCCCGCCCCGCTTTGCCATAATTGGAAAAATCGAGGAGGAAATCCATGGCCAAAGCGCTTGTTTGTTATTATTCCAAGACCGGGAACACCCGGAAGATGGCGGTCCGAATCGCCGATGTCCTCAAGGCTGAAGGCCTGATGGTGGACCTGAAGACGGTCGAGGAGACGGCGCCGGCGGAGCTCCTCGGTTATGACTGCATCGTCCTGGGGTCTCCCACATACTACGGCACGATGGCCTGGGAGATGAAAAAGCTCCTCGACGAGAGCGTCAAGTTTCACGGCAAGCTCCGGGGGAAAGTCGGAGGAGCTTTCACCTCGTCGGCCAATATCGGGGGCGGCAATGAGACGACGGTCCTCGACATCCTCCAGGCCCTCCTGATCCACGGCATGGTCCTGCGCGGAGACCACCGCTTCGACCACTACGGCCCCGTGGCCATCGGCCGTCCGGACGAGAGGTCCTTCGCCTGCTGCGAAGCCCACGCCAAGAACCTGGCGGCCCTGACAAAGAAGCTCTTCTCCTGAGCCTCCCCGCCCGCCTTGAAATCTCCGCACCAGCCAACTAGAATTCCCCTAGGCCGCGACGGAAAACGATATCCCCCAAGCCAGGTCCAGACGGCGCGGTTTGACCCCATGGTTCGATTGTGTTAGAAATGGAGCCTGTGATTTTTTGACCCAGGGAGTGAGGAATGAAGAGAACCGAGAGGCATCACCTCAAAGAAGATGAAATGCGGACCGGGCTGAACTGGTTCGTCCATTTTTATGAGACCTGGCAGAAGGAGATCCTGATCGCCGCCGGCGGCCTCGTCCTGGCGGCTCTTGTGTTCACGGGATTGTTCCTCCTCCGGGCCCACGGCCAGAGCGTCCAGAGCCGGGCGCTCGGCGAAGTCGTGAGCCTCAGCCAGGACCTGGAGACAAAGCCCGCGAACTTGACACGGCTCGAGGCGCTCTCTAAGGAGGGCCCCGCCGCGAGAATCGCCTGCTTGGAATTGGCCGGCTATTGGGCCGGGAAGGGCGACTATGCCAAGGCCGAAGCCTACCTCGCCCGGGTCCCCGCCTCGCCCAAGGACCTCCTCTATTACCAGGCCGAAGACCTCAAGGCCCAGACGCTGCTCAAGAAAAAGGAATTCGACAAGGCCGTCGCGATCTACCTGAAGATCCGCGACGACAAACCGAAGGCCTACCCGCTCGACGCCGTCCTCTTCCACCTGGCCGAGGCCTACGAGCTGAAAGGGCAGAAGAAGGAGGCCCTGGACATCTATACCCGGCTCCAGTCGGAATACTCCCAAACCTACTACGGGTACGAGGCCTCCATGAAGGCCAGCCGCCTCGCCCTCCAGAAATAGGGCAGGACTTGTCAACGGCGAGGAAAGGGATATAATAATTCCTTAACATTTCGAGGAGGATAACGATGGCTTATAGGATCACCGAAGAATGCATCAACTGCGGCGCCTGCGAGCCCGAATGCCCCAACCAGGCCATTTCCGCGGGCGACGAGCGCTACGTGATCGACCCCAACCGCTGCACCGAATGCGTGGGCGCGTTCGATGAATCCCAGTGCGCGGCGGTCTGCCCGACCGAAGCCTGCGTCAACGACCCGGAGCACAAAGAAACCAGGGAAGAGCTGCAGGCCAAGTACCTCAGGCTTCAGGGCAAATAGCCCGTCGTTCGCTTTCAGAAAGAAGGAGTGAAGTTTTTCACTCCTTTTTTTTCGGGGGAACCATGACCGAACCGGCGGAGAGAAAGAAGGCCTGGCTCAACGGCGTCCTGTTCGCCCTGACCATCGCGTCGACGTTCTTCGTCGGGCTGGGACTGGGCTTCACCTACCTTTATCCGGACGCCCCGGGCCTCCCTCCCGCGCCTGGGGGCGGTGTCGCCGCATTTCTCGAACCCCGGGTCCTCGCCCTCGGCCTTCTCTACGCGGGCGTCCTCATGGTCATCTTAACCGGCCATGAGCTGGGCCACTACCTGACCTGCCGCCGTTACGGCTTGGCCGCCACTCTGCCGTTCTTCATCCCGGCGCCGAACCTCTTCGGCACGTTCGGGGCTTTCATCAAAATCAAGTCGCCCATCGACTGGAAACGACAGCTTTTCGACGTCGGCGCGGCCGGTCCTCTGGCCGGCTTCGTGCTGACGCTTCCGGCGCTGTTCATCGGGCTTACCTATTCGAAGGTCGTGCCCCTCGCAGGCGGCGAAACTACCCTGTCTCTCGGGGAGCCCCTGCTTCTCAAGCTCGCCAGCGCCCTCGTTCTCAAGCCCGTGCCCGACGGCTCGGACATCCTCCTCCACCCGGTCGCGTTCGCCGGATGGATCGGGCTTCTGGTCACCTCCCTCAACCTCCTGCCTCTCGGCCAGCTCGACGGCGGACATGTCGCCTACGCCCTCTTCGGGAAAAGAAAGAGGGTCCTGTCGTCGATCATCCTCGGCGCTCTCATCCTGCTGGGCGTCTTCTTCTTCGCCGGCTGGCTGATTTGGGGAGGGCTCGGCCTCGCGTTTGTCCTGGTCGTCCGCTTGAAGCGGCCCAAGGCTCTTTATCCTCTGGCGGTCCGCCTGAGGCATCCCCCGATCTATGACGAGGATGTTCCCCTGAACCGCGGCCGGGTGATCCTGGGGGCGCTCATCATCCTGATCTTCATTCTCTCGTTCATCCCGGACCCGGTCAAAGGCTCCAGCCTCCTGGCCCTTTTCAAGTGAGCCGGAGCGGGTGTAGAATAGGTCCGGCCATGAGCGGGCGCCGCCGAAATTATTCACAGATTGTGTGGAAAAGTTGTGGAAAAAACCCATTTTTGCAGACCCAATTTCCGGAATTTCTTGAAGATACGCCGGATTGCACAAGAATTCGTCACCGGCCGTAACAAATGTATTTTCAGCAAGTTATTAAATCATTGAAAAAACATAGGTTATCAAACTCCGGCGCCCCGGGGGCGAAAGGCTCGCGCCATGGCTGATCAGTTCAGGGAAGTCGAGGCCGCGTTCGGCCGGTTGAAGGAAAAATTCGGCGGGGGCCGGATTTCCCAGCAGGAATTCATCTATTCCCTGAAACAACTCAGGATCAAGGACGACGAGGGCCGCTTCTGGATGATCGGGGCCCAGAGCGGGAAATGGTACTTCTTCAACGGCGAGGATTGGGTTCAGGCCCGGCCTCCATCCTTCAGCGAGCGGAAGGCCATCTGCATCTATTGCGGCTATGAAAACGACCTGGAATCTGAGACCTGCGTCCGTTGCGGCAGCCGGAAACCCGACGCCGACGCCGGGCAGGCTTGCCCGAAATGCGGGGCCGCCCTCGAGGACCCCGCCGCTCCCTGTCCCGAGTGCGAGCCTTTCCTCGCCAAGGAGGAGGCGGCCGGAAGCGTTGCGGCAGGCGTGTCGAGCCTTCCTCCGGACGGGACGAGCCTCGTCGTGCGGTCGCTCCACCCGGCCTCGTTCTTCTGGTTTTCCGGGATCCTGGGGCTTTTCGCCGGGATGCTCCTGGGCCTTGTCGTGGGGGTGACGAGCGTCTTTCCCGGCATCGTCGCCGCCCTGCCGGGATTTTTCCTTGATATCCAGGGAAAGCTTCTCGGCGGCGTCCTTTTCACTGTCGCGGGCGGCCTGCTCGGCTTCATCCTCTGCGGTCCCGCGGGCTTCATCGCGGCGGCCGCCGCAAACGGCGTCCTGTCGCTCACGGGAGGTGTCAGGGTTGTCGCCGCCAAGCCGCCGTTGCCACGGGAAGATAAGCACCATTCGGTGACACATAACTAATTACCGAAATCTGTGCAGGCTCCTAATTCGGGTATTTAGTTGTATATCACCGAATTGGGGAGCTCAATTTCGGTAATTAGTTATGTGTCACCGAAACTAGTGCTTTTTAAGCTTGGCCAGGCCCCAGGCGATCTGCCCGAGAGACAGCGATTCATCGTTGGGTGAGTACTGGAGGGACCTGACGACCCGGAACTTCCTCCGGGCGAGCCGGTCCGTCGTCCGCTCCAGGAGCTTCCGGTTGAGAAAAACTCCGCCGGCAAGGACGACGGTGTCCGTCCCATGGGCGCACCTGGCTTTTTCGGCAATCCCAAGGATGAGTCGGGCCAGGCTGTCATGAAAAACGGACGCAATCCGCGAGACGGCGACGCCTTTTTCGAGGTCCCGGACGACGGCCCGGATGAGCGGCGCGAACGACACATCTTCGGGGCCCGCCTGTCCCGTCCCCGACAGGCCGACCGGGTAGGTCTTTCCGCTTGCGCCCCCGGCGGCCGCCTCGAGCCGCATGGCCGCTTCGGCCTCGTATTCCACGATCTCCGGCGCGACGCCGCAGAGGAACGAGACCGCGTCGAACAGCCGACCGCAACTCGAAGTGAGGGGGCTCCGGAGGCCGCGCTGGATCATGCCCAGGACCGCCGTCTTCTTTGCCGCGCCGATTTTCCTGAGGACCGGCAAATCAGGGAGTGGGGCGCCGTAAGCATCGTAGAGATACGCCAGGGCCATTCTCCAGGGCTCCTTGGTGGCCAGGTCCCCCCCGGGAAGGCGGACCGGCTTGAACCGGGCGAATCGTTCATAACCGTCATAGTCGGCCAGCAGGAATTCGCCCCCCCAGGCCGTCCCGTCTGCTCCGTAGCCGTAGCCGTCCAGGGCCACGCCCAGGACTCTCCTCCCGGGCACGATCCCATGCTCGAGAAGCGGCGCCAGGACGTGGGCGTGATGGTGCTGGACCTGGAAATGGGGGATGCCCATTCCGGCGGCGTAGCGGGTCGTCCGGAAGTCCGGGTGGAGGTCGGTGATGACGGCGTCAGGCTTGACGCCGAACAGACGTTCGAGGTGGGCCAGGGCCTCCTTGAAATAGCCGAAGTTCCTATAGTCGTCGAGGTCCCCCAGGAACTGGCTCGTGACAACGTAGCCTTTCCGATAGACCGAGACCGTGTCCTTGAGTTCGCCGCCGAGAGCGATGAGAGAACAATCAGTCCGCAGCGTGTCCGGGACGGGCTGAGGGTAGGGGACGTATCCCCGGGCCCGCCGGACAAAGAGCGGGGCGCCCGCCGCGACCTTGACCACGGAATCGTCGGCCCGCATCGCGATCGGCCGGTCATGGGTCAGGACGAAATCCGCGAGGCCCCGGACGCCCTCCTTCTCGTCCTTGATGATGGGCGCGTCTTTCGCGTTCGAGCTCGTGGCCACGATGAGGCCCAGCTTTTCGAGAAGGAGATAATGGAGCGGGGTGTAGGGCAGCATGAAGCCGATCTCGTCGAGATGCGGGGCGATGAGCGGCAGGTCCACCTTTTTCCTGAGGAGAACGACCGGCCGCCGCGACGATTGAAGGAGGCGCCGCTCGGCGGGGCCGGCGCGCGCGTACTTTTCCACGGCGGCCAAGTCCCCGGCCATCAGGGCCAAGGGTTTGGTTTTCCGGGCCTTGATCCTGCGCAACCGCCCGACGGCCGTCCGGTTATGAGGATCGCACACGAGATGGAATCCTCCCAGCCCTTTCACGGCGAGCACTCGGCCCTTCCGGACCAGGGCCGCGGCCTCGTCGATGCCGCCGGGAAGCGTTTTTCCCGTCCGCGCGTTCCGGAGCGTTACTCGAGGCCCGCAGACCGGGCAGGCGATGGGCTGGGCATGGTGCCGGCGGTCCAGAGGGTCGCGGTATTCCCGGAGGCACTCCGGGCACATGCGGAAGCCGTCCATGGTCGTTTTCGGCCGGTCGTAGGGGAGCCCCGTGACGATGGTGTAGCGCGGGCCGCAATTCGTGCAGTTCGTGAACGGGTAGCGGAACCTGCGTTCGCCGGGCGTCCGGATTTCTTTCAGGCAGTCCGGGCACGTGGCGATATCGGGCGAGATGAAAACGAAGCTCCGGCCTTTTTTCGTGGCCCGGATCTCGAAGCCGCGGCAGCCCCGGAACGACGCGGGAGCGACCTCCATAGTTTCGATCCGGGCCAGGGGAGGCGGGCTCTTTTTGAGGACCGCCTGGAACTCCTCCCGCGCCGCCCGGCCGGCCCCCTCGATGTGGATCTCGACGCCGAAGCCGATGTTCTTGACCCAGCCGTTGAGACCGAGCCGGTGGGCGAGCTTGAAGACGAAAGGCCTGAACCCGACGCCCTGGACGACGCCGAAAACGGTGATCCGTGTCGCCCCGCCCCCGGTCCCGCGCTTCATCGGGCTGCCCGCCTCAGGAGACCCCGCGACTTCGAGGCGTTCAGGCTGTAGAGACAGCCGCAGTAATTCTGCCGGTAGAGGTCATGCTCGCGGCTGAGGCCGACGCTTGTCTTGAAGCCGTCCTTTTTCTTGAAGTCGGCCTCAAGAAACCGGATCCCGTGCTTCCGCCCGAACTGGCGGCCGATCTGGTTGATGACCGCGGCCTTTTTCCACGGGCTGAGGCTCATGACCGTGGCGAAGACATCGAAGCCCCCGCGGGCAGCGGCCTCGGCCGTTCTCTGGAGCCTCGAGGCGTAGCATACATCGCACCGCCGTCCCTTCTCGGGCTCGTCCTTGAACTTGCGCGTCAGAGCCAGCCAGCGCCCGGCGTCGTAGGCGTCCTCGATCAACGGGACGGACAGGACGCGGGCGACCTTCCGGGCCTCCTCCACCCTGAGCGCGTATTCTTCGGCCGGATAAATATTCGAGTTGGAAAAGAACCCCGTTACGTCGTAATCCTCCCCCAGGAGCCCGAAGACGTACAGCGCGTCCGGGGCGCAACAGGCGTGGACGAGGATTCTCGGCTTGGCCATGGGTCTATTGTATCCAGCGTCTTCGGAATAATAAAGAGGAGAGCCTAGCGAAGGCGCTCGATCCGGGCTTCGATATCCTTGCTCGTCTTGTTCACGGCGTCGATCTGGAAATAAATGACGGCGAGGCTGTCCTGCTCGACGCGGGCCTCGTCCAGGACCCTTCCCATGGTTTCGTAGAGGGGCTCCATCAGCCGCTGGATCTCGACGATCTTGTCCTGGGCCCTCTCCTTGTTCCTCAGCCACTCCCGGAGCTCCCGCTCGTGAGACCGGTTGGCCGCCTGAAGCTCGTCCTGGATCTCCTTGGTCCTTCCGTCGAACACTTCGATCCGGGCCTCGATGTCCCTCTGGCGGCGCTCGATGTCCTGCCGCTCCTTGTGAAGGAGCGGGACCTTGGCCTGAAGGGCGCCGATGCGGCCGGCGAGCAGGCTCGCCTTTTCCTGGATCTTGTTGAGTCTGGCGGCTTTCTCGAGATCGGGGATCTTCCGGTTGTCTTCGGCGGAACGGGCTTCCCTGTCCAGGGCCTTGATCTGGGCTTCGGCCGAGTCGATCTCCCAGGCCGCCCCGCCGATCGCGTCGAGGGTTTCCGACTTCCTGGCCGCCAGGGCCTTCATGTCCTCCCCGAACGGTTTCCGGGCGTCCTCCTGCTCCTTGAGCAGGGCCCGGAACCGGCCGACCGTCTCCTCATGCTCGCGGCCCAGGGCCTCGATCCGCGAGTAGATCTCGTGCCACGCCATCTGGTGGACGTGCATCTCTTCCTCGTAGGCGGCGAGCTTCGAGCATTCGACGGCGATGCATCCGGGGGTGAGGTCCTCGCTCCAGGCCTTTTTCCCGAGCTCCTTCCAGAGGGAGGCCTTTTTCTCCTTCTCCCTGTTGATCTTGGACTGGAGCCGGAGACGGATCATTCGCCGCCTGGCCCCCGACAGAAACGAGCTCAACCGCCGCCGGAGATCCTTGTCCCGGAGGAAGATGAAGGCCAGGAGAAGCAGGATGACGCAAAGAAGCAGCCAGAAGAGCCAGAACGGGAGTCTTTCCGTCATCTCGGGAGCGGCCTGGAGGCCCGCAGTTCCGGCGAGGAATCCATTCATCCGGGGTCCTGGGCGCACGGCACCATGTTTATTCTAATCAGGGGACCTTGTCAATTCGTCCGATAAAGCCGAGCCTCCGCGGCGAGAAGAGGCGGCGGGCCCATTCCCGCGCCCGGCCGCCGGGGGCCGAGGGATGCTGGATGGCGTAATCCGTGAGATAGAGCATGGCCGGGAGGTTCTCCCCGAAGATGGCGCCGATGGCGGCCTCGTCGTTGAAGAAGCCGCCGTGATCGACGTCGACCGGGGGAAGCTCGATCGTGAATCCGGGAATCCCCGAAACGCCGAAGACCCAATCGACCGTGTCCCCGTTCGTCGTGTAGAGGAGCCCGGCGGCCCGGCCGTAGGCGTAGACCGTGCCCCGGACGGCCGCGATGAGCCCGGACATCGTCCTGGCGATGGCATCGAGCTCCGCCTCCTTGGGCGTCGGGGCGTTGACGTAGCCCCATGGGTAAAGGATGTCCTGGGCAAAACTGTGGAACGAGATCATGGCCCGGAAGTTCCGGCTGAGGAACAAACGCCGGACGGCGTCAGTTTCGGGTTCGGAGAAAGGCGCCGTCCCCCGGTAGACATCGGAAGCCGGCTCGGGGCTGGAGCCGACATTGTCGTATCCCCATTGGTAGGCGTAGTTCCTGTTGACGTCCACGCCGTACGACCCGTCCGCGTTGAACCGCCTGTTTTTCCGCCAATACCGGTAGACGTGGATCGTGTATTCGAGCCCGTCCGGATTGACGATCGGGACGATCCAGACTTCGCTCCGGTTGACGAGGTTCTGGATCTCGGGGCTTCCGGCGTAATTCTCGAGGAGGTACTTTCCGAAGAGGAAGGGGACCTCGACCGAGATCCATTCCCTGGCGTGGTGGCAGCCCACGAGGAGCACCGCCGGCTCGTTTTCCTCGAGCGACACGTTGTTGCTGATCTTCAGGGCATAGATTTTCCTTTTCTCGAGTGTTTCCCCGAGCTCGACGACTTTGGCCATCTGGGGGTGGTCCCTTTCGAGGACCCGGAGGTCGGTTTCGAGCTCCAGCGTAGAGTGGTAAGCCCCATTGAGGCCGCCGGAGGGTGATATCCCGGTCTGATCGAAGGGGAAGAAGCGGTCGGTTTCGCGGCTGAAGGGGACCCGGGCGGCGAAGAGCGCCGCGAGGTCGCCCGGCGAGGCGACGATATAGATTTTGCCGTTTTTCTCCATGAGGAGGTCCAGGCCCTTGCGGTCGAGGCCCCGGGCGAGGAATTCCCTTTTGGTGACGCTCACGATCTCGCCGTTTTCGGCGGCCCGCATGCGGGCCGGAACGACGGCCAGGACGGCCGCGAGCCACAGCGCCGGGAGAAGCGATCTCAGGATTCTCATGTCCACCTCCCCGGCTTCCGGTTAACGGTCGAAGATATAGGTGAAGGTCAAGGCGACCTTACCCGCGGTCAGAGAGTTGCCGGATCCCCTCTCCCGGCCGACGATTGCGGAGAGGTCGACGGCAATCGAAGAAATCTGGAGGCCGGCGCCGAAGCTGACCGAGACGTAGGCGGAACGGGGCACGGCCATCGGCTGGGGATCGTAGGACAGACCGAGCCGCAGGGGGACGCGCCCCGGCCGGCCGAAGAGCGTGGCGGCCGGAAGAAATTCCACGCCGGCCGCGGCCTTCAGGACGTTCCGGAATTGCCGGTTCAGGGGCTCCTCGAAAAACGCCGCCGAGTAACGCGACCAGCCGAAAAACGCCATGTCCGCGGCCACGGTCCAGGCGTCTGAAACGCGGTAGCACACTCCCGTCCCGAAGATCCACGGTTGCCGGTACTCGTTCCTGGCCGAGGCATCGATCCGGATATCCGTATCTCCTGTCGGCGCCTGGTACCGAAGAGCGCTCCGGGCGTCCGCTTTCTTGATATACGACGAACGGAACACGAGCGCGGCGGTGAGCCGGCCGGTCGGTTCCCAGGCGATCCCTCCGTTCAGGAAGACGCCGCTTTCGTTTTCGCTCTTGTCGTCCGTTATGGTGATCCGGCCTCCCTGTACGGCGTAGGTCTCGAGGATGCTGCGGAGCCGCCGGCCCGTGACGTACGTGACCCCAAGGCCGGCGGAAAAGTTCTTCGTGATCCGCCTGGCGGCGGCGAAATGATAATCGCGGAGGAATCCGCTCTGGCTCATGTCGAGCGAATAGGTTTGGGCGGAATCCTGGAGGCCGATCCCCGGCCGTCCGTAGTTCTCGAGAATGCCGGCCGAGGCGGAAAATGCCCAACCCCCCGAACGCAGCGAAAGGCCCCCGAATTCGACACCAAGGGACCCGGCCGTGAGGTTCCCGGCCGAAGAGACGACCCCGGTGTTGACCAGGGAATACTTGAACATCGAGGCCCAGGCCCAGGCGCCGGTGAGGGTCACGGAATATCGCGGCAGGGACACGAGAAGGGCCGGATTGACGAGGGAGACGGAACTGTCCCACGCCTTGGCGAACTGGGCCCCGCCGAGGCCGATCGACGGCGCCGACGGGATGCCGAAGGTGTTCCAGGTCCGCAGGGGCGCTTCGTCCTCGTACTGCCCGACGACGAGCTGGGCGGCGGCGGGGTGAGAGGCGAGAAGGATAAGGGCCGGCAGGAAAATACGGAGGAGAAATCGAGGCACCCGCTTCTCCATGGTTCAGGCTTATTCTAGCACAGAACGGACCCGTTTAATCAGACGGCGCGGGTCGGCTCTCGCCTACCACTCGATGAGCATGGAGGCCCAGGTCAGACCACCGCCGAAGCTCAAGGTCAGAACCAGGTCCCCCTTCTTGATCCGGCCTTCCTCGGACGCTTCGCGCAGCGCCAGGAGGGCCGAGGTCGAAGAGCAATTCCCGCGGCGGTCGACGTTGACGTAGAACTTGTCGAGGGGGATATTCAGCTTTTTCGACGGGGACTCGAAGATACGGGCGTTGGCTTGATGACAGACGATGAGCGAGATGTCCTCGAGACCGATTTTTCGGGACCTCCGGGGATCCCGGTTGACTACGTCGATGGTCTTCGTGATCAGTTCGGGGATGATTTTCAGAACGAACTTCTGGATTTCGTGGCCCCTGATCAGGACGTTGGTCTGAATCCCGATCTGGTCCTTCCGGCTCCCCTGGCCGACGCTGTAGGCGGTCTCCGCGCCCCAGCTGTCCGTCCCGGTGATCGTGCAGAGGATTCCGCCCGGCTCCTCCGTCCTTTTGAGGACGGCCGCGGCGGCCCCGTCGCCCCAAAGGTCCGCGTTGCTGTCTTTGAAATCCAGCATCCGGCTCAGGACTTCGGTCCCGATGGCCAGTCCGTAGGTGAATTCGGTCTCGGGTTGAAGCAGCGTTTTGCGGACAAGGTCGACCGCGTAAAAACCGCTCGTGCAGGCCGCCAGGACGTCGAACGCCTGGATGCGCATCTTCGTCTTGGCTTCGGCCGCCGGCCATTCGCCCGAGGCCGTTTTTTTTTGGATGACTTTGTTGAGAAGCAGGCAGGCCGTCGAGGGATAGATCGCTTCCGGAGTCGATGTGCCCAGGGCCACAATTCCGACGTCCTCCCAGCCGATGCCGGCCTCCTTCAAGGCCATCTCGGCCGCGACCAAGGCCATATCCGACGTGTTGACCTCGTCGGCCGCCCAGCGGCGTTCCCGGATCCCCACGAGGTCCATGATCTTCTGCGGGGTCAGCTCCTCAGGCGTCCAGGGCCTGGCGCAGCCGGGCTTGATGGCCCCGTGCCCGAGCAGAATACTGACGATATCCTCGTTCGTGACGATCCTGCCGGGCACGTCAGTCCCGGGCAGGCACTTTCCTAGGCCGGCAATCCTCACCTGCATCGCGTCAACGTCTCCTTCCCGTTCTTTTGTAGAAGCCCGAACAGCTATTCGCGAACATCCATTATTAAAGGATAACGGCCGGAAGTCAATCCCGTTCGCGGCGAACGGGGCTGACGCTCCGACGCCAGGGACCATCCCCTATGATTGACCTCACGCCGGATTTTGTGGTAATACCTCGGGAGGCCATGGCCATGAAACCGTTGGAAGGCATCCGAGTCCTCGACCTCTCCCGTCTCCTGCCCGGCCCCTACTGCACGCTTCTGCTGGCCGACCTCGGCGCCGAGGTCATCAAGATCGAAGATGTGGCCGGCGGCGACACTATCCGGGCTTATCCTCCTTTCATCGGAGGACAGAGTGCCTATTTCCTGGCCCTGAATCCGGGCAAGAAAAGCCTGGCCATCAACCTCAAACCCGCCCGGGGGCGCGAGGCCTTTTTAAGATTGGTCCGCACGGCCCAGGTCGTTGTCGAAGGATTCCGGCCGGGGACGATGGACCGGCTCGGCATCGGTTTCGAATCCCTCAAGGCGGTCAACCCCGGCCTCGTTTTCTGCTCGATTTCCGGATATGGGCAGGACGGCCCCCTCCGGGACCGGGCCGGACATGACCTGAATTATATCGCCCGGGCCGGCATCCTCGGCCTCTCAGGGTCCCGGGACGGCGCCCCCAGCATTCCGCCGGTCCAGATCGCCGACGTGAGTTCGGCCATGTACGCCGCCGTGGCCATCCTGGCCGCCCTGCGCGAGAGCGAGCGCTCCGGCACGGGGAGCTATCTGGACATCGGCATGATGGACAGCGCCATGGCCTGGCTGGTCATGACCGTGGCCGAGTTCGCGGCGGGGGAGAAGGATGCCCGGGGGCGGCTCCATTTGACCGGCAAGTTTCCCTGCTATCACGTTTATCGGACGAAGGACGGTCAGGAGATCACCCTAGCCGCCCTCGAGACCAAGTTCTGGTCGGATTTCTGCCGGGTGACCGGCCGCCCGGATCTCGTGGACCTTCAGTACTCCGAGGAGCCGCAGGCTTTCGATAAAGTGGCCGCGCTGTTCGCCTCCCGGACCCGGGACGAATGGGTGGGGTTGGCCGGAGAGGGCGATTTCTGCTGCGAGCCCGTCCAGGCGCTGAGCGAGGCACTGCTGGGCCCCCAGGTCCGGCAACGGGGCCTCGTCCGGAAGACGAGCGTCGGCGGGGAGCCCAACATCGAGCTCGGAAATCCGCTCCGCCGTCTCGGCGGAGGCGAGCCGGGAGCGCCGCCCGGGCACGGGGCCCACACGCGGGCTCTGCTGCGGGAGTTGGGTTATTCCGATGAGGAGATGGCCGAACTCGAGGCCTCGGGGGTCATTCTTTCGAAAAATCCTTGAACAGCCGGGCCAGGGTATCCTTGTCCATCGCGCCGACATGCCTGTACCGGATGAGGCCCTTCCTGTCGATGAGAATGGTCGCGGGAATATATTCACCGGGCCGGTAGGCCTCGAGGATCTGTGGCGTGGCCACGGCCACGGGATAGTTGATGCCGGCCTTGCCGGTCCATTCGCGGAGACTATCGAGCGGCAAGCTGTCGACTGAAAGACCGAGGATTTCGAGCCCCGCGTCTTTCAGGCTCTTGTAGGTTTCGATAAACTCGGGGATTTCCTCCCGGCAGGGGGGGCACCAGGTGGCCCAGAAATTGATGGCTAGGACCTTGCCTCTGTAATCGGCCAGGGAAATGGTCTGCCCCTGGAGGTTTTTCACCGAGAAGTCCGGCGCCGGCGCGCTCTCTTCCTGGCTTGTGGTGGGCGCGCAACGCCCGGCCGCGACGGCGGCCGCGAGCAAAATGACGATCGCCAGCTTCTTCATGGTTTTCTCCATCGGCCGGTCGCGTGTCCCATTTCTCACGCCCGCCGGCGGATTTGGGACTCTATTGCCTATTTATATTATAGGATATATAAGGAATAGCCGCAATTCCGGGGAAAGGCGGGTCCCCGACTTTATTTGCGTCCGGACGTTTCCCGTCCGCGCGCCGGGCTTCGCCCTAAGTTGCGACGCAGCCTTTGAGGAGGCGCTCCCAGCGGGCGTCGACCTCAGCCTGGACCTGCGCAATCTGGGCTTCCGTCAGATGGCGGAACCGCCCTTGCAGCCGGAGGTAGTCGTTGACCGGCTTCTTCTCCTTGAGCTTTAGGTTCACGGTGATTTTCTGCCCGTCCTCAATCTCGAAGAGCGGGAAATAGGCGTTCTGGACGGCCATGCGGGCCAGCTTGACCGTGTCGTCGGGCCGGCTCTTCCAGCCGGTCGGGCACGGAGCATAAACGTGGAAGAACCGCGTCCCCTTGATCCCCTTGGCCTTGGTCATCTTCTTGACGAAATCCTCCGGATGGGAAACGCTGGCCGTCGCGATGTACGGGATTCGGTGAGCGGCCATGATGGCCACGATATCCTTTTTCGGCCGGGTTTTGAAATGCTTGACGGGCGTCGTCGTCGTCCAGGCGCCGTAGGGGGTCGCCGAACTTCTCTGGATGCCCGTGTTCATATAAGCTTCGTTGTCGTAGCAGACATAGATGATGTCGTCGTTCCTCTCCGCCGCGCCGGACAAGGCCTGGAGGCCGATATCGAACGTCCCGCCGTCTCCCGCCCAGGCCACGACCGTCGTCTCCGTGTCGCCGGTCATTTCCAGTCCGGCCTTGACGCCCGTCGCCGTCGACGCTGCGGTTTCGAAAGCGCAATGGTAGATGGGAACGTCCAGGGAGGAATAGGGATACGGCCCGTCGATGACCGCCCAACAGCAGGCGGGGATGCAGAGCGCCGTTTTTTGGCCGAGCGCCTTGAGCATGTAGCGCATGGCGAGTGTTGCCCCGCAGCCCTGGCAGGCCAGGTGGCCGCAGGCCATCAGTTCTTCGGCCGGGAGCGTCAGGGTCATCTTCTTTTCTTTTTTCACTTCTTGACTCCTATCCAGACGATCTCTTCGTCGGCCTTGTCCTTGGCCAGGGCGTGGGCGGCGATCTCCTTGAACGTGTCCACGGTGATATCGCGCCCGCCGAGCCCGGTGATGTATCCGAAGAGCGGCGGCATGCCGGCTTTGCCGTAGAGCGCTGATTTCGTTTCCTGGTAGAAGATGCCGTGGGCGCCGTAGGAGCAGTTCCGATCGACGACGGCCGCCTTCCGGACCTTCTTGAGGACCTCGCGGACCTTGGCGAAGGGGAAGGGCCGGAACACTTTGATCCTCAGGTTCCCGGCCTTGACGCCGGACTTGCGGAGGTCGTCGACGGCGACGCGGGCCGTGAAGCCCGCCGTCCCCGACGTGACGAAGGCGAAATCGGCGTCATCGCACCGGTAGGCGTCGACCAGGCCGAGGTTGCGGCCGAACCTCTTCTCGAACTCGCGGCCCGTCTCCTCGATCAGGGCCGGGGCCTTTTCCATGTCCTTCTGCAGTTTGTATCTGAGCTCGAAGTAGTGCTCCGGCCCGGTCAGCCCGCCGAAGGCGTGGGGGTCGCTCGGCGTCAGCCGGACGGCCGGGTTGAACGGAGGCAGGTACTTATCGACCTCCGACTGCTCCGGGATCTCGACGACCTCGTAGGTGTGTGACAGGGCGAAGGCGTCGAGGACGACCATGGCCGGGATCATCAGGGCTTCGGAGACCTTAAAAGCCTGGATGACGGTGTCCAGCACCTCCTGGTTCGATGAGCAGTAG
>JBEKVN010000005.1:0-98416 GCA_049513915.1 Candidatus Aminicenantales bacterium | reverse complement strand
AAGCAGCACGGCAAGACAGGCCTGCATCGAAATCCATTTCCGGGATATCTTCGTCCCGAAAAGGGCCAGGCCGAGCGCGCTCAGGGCCGGGATGAGCGGGATGAGCCAAGAACTCTCGGCCATGCTAGCCTTTCAACTCGCTCGCGTCCTCCGTCCGGACGGTTTTCTTGCGCCGGAACACATGCAGCACGATGGCCATCCCGACGACGGCCTCAGCCGCGGCCACGGTCAGGACGAAGAAAACGATGACCTGGGCCTCCGCTTTTCCCGAAGCCTTGGCTAAAGCCAGGAAAGCGAGGTTCCCGGCGTTGAGCATGACCTCCACGGCCATGAACTGGGTCAGCAGGTCCCGCTTGACGAAAAAGGCCACGATGCCGAGGACAAAAAGGATGATGGCCAGGATGAAAAAGGCCTGCCCGGGAATCATGACGACTCCTTTTTTCCGGACAGGGTCATGGCCCCTATGAGGGCGGCGATGAGAAGCAGCGACGTTATCTCGAAGGGATAAATGTAGTCCGTGAATAGCAGACGCCCGATCCCGGCCGGGCTGCCGCTCCCGGGCGCCGCGACTTCAATGCCGGGAAGGAAAGCCTTGCGGGCGACGACGACAAGTTCCACGGCCAGCACGGCCGCGAGGACCGCAGAAATGACATAAACGACCTTTTTCCTCTCCGGCGGCAGGCCTTCGTTGAGGTTGATCATCATGATGGCGAAAAGGAAGAGGACCATGATGGCGCCGGCGTAGATGATGACCTGGACGACGGCGACAAAAGGGGCGTCCAAAAGGCCAAAGATTCCGCCGAGCGAAGCGAAAGCGAGGACGAGGAAGAGGGCGTTGTGCGCCTGGTTCCTGGAGATGATCATGGCCGCGACGGAGCCTAAGCAGAGGATAGAAAGGAATAAGAAAATAACCCAGGCCATGGTTGTATACGCCAGTATATTAAAGATGTCCGGCGGGGATAAGTCAAGTCGGAAATTCGCGGCGGGACGGGACAGGGCTTGAATATTTCCGGCCTGTCAAAATAGCTTTGACAAACGGACGGTATTTGCTATAATAACGCCGGTACCGCGGGGTAGAGCAGCCTGGTAGCTCGTCGGGCTCATAACCCGGAGGTCGTTGGTTCAAATCCAACCCCCGCTACCATTTTTTTTGCCCGAAATTCCCCCCTAATAAGCGAATCCGGCTTTTCCTAAGGTGGCTTCAGACCGGAGCCGTCTACCCCACGATATCTTTTAGGCCACTCGAAGCCGTGTACAGGGTTCCCACGCCGGACAGGTGGTAGGCGACCCTGAGGGATTCGGCGATTTCCTCTTTCGTGGCGCCTTCCTTCATCGCGGCCAGGGCCAGGGCCTTGACACCCAGGTCCGCGCCATGCGCGGCGTCGAAGGCCATAGCCATGAGCAGCTTGACCTTTTTCGGGAGCGCCCCCGAGCAATAGATCAGCTCGCTCATCTCCTTCAGGTGATCCATCATTCTCGGGTCGATTTTCTGGAGAGCCGACAAGGGATGTTCAGCCATATGACACCTCCTCCTGCAATTATACGAATGATATCACGGGGATATCACGGGGACCAAGTCCACCCCCGTTTTTTCGGAAGATTCGGGAGACTTTTAAGTCTGGGCGTCGTCGATGGCGCGGACCGTCAAGCGCATCAGGGATTGGCGCCGTCCCAGCAGAAGGTGCAGACCTTTTCCTTGGGAAGGCCGATCGCGGCCACGAGGTCTTCAAGCTTCTGGTACTTAAGCGACGTCAGGTTGAGCCGCTTGGCGATGGATTTGACCATGGCCTGGTGCTTCGCCGATCCGGCCCGGGTGTACTCAGTGACGTCCCCGGGTTCAGGGCCTTCGAGCTCCCGGATGGCTTTGCGGGCGGCCAAGTCGAGCTCGGACTTCGACCGCGAGAAGTTGAGGAACGGGCAGGCAAAAACGAGCGGGGGACAGGCCGGCCTCATATGGACCTCGAGCGCGCCGAATTCGTAAAGGCGCTGGATGGTGTCCTTGAGCTGGGTGCCCCGGACGATCGAGTCCTCGCAAAACAGGAGCCGCTTTCCCGCGATATTCTCCCGGATGGGGATGAGCTTCATCCGGGCCACCAGGTCCCGGACCGTCTGGTTCTGGGGCATGAAGCTCCGGGCCCAGGTCGGCGTGTACTTGACGAACGGCCGGCGAAAGGGAATCCCGGCCTGCGCCGCGTATCCCAATCCGTGGCCCGTGCCGGAGTCGGGGATCCCGGCCACGATGTCGATCCGGGCGTCGTCGTTTTTCGCCAGCATGGCCCCGCAACGGTAGCGGGCCGACTCCACGTTGATACCTTCGTAGCTCGAGGCGGGATAACCGTAATAAACCCAGAGGAAGCCGCAGATTTGAGACTGCGGGAGCGGCGGCGCCAACGGCGCGACGCCCTCGGCCGTAACCCGGACGATCTCCCCGGGCCCCAGGTCCCGGACCGACTCGAAATCCAGGTTGGGGAATGCGCAGGTCTCCATGGCGACCGCGTAAGCCCCGGCCTTTTTCCCGACGACGACCGGCGTCCGGCCTTTCTTGTCGCGGGCCGCGATCACACCCCCGTCCGTCAGAAGGAGCATGGAGCAGGAGCCCGTCACGGCATCGCCGACATTGCGAATGCCGTCCTCGAAGGTTTCCTCCTGGTTGATAAGGGAGGCCACGACCTCGGTGGGATTGATTTCGCCGCCCCGCATCTCCGAAAAATGAAGGCGGTTCCGCCGGAAGGCCTTTTGGACGAGCTGGTCGAGGTTCTTGATGACGCCCACCGTGACGATGGCGAAATTCCCCAGGTGGGAGCGGATGAGGAGGGGTTGGTCCTCGTAATCGCTAATGACGCCGATGCCCATCGTCCCGTGAAGTTTTTGAACGTCGTCCTCGAACTTCGACCGGAATTGGGCGTTTTCGATGTTGTGGATATAGCGGAGGATGCCGCCGGTCCCGGCGACGGCGAGCCCGCCCCTCTTCGTCCCCAGGTGGGAATGGTAATCGGTGCCATAAAAAAGGTCCTGAACGCAGTCATCATCGGAAACAACCCCGAAAAATCCGCCCATGCATGCCTCCAATCCTGAAGTTGCGCCGGACTTCCGCTCTAGGTCCGCTCCGGCCTCCCGTTATAGATATCTTTTTTGGCCAGTCTTGACAAGCGTTATCACGGATCCCGTGAACGGGGTTGAATGTTCGGAAAATATCTGTTATATGATTGTCACAGGTCATCGAGGAGGCCCAGATGTTTAAAGACACGACCTATACCCAAAGACGGACGCTTCTCAAGAAGAAGATACTCTCCGGAATTCTCCTGTTCATCGGGAATGACGAGAGTCCGATGAACTATGCGGCCAACACGTTCCATTTCCGGCAGGACAGCACGTTTCTTTATTTCTTCGGCCTGGATTCGCCCGGCCTGGCGGCCATTATTGACCTCGACGAGAACAAGAACTGGCTCTTCGGGGACGACATCGGCCTCGAGGACATCATCTGGATGGGCGACCTGCCCAAGTTAAACGATCGTGCCAGTGCGGTCGGCGTCAGGCACACCGCCTCAAGAAAGGCCTTCGATGAATATGTGGCCAAAGCCCTGGCCGCCGGACGAAAGATCCATTATCTCCCGCCCTACAGGAGTGAGACGGCCCTGGTCGTTTCCGGGCTTCTGGGGATGCCCGTCAAGGACGTGAAGGCCACCGCGTCCGAGTCGTTCATCCGCGGCGTCGTCGACCTGCGCATGGTCAAGTCGAAAGAGGAGATCCTCGAGATCGACAGCGCCGCCAACGTTTCCGCCGAGATGTACCGCCGGGCGATGCAACTCGTCAAGCCGGGGCGGTATGAGCGGGAGGTCGTCGGCGTCATGGAGGGGGTCGTCAACGCCCTCGGCTGCAATATGGCCTTTCCCCCGATCGTGACCGTCAACGGGCAGATCCTCCACATGCACAGCCACATCAACGAAATGAAAAAAGGGCGGCTCCTGGTCATCGATGCCGGCGCGGAGTCCTGGCTCCACTATGCGTCCGACATTACCCGGAGCATTCCGGTCGGCGGCAAGTTCAGCCAAAGGCAAAAAGACATTTACGAGATCGTGCTCGAGGGCCAGGAAACGGCCATCCGGTCCATCAAGCCCGGCGTCATGTACAAGGATATCCATATGAAAACGGCCCGGATCATGGCCTCGCGACTGAAGGACCTGGGGCTCATGAAGGGGGACACGGACGAGGCCGTGGCCCAGGGGGCCCATGCCATGTTCTTCCCCCATGGGCTCGGGCACAACATGGGGCTCGACGTCCACGACATGGAGGACCTCGGCGAAAATTATGTCGGGTACGACAAGACCGTCCAGAGGAGCGGCCAGTTCGGCCTGGCCTATCTGAGGATGGCCCGGGAACTGCGTCCCGGCCATGTCCTGACGGTCGAGCCGGGCCTTTACTTCATCCCCGCCCTGATGGCTCTTTGGAAGAAGGAAAAAAAGCACCGGGACTTCATTGCCTACGACAAGGCGGAAAAGTTCCTGGACTTCGGAGGGGCCAGGATCGAGGACGACGTCGTGGTTACGGAAACCGGCCGGCGTGTTCTCGGGACGCCCATCCCCAAGACCGTTGCCGACGTCGAAAAGGCCTGCCGCTAACCGCGTGAAGATCGCCCTCGTTCAGCAGCACGCGAGCCACGATCCCGAGGATAACCGGGAGCGGGGGAGGCGGGCCTTCCTGGAGGCCGCCGGCGCGGGAGCCCGGCTCGTGGCTTTCGCCGAACTGGCCTTCTCGCGGTTCTATCCGCAGGTGCCAGCCGGTCCCGAAAGCCGCCTCCGGGCGGAACCGGTCCCCGGACCCACCACCGAGCTTTTCAGCGCGATCGCCGGAGAGGCGGGGGTGGTCGCCGTCCTCAACCTCTTCGAACGCGATGGGGACCGGACCTATGATTCCTCGCCGGTCATCGACGCCGACGGCCGTCTTCTCGGAGTCACGCGCATGGTCCATATCATGGAAGGGCCGGGTTTCCACGAACGGGGATATTACAGTCCCGGGGACCGGGTGGATTTCGTATTCGACACGGCGGCGGGCCGGATCGGCGTGGCCATCTGTTATGACCGCCATTTTCCCGAGTACATGAGGGCCCTACGTCTGCTCGGCGCGGAGCTGGTCGTCATCCCCCAAGCCGGCTCCGTCGGGGAATGGCCGGAGGGGCTCTTTGAGGCGGAGGTGAGGACCGCGGCCTTTCAGAACGGCTACTACGCGGCGCTCGCGAACCGCGTGGGACGAGAAGAGGTCCTCGAATTCGCCGGAGAGTCGTTCGTTTCCAATCCGGACGGGCTGGTCATTGCCCGGGCCCCCCGGGGCCGGGACGCCATCCTCTACGCGGACTGCGATTTCCGGAAAAACCGGGAGTCCCACGCGTGCCGTCATTTTCTCCAAGACCGGCGTCCCGCAGTCTACAGGGACCTCGGGCTCACGGCGAAGAAGCCCGTGGATTGATCATGTCGAACTGGTTCGTCCTCAACACCAAGCCCAAAAAGGAGACCCAGGTCGAGCGGCTCTTCAAGGAAGGCGGGTTCACGATCTACAGCCCGAAGCATTTCGTCGACGGCCGGGTCAAGCCCTTTTTCCCGGGCTACGCTTTTCTCGTCTTCGAGTATCCGGGCCAATATCAGATGGTGAAATACACCCGGGGCGTCAAGCGGATCGTCGGCAACGACGACGGCCCGATCCCGATTCCGGAGGAGGCCATCCAGGGGCTCAAGGCCCGCGAGAAGGATGGAATGATCGTCCTCGAAAAATACGGCGGCGAGCCTGCCGTGGGTGACGAGATCGAAGTCATGGAAGGTCCGCTCAAAGGTCTAAGAGGCGTATTCAAAAAGGAAGCCGGCGACCGGGAGCGGGTCATGATCCTCCTGAACTACGTCTCCTACCAGGGCGCTCTGCTCATCGAGAAGCGGAAGCTCAGGAAGCTCTAGAAGAAGCCCGCCCTATTTCACGGACTTGAGCTTTTCGAGGAACGGCTCGTTCAGGCTGTTCGTCGAGAAGAAGATCACTCCCTCGGCGCCGAGAGATTTGCTGATCTTCATCTGCTCGATCATCCCCTCGGGCGTGTTCTGGTTGTGGGACGTACCGATCCCGATCCCGGGGCAGACTTGGCAGAGGCCGCGTCCGTATTCGACGGCCTGCCTCGCGAACTTCTCGAAGAACCGGGCATGGTTCGTGTACAGCATGGGGCAGAGCATGTCCACGAGGCCTTCCTTCGCCCAGGCCGCCCAGTCCTGGCCGATGAGGACCCTCGCGTTATCGGCGTTGGGGAAGACGGCGGCGCTGATTTTGACCGGCCGGCCGGTCGCCTTGAGCGATTCCCGGAGCTCGCGGACGAACTGCGTCACGCGGCCCCTGTTCCATTCGAGCCACTCGTTCCAGATCATGTTGCCCGAGTCGCGGGCCTTGAGCGTCCCGAGATCCACGCCGGAATACTCCTGAAAGAGCCGGAGGGTTTCGGCGTCGTTGCTGAAGTAGGGCTCCGTCGGCTCGCACGGAAAGCGGATATAGTCGAGGTGGATCCAATCCACGCCGTAGCGCGAGGCGACTTCCATCATCAGGCTCCGCTCGTAGTCCCGGACGGCAGGGAGGGCGGGGTTGACCGAACCGACGAGCTCTTTGCGCGGGCTTTGAATCAGCCACTCCGGATGTTCACGGACCCGGCCGAGGAAGGACGTTTCCTGGAAGACGCAGAACCAGGCGTGGACCTGCATGTTCCGGCGGCGGGCTTCGGCCAGGAATTCGGCCAGGAAATCCCAGTCCCAGCGCGGGTCGCCGACTCCGATCCGGCTTTTGAAATACACCCGGCCCGAGGTGTCCTTGACGAGGATGATCACGGTGTTGATCCCGGCCTTCTGGTACTCGTCCAGGGTGACCCGGATCTTTTCGAGCGCGGCCGTTTTGTCGGGCCCGAAAAATCCCGGATGCATCCAGACACCGCGAACCGGCATGGCCAGCGATTCCTCCCCGGCCGTCTGGCTGCCGGCGAGAGCCGGGAAGGCCCCCAGGAGAAGCAGGAGAAAAGCGATCGCCCTTGTATTCATGAGCGTCACTCCTTGAATGAAGAGCTGACCCCTTTATACCAGAAGAATTCCGGCCGAGTCAAAAACCCGGGGGTCATCGGCGGCCGGGGCGGCCGTACCCGCCGCCGCCCGGGGTTTCGATCCTGAGGATGTCGCCGGGCGCGATCTTGATATTGACCTTGGAGCCCAAGGCCTTTTTCCGGCCGCCCGAGATAAGGGTGTTTATTCCCCTCGCGCCCGGTGCGCCGCCCCGGAGGCCGTACGGCGCGAACACGCGGCGTTCCGACATGATGGTCAGGGCCGCGGGAACAAGGAACTCGTATTCCCGGACGATCCCCTCGCCGCCGCTTCTTCGCCCCCTTCCTCCCGAGCCCTTTCTCAATCCGTAGCGCCTGATCTTCAACGGGAGATAGTTCTCGAGGGCCTCGAGCGGCGTGTTGAGGGAGTTGGTCATGTGGGTGTGGACCCCGTTCAGGCCCGCGGCCGCGAGCCCCGCTCCCATCCCGCCGCCGATCGTTTCGTAATAGGCAAACGTCCGGCCCCCGCCGGGCTCCCGCCCCCCGAAGGCGATGTTGTTCATCGTTCCTTGGCTGGCCGCGGGAATCCTGTCCGGGACCGCGCCGGCAAGCGCGCCCAGAACGACGTCGACGATCCTTTGCGACGTTTCCACGTTGCCCGCGGCGCAGGCGGCCGGAAACTCGGCGTTGACGATCAGCCCTTTCGGGGCGAGGATCGTGAGGGGCCTCATCAGGCCCGTGTTGAAGGGAATGTCCTCTTCGACCAGGGCCCGGAAAACGTAGAGGACGGCCGAGCAAGTGATGGCAAAATTGGCGTTGACGCCGCCCGCGACCTGACGGTCCGACCGGCCGAAATCGACGACCGCCCGGTCGCCCCGGATGGTCACGTCAACCGCGATCCTGACGGGCTGGTCGGTGATGCCGTCGTTGTCCAGGAAATCCTCGAAGCTGTACGTCCCGTCCGGAATCCCCCGGATGGTCGCCCGCAGAAAGCGCTCCGTATAATCCTGGACGAGGCCCGCGTAGGCGCTGAGCTTGCCCAAGCCGTAGCGCCGCACGGCCTCCATCAGCCGGGCCCGGCCGACGTCGTTGGCCGCGACCTGGGCCATAAGGTCTCCCCTCCGCTCGTCGGGCGTCCGGACGTTGGAGAGGAGAAGATTGAAGACATCCTCGTTCCGCCGACCCCGCGAGACGAGCTTGAGCGGGGGAATGATCAGGCCCTCCTGGAAAAGTTCCGTGGCCAGCGGCATGGACCCCGGAGACATCCCGCCGACGTCGGCGTGATGGGCCCGGTTGGCGACGAAGAAACGCAGCGTCCCTTTGATGAAGACGGGAGATATGCAGGTGATGTCGGGGAGGTGCGTCCCGCCCCGGTAGGGGTCGTTCAGGATGGCCAAGTCGCCGTCCTCGAACCGCAGGGCCTGGATCGCGGCCTGGACGGACAGGGGCATGGCTCCCAGGTGGACGGGGATGTGGGAGCCCTGGGCCAGGGTTTCCCCCTTGGCGTTGAAGAGGGAGCACGAATAGTCTTTCCGTTCCTTGATGTTGGGCGAAAGGGCGGTGCGGCCCAGGACCGCCGCCATCTCCTCCGAAATCGAGATAAAGATATTCTTGAAAAGCTCGAGCTCGATGGGATCGACCGTTTGTCTCACGCAGTCCTCGACTTACGGATGACGAGATTCATGAAACCGTCGACTTTGGCGGAGTACGCGGGAGGGACATAGGCCGTCGATTCAGGGTCGATGACGAGGGCCGGTCCGGAAACGGTATTGCCCGGAAAGAGCCGCGCCCGGTCATAAACCGTGCCCCGGGAGAGGCGCCGGTCCGTGATCATCGGCTGCCTTTTGACGGCCGCTCGCGTGTCGAGGGCCGTGCGCGCGGGCTCCCTGACCAGGGGGATCTTCGGCGTGACGGCCACGGCCTTGATCCTGAGGTTGACGATCTCCACGGGCCTGTCGGCATGCTGGTAGGAATAAAGCTTCTGGTGCCGCCGGTGGAAATCCTCGAGGAAGGCCTGCCCCGCCGTCTTTGCCATGCGGAAAGGGACGGTGATTTCATAGGATTGGCCGAGATAGCGGCAGTCGAGAGAGGGCTCGATCAGGATGTCCCTGTCCTCGAACCCGTCTTCCTTCATGTCGCGGCGGCTTTTGGCTTCAAGCTTGGCAAACTCTCTGCCTAGCTCGGCGAGGGACAGGCGCGCGTCCGTTTTCAAGAGGGACTTGGTATAGTCCTTGATCGAGTCCGCCATGAGGAGCCCGAAGGCGGAAAGGACCCCCGCGTTCCGGGGCACGATGACGGCGGGCATCCGGAGGTGGGTGGCCATTTCCACGGCGTGCATGCCGCCAGCGCCGCCGAAGGAGAAGAGGGCGAAGTTCCTGGGGTCGTATCCGCGCTCGACCGAGATGACCCGGATGGCCTTTTCCATGTTGGCGTTAGCGATGGCGACGACGCCCAGGGCCGTTTCCTCCGGCGTCTTGCCGAGGGCCCGGGCGAGGCGCCGGATCGCGGCACGGCTCCGGTCGGGGTGGATCATCATCCTGCCGCCGAGGAAAAAGTCGGGGTCGAGGCGGCCGAGGATCAAGTTGGCATCGGTCACGGTGGGCCTATCGCCCTTGCCGTAGCAGGCCGGGCCCGGGTCGGCGCCCGCGCTTTGAGGGCCGACCCTGAGCGAGCCGCCCTGATCGCGGAACGCAATCGAGCCCCCGCCGGCGCCGACGGAATGGATGTCGATTAAAGGGAGCCGGATCGGGAAATCGCCGATCCGGGCCTCATGGGTCCGGCGAATCGCCCCCTCGATAAGGGATACGTCCGTGGACGTCCCGCCCATGTCGAAGCTGATGACGTTCGCGAAGCCGGCGGCTTTGGCGACGTGCCTCGCGCCCACCGCGCCTCCCGCCGGTCCGGAGAGAGCAGTTTTTATGGGCTCGAACCGGGCCCGGACGGGGGAAATATATCCCTCGTTGGATTGCATGATCCGGAGTTCGGCCCGGCCGATGCGGCGGTCGAGCTCCGAGAGGTAACGGTCCATGACCGGCATCAGGTAAGCATTGATGGCCGTCGTCGTCATCCTCTCGTATTCCCGGTGCTCGGGCAGGAGGCGGCTCGAGATCGAGGCCATGAGGCCGGCCCGCCGAAGCTCGTCGGCCACGATGTTTTCGTTGGCGGGATTGGCATAGGCATGAAGCAGGCAGACGGCCACGGCCTCGGCGCCCGACGCGCGCACCTTCCGGAGGACCCGGCGGACCTCGGCCCGCGTGAGCGGGCTTTCGACGCGGCCGCCAGCGAGGGTCCTTTCACGGACTCCGAACGACCGGTCGCGCGGCAGGAGGAAGAAACGGTCCTCGGGCTGCAGGCCGTAGAGATTTCGGCGGGTTTGCCGCCCGATGAACAGGATGTCCTCGAAACCCGCGGTCGTGATGAGGGCGGTCCGCCCGCCCTTCCTTTCTAGGAGCGCATTCGTGGCCACCGTCGTCCCATGGACGATAAAAACCGCCGGCAGGCCGAGGAATTCGGACAGGCCCTCGAGGATGGCCAGCGAAGGGTTCCGGGGGGTCGAAAGGATTTTTTTATTGACGATCCGGCCGTCTTTCCAAATAACGAAATCGGTGAACGTCCCGCCGGTGTCGACACCGATCCGCACGGCGGGGAGAGGGGAGCGCGGGCCGGATTTTCGCGTCGCGGGACTCCTTATAATCGGGCTCAGTGGCAGGTGCTGCAGGATTTGGTCGAGCACGACGTGCAGTTCGAGGAGGACGCCTTCAGGCGGCTCGAACCACCCCCGATGCCGAAGGACGACAGGAGCTTCCGGGCGTCGGGCGTCCCGCATCCGGGACACGCGGCCTCCTTTTCCTTGCCCAGGGAGACAAGGCACTCGAACCGGCGGCCGCATTTTCCGCAGACAAATTCGTATATCGGCATACTTCGGGTTACCTGACCAGCGCGACGGCCTCGATCTCGATTTTGACGTCTCGCGGGAGCCGCGCGACTTGGACCGCGGCCCGGGCCGGGTGCGGGGGCTTGATGAATTCGCCGTAAACGGCATTCATCTTGCCGAAATCGTTCATGTCCTGAAGAAAGACCGTAGCCTTGACGACGTTTTCGTAGGAGCTCCCGGCCGCCTCGAGGACGGCCCCCAGATTCTTGAGAACCTGGCGCGTTTGCTCCTCGATCGTGCCCGTGTTCAGCTCGCCGCTCGCCGGGTCGATCGGGATCTGCCCCGACACAAAAACAAAACCGTTGGCCACGATGCCCTGGGAATAGGGCCCGATGGCCTTGGGGGCCTTATCGGTCTGGACTTGTTTCTTTTTCATCTGTTCACTCCTTACGCTCTGGGGAAATGCCCCGGCGGCCACTGTGCCCAGGGCCGCCACATTGATGATGAATGTTCTCCGGTTCAACGTCTTCCTCCGCCCACGGCCTCACGGGGCCGGCGGTCGCGCTACGCCTCAGCTGAGCTCGGCCAATACCGCGGTTAGGAATTGCCAGAACTTCCCCACGGACCCGATATGGACGTGCTCGTCCGGGGAATGGGGGTGCTCCATGGTCGGCCCGAAGGAAATCATGTCCATGCCGGGGAACTTCTCCCCGATGATCCCGCATTCCAGGCCGGCGTGCACCGCGACGACCTCCACGTCCACGCCGAATATTTTCTTGTAAAGTTCCTTGAGGGTCGCGAGGAGGGCCGATTGGAGGTTGGGCATCCAGCCGGGATAGCCGTACTTGGGATTGATCTTGGCGCCGGCCATCTCCGTGACCGCCTTGAGGACGAGCCGTGTCGCTTCCAGGGCCGAGGCGACGGAACTCCGGGTGCTGCAGATGATTTCCACTATGGCCTTTCCGGAGCGGATGATGGCCAGATTGGTGGATGTTTCCACCAGTCCCTTGATCTCCGGGTGCATCGCGATAACGCCGTGCGGAATGGCCAGGATATAATTCAGGAGCGCGCGCTGGCATTCGGCGGTCAGGGCGAAGGCCTTCCCGTCCCCGGCCGGCTCATGGGAGTACTTGGCCTCCGTCTCTACGGCTCTGTATTCGATGCGGATCCTGTCGAACGATTTTTTGAAGGCCGCCGAAAGGGCCTTCTGCTGCCCTGGGGCGCAGGCCAGGTCCGCCCAGGCCTCCCGGGGAATGGCGTTTCTCTTGTTCCCGCCCTCCAAGCCGATGAGCTCGAATCGGACGGTATCCTGCGCCTCCCGGAGCATTCTTGCCAGGAGCTTGATGGCGTTCGCCCGCCCCTGGTTGATATCCAGGCCGGAATGCCCGCCGCGGAGTCCGAAAATTTTGAGCCGGAAGACGTTTTTCGAGGCCGTTTTTTTTCTGGTGATGGGGAAGGCGATCTCCGAATCGGCGCCGCCGGCGCACCCGATGGTGAAAGTGCCCTCCTCCTCGCTGTCCAGGTTGATGAGCCGTGTCCCCTTGAGAACGCCTTTCTGGATCTTGTTCGCCCCCGTCAGGCCGGTTTCCTCGTCGACCGTGAAGAGGAACTCGAGGGGCCCGTGGACGAGCGAGTTGTCCTCCATGACCGCCAGGCAGGCCGCGACGCCGATCCCGTTGTCGGCGCCCAGGGTCGTTCCCCGGGCCTGGACCCAATCCCCCTTGATCTCGGCCTGGATCGGGTCCTTGGCGAAGTCATGGACGACGTCGGAGTTCTTCTCGCAGACCATATCCAGATGGCCCTGGAGGATGACGCCGGGGGCTTTCTCGTGGCCGGGTGTCGCCGGCTTGCTGACGAGGACGTTCCCGACCTTGTCCCTCTGGGCGGCCAGGTTCAGGCCCTTGGCGAACGCGAGGACGTAATCCCCGAACGGCTTTTCGTTTCCAGAGCAGTGAGGGATGGTGATGATCTTAGCGAAGTGCTTCCAAAGATGGGAAGGCTGGAGTTCGGTTAACGCTGGAGGCATGGGAAATCTCCTTTTGATAAAATCGCGAATTAGAATGATGACACAATTATCGGATGGATTCAAGGGGAGGTTCTCGAGTATAATGGGGTCCTTGAACCCATGAGAAAAGCCCAGTGCATGCTGCTCCTCGGGCTATGCCTCGCCCTGGCCCGGCCGGCCGCCTCCACAAATAGGATCAAGGTCCTGACCAGCATCTTTCCGCTCAGGGAATTCGCCGCGGCGGTTATCGGAGACCGGGGAGAGACCGAACTTCTCCTGCCTCCGGGGGCGGGGGTCCACACCTGGCAGCCGCGGCCCGGGGACATCCTGAGATTGGCCTCTTCGGACCTTTTCATATCGGTCGGCGCGGGCCTCGAGCCGTGGCTTTCGGGCGTGCTCAAGGCTGTCCCCGGCGGCAGGCTCCGCGTCCTGGAAGTCAGCCGGGGGCTTCCCCTGCGTCCCGCGGATGCCCACGAACCGGAGGGATCCGCTCCAGAACACATCCACGGCCCTCTGGACCCTCACGTTTGGCTTGACTTCAGTCTCGACGTCCAGATCGTGGACCAGATCGCCGCGACGTTGTCCGAGATCGATCCCGCGGGAGGAGCGGACTTCAGGAGGAACGCCGATACCCTGAAGAGCCGTCTCCGCGAGCTCGATTCGCGCTACGCGGATGGCCTGAAAAACTGTGCCGGTAAGACTCTGGTCATTGCCGGGCACGCCGCGTTCGGCTATCTGGCGAAGAGGTACGGCCTCGTCCAGACCGCGCTTTACGGCTTGAGCCCCGATTCCCAGCCCCGGCCCCAGCAACTGCTGAAGGTCATCGACTTCTGCAGAAAGGAGGGCATCCGGACCGTTTTTTTTGAGACGTCCGTCCCCCCGGGTCTGGCCCAGACTCTCGCCGGCGAGATCGGGGGGCGGATTCTCGTCCTCTACGCGGGCCACAACCTGACGCGGGACCAGGTGGTGAAGGGGGTCGGGTTCTTTGATATCATGGAAGAGAACCTGAAAAACCTGCGGGAAGGTCTCGGCTGCCGGTGAACCATGGACTTGATTAAAGCGAGCGATATCACCTTCGCGTATGACGCGAGCCCCGTCCTTCTCGGGGTCAACCTGACGATCCGGGAGGGGGACTTCCTGGCCGTCATCGGGCCGAACGGGTCCGGCAAGACGACCCTCGTCAAGATCCTGCTCGGCCTTCTCCGGCCCTCGGCCGGCCGCGTCGAGGTCATGGGAAAGCCCTTGAACGAGTTCACGGAGTGGTGGAAGGTCGGCTATGTCCCCCAAAAGGCCACGCATTTCGACCCCTTTTTCCCGGCTTCGGTCGGGGAGGTGGTCGGAATGGCGCTTCTTTCCAACACCCAAATCCTCGGCCCCGTCCGCAGCCGCGGGGCGGCTTCCGTCTTGCGAGCCCTGCGACTGGTCGGCATGGAGTCCTTCAGGAGTACGCAGATCGGAACCCTCTCGGGAGGCCAGCAGCAGAGGGTCTTCATCGCCCGGTCCCTCGTGACGGGCCCGCGCGTTCTTTTTCTTGACGAGCCGACAACGGGCGTCGACGCGGAAACCCAGAACCGTTTTTACGACATGCTCGACCGCTTGAACAAGGATGAGCGGATCACCATCGTTCTCGTCACGCACGACATCGGCATCGTCAACAAACACGTCACCCAGGTGGCCTGCTTGAACCAGAAAATGGTCTACCACGGCGATCACGGGGAATTCTGCCGGTCCGAAGTCTTCCGGGACATGGTGGCCCACGGCGATCACGTGGTCGCGCACGATCATTGAGGCACGGTGGGGGATGACTGCGCTCCTGCATTACGGTTTCCTGCAAAGGGCCTTCTTCGCCGGCGTATTCATCGCCGTCGCCTGCGCGGTGCTCGGTGTGTTCCTCATTTTGAGGAAGGACGCCATGATCGGGCACGGGCTGTCCCATATCGCCTTCGCCGGTGTGGCCCTCGGGCTTTTCCTGAACGTCCTTCCCCTGGCCGCGGCTCTCGTTGTTTCGGTAGGGGCCGCCCTGGGCATCATGCGCGTCAAGGATAGGGCGGGCCTCTACGGCGACACCGCCATCGGGATTTTTTCCAGCCTCGGACTGGCGGTCGGGGTGCTCCTGGCGACTTTGGCCGGCAGTTTCAACGTCGACCTCATGGCCTACCTATTTGGGGACGTGCTGGCCATTTCGCCGCTGGAGGTCTGGCTCTCAATCGGCCTGGCCGGGGCGGTCCTCCTGGCCGTTGTCCTGAACTACGCTAAGCTCCTATTCATGACCTTCGACCGCGAATCCGCCCGCGTCTCGGGAGTTAAGATCGCCCGGCTGGACAGCCTCCTCATGGCCCTGACGGCGGTGACCATTGTCCTGGGGATGAAAGTGGCGGGAATCCTGCTCGTGGCGGCCCTGATCGTGATCCCGGCCGCGGCCGGGCTTCAGCTGGCCACGAGTTTCCGGATGGCCGTCCTGGCCGCGGCCCTCGTCGCCACGATCTCCGTGGCGGCCGGTTTAGCGGCTTCTCTGGCCTTGAACATCCCGGCTTCGGCGGCCATCGTCATCTTCTGCTTTCTGGTTTTCGCGGCCTTCTCCCTGGCCAAGAAAAGGCGGTTTTTCCCAGGCCGTTAGACGAAGTCAGGCCGGCCGCGCCGGCGCGAAGCGTCAGGCGCCCGATTTCTTGAGCTGACCCTCGATAATTTTCCGGATGGCGACAACGAGGTGATCGAGTTCCGCTTTCCGTTTGGCGGCCTGCCGGCGGACTCGGGCCCGGAATTCGGCATCCTTGATTCCCGGAAGATTGATCAGGACATTGTAATACGCGCCTTCTCCCGCCGCCGCCCCCGTCAGCCCCCCGACGCCGGCATCGCTCGCCGAGCTCTTGAAGCCTCTGGAGGCAACGGCCTTGGCCAGCCTGACGGCCTCGACGGATTTTTCCATCACCTCCAGGGGAACGAGCGTGGCCTCCTTGGTGGCCTCTTCCAGCGCCGATTCTTTGTCCCGGGCCTGCTCGGGCGTCGTTTTGGGAAGTCGGAGCGCCTCCATGACCTTGTTGAACGCCCGCGTGTCCCTGTCCACGGCGCCGAGCAGGTCGTCCTTGAGCGCCTGGGCCGCGACCGCGACCGCGACCATTTCGGCTCCGACGTCTTCATAGCCCTTTTTCCCGACGGTCAGGTTGGATACCATCGAAGACAACGCCGCGGACAGGGCCCCGCAATAGGCCGCGACGCTGCCGCCGCCGGGCGTCGGGGAATCCATGGAGAGTTCATCGGCGAAGGCCCGGAGGCTCATCGAGGCCAGGGACTTCGCGGTTTCCTTGAATTGGTTCTCGATGATTTTCTTGTCCGGGTCGAACGGCGCCACGTCATTGAGGCCGAGCGAAATGACCGCCGTCCGGACAAGCTCGTCCTCGGGGACTCCGGGGCTCTTGCCTTGTTTTTCGAGATAATAGCGGCCCGCCATGAGGAGGGCCTCTTTGGGGATCAGCCCGACGAGTTCGCTGCCCGTGGCCCGGAGTCCGAGCTTCGCGGCCAGGCGCGACGCCTCGTCGAAGACGAGATGGGGAGGGGACACCTTGTAATTCGTGAAATTCACAGAGATCTGGGCCCGGCCGTAGTCCTCGATATACCAGCCGACGGCCTTCACCTCCCTGAACTTGCCGGGAACCTTGACCGTCCGGCCCTTGGCGTCCTTGACGATGTTCCCGTTTTTATCCTTCCTGGCCCGGCCGCTCTCCCTGAGGCTCAGGGCGATTTCGTTGGCCATTCGGCGGTCCCGCGTGTTCAGATTGATGTTGTATGCGATGAGGAATTCTCTCGCCCCGATCACGGTCGCGCCGGCCTTGGCGTTGAACACCGGCTCGCCGTAATCGGGAGCCCAGGCCGGGTCCTTGAGCTTTTCGGCCAGTCCTTCGTACTCCCCGGACCTGACGGTCGCCAAGTTCCTCCGCTCGGGCTTCCGTGCGGCGGCCTCGTAGAGGTAGACGGGGATACCCAGTTCCCCGGCCACGCGGGCTCCCAGCTCCTGCGCCAGCCGGACGCAATCCTCCATGGTCAGGCCCGAGACCGGGACGAACGGACAGACGTCTGTGGCCCCGATGCGGCTGTGGGCGCCCCGGTGGGCGCGCATGTCGATCACTTCCGCCGCCTTTGCGATCGCCAGGAAAGCGGCTTCCAGGACGGCCTCCGGCGGACCGATAAACGTGACGACGGTCCTGTTGGTCGATTCTCCGGGGTCCACATCCAGCAGCTTGACCCGGGGGACGCCTTCGATTTCACGGATGATGGCCCGGATTTTTTCCTGGTCCCGGCCTTCGCTGAAATTCGGGACGCATTCGACGAGCTTCATTTTTCCACTCCTTTGCGAAGGGTCATTTTGAGAGCCCCAGTGCTGTCATAGATTTCGACGATGCCGAAATCGCGGAGCGCCTGTTCGGCCCAGGCCCGGTTCCCGACAATGACAACGACGGGGGCCGGCGGAAAATAGCGCTGGGCGGCCTCGAGGACCTTCTCCCCGTTGACCAGCATGAGATTGTCCGAAGCCCTGTTCCAATGCCCGACGCCCAGGCCCAAGGCGACGACCTGGGCGAGCTTCTCGGCGTAGCCCTCGAACGATTCCAGATTCGACGGGAAATGTCCGATCAGGAAGGACTTGGCTTGCTCTATCTCTTCAGGAACGGCCTTTTCCCTGGCCAGGGCCCTCATCTCCTTGACGACCTCCTGGACCGCGACATGGATCGTTTCGGGAGCGACCCTGAGCTTGGCCCAATAGACGCCGCAGGCCCGGAAAAACTGGGCCTCGCTGAACGCCTCATAGGCGTAGCCCTTCGACTCCCTCAAGTTCATGAAAAGCCGGCTGCCCATGGTGCCGCCCAAGACCTGGTTCAGGACGAGGAACGGGTAGTAATCCGGACTCATCGGCGGCATGGCCAGATTGCCGAGGAAAATCACGAATTCCTCCGAGGTCGGGTGATCGATGAAGCAAACCCGCTCCTTCGCGTTCGGCGCCGGGGAAGGCAGGGGAGGCCGCTCGACATCCCGGCGGACCCAGGGGGCGAACTGTTGCCCGATCTGTCTGGCCGCGGCTTGGCCGTCGACGTCTCCGGAGAGGATCAGGACCGCATTATTGGGCGCGTAGTACTTGGCGAAGAAAGCCTGGACATCCTTCGCGGTGATGTACTTGATAACGTCCCAACTAGAAGTCGAGCTGTAGTAAGGATGTCCTTCGAAGAGGACGCGGAAGAGCTGTCTCTGTCCCGCAAACTCTGGATTTCTTTCCATCTCGCGGAGCTCGTAGGAATAGATCCTCTTTGCGGTGCTAACCTCCTGCTCCTTGAATTCCGGTTGCAGGATCATGCGGCGCAGGAGGGCTAGCGTCCGGTCCAGGTATTCCGAAAGGACGTGGAATGTCAGGACCGTGTAATCCAGGGAAACCGTCGCCGAGAAATCGCCGCCCATGGCGTCCGTTTCCCGCTCGATGTCGTCGCCGGATAGCTCGAGAGTGCCCCGCCCGATCATCCGGGCGGTCAGGGTCGCCACGTCCGGGGTGCCGCGGGGGGAGTCGCTTTCCCCGGCCAGGATTACGAGTTGGAGGGTCGTGATGGGCAATCCGGGCCGCCGGGTGACGGCCACCGTCAGTCCGTTGGGGAGGGGGAACGATTCTATCGCGGGAAGCCGGAGCTCCCGAAAGGCGTCCGGAAGCGGAGGCGTCCGCCGGAACCGCTCCTGGCCCCCGGCATGGGCCGCCGAGCAGACGATCAGGAGCAGTCCGAGCAGGGCTGGCCCCGGGAGCAGGATCGTCGGGCGCGGATGTTTCATTTGTTCTTTATGTTCAGGACCACTTTGTTCTGCGGGACGAAAAACCTCGACAACACGCTGTTCAGGTTCTGCGCGCTCACGCGCGTGTATCTGTCCAACTCCGAGGAGAGGACGCTCGTCGGCATATTGTCGAACGCCGCCTCGGCCAGAAAAAGCGCCCGGTCAAGCCCCCTCGAGAGCCTGCGGAGGTAGTCCATCTTGAAGAGGTTCTTAGCGGTATCCAGCTCGTCATCGGAGATCAGGCCGACTTTGAGCCTGTCGAACTCCGAGAGGATCGCCCTCTGGCAGCGTTCGGCCATGACCTCGTTGTTGTTCAGGGCGAAAATTTTGAGGGCCGGCAGGCCGCGGCGTTCCTCCAGGCCTCCATTCAGGGAATAGGCCGTCAAGTCTTTTTTCATGATGCGCGAATACAGCCGGGAGGTCTTCCCGCGGAAGAGCAGATACTCCAGGATTTTTAAAGTGTATTTGTCGCCCGTCTGAAGTGGATAGAAACGGTAGCCAAGGTGGAAGCCCGGTGTCGGCAGGAGGATCTCCTTCAGGGTCCGGACGACTTCGTCCCGCTGCTCGAAACGCGGCAGGGGAGGCGTGGGGACGGTGTTGCCGGGCGGGATGGAATCGAAATACCTGGCGATGAGTTCCTTGGTCCTGGCGATTTGGATGTCGCCGACGATGGCCAGCACGGCGTTGGACGGGACATAGTAGCTCGCGGCGAAAGCCCTGACGTCGGCCTCGGTGAGGTTCTTGAGGTCCTCGCCCGTCCCGACCAAGGGATGTCCATAGGGAAAATCGGGATACAGGTAGGTGTCGAAAACGGAAAAGCTCTCGAGATAGGGATCGGAGGCCAGGCGGCGTCGATGGGTCTCGAGAATGTCAATTTTGGTCCGTTCGATGGCCTGGCGGGTGATCGCAAGCGACTTCATCCGGTCGGATTCGAGCCAAAGGGCGAGCGCCACCTGATTGGAGGGGAGGGTCTCATAGAAGAGCGCCTTGTCCAGGGTCGTATTGGCGTTGAGCTCGCCGCCGGTTTTCTGGATGAAATTCAGGTGCTGGAGGGGACTGACGTTTTCCGATCCCTGGAACATCAGGTTCTCCATGAGATAGGCCAGGCCGATCTGCCCCCTCTGCTCCCAGATCGTCCCGGCGCCGTAGGTCACGACCACCGAAACGAGGGGGAGCCGGCTGTCTTCCGACAGGACGACGCGCAGGCCGTTGTTCAGCCGGTACTGGTGGACCGCGAAATTCCAGCCCGACGAAAAGGCCTCCTGCGGCCTGAGACGAGGAGGGGCCGCGACGATGAGGACCGTGGCCATGAGGATCCGGACGGCTCTTTTCATAACTGGCGTCGCGGCCGTTGCGCCGGACGAGCTTCAACAATAACATAAACCAAAACGGGATATCAAATGGCCGCCCCGACTGAAGCTCCACGGACGTACAGCCGGGGGTTTCATGTTGGCTTGAACCCCCCGCAGTCGTCAAGAAGCTGCCTTCGGCAGCTTCTTGATGGCGTCGGTGGGATCCCGCGAAGGAGATTGAAAAGCCCTGCCGTTTATGCTATTTATGGGCGGACCGAAAAACGCGGAGTCGAGGGAGATGAGCCCATGAGTCAAGGCGGCCGGCACCTGTTTTCCTCCGAATCGGTGACGGAAGGTCACCCGGACAAGGTCTGCGACCAGATCTCCGACGCCATCCTGGACGACCTCGTCCGCCAGGACCCGAAGAGCCGCGTGGCCTGCGAAACGCTGACGACGACCGGCCTGGTCCTGATCGCCGGCGAGATCACGACCTTGGGATACTGCGATTTCCAGAAAGTCGTCCGGAACAAGGTCCGGGAGATCGGCTACACCAAAGCCGATTACGGATTCGATTACAAGACCTGCTGCGTCCTGTCCTCCATCCACGAGCAATCCACCGATATCGCCCTCGGTGTCGAAGACCGTCCGGACCACGAGCAGGGGGCGGGGGACCAGGGCATTATGTTCGGGTTCGCCTGCCGGGAAACCCCCGAACTCATGCCCCTCCCGATCATGCTGGCCCACAAGATGGCCCGGCGGCTGGCCGAGGTCCGCAAAAACAAGGTCCTCTCGTATCTCAGGCCCGACGGCAAAACCCAGGTGACCGTCGAATACAACGGAACCAGGCCGGTCCGGGTGGAGGCGGTGATCGTCGCCGCCCAGCACAACGCCGCCGTGGAAATGGAGGACCTCCGCCGGGACATTCGCGAATCGGTCATCGCGCAGGTCATCCCCGCCGAGCTCATGGACAAGAAATCGTGGAACAAGGTCTTCATCAACGGGACCGGCCGCTTCGAGCAGGGGGGGCCGTTCGCCGATACCGGAATCACGGGCCGGAAGATCATCGTCGATACTTACGGGGGGGTGGGAAGCCACGGCGGCGGCTGCTTCTCGGGCAAGGACCCATCCAAGGTCGACCGGTCCGGGTCCTACATGGCCAGGTATGTGGCCAAGAATCTCGTGGCGGCCGGCATCGCGGACCGGCTGGAGATCCAATTCGCCTATTGCATCGGTGTCGCGGAGCCGGTTTCCATCATGGTGGAAACTTTCGGGACGGCCAAAATCTCCGAGGACACCATCAAGGCGCTCGTCCGGGCCCATTTCCCGCTGACGCCGAAGGGTATGATCCGCCATCTCGACCTTCTCCGGCCGATCTACCAGCAGACGGCCGCGTACGGGCATTTCGGGCGCGACGAGGACGATTTCACCTGGGAGAAGACGGATAAGGCCCGCGAGTTGAGGAAAGACGCCGGGCTCTCCTGAGGCCTTCCTCGGGAACCGCCCCGTCGCGGTCATAGGCCGCCCAATCGACAAGGGAGTACGACAACATGCTATATGACGTTAATGACATGACGTTGGCCGCGAAAGGACGCCTGCGCATGGAGTGGGCGGAACGTTCCATGCCCGTCCTGCGGATGATCAAGCGCGATTTCGCCAAAACGAAGCCGTTGAAGGGCATCAGGATCTCGGCCTGTCTGCACGTGACGAGCGAGACGGCCAACCTCATGGAGGCCCTGAAGCTCGGCGGGGCCGATGTCCGACTCTGCGCCTCGAATCCGCTTAGCACGCAGGACGACATCCCGGCCGCTCTGGTGAAGTATCATAGGATCCCTGTGTTCGCCAGGAAAGGCGAGGACCACAAAACCTATTATCGGCATATCCTCCAGGCCCTGGACCACGGACCGCACATCACGATGGACGATGGGGCGGACCTGGTGTCGACGACCCATAACAAGCGCAAAGACCTCCTGCCCGGGATCATCGGCGGGACCGAGGAGACGACGACCGGCGTCATCCGCCTCAAGAGCATGGCCAGGGCCAAGGTCCTCCGGTATCCTATCGTCGCCGTCAACGACGCCCAGACCAAGCACCTGTTCGACAACCGCTACGGGACGGGCCAAAGTACGCTGGACGGGATACTCCGGGCCACGAATGTCCTTCTCGCGGGCCTAAACTTCGTCGTCGCCGGATACGGGATGTGCGGCAAGGGGGTGGCCATGAGGGCCCGCGGGGCCGGTTCCCGCGTCACCGTGACCGAGGTCAACCCGATCCGGGCCATCGAGGCCGTGATGGACGGCTTCGAGGTCCTGCCGATGGCGGAGGCCGCGAAGGTCGGCGATATCTTCCTGACCGTCACCGGCAACAAGTCGGTCATCCGGCGCGAACACTTCCGGCAAATGAAGGACGGAGCCATCGTCGCCAACGCGGGCCATTTCAACGTGGAAATCGACATCCCCGCCTTGGAAAGTCTGGCCAGGTCGAAGAGGCGCATCCGGGACTTTGTCGACGAATTCGAGCTCCGCGACGGACGGCGGGTCCATCTCCTCGGCGAGGGCCGGCTCATCAACCTGGCCGCGGCCGAGGGCCATCCGGCCATGGTCATGGACATGAGCTTCGCCAACCAGGCCATGAGCGCAGTCTATATCGCCCGCCGGGGCCGTGAGCTCGAGAAGAGAGTCTACCCCGTGCCCACGGAGATCGACCAGAGAATCGCCGCCCTCAAGCTCAAGTCCATGGGCTCGGCGATCGACAAACTGACGCCGGCGCAGAAACGGTATCTCTCGGAATGGAAAGAAGGAACCTGACGCCGGGACGTCGTCTGGTTCCTCAGGGCTGAGCGGGTTCCCTCTCGCCGAGGTCCTTCAGGTACTGGCTGACCTTGACCTTCATTTCGGGGTCGACCACGTGGGGGGAAATCTTGAGAAACAGGCTTTTCGCCTTGGCCGGCTCCTTCATATTGTAATAGGCGACGGCCAAGTTGTAGTTGAAGAGGATATCCTCGGGGACGATCTTGACGGCCTGCTCGTAGGAGGCCACGGCCTCCTCCGGCTTGTCCTCCTTATCGAGGATCATGCCTTTCAGGTTATGGGCCATGGCCAGGCGCGGCTTGATCCGGAGGGCCTTCTGCACGCTGTCGTAGGCCAGGTCGAGCCGGTTCTGGCCAAGATAGAGGCGGGCCAGGTTGCAATAGGCGACCTCGCGCGTTTGATAGGCCAGGTCGGCGATGACCTTCTGGAATTCTACTTCCGCCTTGTCCAGTTGGCCAAGTTCCGAATAGATGATCCCCAGGTTGTTGCGGGCTTCGGAGAAATCCGGGTAGATCTCCAGGCATCTCTGGTACGCCTTGGCCGATTCCTGGAGATTGCCCTTCAGGGACTGGGCGATCCCGATGGCGTTCCAGGCCAGGTAGTACTGGGTATTGAGGGCCAGGGCCTTGACGAAATAATTGATGGCCACGTCGATGTTCTTGGCATCCATATTGCTCTGGTTAAGGTACACGAGACCCATGTTGTACTGGTATTTGGGGTCCTTGGCCTGGGCCCTCTGCGTTTTCTGCTGGGTGGACGCGCAAACGATCAACGTCGCGCACAGAAGAAAAACGATCGTCGACTTGGCTCTCATCTTGGCACTCCTTCGGCCGGAAGCCTCCGGCCTCGTCTATTCTTCCCGCAGGGCCCGGGACATGAGGTCCTGGAGGGCCTTGCGGGCCGGTTTGTTCTTGTAGAGGACCTGATAGATTTGGTTCGTGATGGGCATCTCGATGCCCTGGGCCCGGGAAAGCCGGCGGGCCGAGACCGTCGTATGGACGCCTTCGGCGACCATTTTCATCCGCGACAGGATGGCCTCCAGGGATTTCCCCTTGCCCAGCTGGTAGCCGACAAAATGGTTCCGGCTTAGCTCGCCCGTGCAGGTCAGGACGAGGTCTCCGATCCCGGCCAATCCGGAAAACGTTTTTTTCGAGGCCCCGAGCGACAGCCCGATTTCCGTGATCTCCACGAGCCCCCGTGTGATGAGCGCGGCTCTCGAGTTCAGGCCGAAGTCCATGGCGTCGACGATGCCGGCGGCGATAGCGATGACGTTCTTGAGCGCGCCGGCGATCTCGACGCCCGTCACGTCCGTGCTCGTATAGACCCGTATGGTCAGGCTGGAAATGAGATGCTGAATCGTCCGGGCCGTTTCGGGGTCCCGTGAGGCCACGACCAGCGCCGTCGGATGACCGGCGGCAACGTCCCGGGCGAAACTCGGCCCCGAGAGAACGGCCAGATGCGGCCGGGCGTGGGGCCGGAAGATTTCGTCCATGACCTGGCTCATCCGTTTGAGCGATTTCTGATCGATCCCTTTCGTCAAGCTGACGACGATCTGGCCGTCCTGGAGGAACGGGGCGACCCGCGAATAGACGGAACGGCAGAACTGGGAGGGGACGGCGATAAAGAGGATGTCTCCGGAGAGAACGACCTCCCGAATATTGTTGGAGAAACCGACGGTTCGGGGAAAGGAGAATCCCGGCAGGAAGGTCTTGTTCTCCCGCGTTTCCACCAGTTCACGGAAGATATCCTCTTCACGAACCCAGAGGCGGGTCGGAATCTTGACCTGGCCGAGATAGCGGGCGAAAGCCGATCCCCAGCTCCCCGCGCCGATCACGGAGGCGTTCATCCGTTCTTCTCCCCCAATTTTCTTTCCGCTCCGGCGAGAAGACGCCGGATATTGCTCTCGTGTTTGAGGACGACGAGGGCCGCCATGGCCAACCCCCACAGGAAGACCGGCATCGGGCCGTGGAAAAGCAGGACGAATAGCGGAAACGAAAGCGCGGCCAGGATGGAGCCCAGAGACACGAACCGGCTGGCGGCCGTCGTCACCACGAATATGGCCAGGCTGGCGAGGAAGGAAGGGAAGGCGAGGGCCGCGAAAACGCCCATGGACGTGGCCAGGCCTTTCCCGCCCCGGAAACCGATGGAAAACGGAAAACAGTGACCGAGGGCGGCCATGAAGCCGGCCATCGCCCCAACCGACGGGGCGTGGAAAAGCCGGAGGCCGAGAAAAGCGGGGAGAAAGCCTTTCAGCACATCCACGATCACGACCGGGATGGCGTACTTCAATCCCTTGACGCGGAAGACATTGGTGGCTCCCGTGCTCCGGCTTCCGAACCGGCGGATGTCTTTCCTGTCCGCGGCCCGGATAACGAGATAGCCCGTCGGGACGGATCCCACGAGGTAAGACGCAACGGCGAAGAGGACCTTCATCATCTCAGGTCGAACTCCGCGGCCACCCGGTACTCCGCCCCTTGAGGCTGGAGGATGCTCTCGAACAAGGCGACCTTCCGGACCGTCATCTCCCCAAAAGATACCTCGCGGTACTTTTCGAGCTCGAGGACGGCCGCCCTGATCCCGGAAGGACTCCTGACCCGGCCGAGGGTCAAATGGGGATGAAAGGCCCTCTGTTCCTTGGGATAACCTTCCATCTCGAGCCCCAAATCGATGTCTTCTTGAAGTCCCATGAGCTCCGGCTCTTCCGTGATCCCGGCCCAGAGGACGCGGGGGTTCTGGCTGCCCGGGAAAGCCCCCGTCCCATGAAGGGCCAGCGGAAATCCGGGATGCCCGGACGCGGCCAGTTTCAAAACGGCCTCGACGGCCGGCATGGAGTCGGCCCCGACCTCGCCCAGGAATTTCAGGGTCAGATGCATCCCTTGGAGACTGACCCACCGGACGTCCGCGCCCGTCTTCTTGAGTTTCTGGATGAGGTCCTGCAGCGTTCTTTTGATTTCGGGCTCGAGGTCGATGGCGATAAAGCTTCTCATCGGGGCCTGCTCGCCCTATTGTATTTTTTTTTGCCGCCTTTGATAAGCTCTTTTCTCAGCATGTTCAGGGCTTTTTGCGACGACTGGAACTTGACCTGTTCCCGCCCTCCCCAAAATAGACTTCTTTCGACCATGGTCCGCGCGTTGTCGGAGAGGGCGACATAGACGAGTCCGACGGGTTTTCGCGGGGTGCCTCCTCCCGGACCGGCGACGCCCGTGATGGCCAGGCCGAAATCGGCGCCAGACGTCTTCCTTATCCCCGCGGCCATTTCATGGGCGACCTGGACGCTGACGGCCCCGTGCCTTGCGATGAGGGGCGCGGGGACCCCCAGACGATGGATTTTAGCCCGGTCGGCGTAAACGACGGCCGATTCCATGAAGTAGGCCGAACTTCCCGGAACATTGGTCAGGCGGTGGCCCAGAAGTCCGCCGGTGCACGATTCGGCGCAGGCCAGGGTCAGCCCCCGCTCTCTTAGGATCGATCCGACGACGGCCTCAAGGCTTTCGCCGCCGGTCGAATAGATCCATGTCTCGAGCCGCCCGGCGATCCTTTTTTGGAGAATGTCGAGCAGCGCGTCCGCGGCGGCGGCTGTGGATTCGCCGTGGTACGTCAGGTGGATGGCGAGGTCCCCCGGCGAGGCCAGCGTCGTGACCGAGATGCCGTCCGGCACGTTTCCGTAGAGGGTTTTGATCCGGCTCTCCATCAAGGATTCGCCGATCCCGGTCAGCCTGAGCGTCCTGCGAATGGTGATGCCCTTCGCGGCGGCGGCCAGACGCGGGACGACCTGACGATCGATCATCGGACGCAGTTCATTGGGAGGGCCGGGAAGGAGGGCGATTTTGTGGCGCGGAATTTCGAGCCACAGCCCGGGGGCGGTGCCGTTCGGGTTCTCCAGGACCTCCGACCCCTCGATCACATAACATTGTTTGAGGTTCGTCGAAACCATCCTGACCCCGCGGCGCCGGAATCGTTCCCGGATCCCGGCCCTGATTTTTCGGTCGAGCACGAGCTTCCGGCCGAGGACCCGGGCAAAGACCTCGCGCGTCCGGTCATCCTCCGTGGGCCCGAGCCCGCCCATGACGATCACCAGTCCGGACCTTCCCAGGGCGGTCTTGATGGCCGGCCGGAGGTCCCGCTCGTCGTCCCCGACAAGGGTCTTGAACGACACGGCGATCCCGAGGTCATTCAGCCGTTCCGTCACATAAAGGGAATTGGTGTCTTGAAAAAAAGGGGTCAGAAGCTCGGTGCCGACGGCGATGATCTCCGCTTTCATGGTCCTGGCCAGGCTCAGACCAAGAGCAACAACAGGTGGACGAGCGCTCCCGCGGCCAGCCCCGCTCCGGCATCGTCGGCCATGATCCCCCAGCCGCCGGGAAGCCTCTCCAGTCTCTTGATCGGGTAAGGTTTGATGATATCAAAAAACCGGAAAAACACAAAAGCCGCCGTCATCGGTAGCCAGCCGACGGGAACCAGGAAAAGGGCCAGGAATTGTCCAAAGGCTTCGTCGATCACGATACATTGCGGGTCGGCTTGGCCGAGATCGGCGGCGTAGACCGCCGAGGCCATGCCGCCCAGGACCAGGAGCGCGAGGAGGAAGGCGACGTACGCCGGCCAGGGCAAGCGGTGCATGAGCAAGCCATAGGCGAGAAGGGCCACCGCGCTCGAGGCCGTTCCCGGGGCCTTGGGAAAGAGCCCGACCCCGAAAAGCGTAGAAAATAGCCGGCAGAGGAGTCTCATGCAACCAGCCTTCCCCGCAGGTCATAAGGGCCGGCCGACGTGATCTCCGCGCTGACGATGGGACCCAAGGGTCCGGGCGCCCCGCGCGGGACGGAGAGAAGGACACGCCCGTCGACCTCCGGAGCCTGAAACCGGGTTCTCCCGGTCAGGGTCCGACTGCCGGGCCTGACCCGCTGTTCGATCAGGACGTCGAGCGCCTGCCCGACGTAAGAGCCGTTGCGCGCACGCGATATCTCCGCCTGGATGGACATGATTTCGGACCGGCGCGCCTCCTTCTCCGCAGGCGAGACCGTTTCGGGGCGGGCGAACGCATCCGTTCCCATTTCAGGAGAGTAGGTGAAAACGCCGAGATGGTCGAAACGGGCCTTCTCGACGAACCGCCTGAGGGCCGCGAATTCCCGGCGTCCCTCGCCGGGGAAGCCGACGATGAGAGAAGTCCGCAGCACGACGCCAGGCACTCTGGCCCGGATTCTGGCCAGAAAATCCAACGCTCTGGCTCCGTCCATCGACCTCTTCATGGCCTTGAGCAGCGCCGCGTCCGTATGCTGGAAAGGGATATCCAAGTAGCGGCAGATCTTCTCCTCCCTCATGGTGTCGAGGAGGGCGTTCGTGACCTCTTCAGGATAGCCGTAGAGAAGCCGGATCCATTCGACGCCCTCGACGCGGACGAGGCGCTCAAGGAGCCGGACCAGCCCGTCCCGGCGCCCGCGGTCCCGGCCGTAAAACGTCGTATCGTGGGAGATCAGGTTGATCTCCTTGATCCCCAGCCCGGCCAGGGCGCGGGCCTCGCGGACAATGGAGGCCGCGCTCCGGGAGACATAGGGCCCTTTGATCAGGGGGATGGCGCAGAATCCGCAGTGGTGGGAACAGCCTTCCGAGACCTTGATATAGGCCCAGGTCCCGCCCGTCGAAACGAGGCGGGGCGATTTGTCCGAATAGAGAAAGACCCGGGCCGCCCGAGGCGGCGTGCCGCCCTCGAGGATTCCGGCGATGCGGACGAAATCCCTCACCCCCGTCCAGGCGTCGACCGCGGGGAACCGCTCTCTGAGCGCGGCCTCATCCCTTTCCACGTAGCAGCCGGCGGCCACCACCGTTATCCCGGGGTTCCGCTTTTTGATGCGCAGGACGTTTCCGAGCACCCGCGCGGCTTCGTCCCTGGCCGGCTGGATGAAACCGCAGGTATTGACGATGATGATGTCCGCTTCGCGCGGGCGGCCGACAAAAGAAAAGCCGGCCTTTTTGAGGACGCCCAGCATGACCTCGCTGTCGACCAGGTTCTTGGCGCAGCCGAGACTGACGAGGGCAACTTTCTTCATGAATTCAGAAAGGGCCGGTCCTGGAGGGGCGGTACGGAGGTCACGGGTAAATCCGGTAGAGAAGACGGGGGAAGGGGATGGTTTCGCGGATATGCTTGACCCCGCAAAGCCAGGACACGGTCCGCTCGAGCCCCATGCCGAACCCCGAATGGGGGACTGAGCCGTATTTTCTTAAATCCAGATACCACTGGTAGGCCTCCGGGGGCAGATTGTGCTCCTTCAGCCGCTGCTCGAGGAGGCCGAGATCATGGATGCGCTGACCGCCCCCGATGATCTCCCCGTAGCCTTCCGACGCCAGGAAGTCCACGCCGAGGACGACGTCCGGCCGGTCCGGGGCCGGCTGCATGTAGAAGGCCTTGATGGCCGTCGGGAAATGGGTGACGCAGACCGGCGAATCATAGATCTCGGAGATGATGGTCTCTTCGGGCGCCCCGAAGTCCCCGCCCCACTCGATCGTCGATCCTTTTTCGCGGAGGACGGGGAGGGCCTCGTCATAGGTGAGGCGGGGGAACGGTTTCCGGATGCGTTCGAGAGACCCGGTGTCGCGTTCGAGGATCTCGAGCTCCTGCCGCCGTTTCGTCAGGACGCGTTCGAGGATGAACAGGATGAGGTCCTCGCCCAGGTCGATGGTGTCGGCGAGGGTGGCGAAGGCGACCTCGGGCTCGACCATCCAGAACTCGATCAGGTGCCGGCGCGTTTTGGATTTCTCGGCCCGGAAGGTCGGCCCGAAACAATAGACTTTCCCGAAGGCCATGGCTGTGGCCTCGTTGTAGAGCTGGCCGCTCTGGCTGAGGTAGGCCTTCTGGTCGAAATACTCGGTTTCGAAAAGCGTCGTCGTCCCCTCGCAAGCGCTGGGCGTCAGGATGGGGGTGTCCATCAGCCGGAAGCCCCGGCCGTCGAAGAAATCGCGGATGGCCTTGACGACTTCGGCGCGGACCCTCAGGATGGCGTGTTGCTTCGAGGACCGGAGCCAGAGGTGACGATGCTCCATGAGGAAGGGCGTGCTGTGCTCTTTGGGCGTGATGGGAAAGTCCCGGGCGATTTGGACGACCTCGATCTCCGAGAGGCCGAGCTCATACCCGCCGGGCGCCCGCTTGTCCTCGCGCACGCGGCCGCGGATGATCACGGAGGATTCCTGGGTCAGTTCGTCGAACGTCCGGAACAGAGGATGGTTTTTATCGGCGCTGAAGGCCGTGGACTGGATGATGCCCGTGCCGTCCCGGACGAGGAGAAAGCGGACCTTCCCTGAGGAGCGCTTGTGATAAACCCAGCCCCGGACCTCGACCTCCTGGCCGTCATGACCGGCGATGTCTTCGACGTAAACCCATTTCATAATGCGCCAATTATAAGGAAAACCCGCGCGTTAATCAATTTATTCGCCCGCCCTTGATGTGTTATAAAGACCGGGGAGGGGAGTCATGGCCCAGCCGAAGCCCTTTGCGCCCGTCAAGCTCATCTGCGGCGTCATTTACGGGGATGGATCTTTCTATGACCGAGCCAGGGGCCTTCTTGTCGAGGCCCACGGGCGGGCGGACCTCGAGAGTCCGGCCTTCGATTTCGACCTGACGGATTATTATGAGAAGGACATGGGGACCGGCTTGAAGAGGCAGTTCATGAGTTTCGACCGGCTGGCGGGGCCGGGCCAACTCGCGGATATCAAGGTCGGAACGAACCGTATCGAGGACAGGATCCGGGAAGAGGCCGGCGCGGCTCTCCGCACCGTCAACATCGACCCCGGCTACCTCACGGCTTCGGCCTTGGTCATGGCCACGGCCAAGGACTTTTCGCATCGGATCCCGCTCGCATATGGGATCTACGCCCATCTCGAGTTCTTGTTCACGAAAACGGATGTGCGATTCCTGGATTGGACCTACCCCGACATGAGACGGGACGGCCTGCGACGTTTCTTCCTGGACGTCCGAAGGAAATACCTGGAGCAGCTCAGATCGATTCCGGGCTGAAGCTCCACGGACGTGCATCCATGGAATCCCGCGAAAGGGGCTGACGTTCGGGGCCCGCTTCGAGCCCCGGGGCGGGGTAAGACGGGAAGGCGTCAGTCCGGCGGATGGAACGCCGTGATCTTCCGGAGCTTCTCGATGATCTCCGGAAGCTCCCTCAGAACCGTGGCCACGTCCCCTTCCGAGTTGGAACGGCCGAGCGACATCCGGATCGAAGACCGGGCGATTTCGGGCCTCAAGCCAATGGCCGTAAGCACGTGGGAAACCTCTTCCGATTCCTCGCTGCAGGCCGACCCCGTCGAAACGTAGATCTCCTTGGTGGCCAGAGAGAGAAGGATGGCTTCGGCCTCGAGGCCGGGAAAGGCGAAATTCAGCGTCGTCCGGATGCGATTCACGGGGTGGCCGTTGAAGCGGACCCTGGGGATTTTTCCCTCGATGCCCTTCTTCAAGACGTCCGCGAGCTTTTCGACCCGGGGCCGGTCCTTTCTGCCCTTCTCCTCAAGGACTTTCACGGCCTCGCCGAAGCCGACGATCCCCACCGTGTTTTCCGTGCCCGCCCGCAGGCTCCGTTCCTGGCGCCCGCCGTGGAGGTAGGGGTGGATGTTGGTCCCTTTACGGATATAGAGGGCGCCCACCCCTTTCGGCCCATAAACCTTGTGAGCCGAGACCGTCAGAAGATCGACGCCGAGTTTCCGCACATCCAGGTCGATTTTCCCGAAGGTCTGCACCGCGTCCGTATGGACAGGGACGCCCTGGCCATGGGCGATCTGGACGATTTTTTCGATGGGTTGGACGGTCCCGATCTCGTTGCTCGCGTGCATGACCGAAACCAGGGCCGTGCGGGGAGTTAGGGCGTCGCGCAGGGCGTCCAGGTCCACCGTTCCATAGGAGTCCACGGGGAGGTAAGTGACTTTGACGTTCCTCTTCTCCAGGTACTTGGCCGACTCCAGGACGGCCGGGTGTTCGATCGCCGAGACGATGAGCTCGTTCCGCTCAGGGACGGCGTTCATCGTTCCGAACACGGCGAAATTGTCGGCCTCCGTGCCGGACCCCGTGAAAAAAATCTCGCCGCGCTGCGCCCCGAGAGCGGCTCCGACCCGTTCCCGGGCCTCGTTGAGGAGCTCTTTAACCTTCCGGCCGATAGGGTAGAGGGAAGATGGGTTCCCAAAATGCTCCTTCAGGAACCAGAACATCTTTTCGGCGACGGCCGGGTCGACCGGAGTCGTGGCGTTGTGGTCGAGATAAATCATGGGGCTATTCTAGCATAAAAATCGGAACGATCCTGTCTTCCCACCGGCGCCTGATTCAGTGGGGCGGTGACGAGACCGCCTGAAAGCCCCCGTAGCGGAGGGGGGCCCGTCGGCCTCCGACGGGGGAACCGACGGGACTGGTTCCCGGGGGCGCGGGGGATAAGGGCGGTCTCGCCACCGCCCCGCTCATCATTTCGAGGAAGAGGAGGATGAGCTGTCTCTAGCCCAGCTTCTCCTTCAAGATCTTGACGACCTCCAGGCCGGCCCTCTTCTGGCCCTCGACGGCCGAGGCCCCAAGGTGAGGAATGGGCGTCACGTTCGGATGGTCGACCAGGGAGAAGTCCTCCGGGGGTTCCTTGTCGTAGACATCCAAGGCCGCGTGCCGGACTTTTCCGGAGTTGAGCCCGGCGAGGAGGGCCTTCTCGTCCACGACGCCGCCCCGGGCGACGTTGATGATGATGACGCCGTTTTTCATTTTTTGGAACTCGGCGTCCGCGAGGATAGGTTTGGGCTGCTTGGGCACGTGGACCGTGATGAGGTCAGCCGCGGCCAGGAGCTCATCGAGGGTCACCTGCTTGACGGCCAGGTCCGTTTTGACCGGGATGACATCATAGACCAGGACCTTCATGCCGAAGGCGATGGCCCGCCGGGCGACTTCGATCCCGATCCGGCCGCAGCCGATGATCCCGAGCGTCTTGCCGAAGAGCTCGGTCCCCTCCAGGTTCTTCTTGTCCCACTTGTGCTGTTTCATGGAGAGGACGGCCTTGCCGTGATTGCGGACGGCTCCCAGCATCAGGCCGAATGTGTGCTCCGCGACCGAGATGGAGGTCGCGGCGGGCGTGTTGGCCACGGTGATGCCTTTTTCCTTGGCCGCGGCGCCGTCGATGTTGTCGAGGCCGATGCCGGCCCGGACGAGGAGCTTGAGGTCCGGGCCCGCTTCGATGACGGGCCGCGTGACTTTGGTTGCGCTCCGGACCACGATCGCCTGGAACCCGGGCGCGATTTTGACGAGGTCGGCCTCCGCCAGGCCCGTCTTCACCGTGACGTCAAATCCCGGGATCGCCCTCATGGCGTCGAGGGCGTCCTTGTCCATGGAATCGGCGACGAGAATCTTGATCATTGCCATGTCTCCTTCAGGACGGCCTGGGCCGCCCGGAGGCCGCTGCCGGCCTCAAACTTGAATCCGAGGTCCATGAGGGTCATCTCGAGGGCGGAGAGCGCCGTGATGATGTCGAACCCGCCCATGTATCCGAGGTGGGCGATGCGGAAGAACTTGCCTTTGTTCGGGTCCTGGGCCCCGGCGATATAGGCCATGTACTTGTTCTGCATGGTCTTGACGATCTTGCCGCCCTCGATCCCGGCCGGGGTTTTGACGGCGGTCAGGATATTGCCGGGCTTTTGGGCCAACAATTCCAGGCCCAGGCCCTTGATTCCCGCCCTCGTGGCCTCGCCCAGGATCCGGTGGTGCTCGAAAAGCTTCTCCAGGCCCATCGCCCTGATGATGTCCAGCGCCCTTTTCTGCTGGATCACGAGGGAGATGGCCGGCGTCCAGGGGGTTGTTTTATCGGCCAGGTTCTTGCGGGCCTTCTTCAAATCGAAATAGAACTTGGGGCACTTGGCCGTCTCGACGAGCTTCCAGGCCTTGGGGCTGACAGCGATATAGGCCAGTCCCGGCGGGATCATGAAGGATTTTTGGGACCCCGAGAGAACGACGTCGATTTTCCAATCGTCCATCGGGCAGGGCATCGCGCCCGTTCCCGAGATGCCGTCGACGACGAGGATGGCGTTGGTCGCGGAAACGACTTCGGCGAACCCCTGGACGTCGAAGATGGCCCCGGTCGAGGTCTCCGACAGCTGGCAGAAGACGGCCTTGCAGTCGGGCATGGCCTTGAGTTCCGCCGCGAGATCGTCCTTGGCGTAATCCTTGCCCCACTCGACGACGATCTCCTTGTGGGCGATCCCGTAGGCCTTGCAGATGTTGCCCCAGCGCTCGCCGAACTTGCCGGCGTTTATGGTCAGGGCCTTGTCGCCCGGTGAAAGCAGATTGACGACGGCGGCCTCCATGGCCCCCGTGCCCGAAGAGGTCAGGATGTAGACGTCCTCTTTGGTTCCGAAAACGAACTTCAGGCCCTCCGTCGTTTCCATGAAGATCGCCGAGAACTCGGCCGTCCGGTGATGGATGATCGGCTCGGCCGCGCCCGCCAGCACATGCTCGGGCACCGGAGTGGGTCCGGGAGACAGCAGGTAATACTTTTTAATCATGATTCCTCCTCTAAGCGGCGGGTGAAGTCACGGAAAATCGGGTCGTCGAACGCCCTCTTTCCATCGTTAATCCAGGCATCATAAAGCTAACAAAAATATACCGGCGAGTCAACCCCGTTCGCGCGATTCCAGGGACATAAGTCCATGGAGCTTCAGTCAACCCCTCGACTCCCCGGCATGAATGCCGGGGCTTGTTCGGGGTTAACCCTGAGCCTCGTTTTTCGTCCCCGCCTTGAAAGGCGGGGCTTAGCGTCGGCGAACGGGTCAAAGACCCGTCAAGAGCTTGGTCAGGAGGGCTGCCCTCTCGACGAGCGAGGAGACAAGGATGTGCTCATGTGCGGCATGGATTCCGTCCCCGTCGGGTCCGAGCCCGTCGAGGGTCGGAATGCCCAGGCCCGCCGCGATTGAAGCGTCCGACCCACCGCCCGTCTTTCCCCCTTTGAGGGACTGGCCGATCGATGACGCCAGCTCGCGGGCCTCTTCGAAAAGACGCGCCGAGGCTTTCGTCTTCTCCATAGGAGGCGTCGTGCTCTCTACGGTGAACTTGAGATGGGACCCGCGCAAGGCGGGCTTCATCTCCTTGACGGTCCTCAGGATTCTTTCTCTGTCCAGGGCTCTCCAGAAACGGATGTCCAGGACGGCCCAGGCGTTTTCGGCGACGACGTTGGCCTTGTCGCCGCCTCCGGCCACGCCGATGTTGACCGTCGTCTCGCCCGTCCTCAGCTTCCTCAGTCGCATGAGCTGGGCGGCGAGCTCCTCGATCGCATTGACCCCTTTCTCGGGAGTCCCGCCGTGGGCGGCCCGGCCGCGCACGTCGAGCCGGATGACGAGCCGGCCTTTTCTTTCGAGCTTCAGCGTTCCGCCCGGCAGGGCGGGTTCGAGGCATAGGACGACGGAGGCCCGTTTGGCCAAGCGCCGGATAACCTCATAGGAGGCGGCGTGGCCCGTTTCCTCGGCGGAGTTGATGAAGACGTTGATCCGCTTCCTGGGCTTCAGGTTCAGACTGCGCATGGTGGCCAGGGCGGAGAGGAGAATGACCAGGCCCGACTTCATGTCCAACACCCCGGGGCCAAAAAGCTTGTTGCCCGAAATGTAGAACGGCATCCTGGCGATTTTTCCGACCGGCCAGACGGTGTCGATGTGCGCGAGGACCAAGATTTCGTCATCGGCGTCTTTCAGCCGGCCGGGCGCGAACTCGATTTCCGTCAGGTCCCCGATCTCTTTCTGGGGCAACGTCGTGATCTTGCAGCCGAGCTTTCGGAATTCCTTGGCCACGAACGCCGAACAGGCGTCCACCGCCTTTTTATCGTCTGTGGGAGACTCCAGGGCCGTGATCTGTTTCAGGAGATGGACCATCTCCCCCTGCCGGGACCGGAAATAGAGCGGAAAATTCATCGTGCCCTCCAGCCGGAAATCGAAACATTAATCTACCACAGCTCGGGCGGAATTTCATCCTGATTCTTTGGCCGGCCCGAACCCTGAAACTCCATAGACTGACAGCCGGGGGTCCCGTTGGCTTGAACCCCCGCAGTCATCAAGAGGCTGCCGAGGGTGGCCTCTTGATGGCGTCCGTGGGATCCAGTTTCCACAGGCTTTGGAGCGCCAGCACCGTTCGTCGCGAACGGGGTTGATTTTAGCGGCCGTTTCCCATAAATTAGCTTTGAAAGAAATCGGCGCCGGCTTACGAGAATGACTAGGAAAACGATATCCCTTCTCTTTCTTTTCATGTTTCTCGTCGTCGTTTCGAGCCTGAGGCCGGAAGTCTTTTATCCGTGGAAAAAGGCTTATATCGGGGCCCTCGAGGGGTCCGCCTGGCCGGGTCTGGTCATGGCCCTCGACCAGGAAAGCGCCTTCGCCTTCATGCTCAAGGTGGAGAGGAACGGCCAAACCGCCGAGGGCGGCGATTTCTTCTATCTGGCCTCGCAGGTGGGACCATTCTCGCCAGACGGGCAATACGCCCGGGTCAGGTTCGACCTCGGCCTGCCGTTCAAAAAGGGCGCGGAAACACCCATCCTGCTCAAGCCCGCCCAAAAGAAGCAGACCTTGACGATCGAGTGGTCGAGACGGGACGAGATGACCGTTGTCGGCCGCATCGCATGCCCCGCAGACATCCAGGTCACGATCGTCCATTACGTCCCGTGGGACTTCGCTGGAGACTACACCCTCCTTCCGGACGGCCAGGTCCAGGGGGCGAGCGCCAGAGGCAAGAAACCGAGATACCTGTTCTGGGCACACCGCCCGGGTGCCGCCGCGCCGGCCGGCCCGGGCGAGGTGGCCTTATCCTATTCCACGGCCGACGACCGGGCCATCTATTTTGTGGCCGGCGCCGGAGATGACGACCGAAGCCTGGCCAACCGGATCTACCGATACAAGAACGCCGTCGCGATCGATGACCTCATCGACGAAGAGTCGCGGGCGTACGAACAGAAGCGCGTCAAGATCCGCGGGCTTTTCGAGGGGGTGCCCGAAGCCATCACGAACAACCTTCATTGGATGGTCCTTTATCAGCCCGGGATCCACCGGCTATACACTCCGGCGGGCCGCGGCTGGATTTTTCCGCGGCCGGACGGCACCCCGGACCATTGGACGATTTTCGCATGGGATTCCTTCTTCAACAGCCTTGAGCTCTGCGTCGAGAGCTCCAAGCTGGCCGTCGACGCGGTCAAGGCCGTCCTCGAAACTCAGTATCCGAACGGCAACATCCCCAACTGGCGCGGGCGGTTCGGCGGGACGCCCGACAGGTCACAGCCCCCGGTGGGGGGCTATGTCGTCCTGAAACTATTTCAACGGCTGGGGGACATGGAGCTTCTCCGCTTCGCCTACCCGTATCTCCGGAAATGGCATGAATTCTGGACCGCCCGCGAACCTACCGGCCTCCTCCGGAGGGACGGGAACGGGGACGGCCTGCTCGAGTGGGGCTCGGACCCGGAACTCCTCGGGAAGGACGTCCCGCCGTGGGAAAAGGATGCGACGGACCGGCAGAGGGCCGCTTGGGAATCCGGGGAGGACGATCTGCCCAATTGGGACGACGTCCCGTTCAGCGCCGAGAGCGGAACGCTGACGATGAATTGCGTCGACCTCAACTCTCTCTACGCCTTGGACTCCTGGTGCCTATCCCAGATCGCGACCATTCTCGGTCAGGGACACGATTCGGAAAGGTACGTGGCTGAGTACGAGAAGACCAAGGCCCTTGTCAACAGCCAGCTCTGGAACGAGAAAGAGGGCTTCTACTTCGACCGTTTCTGGGACGGCCGCTTTTCCTCCCACAAGGCGGCTTCGGGCTTTTTTCCCCTGATCGCCCGGATCCCCGACGAAAAACGGGCCCGGAGGATGCTCAACCAGCTCTTGGATCCCAAGAAGTTCTGGGGCGAATACGTCATTCCGACGGTTTCCCGCGACGATCCGTCTTTCAAACCCGAGAGTCAGCAATACTGGCGGGGGAACATTTGGCCGCCGACGAACTATCTTGTTTACCAGGGGCTCAAAGCCTACGGCTTCGACCTCGTGGCCTCGGAATTCGCCAAGAAAAGTGCGGCAATGTTCCTCAGGACGTGGACGAACTTCCAGCTGTGCCCGGAGAATTTCGACTCCCTGAGCGGGGAGGCCGGGGGACAGCGCTACCAAAGCTGGGGCCCGCTCTTCGCCCTCATCGCCCTCGAAGAGTATCTCGACTTCACCCCCTGGGAAGGCTTCCGTTTCGGCATGCTCAAGCCCGACGACAGCGGGACGCTGTCGCGCCTCTCGATCCAGGGCCGGCAATATGAGGTCAAGGTCTCGACATCGGGCACGGCGCTCCGAGAGGAGGGCGAGACCATCCTCTCGGCGGATGGAGGCGCCGTCTTCCGGCATTTCCTTTACAACGAGTCCGAAGTGTCCTTCGAGATCAAGGCGCTGAAAAAGCGGGACATCAAGGTCCGCTTCCTGACCAAGGGAAAATACCAGCTCCTCATCGACGGGAAGGAAGTGGACGTCTTCAAGGGAGACTCCCATAAATTCGAGGTCCCCGAGGGAGACCACACAGTCCTCATCCAACTCCTGGAAAGTCTCGAAAAGCTGAACCTGCCGAAGTTCTGATCCGCTTCGCGGGGTGCAACGTCCTTCCTTCCGTCGCCGGACACGGGGGATTCGCCCGGCCATTCCGTACCGGTGAGGACGCGTCTCAAGGCTTCTCCGAACGGGGGAACGGCCGGCGGCCCGGTCACGAGTCCCGGCCCGGCGAAAGCAGGGACGCTTGGGAAAAGGCATAGAAAAGGAAACAGGCGGCGGCCAGAAGAGCGGACAAGAGGAAGGGCGCCCGGATCCCGAACCGGTCGGAGAGAAGCCCGGCGAGCAGGGTCACGACGGCGCCGGACAGGATCCGGATGTTCGAGACCCAGCTGAAGGCCTGGGTCTGGTCCGCCTGAGGGACGCTGCTTCCCGTGAAGGTGTGGAGCGACGGATACGTCATCAGGAGGAAAACGCCGAAGACCAGGAGCCCGATGACGGCTACCGTCCTGCCGGGCGCGAGGCCGATGGCGGCCAGACTTAAGGCCGCGACCCCGATGCTGGTCAGGAAAACGGTCCGTCGGCCGAAACGTCGGCTCAGGAAGCCGTAGCCGTAACCCGAAACGGTCCCGAGCGCGATCCACAAGGACAGATAAAGCCCCGTCCGACCGATGGGCACCGCGAACTGGTGGTTGAGGAGAGACGGCGCGTAATAGATCGTCACCGACCAGCCCATGCCTCCGAAGATAAACCCGGGGATGAGATGACGTAACCGCCGAAGGACCCTCATCCACGACTGGATATGGAGCGACGGCCGGATCTCGTTTTTCGAGGAGACCCCCTTGATGACGAGGGCGCCCGCGGCGCCGATGGCCAGTCCGAACACGGACCAGGCCAATAGGGGCATCTTCCAATCCCATTTTTGGGCCAGGTAACCGACCGAGAGAAACGCCAGGAGGACGCCGATGTTCCCGGAGCCCGACTGGATGCCCATCGCCTGGTCGAGCCCATGAGCGGGTTGGGACTTCGATATCCAGGCGATCATGACGGGATGGTAGACGCTCGTGACGACGCGCATGAACAGGAAAAAAGCGAGGAGGGTCAGGAACGACGAGGCCAAAGGCAGGCAGGCCAGGGAAACGCCGATCCCTACGAAACTCCAGAGGAGCAGGGTTTTGTACTCGATGTGGCAGGACAGCTTGACCACGAGAAACTGGACGAACAGCGTCGTGAGCAAGCCCAGGTTTGACAGGAGCCCGATCTGGGAATAGCTCGTGATGAGCGAGCTCCGGCCGTAGAGGAGGGGAAAGACCATCGGCACCACGACCGTCGTCGCGTCATTTAGGGCATGGAATAGGGAGGCGGACAGGAGGATGCGGTTCTTCATGGCAAAAGAGGTTTATCTTAGACAACGCCTCGACCATTGTCAATTTCTTGAATCGCTTCCGCTTCTAGTTGAGGTTGAGCTCGGGGGATTCCCTCCGTCGGGTCGCGGGTTTGTCCCGGCGAGCCAAACCCGCTTCGGTTCCGGGCTCCGCTCTGGGAAAAGGGGGACATGTACGGCGTTACGTGTCCCCCTTTTCCCGGGATGATTGCTTCTTTGGCGGAAATCCGTTAGGTTATGTTCCAGAACGGATACTTATTAAAGGAGGACACGCACATGGCGAGATACACGCGGCGGGATTTCATAAAGACAGGCGTGGGGATCGGCGCCGCGGCCCTGGTCGCCGGCCGCGGCCGGGCCTTTCCCGACCCCTCGCCAACGGCCGGGGGGTCGATGCGCGTCGTCTCCAGCGGAAACGGAATCCGGGCCACAGCCAAGGCCATGGACATTATCAAGTCGGGCGGCGACCCTCTGGACGCCGTTATCGCGGGCGTCAACATCGTCGAGGACGACCCGAACGACATGTCGGTCGGGTACGGCGGCCTCCCAAACGCGGAGGGAGTCGTCGAGCTCGATTCCTCGGTCATGTACGGTCCGACGCACGCGGCCGGGGCCGTGGCGTCCCTCCAGAACATCAAGAACCCCTCCCGTGTCGCCCGGCTCGTCATGGAAAAAACCCCCCATGTCCTGCTCGTCGGCAGGGGGGCGCTGGAATTCGCCAAGGCCCAGGGCTTCAAGGAAGAGAATCTCCTGACGGACAAGGCCCGGGAAGCCTGGCTCAAGTGGAAAAAGGAGCAGGCCGGAAAAGAGGCCTGGCCGCCGCCTGCGGCGAGCGGGCATGCCGCGGCGACGGAGTCCTTCATGATGACCTATGGGACGATCAACTGCATCGCCCTCGACGCCGAGGGCCGGCTGGCCGGCGTCACGACGACGAGCGGCCTGTCCTACAAGCTGCCGGGGCGGGTGGGCGACTCTCCGATCATCGGCGCTGGGCTCTACGTGGATAACGAGATCGGGGCCGCGGGCTCGACGGGCCTGGGCGAGGCCAACCTCCGGACCTGCGCCAGTTTCAGGATCGTGGACCTCATGGGAAGGGGCATGTCGCCGGAACAGGCCTGCTTGAAGGCTTGCGAGGAGGTCTCCCGAAAGATGACCCTCGATTCCCGCTGGCGCGACAAGGATGGCAGGCCCAATTTCGGGCTCCATTTTTACGCCCTCAACAAGAAGGGGGATTTCGGCTCGGCCGGAATATACGAGGGCGGCAAGTACGCGGTCCACGACGGGGTGGAAAACAAGCTCCGGGATTGCGCGGGCCTTTATAAGATGAAGTAGGCGTCGGGGCTCCGCCGGCTCATTCTTCGATGACAATGACGGCGTAGCCCTCGTCCGCCAGGCGCCGGGCCGTCTGGAGGGCCCCGTCCCTGTCCTTGGCCTTGATCCGGACGCGGTAGTAGGTCATGTTCGGCGTCTTATAAGCCGCGATGTACACTCCATCGTAATGAGCCTCGATTTGTCGCTTGAGGGCATAGGCATTCTCCTGAACGGCGAAGGCGCCGACCTGGAGGACGAACCGGGAAGCCGGAGGGGGGGCCCCCTGTTCGGCCATGAGCACTTCAAGCCTCACTCGGGCCGTCCCCGGCCCGATCATGGCCAGCACCCGGGCGGCCGCGTAAGACAAGTCGATGATCCTCCCCTTGACGAAAGGCCCCCGGTCATTGATGCGGACGACGGCCGTCCGTTCGTTGTCCAGGTTGGTCACCATTACGCGGGTGCCGAACGGCAGGCTGGGGTGGGCCGCCGTCATGTCGTTCATGTCATAAATTTCGCGGCTGGAGGTCGGCCGGCCGTGGAAGTCGGGGCCGTACCAGGAGGCGAGGCCCACTTCGATGCCGCCCCGGGGACCCGGCGGGGGTTGATAGCTCAGCCGCGAGCACGACGCCGCCGCTAGGGCCAGAAAGAGAAGAGGCAGCCCGAAACCAGCTTTCCTCATCGGTCGGCCTTATCGTCAGGGAAAAATGGCTGGCCCATTCACTTCAGGAAAACTGTGAATCGCTTTTTCAGGTAGTGAAGGGCTTCCCGGGGGGAAGAGCAGAACTTGAAGAGCTTGAGGTCCTCGGCGCAGATCGCCTTCATCTTGACCAGGTTTTCAAAATTGATCACCTTGCGCCAGTAATCTTCGCCGTAAAGGATGAGGGTCATCTCCTTTTTCGAGATCTTGCTCGTCTGGAGCAGGGTGATGATCTCAAAGAACTCGTCGAGCGTTCCATAGCCGCCGGGGCAGATGACGACGGCCCTGGCTTTGTAGACCAGCCAGAACTTCCGCATGAAGAAATAATGGAACGTGAACGACAGGTCCGGCGTGATGTAGGGATTCGGCTCCTGGGCCTGGGGCAGGGCAATATTCATGCCGATCGTTTTGCCCCCTGCCCGGGCCGCGCCCCGGTTGGCCGCCTCCATCATGCCCGGCCCGGCGCCCGTGCAGACGACGAAATCCTTGCCCTTGGGACTCTTCAGGGAGATGGCCCACTTGGCCAGGAGGTAGGCGAGCTCCTCGACTTCCCAATAATAGCGGTAAAGGAGCGAATCCGAGTCGATGGGGCTGGCCTTGGCCGAGCCGAGGAAAAGGATCGTGCTGTTGATTTTGTGCTTGCCGAGCGTGGTCATGGGTCCCAAGTATTCGCTTAGGATCCTGAGGGTCCGCCCCTCCAGGGATTCGAGGAAGGCCGGATCGCGGTAATATTCTTCGGGATGGAAGAGTTTGGCCATGGGATTCCTCACGGATGGAATTGACAACGGCATCTCAAAGCGGCCCGATTCTATCAGATTCGGGCGGCGGTCACAAGCCGGCCGTCGCCTCTTTGACTTCGTGGAGCGGCCTGTGCTAAGAATAGAGTTTCGAGGATAAACCCATGAGCCCGACGACAGGAATTCTTTCGACGCTCGAATACCCCGGACGTCTCATTTCGCTGGGGACGGCGCCCGGCGGGGACAAGGCCGTGATCATCTACGCCGTCACGGGCCGGTCGCCCTCGAGCCAGGCCCGGAAGCTTGTCTTCCGGGACGGGGGCGTCTGGGTCCAGCCGACTGACGAAGACGTCCTCAAAAAAGGCAACGTCGACCTCCTCGTTTATCCCGCCGTCTTTTTTCATAAGGACGGGATCGCCGTCTCCAACGGTAAGCAGACGGCCGACATCCGGGACCGCATGGCCATAGAGAGGAATCCTGTTTCCGTCCTCGCCGCTGCCCTCGCGGGCTGGGATTACGAGCCCGATTCCCCCATCTTCACTCCCCGGATCAGCGGCTGTCTCCGGGCCCGTGCGGCCGGACTGAGCCTGGTTCGCCGCGGACCGGAAGGGGAGACCTTGAGGAGTTTTTTCGAGGTCCCCCTCCGCCCGGGGAAAGCCGGCCTGATTTCGACCTACCTGGGACCCAACCGCGACCCTCTCCCGTGCTTCGAGGGAGAGCCCCGGGAGATGGTCCTAGCAGGGGCGACGCCCCGGGAAACGGCCGAAAACGCTTACCGCGCTCTCGAGCCGCGCGACCCGGGGAAGGATTTCCGGGTGGCCGCGGCCTGCGTCTTCGCCTCCCTCGCCGATCCCGCGGATTATGAGCTTCACATCATCAACCGGCACGAAAGGACCTGAACGCATGGACAAGCCCGAACGGACCGCCCGAACCCAATACCAGACCAAAGTCAAGGAAGACTTCCCGGACGTCCTGCCCTTCGGTGAAGCCCGCTTCATCAAAAAATTCCCGATGCGATACGGAGAAAACCCGGGTTATCCCGCGGCCTTCTACCAGGAAGCCGGCGCGTCGGGCCCGAACATGTCGACGCTCGAACTTCTCCAGGAGGGGACCAAGGGCCTGAGCTACATCAACGTCGGCGACATGGACCTCGGCCAGAGGCTGGCCAGGAAACTGACGGGCATCTTCAGGGGCCGCAAGGTCTGCGTGATGATCAAGCACGAGATGCCGAGCGGCGTCGCCCTCGGCGACGACCCGGTCGAGACGTTCGAGAAGGCCTGGAAATGCGATTCCCTGTCGAACTTCGGGGGGGTCGACGTCTTCAATTACCAGGTCACCGAGCCGCTGGCCAGGCTTCTCGTCGAGAGCCCGCGGAATATCGAAGTCGTCTACGCGCCGGATTTCGCTCCCGAGGCGTTGGCGGTCCTGGCCACGCGGAAGGTGCTCCGCGTCGTGCGTATGGGCGCGCCGCTCGAAGAGCGTTCCGTCGACGACGGGCTCGAAGTCAAGCGGGTCGTGGGCGGTCTTCTCGTCCAGAAGCGCTCCGATTCGAAGATCGTTTCCCCCGAGTCCGTGGATGTCGTTTCGGCCCGGAAGCCCCGCGACGAGGAGGTTTGGTCCGCGATTTTCAACTGGACGGTGGCCTGCTTCACCCGCTCGAACGCCGTGGTGATCGGGAAGTCCGACAAGACCCACGGGATCGGGTCGGGGCAGAGGAGCCGCATCGACTCCACCGAGGACGCCATCCGGCTCTCCCGCCGCGGCTACGGGCCCGAAGGCTGCGTCCTGGCGTCCGACGCCTTCATGCCTTTTCCCGACGTCGTGGAGCTCGCGGCCAAGCACGGGATCACCGCCGTCATCTACCCGCTCGGCTCCGTCAAGGACCAGGACGTCATCGCCCGGGCCAACGAGCTGGGGCTGGCCATGATCGTCACCCGCAAGCCCGGCGAAATCGACTGCGAGAGGTGCTTTCTCCACAGGTAAGGACCTGGGGCATGGCATTCCGGGAGGATTCGCCCACAAAGGGGGAGACCGGCATGGGCCTCAAATCGTACAAGGAGAAGCGCGATTTCGGGCGGACGTCCGAGCCGGCGGATTCCCGGGCTCCCAGGGCCGGCGAGGGGCTGATCTACGTTATCCAGAAGCACAGGGCTTCACGCCTCCACTATGACTTGAGGCTCGAGGAGGGGGGCGTGCTGAAAAGCTGGGCGGTCCCCAAGGTCCCCCTCAACTCGGCAGGCCTCAAGCGGCTGGCCGTCCAGACCGAGGACCATCCGCTCGGCTACGAAGGCTTCGAAGGCACCATCCCCGAAAATCAATACGGGGCGGGGACCGTCGAAATCTGGGACAAAGGAACATACCGTCCGCTCGAGACGGCGCCGGACAAGATGATCGTGGAGATCTCGGGGCAGAGGCTTCGGGGGCGATTCGCCCTGATCCGGATCAAGGCCCGGGAAGGCGGGGAGAAGAACTGGCTTTTTTTCAAACTCAATGAGGGCGACCGCGCTAAGCGATAATACGTGCATTCGGACGGGCGACTTAGAGTTGCCGGCGTCCATGGGGCGGACGAGGCGGCGAAGGACGGACTCGCAAAAGTGGCAACAGATCATCAAGGATCTCGTAGACCATCGCCGCAACAAGACGCAGGCGGCCGCATCCCCCGGCATCAGCCGAACGCAGCTCTATCGCTTGTTGAAGGATAAAGAGGAATCATGCACATGATCGGGAAAAGGGGGACGGCGTGAACTGGATCCGCAGCTCGCTGAGATCGTGATGGACAACTTGGCCATTATATGGCTTCAACAATGCGGCCCTATACCCCATAGCCGGGTCGTCATCTGGGAGCATGCGAACCAACCATGACGCCCAGACAACCGCCCTTTTGGGCTAATGTCCGGCTGCTTTTCCGACTGTTCGCTATCCAGGAGGGCGTAGGCGCATCTCGATCCCTTTTCGGCGTCTGGCGAAAGAAGTATCTGCCCGTCTCGATATCGATCAGCTTGCTGAGCACCCTATGGATGGGGATTTCGATTGCTTCGTCACTATACGCTCTTGATGACATGAAATACTTTTGGCTGCAGAACCTTTGGCTGACCTATGCCGCCTTGCTCCTTGGGTTTCTTCATCTATTGACCATGGGCGAAGTGTTTTTAAGTGACTACGACATCACGAACCTCCTGCCTTTGCCGGTGTCCCCTTCAGCCGTCATCATGTCCAAGATCCTCGCCCGTGTCTACTTCACGCTTCCGTTGTTCCTAATGATGGCAGTTTCGTCGGCCGTGGTTTCTTTGTTCATATCTCCGCTGGGCGTTGCGCCGGGAATTCGGCAGGTCGCCGCCTTTATCGGGTCCGATCTGGCGCTGTATCTATTCGTGCTATGCGGAATTTTTTCGATAGGGAGTCTTCTGGCAATAATCCTCAAACCTCCGGCTTTCGCTAAAGCGACGCATGGGGCTCAGATACTGGGCCTCACCGCGACGACAACGCTACTGCTAACGGCGATCCCGGCCATAGAAGTCTTCCATAGCGATATATCGACTCTCTTGAAGGAAAGTCCGCGATCATCGGGAATGGGCTTTTTTCCGCCTTTTTGGTTCGCTGGACTTAGCGAGTGGCTCGCCGGACGGCAGGGGATTCTCTTCGAGAGGCTCGCCGGAACGGCGGGAATAGCGACCATTTTGGCCGTTATTCTCTGCATCGTTTCTTTCCGGCAATATGCGAAAAAAGCGATCCGCGTGATTTCGGGTTCGGGACGGGCTCCGCGCGCCCGTCCCGCGTGCGGACGGATGATCCGCAGCCTGAATCGGAAGTTGTTCAGAAACAGAACGGAATCGGCGCTTTTTGTATTTTATCTCCGGACGATTCAACGTAGCCGTCCTCACCAGATCATTCTATTCGGATACATGTCCATTCCGTTTGGAGTGGCAATCTTGGCCTTTCTTTCCGAGGAAATTAAGGAAGTCATCGAAACCATACTACTCTCGCAGGAGCTCTTTTTGGCCCTTCCATCGCTGGCCTTAGTAGTTTTCATCCTGGCGACAAAGGCCGCAGTCCGCCAGCCGCTGAATCTCGAGGCGAAGTGGATCTTTGATCTGGCGGCTACGGGCTCATCCCGCCCCTTAATTACGGGATTGAAAAAAGCGATCTTGATCCTCCACTTGGTCCCGATGAGCGGAATCCTGTTCTTATATTTATGGCCGCCGCTGGGTTTCGGGAATGCCTTCCTCTCGTCTCTGCTCAATCTCATTTTGGCTTCGATCGCTTTGGAAATCACCTACTTCGGGGAGGATAAGATTCCGTTCACCTTCGAGAATGAAAAGGACCCCCAAAAGAGCGCTCTAGCTGGATTGGCCAAAATGGTAGCCGTCATCGTATGGGTGAAAGCCTGTTCGACTTTGACGCTTTCCGTCCTTAGGGAAAGGGAGCGGTTTCTGATCGCGGCTCCAGTTTTAATATGCGTCCGGATCCTTTTGAAAAAAGTTGCTAGTCGAAAAAAAAGTCCTGTGGCGTGCGCTTGGGAAGAAGAGAGTTACTAGGGTTTATGGACGATTCGGCTCCGCCCGAAGCACGTCGACGAGCGACTGATCAAGCGGAGAGTCTGGGGGTTTTGCGTGTTCGGGGAAGCATAAGGGACGCAATCTCGCAGGCCAAAGGTCCTAAAACGGTTTGGCTTCTTTGCTGTGAAAACGGCTTTCGGCTCGCGGTCCGCCGGATCGGAAGCCATCTTAAGGGAGTCCGTCGAATACCAGCCGGTTGAGTCGGCTACATCCCTGGTCCTGCATCAAAAAATCAGGGGACACGGCGCTCGATTAGATAGCCCCGGAGGCATAAATATCCGCTGTCTTTTTCATAGGCGGAATAGATACGGTTCTTGATGAGCCTTCTAAACTGGGCAGCCGGCAGTGAAAGGGAGCCTTGGGGACGTCCTGCGGAATCGACAATTTGGAGGACGGAGTCGTGCTCCTGGGGCCTTCCCTCATAGAGTTCGATGACCAGATCATCTGTTTCGAGTCGCCCAAACCATTTGAAAACCGGAAAATACTTTGGAAAATACAAGTTCTTCATAACACCGCTCAGCCAGTTGGACTGGCCAAATACTTTTTTCAACCGGTTTTCCTGGTCCTGACGATACGCGGGGCTGGTTTTTGCTCGCTTGACCTCAAATTCAATGGCCCGCTCTCTCAAACCAGTTTCGGTGTATCGATAAAGATGAAAATCATCTTCGGCGTTGGAGGCAATGTCAATATGTCCCGGCCGGAGAATGTAGCCGATGGCGTATCCCATACCATTGTACTTGAATTTTTTCGTCGGCTTATCGAAGCTATAACGTGGCTCCAGATCGCAAACGTGATTCAAACGATCATTATAAATAGAGTAAAAAACCGTCGTCGTATCGTCGCGGTTCTCGACCCTCCGCAGAACTAGAAAAAAGCCATTATCAAGAGCGAGGACGCTGAAGGTCGGCACTTCGATAATTCTTCTTTCCCGGACATAAGCGCCGTCCTGATTATAGAAAATACACTTCGAACCGACGGGATCGAAAAGAAAGATCTTGCCGTCGTTCATGATGCGAAGGCTGCTGACCATTTCATATTCCCCAGGCCCCTGTCCGTTCCGGCCGATTAAATGAAGAGATGTGCCTTGGTTATCGACAAGGAAGGCTCGCCATCCGTCCGTCAATAAGATCTCCCCTCGCGCTCCGACATCCATTTCTTGAATCTTCCGCATACCTTTGAACGCGAAACGCGGTTCTTCCAGATCGACGCGGATGATTTCCTTGAAAATATATCGGTCTTCTGTCTGCGAAGCGTCCCGCAGGCGAGAGCCCCAAATTAGGCTGGCCATAATCATCAAGAAAGTGATTCCACTCAGGCCAGCCATGAACCAAGCACAGCACTTTCGTGTCATCGGAGCGCCCTCCTTTTGCTCCTGTCTGTCCGGCTTTTCGTTAATAAATCGGCCCGAAAGAGGATCGTATCCACAATGAGGCGTGGGCGAATCTATGCATCCCGTCCATGAAAAGGACCAGACTCGACAATCTTCGCACGTATAACGATATTCACAATCCTTACAAAAATCAACGCTATCCTTCGTCTGCGTCCAATACTCGTCGAATGCTCCGTTTTGGAGGACATCCAGTAAGCTATTGATCTTGGACCTCCGAATTGTGGTCTTCCCCCACCGGGTGAACTTGTTGAAGCCAATAACATCTAGTACTAGGAAGGTTTATGCCGCAAACAATAATCCTATCGGAAGTCTGGGGAAAAGACCGTTGCTTGAAATGAGCAACAAGGGAGTGTTATGCTTTTTTCAGAAGGGCGAGTCCTTAGAAATAGGAAGAGAATACCGTTCTCTCTAAAAGCGCTATGATCGAGTTGCACGAAATAACTAAGAAATTCGGGGCTATTACAGCTGTCAATAACATTAGCTTTACTCTTAGGCCGGGAGAGATATTGGGGTATCTCGGCCCTAATGCTGCTGGAAAAACAACTTCCATTAAGATGTTGGCAGGTCTCCTCCAGCCTACTCGGGGCGAGATCCTTTTCGAGGGCCAGTCGGTTCGTTCCAATCTGGATGAATATAAGAACCGTCTCGGATACGTGCCTGAGCAATCTGAGCTTTATCCGCACTTGAGCGGGCTGGACTACTTGCTCCTGGTCGGGCGCCTTAGAGGCATTCCCGAAAAAGTCTTGCTCTCCAAGGCTCTTGATTTCATCCAGGTATTCGGGCTCGAGAATGACGAGGATGCTTCGATTAGCACCTATTCCAAAGGGATGCGTCAGAAAATCCTCATTTCAGCCGCGCTTCTCCATAACCCTGAAATCCTTCTCTTGGATGAGCCACTCTCCGGGCTCGACGTGACAACCGCCCTAATCGTCCGAGACCTCATCCACCTACTGGCTAAAGAGGGTAAGACGATCCTTTTCTCTTCACATACTCTCGAAGTCGCCGAAAGCATGTGCTCCCGGGTTATTATCCTTAACAAGGGAAACATCGTGGCCGACGATTCTATTGCGAACCTTCAGAATCTCATGAACCTACCTTCTCTAACAGATATCTTTAGCCAACTCATCCAGCATGAAAATACGATCGCGATAGCTGCAAGAATTGTGGAGATTGTGAAGGGGCACGGTTGAAGCCGTGGAAATGCTGTCGTATTCGGCTAGGCTTCTCTACAATGGATCGGGGCACCGTTTTGCCCTTCTCACCAAGCATTTTTCCGACGCTTCTTTCGCAACGAGGTCATTGAGCTTGGGGACCAGATGAAAGAGCGGCTCATTGTAGTTCTCTCCAGCCTGGCTGTTTTTTTTGGCTGAAGTTCCGAATCGATCCTGGACCTCATCTTTAGACCGGGAGGTGGGGACGGCCGTGCATCTAATGAGTGGGGTCAAACTTCGGTTCCGGTTGGTCGTCCAGCGCTGGAGGGAGCCTCCGTTCAACCTCTTCGAACCCGACGGCTATCGTCGCTGTATGGTCGCCACCAACCGGGACGAACTCTCGGCCTCGGAAGTCGTTTGGTTACATATCAAGAGGGGCCGGGTTGAGAACTACATCAAAGAGCTGAATCCCGGGTTCGGGACGGAGCAGATGACGAGCGGGGATTTTCGGGCCAATGCCCTGTGGTTCGCACTCGGAGGGCTGGCCTCGAACTTGGTCCAATTGGGCTAAAACATCCGCCTTGACAGGACCCTGCAATTTGTTGGATAAAATAAGGTTGCGTCTCATGCCAAATATTTTTTCCAGGCCTCGCCTTCGAAGAACGGCCTGCGCCGTTTTCTCAGCCGTCGTCTTTTGCCTGCTCCGCCTCCCGGCTGCCGGATCCTCTGCCGGAGCAGGTCAAACCCGGTCGCCTTATGCGGAAGTCGCCGAACGGATCCGCAGGGCCGGACTGGCGGATGAAAAGGCCTACGATTTTCTGCGCCGGATCACCGTCGTCGGGCCCCGGCTGACCGGTTCTCCGGAAGCCGCCAAAGCCATCGAGGTCACGCGAAGCATGATGGCCGAGATGGGCCTCGACAATATTCACCTGGAGCCCGTCACCGTCAACCGTTGGGTCAGGGGCGCGAGGGAGGAGGCGGAAATTGTCCATTCCGCCTCCCGCGCGACCATCCCCCTCCACGTTTGCGCCCTTGGGGGAAGCGTTGGAACGCCCGACTCCGGGATCACCGCTCCAGTCGTCGAGGTGAAGTCGTTCGAGGAACTCGACCGTCTCGGGCCGGAGGTCCGGGGAAAGATCGTCTTCTTCAACAGGCCCATGGACAGGGGTCAGACTGAACCGTTCGCCGCCTACGGCGGGGCCGCGGACCAGAGGGTCAGCGGAGCCGTCCACGCGGCCCGGCACGGCGGCGTGGCCGCGCTCGTCCGGTCGCTGACGTTCCGTGTCGATGATTTTCCCCACACCGGACTGATGGAATATTCTCCCGGCGTCGCGAAGATCCCGGCGGCCGCGATCAGCACCTCGGATGCCGAGGCCTTGAGCGCCCTGCTGAAAAAGGGCGAACCGGTCTCCGTCCGTCTCAAAATGAGCTGCCGCAACCTCGGCCCCGTCGAGAGCGCCAACGTCGTCGGCGAACTCGCGGGCACGGATCATCCGGAGGAAATCGTGCTCATGGGCGGCCACCTGGACAGCTGGGACCTGGGGACGGGGGCCCATGACGATGGCGCCGGCTGCGCCGTCAGTCTCGAGGCCCTTCGTCTCATCAAGGACCTCGGGCTCCGCCCCAAACGGACGATCAGGGCCGTCATGTTCATGGACGAGGAATTCGGCGGGACGGGAGGACGTTTTTACGTCAAGGATGAGCGCCGGAAACACGAAAGGCATCTTCTCGCCATGGAATCCGACAGGGGCGGATTTCTTCCCATCGGTATCGCGGCCGGGCGGTCTGAAGCCGGTCTCCTGGAACGGCTCCGGGCCCTCAGCGAGCTTTTCAAACCGCTGGGCGTAACGAGCTTCAGCCCCGGCGGCGGGGGAGTGGACGTCGGGCCGCTCATCGAGCAAGGAACCGTTCCCGCCGCGGTCATCCTGAACGCCCAGACGTATTTCGACGTCCATCATTCGGCGCTCGATGTCCTCGAGCGTGTTCACCCCCGCGAACTCGAACTCCAGGCCGTCGTCATGGCCATTCTGGCGGTCATCGTCGCCCAGGAAGGAGTCTGACCTTGTGCGCCGAGGAGCCCGCATGAAGGAACTCCGTTTCCTCTTCGCCGTCCACTGCCACCAACCCGTCGGAAATTTTGAATTCGTTGTCGACAAGGCGTTCAAGGACTGTTACAGGCCCTTCCTCGAGCGCCTGGAAAAACACCCCCGGTTCAAGTTCTCCCTCCACTTTTCCGGCCCGCTCTGGGAACACATGGAGAAGCGGGAGCGGGGCTGCTGGGATATGGTCAAGGCCATGTCCGGGCGGGGCCAGCTCGAACTCCTGAGCGGCGGCTTCTACGAGCCCATCCTGTCCATCATCCCCGAGCAGGACAGGATCGGCCAAGTCCGGCTGATGAACGATTTCATTGCATCCAACTTCGGCCAGACGCCGCGCGGCCTCTGGCTGACCGAAAGGGTCTGGGAGCCGCATCTGCCAAAGGCCCTCGCCGCCGCGGGGATCGAATACACCATGCTCGACGAGGAGCACTTCCATTATGCCGGGGTCCGGAACCTCTATGCCACGTATATCACCGAAGAGGAAGGCCGCCCCCTGCGGATTTTCCCGATCGATAAAAAACTCCGATACATGATCCCGTTCCATTCCCTGGAAAGGCTCGAGGAGTACCTCAAGGAGATCCAGGCCGCGGACGGAACGGCCATCCTCGGCGACGACGGCGAAAAATTCGGCGTCTGGCCGGGAACCAAACAATGGGTCTACGACGAGGGCTGGCTCGACAGGTTTCTGGCCTTCGTCGAGAACCGGGAGATCCGGATGATGACGTGTTCGGAGTATATGGATGCCTGTCCTCCGGCGGGGCGGGTCTATGTGCCGCCGGCGTCCTACGAGGAGATGATGGAATGGGTGCTCGAGCCGGAGGATTCGCGGACGTACGAGGAGCTGCGGGCCATGATTCCGGCCTCGGGCCGGAGGTTCCTCCGGGGCGGTTATTTCCGGGATTTTTTCCTGAAGTATCCAGAGAGCAACCAACTCCACAAACGCATGCTCCTCGTTTCGCGGGAGGTCCATGCCGCGGGCAACGACGGACAGGCCCTCCATGACCTCTACCGCGGGCAGTGCAACGATCCTTACTGGCACGGCGTTTTCGGAGGGCTCTATCTTCCCCATCTCCGCGAAGCCGTCTACCACCATCTCATCGCGGCGGAACAACGAACGGCCGCGGCGCCGGGCTGGGCGAAAGTCGATTATGACATCGACGGGCGCGAAGAGTATTTCCTGCGGGGGGAGACGTTCAACCTTCTCGTTAAGCCCTCCTTCGGCGGCGGGCTGGTCGAGATCGATTACCTTCCTTGGGCGCGGAATTTGTCCGACGTCCTTTCACGCCGTCCCGAGGCCTACCATTTCCCGCGCCCCGAAGAGGCCGGGAACGGCAAAAGCATCCATGAGATCGCCAAGAAGATCCCGCCGCGGGCCAAGGACCTGATGCGCTACGACTGGCATCCGCGCTACTCTCTCCTCGATCACTTCATCCATCCCGACTCGACCGAGGAGGATTTCCGGAAGGTCAACTACGGCGAGCAGGGCGACTTCGTCAACCAGCCCTACGAGGCGGTCGTCCGGGGAGGCGCCCTCGTCCTCGAAAGACGGGGAGGGGTCTGGGTGGAAGGCGACAGAGTGCCGGTCGTCGTCCGCAAAACCATCGAGCCCGGACCCGGCCTGCTCAGGGTCGTCTACGAGATCGAAAACCTTTCGGACAGGACCGTCGCGCTCAGGTTCGGTTCGGAATGGAACCTGCTGGCTTTCCCGCCGGAAGTCGAATTCCATCGCCGGGGCTGGGTCAAACTTTACGGCGGAGCGCTTTCGTTCGAGCCCCGGGACACGCACGAGATTTGGACCCTTCCCCTGGAGACGATTTCTCAATCCGAGGAAGGATTTGATATAATCCATCAGGGATTCAGTTTCATGCCTTTATGGGCTTTTACGCTGTCCGGGAAAAAGGCGCAGGGGATCGAGGTGCTCTTGAAGGAACGCCATGAGCCATAAGTATTTTTCGCTCGTCCTGCACAGCCACATCCCCTACGTCCTGGACCACGGGAGCTGGCCCCACGGCATGGATTGGATCTACGAGGCCGCTGCCGAAACGTACCTTCCCCTTCTCGACGTATTCGAGCGCCTGGCCGCGGAGGGGATTCCTCCCCAGGTCAACATCGGCTTCACGCCCGTCCTCATGGCCCAGCTCAAGGACCCGGAATTCGTCAGGGGTTTCGACGCGTACCTCCGGATGAAGATCGGGATCGCTGAGAGCGACGGGGACGCGTTCCGGAAGACCGGGCATCCGCTCCTGCCCCTGACGGTCTATTGGGCGGACTGGTACCGGAGGATCCTCCATGATTTCCGTGAGCGCTTCCACGGCGACATCCTCGAGGGTTTCAGGTCCCTTCAGGACCGCGGGCAGATCGAGGTCCTGACGTCCGCGGCCACCCATGGATATTTTCCGCTGCTCGAGAAAGACGCCAGCATCCGGCACCAGGTCCGGCAGGGCCAGTATGTCTATCGCAAATACTTCGGACGGGAGGCCCGCGGTTTCTGGATCCCGGAATGCGCCTACCGGCCGGCCTACGCCTGGAAGTCCCCCCTTGGGGACGGCCAGCCTTATCCGCGCCTCGGCGTCGACGAGATCCTTGGCCAGGAGGGGGTCGGCTACTTTTTCGTCGATGCCCACCTTCTCAAGGGCGGCGAGGCCAAAGGGGTCTACCTCGACCGGTTTCCGGGCCTGAAGCTCCTCTGGGAGAAATTCAGAAAAGAATACCGGCCCGCGGACGAAGTGAGGCGGGACCCGTATTCCAGCTATCTGGCCTACCCTTCAAACGTGCCGTTCTTCGCCCGGGACGAGGTCTCCGGCTCCCAGGTTTGGAGCCGGCACATGGGCTATCCCGGCGACGGCCGGTACCTCGAATTCCATAAAAAGCACTTCCCTGGAGGCATGCGCTACTGGCGGGTCACATCGGAGGACCCCGACCTGGCCCTCAAGGAGCCGTACGACCCGGGCGCGGCCTCGGGACGCCTGGACGACCACGCCGCTCACTTTGTCTCTGTCCTCGAGTCGGCCCTTAAGGACAAGGAGTCGGGTGTCGTCGTCGCGCTTTACGACACGGAGCTTTTCGGCCACTGGTGGTTCGAGGGCCCCGAGTGGCTCTACCGCATGCTCAAGGTGCTTTCGCGGAGCCCTGTGCGTCCTCTCACCGCCGGAGGCTGCCTGGACAAACTGCCCCCCCTCGACGTCATTTCCCTGCCCGAAGGCTCCTGGGGACAAGGCGGATTTCATTGGATCTGGTTCAACGAGGAAACGTCCTGGATCTGGAAGAACATTTACCGCATCGAGGAAATCGAAGAGGAGATCCGGCCGCGGACGGCCAGCCTCGATAAGCGCCTTCTCCGGCAGTTCTACCGCGAGAAGTTCCTTCTCGAAAGCTCCGACTGGCCGTTCCTCATATCGACGTGGACGGCCCGGGACTATGCCGAAAACCGCGCCGCAGAGCACTTTTCCCGGGCCTTGGAGCTGGCGGAGTGGCTCAAAAGTGGAGGCCGCCTCACCGCCGCCAGGGAAGCCCTCCTTCAGGTTTATGAAAAGGAGGACGGACTCTTCGAGGAGATCATATTGCCCGATGGAACTGTTATCTAAAAAAACGCTGGTCATGGTCCTCTGCGGGGGGAAGGGAGAGAGACTTTACCCCTTGACCCGCGACCGCGCCAAACCCTCCGTCCCGTTTCTCGGCTCCTACCGGATCATCGATTTCAGCCTTTCCAACGCCCTCAATTCAGGACTCCGGAAAATCGCCCTGGTCACTCAGTACAAGTCCCTCTCCCTGGAGCGGCACATCATCAACGGCTGGAACATCTTCCACGCCGAGAGCGGCGACTATATCCTGTCGATCCCGGCCCAGGGCCGCGTGAGCGACCGGTGGTACGAGGGCACCGCGGATGCCGTGTTCCAGAACATTTACACCATCCAGCAGGAGAACCCGGATTATGTCCTCGTCCTTTCGGGCGACCACATCTACAAGGCGGACTACCGCAAGCTCCTCCTTTTTTCCGTCCAGACGGATGCTGACGCCGTGATCATGACCAGGGTCGTCCCGTGCCAGGAGGCGTCCCGCTTCGGGGTCATGGGCGTCAACAACGAGCACCGGATCATCGATTTCATGGAAAAACCGAAAAAGCCTCTTGCGACTCCCTGGGACCCGACGAAGATCCTGATCTCCATGGGGGTCTACCTTTTCAAGACGCCGGTCCTGATCAAGGCCCTGCTCCGGGACGCCCGGAAGTCGGCGAGCTCCCATGACTTCGGGAAAGACATCATCCCCAGCCTGATTTCCGACCACGGGGTTTTCGCCTACCTCTTTAACGACTACTGGGAGGACATCGGGACGATCGATGCCTACTGGGACGCCAACATGGCCTTCGTCTCGGCCTCTCCGCCGGCCATCCTGCGGGACCCCGAGTGGCCATTCAGGACGTACAAGCCGCAATATCCGCCCGCGTTCATCGAACGTGGGACGATAAAGAATTCGATCCTGTGCACGGGTGTCAGGGTGACGGGGGGCCGGATAGAAAACTCGATCCTCTCCCCCGGAGTCGGAATCCACGAGGACGCCCAGGTCTCCGACTCGATCCTGCTCGAGGGCGTCGAGGTCGGCCGGGGGGCCAAGATCCGGAAGGCCATCATCGACAAATTCAACGTCATCCCCGAGAATTTTGAGATTGGCTTTGACGCCGAAAAAGACGCCCGGGATTTCAAGATCAGCAAGGGCGGAGTCCGGGTCGTCCCCAAGGAGTGGCAGGCCGCATGATCGAGAAGTACAACCTGCTGGCTTCGGATTTCCAGAAGGACGCGCCCAAGGAGTTGATGCTCCTGTCCATCATCTCCCAGAGCTTCTTCCAGCCGTTTTCGCTCGAGGACAACCTCCTGGTCATCCTGACCGCGTTGACCTCGGGCTCCGGCGTGGGCTTCAACCGGGCCATGCTTTTCCTCAAGGACGGCGACCGCCTCCGGGGCGAGATGTGGCTGGGGCCGCGGACACCCGAGGAGGCCGGCTACATCTGGGAGGTCCTCTCGACTCCCGGCATCGGCTATGTCGAGATCATCGAGCACAACCGGGCCCTCGTCAGCAAAAACGAGAACACCTTGTCCCACCGCATCAAGAGCCTCGTCTTCACGATGGACGATGCCACCTGCGCGATGGTGCCGGCCTTCGCCGCCTGCAACAAGGAGATATGCCTCGTCCGGGACGCCTCGAACGACCCGATGGTGGACGCGAAATTCCGCGAGGTCATCCAGGTCGACGAGTTCCTCTGCATCCCGCTCATCGCCCGAGACGAAGTCTTCGGCGAGATCATCCTGGACAACGCCTTCACCCGCGTCCCCATCAGCCCCGGGGACGTCAAGCTGGCCAGCCTCTGCGGCCTCATCGCCAGCAATTATATTTACTCGACGACACTCCACCAAAGGCTCCTCGACGCGGAGAAGATGGCCGCCATGGGGGAGATGGCCATGTTCGTCACCCACCAGCTCCGCAACCCCCTGGTCACAATCGGCGGGTTCACGGACCAGCTCCTTCAGCCGGACGGGGTCCCGGAAGGCCATCGGGAGCGGAACCTGAGGATCATCCGGGACGAGATTCAGCGTCTGGAAAAGATCGTCTACCAGATGGGCCATTTTCTCCGGGTCAGCCTGAAGGAGCCCGCGTATTTCGATCCGAGGCCGGTGATCGATTCCGTCCTTCAGAGCCCGGAGGTTCGGACCAAGGGTTTGGGCTACACCCTCAACGTCAAAGTCGAACCGTGCCTGCCCCAGGTCCTCTGCGACCCGACGTCGTTCGGGGAGATCCTCCGCAACCTCCTGGACAACGCGTTCGACGCGACGCCCCCCGGAGGAACGGTCTCGCTTCGGGCGTATAAGAAAAACAAAACCGCGTTCGTCGTTTCGGTCAGGGACACAGGCCGGGGGATCTCCAACAGAGACAGGAGCCAGCTTTTCAGGCCGTTCTTTACGACGAAGGACAAGGGAATGGGTCTGGGGCTGCCATTCATAAAGAGAGTCATGGACAACTGCGGCGGACAAATCGAGGTCCAGAGCCGGACGGGGAAGGGGGCCCTGTTCAGGCTTATTTTCCAAAGCCGGGAAGGGGGAAAGCAACCATGAAAAAGATCCTCGTCGTCGAAGATGAAAAGGCGCTGTGCCTCCTCTACGAGGAGGAACTCAGCAAGGCGGGGTACGCCGTCACGGCGGTCTACGACGCGGACGCCGCCCTGGAGAAAATCGCGAAAACGGCCTTCGACTTGATCATCACCGACATCCGCATGCCGGGCAAGAACGGGATCGAGCTCATCACCCAGATCATGGGGCTCCGCAAGGACATCCCGATCATCATCAACTCGGCCTACCAGAGCTACAAGGAGGATTTCATGACCTGGGCCGCCGACGCCTATGTCGTGAAATCGGCTTCGCTCGACGAGCTCAAGCTCAAAATCAAGGAACTCATCGGTGAATAATGTCTGAACTGAGAAAAGACCTGATCAGCGGGCGCTGGGTGATCATCGCCACGGAACGCAGCAAGCGGCCCGACGACTTCCGGCCGGCGGCCGGCCAGCCCCGAGCCGAGGAGGCCAGGGGTTTTTGCCCGTTCTGCATGGGCAACGAGGGAAAAACACCGCCCGAAGTTTACGCCCTGAGAGAGGCCGGAACGTCTCCGGACACGCCCGGCTGGCGCGTCCGGGTCGTTCCCAACAAGTTCCCCGCGCTTAACAGGGGGACCACCCCTCCCAAACGCCGCCGGGGCATCTTCGAGTGGATGGAGGGGATCGGCGTCCACGAGGTCATCATCGAGAATCCCGATCACGACAAGGAGCTCGTCGACCTCGCGCCCGCCCAGATGACGGACGTCCTGCGGGTCATGCAGCAGAGGATCAAGTCCATCGAAGAGGATCTCCATTACCAGTACGTGCAGCTGTTCAAAAACAAAGGCAAAGAGGCCGGCGCATCGCTCAGCCATCCTCATTCCCAGCTCGTGGCAACCCCGATCGTCCCCAAGAGAGTCAAGGAGGAAGTCTACGGCGCCGACCGGCTTTTCCGGAGCTTCAAGGAGTGCGGTTTCTGCCGCATCATCCGGGAGGAGCAGGCCATGGGCGAGCGGCTCGTCTATCAGAACAGGCACTTTGCCGTCATCACCCCTTTCGCGTCGCGTTTCCCCTTCGAGATGGCCCTCTTCCCGCTCCGGCACATGCCCTTGTTCACGGCCATGCGGAACGACGAGGTCGAATCCCTGGCTGAGGCCCTGAAGACCGTCCTGACCAGCCTGAGGGTGACGCTGGGCGACCCCGCCTACAACTTGGTTCTCCATAAAGCGCCCAATCCGGCGCTTTCGTTCAAGACCTGGCCGGGGATCGACACCTATTTCCATTGGCACATAGAGATTTTCCCGATCCTGACGAAGGTGGCTGGATTCGAATGGGGGACGGGCTACTACATCAATCCCGTCCCGCCCGAAACCGCGGCCGGATTCCTGAAGGAGAAGAAGTCCCCTTAGGGCCGCTCCGGGCCGGGCGAGTCCGTGATCTTGTGGTAGAGGGTGAGATACTCTCCCGCCGAACGCGTCCACGAGAAATCAGACGTCATGGCGTTCCGGACGAGGGCGCTCCACGAGTCTTTGTGGGAATAGGTGTCCAGCGCCGTCCCGAGAGACGCCAAAAGCGCCGCGCGTGTCGCGTCCTCGAACTTGAAGCCGTTTCCCGTCCGCCGGGACGCGTCGAACTCGTGGATGGTGTCGTCGAGCCCGCCCGTGGCGCGAACGACGGGGATGGTCCCGTACTTCAGGGCGTACATCTGGGTCAGCCCGCACGGCTCGTAGCGCGACGGGATCAGGAAGAGGTCGCTACCGGCGTAGATCGTGTGGGCGACCTTCTCGTCGAAAGCGATCATCAGGCCGAGGCGGCCGGGATATTTCCGCTTGGCGCCTTTCAGGAAGTCCTGGATCTTCTGGTCGCCGGTCCCCAGGATGATGACGGTGACCCCGAGCTTGAAAATCGCGCCGAGGGCGTCGCAGACGATGTCGACGCCTTTCTGCCCGGCCAGGCGCGTGACCATGCCGGCGACAGGGGCGTCGGGGCTTTTGCCGAGACTGAACATGTCGAGCAATGCCGATTTGGACCCGGCCTTCCCGGTGATGTCGGCGGGAGAGAAGCGGGCCGGGATCAGCCGGTCCGTCGCGGGGTCCCAGTCGGCGTAATCGACTCCGTTCAGGATGCCGGACAGGGCGTGGGCACGGCTTCTCAGGAGGCCGTCCAGGCCGCACCCGAACTCGGGGGTCTGAATCTCGCGGCTGTAGCGAGGGCTCACGGTGGTGACGGCCGTCGCGTAAAGAATGCCCCCCTTCATGTAGTTGACCTTGCCGAAGAACTCGAGGTCGTTCATGTTGAAAAGACTCTCCGGGAGGCCGGCCGCGGCCAGCACCTCTTTCTTGAAGAGCCCCTGGTAGGCGAGGTTGTGGATCGTGAACAGGGAGCGGGTGTCCCGGAAAAACAGGTCGTCGGCGTAGACGAATTTCAGGTAGGCAAAGGCGGAGGCCGCCTGCCAGTCGTGGCCGTGGATGACGTCGGGCGAAAAGCCCAGGATTTTCATGGATTCGAGCGCGGCCCGGGCAAAGAAGGCGAACCGCTCCCCGTTGTCGGGATAATCGCCCGCCGGGGTCCCGTAGAGGCCATCCCGGTCATAATATTCGTCCCGGACGATCATATAGACTGAGAAGCCGTCCGCCTTGTGCTCGAGGACCGAATAATCCCTGCGTTCTCCGGCCAGGTCGATGGCGGCGTGGTCGATAACTGTCCGGAGGGGAAGATTCTTGACCTTCACTTCCCGGTAGAAGGGCATGAAGACCCGGACTTCGGCCCCGAGGCGGACCAGGAACTTCGGCAGCGCGCCGGCCACGTCGGCCAGGCCGCCGGTTTTGGCATAAGGGATGACTTCGGAAGCGAGGAAGGCGACTTTCATGGTTGCGTTATTTTAACACAACTCCCTCCGAAGGTCATCCTCGGGAGTGCTTGTCAATCGGGGGGGCTTGGAATAAGATGAAACGGGGTGAACATGCGATGAAAAAAAAGAGCCGCAAGGAGGTCCTTCCCAAAGTCGTAGCCGCGGTGATCGAGCGTGATGGCGAGATCCTGGTCGCGCGGCGCCGGAAGGACATCCGTTTCGGCGGACTCTGGGAGTTCCCGGGCGGCAAGCTCGAGGCCGGGGAGAACCCGGAAAAGGGGTTGGAGCGCGAGCTCGCCGAAGAATTCAGTGTTCAAGCGAGGGTCGAAGGACTCCTCATATCCGTCCCATACCACAGTCCGACCCTATCCATCGAGCTCCTGGCGTACAAAGTTGTCCATGTCTCGGGTGAGTTCCGCCCTGTCGACCACGACGAGATCCGCTGGGTCGAACCCGCGGGGCTGGACGAATCGGCCTTCACGGAGCCCGACCGGCCCGTCGTGCGCTTCCTCAAGTCCGCGGCCGCGGAAGCAGGGGAGGAGTGCGGCTGAGGATGGGATTCGGACACCGCCGGCAGGATTGAGAGCGGCACGTGGACAGCGTCATCCTCAAACCCGGCAAGGACAAGGCCGTTCGCAACAGGCACCATTGGATCTTCTCGGGCGCGGTCCAAACCCTGCCCGATTTCGAGAACGGGAGCCTCCTGGCCGTCCGGAGCGCGAACGGAGATATTCTGGGCCACGCCTATTTCAACCGCGCGTCCTCGATCATCGGCCGGATGGTGAGCTTCGGGAAAGCGGCTCCCGAGGATGCGATCCGCCAGAGCATCGAGCGCGCGGTTTCGCTTCGCCGCCGTTTTTTCGACCCGGCCGTCACGAACGCCTATCGCGTGGTCAACGCCGAGGGCGATCTTCTCCCGGGCCTCATCGCCGACATTTACGGCGACGTCCTGGTCCTTCAGGTGGCGACGCTCGGCATGGACAAGCTCAAACCCCTCGTTCTCGACCTCCTGGTGACGGCCCTCAAGCCCCGGAGCGTTTACGAAAAATCGGACCTTCCGGCACGGCGCGAAGAGGGGTTGCCGGATTTCGAAGGTACGGTCCACGGCGAGCCGGTCGACAGGGTCCGGATCCTTGAAGAGGGCCTGCCGTTCCTGGTGGACATCGTCCGTTCCCAAAAAACGGGGTTCTATCTCGACCAACGCGAAATGAGAAGGCTGGCCAGGGACCTCGGCCGGGGCCGCCGTGTGCTCAACGCTTTCTCGTACACGGGCGCCTTCTCCGTCCACGCTCTGAAGGGAGGGGCGGTCCGGGCCGATTCCGTCGATTCATCGGAATCCGCGATCGCCCTGGCCCAGGAAAATTTCGAGCTCAACGGGCTGCCCTCCGACGCCGGCGTCTTTTTCACGGCGGACGTGTTTCAATTTCTGAGAGATCCCGAGCTTGATTACGATTTCATCATCCTCGATCCGCCGGCCTTCGCCAAGCGAAAAACGGACGTGGTCCAGGCCTGCCGAGGCTATAAGGACATCAATCGCCTGGCTATCCAGAAGGTCCGGCCGCAGGGCCTAGTCATGACCTTCTCCTGCTCCCACTTCGTGGACGAAAAGCTCTTCCAGCAGGTGGTCTTCCAGGCGGCCGGCGAGGCGGGGCGGCGCGTCCGCATCATCCAGCGTCACCGCCAGGCCATTGACCACCCCATCAATATCTTCCACCCCGAAACCGAATATTTGAAGGGCTTTCTTCTTTACGTCGATTAAAAGAAGAGGGCGGAGTTATCGCCGTCTTGCTAGATGCTAGACGCCGAATAAGGGAAGGGTTGCGGGGTATGGCCGGAACTTGATAATGCGGACGTGCCTTCCCGAATCGTTGCTAGAGGAAGCGGCGGACGCAGGGGGGATGTCCCGGAGAAAACATTGAGCGCGACGCGGGCACGGTTCCTCGAGCGAAGCGAGAGGAGAGCGGAGCGATCACAGAGTGGGATTCCTCGCTGGGGAATCCCACGTTTTTCGGAGGGACTCCCTCCGAGTCCGCAACCTCCTGAAAAGACGATTCGGGAACGGCGTAAAAAACCGCGCTCTGGAGTGAAGGCCATCCCCGCTGCCCTTCCCGGTAATGCTGCAGGTGAGGCTCTTTCGGTCGTAGCTGGAGTATTCCTAGCGCTTGAGAATCCAGGCCGCGATGTCCTCGATGACGTAAGGGGCGACGCTGCCGTGGATCTGGATATACTCATTCGGCGTCGGCAGTCCCTGGCCCTCGAAGAAGAAGTGGTTGAGCTTGGGGTAGAGGTGGAACTCGACGTCTTGGCGTGACCCCAGGGCCGCCTTCCAATTGTCGAAATCCTCGGTTGTCACCTGGTAGTCCCGGCTCCCTTGAAGGATCAGCATGGGTTTTGAAAGCGTCTTGGCCAGCTCGGGCGGATTGTAGCCGCGGACGTCGAGCCAGTAGGACGGCATCGCGCCCAGGACCTTGACCGTCGTGCCGCGGTCAGCCTCCGTGAAGGCCTTGATCTTCGCCACCTCTTCCTTGATACTCTCGAGCCTTTTCTTTGTGCCTTCTGACGTATCGCCGCCGGACAGATACATTATCTGGCGGAGGATCGTGTCGTCAAGAGGCCGGGTCAGGCCGGCCATGCTGATGAATCCAGCGATGCCCATGGGTTTCGCGGCAACGGCGATCCTGGGCATGAGAAAGCCGCCCAGGCTGTGGCCCAGGATGAAGACCCGCCCCTTGTCGATCTTGGCCGTTTTTTGAAGCAGGGCCGCGGCGGTCAGGGCGTCGTCGATCGTTTCCTCCTTGACCGTCAGGCTCGCCTCGAGCTTCGGGTCGGCCACGATCTTGGCCCCATAAACCTTGCTGCGCTTGTCGTAGCGGAGGACGGCGATTCCCCGCGAGGCCAGCCCCCAGGCCAGGTCTTTGAAGGGCTTGTTCGGGCCGAGCGATTCGTCCCTGTCATTGGCACCCGACCCATGGACGAGGACGAGCCCCGGGAACGGGCCGTCCCCCCGGGGCATGGTCAGCGTGCCCGGGAGCGCCCATTCCCCCGATCCAACGGTGACCTCTCTTTCCTCGAACTTGGCCGCATCGGCGTAAGCGGGCAGCTCGTACTTGGCCGGGGGAAGGGACGGCACGAACGAGAACCCGGCGATCTTGCCGGCCTTGTCGAAAACAACCCTGGCATCGAGGGTCGCCTTTTCGAATTCGCAGGTGACGAGGACGACCTCATAGGCGCCGAGCTTCTCCCTCCGGGCCGCCGTTTGCTTCTTAAAGGACCCGACCTGCTTCGGAAACTGCTCTTTCCAGAACGGCTCGAGCTTGTCGGGCCCCGAGACCTTGAGCATGGTCTCGTCGAAGTCACGGACGGCCAGGTTGAAATCGCCCTTTTCGAGGGCCGCCATAAACTGCCGGGCCTTGTGGGTCAGCTCGTTCTCAGCCTGGGCGGAGGCGCCGGCCTGGAGCAGGAAGGCGCCCGCCGCCAGGAGACACCCGCCCAGAATGACCAGGGACTTTCTTTTCATCATCATGGGATCGACCTCGCTTTAAATCTTCTTCGAAACCTGCGAATCAGTATAGCCCAATCGACTCCTTGAGACAATTGCGCGGGGCCGGGGAATCACATATAATCCGCTCCAGCACGGCCCCGGGCCTGGCACCCGTCAAAAGGAGGCTGCCATGATCAACCAGGATGAACTCCAGCGGCATCTCAAGACCGTCTCTCTCATCGCCGTGTCCATCATCGCGAGCCTCCTCGTTTATCTCGGTATCGCCGAGTTCATCAGGGCCCGTTTCCGGCCGTTCCACGGATTCATGGCCGTCGCCGATCTCCAGTTTCTCCGCTATGCCGTTTTCGGTCTGGCTATCATGACCATTATCCTCGTTCGTGTCCTCCGTCCGATTCTCCTCAGGAAATCTCCTCACGATGACGACAAGACCGCCCTTCACCGGCTCCAAAGGGCCACGCTCGTCACGCTCGTCCTTTCCGAAGTGCCGGGCATCCTCGGGCTCGTCCTGTTTCTCCTCGGAGGCCTCAACATCGACTTTTATTTTCTCCTCTTCGCTTCGCTTCTCCTGGTTTTCATGTACTTTCCCCGGCGCTCGGGCTGGGAAGAATGGCTGTCCTGATTTCCGGCGGAGGTACGCCATGAAGAACCGTTCCCGGATCCTGCTCCTGTGCGCGGTCCCGTTCCTTTTTTTGGGGAGGCTCCGGGCCGCGGGCGTGGACGCAGTGCCGCTTGTCCCGAATGCTCCCGTCCTCCGGTACGAAATCTGGGTCGAGCTCGACGACGCGGCGAAGATGCTCCGCGGCAAGGAGGACATCGTCTGGACCAATCGCGGCCGGGAACCCGTGCCCGACATGCTCTTTCACCTCTATTGGAACGCCTTCAAGAACTCGGCCAGCACGTTCTTCCGGGAAGCGGCCGAAGAGACCCCCTTCGCCCGGCGGAGCGAACCGGAGGATGGGGAATGGGGCTGGGTGGATGTCACCGGTATCCGGCTGGCGGACGGCCGGGACCTCGGCCCGACGAAAGAGTTCGTCCGGCCGGATCTGCCCCTCCGGGACGGCGACCAGACCGTTCTGCGGGTTCGCTTCCCGGAGCCCGTCAAGCCCGGGGACAACGTCCGGCTCCGGCTGGAATTCGAGAGCAAGATCCCGCGGACCGTGGCCCGTTCCGGGTACTACCGGAATTCGTATTTCATGGGCCAGTGGTTCCCGAAACCCGGAGTCTATGAGGAAGGGAAGGGCTGGAACTGCCATGAATATCATCAGAATTCCGAATTCTTCGCCGACTTCGCCGATTTCACCGTCCATATCACCGTGCCCCAGGGTTTCCAGGTGGGGGCTTCCGGCAAGGAAGCCGGGATCGAAATCGACAGGACCGCGAACAAGGCCACCCACACGTTCAGCCAGTCCATGATCCACGATTTCGCCTGGATGGCCGATCCGCGGTATATCAGAGTCGAGCGGACGTTCGTCGCCGCGAGGGAGGTCTCGCCGCGCGAATACAGGGAGACAGCCGCCCTCCTCGGTCTGCCTCTCGCGGAGGTGAAGCTCCCCGACGTCAAGATGATTCTCCTCATCGCCCCCGAGCATGAGGGGCAAGTGGACCGCCACTTCAAGGCCCTCAGCGCCGCCATCAAGTACTACGGTCTCTGGTATGGACCTTATCCCTACGAAACGGTCACCATGGTCGACCCGCCTTTCAGGACGGAGAGCGGCGGCATGGAGTATCCGACGCTCTTTACGGCCGGCACAGGAGTGCTGCCGAGCGCCGACGTCCTGTCTCCCGAGGGGGTCATCGTCCACGAATTCGGCCACGGTTACTGGTATGGCCTCGTCGCCAACAACGAATTCGAGGAAGCCTGGCTCGACGAGGGCGTCAATACCTATTCGACGGGACGGGTTCTGGCCAGGGCCTACGGACCGGGCGCGTTTTCTTTCGACTTCCTGGGAATCCCCCTGGCCTCGGTCTTCCGGATGCCGAAAGCGCTCGACTATGAGACCGACCGGACCGCCGCCATCGCGACCGTCAAGTACGACCCCGTGTTCACGGCGTCCTGGCTTTTTTACGACTCCGGAAGCTACGGGGCAAACGTGTATATGCGGGCCTCGACCTGCCTCAACACGCTCGAGCAGCTTCTCGGCGAGCAGACCATGTCCCGGGTCATGCGGACGTACCACATGCGGTTCCGCTACCGGCACCCCAAGACGGCCGATTTCGTCCGGGTCGTCAACGAGGTCTCCGGCCGGGACATGGGCTGGTTCTTCGACGAACTCATGGGGAGCACCCTGAATTTCGATTACGGCATCGCGTCTGTCGTTTCCGAAGAGCAGCCGAAAAACGCGAGGGGCATCTTCGATGCCGACGGCAAAAAGCAGGAGATGACGTCCGCCAGAATTCGCGACCTGGAGGCTGTCTCCAAGGACAAGCCCCAGGGCCGGCGGGCCGCGGAAAAGAGGGATTATGTCACGACGGTCACCTTGCGCCGATTCGGGGAAGCGCGGGTGAGGGGAGGGACCCCGATCAAGCTCGTCGTGGCCTTCGAGGACGGCTCCCGCGAAACCCGGCTCTGGGACGGCCAGGACCGGTGGGCCCGCGTGGTCATCGTGAAACCGGCCAAGGCGTCCTGGGCGCGGGTCGACCCCGACGTCATCTGGCTCATCGATTCGAACTTCGCCAATAATTCGTTCCTGGTCCAGCCCGTCCGGCGCAGCCTGCTGAAGCTCCTGTCGCGACTCATATTCGCCGCGCAGAATATCCTGCAGCTGGCCAGCTCGTTCAGTTGAAAAGGGGGATCGGCATGGCTGTGTTCAAGGCGGCCGGCAGCGGGATAGGGACGGCGTCCCGCCGGCCCAGGCTGCTTCTCATATTGTGGGTCATCAACGTCCTCTTCGCCCTGCTCATCGCGGGGCCCTTCTTTGCGCTCTTCAGCTCCGACCTCGGCCACTCACTCCTCGGGAGAAACCTCCAGACCCTGGATTTCATCTGGCTCGGAGACCTCTTTTTCAGATACCAGAACGTGGCCCCGGCGGCATTGGCCGCGGTCGCGATCCCGGTCGTCCTCTACGCGCTCGTCTACGTTTTCCTGAACGGAGGGATCATCGGAAGGCTCCTCGACGGGGAAGGACTCACGACTCCCCGGACGTTTTTCTCGGACTGCGGACGCTTCTTCTGGAGGTTCGTCAGGCTCTTCCTGGTTTCGCTCCTTTTCTACGCGCTGGCCTTCGGCGTCATCCTGGAAGCCTTGTCCGCCCTTTTGAAGCCCGTTTCGGAGAAGGCCCTGACCGAATGGCCCGATTTCTGGATATCCGGTCTCCACTCGGTCGCCGCCCTGCTCTGCCTCAGCCTCGTTCATATGGTCTTCGATTACGCGAGGATCCTGGTCGTAGCCGAGGACGACCGGCGGGTCCTGCACGCACTCATGACGGCCCTCCGGTTCGTCGGCAAGCGCTTCTTCCGGGCCTGGTTCCTCTATCTTCTCATCGCCGCCGGCTCCGTCGCCGGAACGGCTGTCTACGTACTGGTGGGCCAGGCCATCCCGCCCGAGGGTCTGGCCTGGACCGGCCTCGGCATCCTCTGGGGGCAGGTGTTCATCGCCTTCCGCCTCTGGACGAAGATGGTCTTTTTCTCGGGCCAGGCGGAATACGTCCGGATCACCCCTTATTGAAGACGACGATGAAGATCACTTTCCTTGGCGCGGCAAGACAAATCACAGGGTCGTGTTATTTCCTCGAGGCCGGCGGGATGAAGGTTCTCGTCGACTGCGGCCTTTACCAGGAGCGTCCGTTCCTCGAAAGGAACTGGCGCCCGTTCCCCGTCCGTCCGGATACGATCGACGTGCTCCTACTGACCCACGCCCATTTGGACCACTCCGGGCTCATTCCAAAATTGGTCCGGGAGGGGTTTTCAGGGACGATCCTGGCAACCGAGGCCTCGGCTGACCTCCTGTCCATCGCTCTCATGGATTCGGCCCGGATCCAGGAGGAAGACGCGGCCTTCAAAAAGAAACGCCACAAAAAGGAAGGCCGGCCGGGCTCCCATCTCGAGATTCCCCTGTACACCGTCGAGGACGTCCAGAGAACCATGCCCCTCGTCGAGGAAATCCCCTATGAAAAGGACATCCCTCTTTCCGACGGCCTTTCCGTCCGGTTCCGGGACGCGGGGCACATCCTCGGCTCGGCCATGCTCGAACTGAATGGCCGGGAGGGCGACGGGCAGAGAACCATCGTCTTTTCGGGAGACATCGGCCAGTGGGACAAGCCTTTTGTCCGCGACCCGTCCGTCTTCGAGAAAGCGGATTACATCGTCATGGAATCGACCTACGCCGACCGCGATCACGAGGACCCGAAATCCATCGACGAGCTCCTCGGCGAAACGGTTCGCGAGGCCGTCCGGGCCGGCGGGAATATCGTCATTCCGACGTTCGCCATCGAAAGGGCTCAGGAGCTCATGTTCTATCTCAGCCGCCTCGTCCGGAACAAACAGATCCCGGCGCTGCCTGTTTTCCTCGACAGCCCCATGGCTAGGGAAGTCACCGAGGCGTTCCGTCGCCACGCGGGGGACCTCGACGAAGACGCCAAAACGCTTTTCGAGGCGGGCACGAGCCCCTTCGATTTTCCCGGCCTGGTCATCGTCAAGACCATCGAGGAGTCCAAGTCCATCAATTCCATCCGCGGGTCGGCCGTCATCATGGCCGGGTCGGGGATGTGCACGGGGGGGCGGATCAAGCACCATCTCCTTTGGAACATCACGCGGCCGGAATCGACCATTCTATTCGTGGGATATCAGGCCAGGGAAACGCTGGGCCGCCAGATTCTCGAAAAACAAGCCCAGGTCCGGGTTCTCGGCCAGACAATGCCCGTGCGCGCCAAGGTGGCCAAGATCAACGGATTCTCCGCGCACGCCGACCGAAAGGCCCTCGACCGGTGGCTCGACGCCCTGCGGACGCCGCCCCGCCGATTGTTCGTCAACCACGGCGACGCAGAGGTGGCCCTCCGTTTTGCCGACCGGATCCGGCGGGAGCGCGACTGGAGCGTGGAAGCCCCGGAATACCTCGATTCCCACGTCCTAGACTGAAGCTCCACGGACTTACAGCCGGGGGGTGCTGTTGGCTTGAACCCCCCCCCCGCAGTCGTCAAGAAGCTGCCTTCGGCAGCTTCTTGACGGCGTCCGTGGATTCCCGCGAAGGGGATTAAACCTCCTTATTGGGAAGCGCGGCCAGTCCCAGGGAGCGTGCGTAGCCCATCATGATCTTGTCCAGCTCTTTCCGTGCGGGGTCGGGAAGCGGCGGGAGCGCGTACTTGCCGAGCCTGTCCTGAACGTCCTTGTGGGCTTTGTCCAGGGTGGTTTTCCGGCCGGCCATGACCCAGGCCTCATAGGGGTCCCTGTCCATCAAAACGGGGAGGGTGTGCTCTTTCCTATACCACTGGCGCGTATGGGGAAGCGTCAGGAACTGGAAATCCGCCTTGAATCCCTCGAATTTGTCCAGGGCGATGGGTTCATCCCTCTGGGAGATCCCGGCGACCAGCCGGTAGGCCATCCCGCAGATCTCGTTGTCGATGACCAGCTTCTCCAGGCTCTGCGCGCTTTCGAAGTCAAGCATCCCGGGGCCCGAGATGACGTTGATCCCGGCGAGGGCCGCGAGGGCTGCGCCCAGGGCCGTTTCGATGCCGCTTTGGGCGTCGTTGACCTTGGAGTCGCTCAGGGCCATATAGGCGTGCGTGGGAAGCTTGAGGTGCTTGCCGATTTGCGCGTAGGCCGAATCGATCATCATGGTTTCGATGGCGCCCATCGGGGTCGTGCCCTTCCTCATGTCGAAGCTCGAGGGCGAGCCCCCGAAGATCACGGGAGCGCCCCGCTTGGCCAGCTGACAGATGACCAGGCCGCAGAGGTTCTCGGCCACGTGCTGGACGAGGGTGCCCGTGATCGTGGCCAGGGACGTGGCGCCCGTCATCCCCATGGATATGAGCTCCGAGGGAATGCCGGCCCGGGCCGAATCGATCAAACTCTGGGTTGTCAGGTTGCTCCACTTCAGGGGAGGGGAGGGGCAGGCGTCGAATATCGCCAGGGGTTTCCGGGCCAGCTCCGCTTCGCCGCCGCGGACGGCCACGAGAAACTCCTTCATGGGCTTGAAGCTCTCGACGCGGAAGGTCCCTGTGACAATGGGCTTGGAGGCATAGAGAAGGCCGAGGTACAGCCGGTAGCAATCCGTGATCACGGGCGGAACGTCGGCGCTGATCAGGCCCGTACTTTGGAAATTGATGTGCTCGAGCGTCTCGACGAGCCGGATGAAATCGATGAGGTCCGCGGTTCCGGCTTTCCTCTCCTCCTGGGTTTCGTGGTCGAGGAGGGAGACGGCCGCCGAACCGGGATTGAAATGGATTTGGTCGCCCCCGACGAAGTAGGATTTCTCCCCGCTCCGGTCGTACATCGTGATGGTCGGCGGGGTCGAGGACAGACAGTCCAGGACGAGCTTCCTCCCGAGGCGGACCCTGTGCGTGGCCCCGTCCGTGCGGGCCTCCGCGGACGCAAGGAGCTTCAGGGCCTCCTCGTTTTCCACGAAAACTCCCTGTTTCTCGAGGAGGGTGAGGCCCTCGTCGAGGATTTTTTCGACTAGCGCCTGACTCAGGAATTCGAGTCTCGGTCTTTTGGTTTCGATCATGTCCGGCCTCCTATGACCGCCCCGGGGACAGGCTCTTCGCCAGCTTGACCGCGGCCACCGCGTTCTCGGCGTAGCCGTCGGCGCCGACCTCTTCGGCCCATCTATGACTGGCGGGCGCACCGCCGACCAGGACCTTGAACCTATCCCGGAGATTTCTCTCCTTGAGAAGGGCGATAAAGCGCTTCTGATTGATCATCGTGGTCGTTAACAGCGCGGAAAGGCAGATAAAATCCGCCCCCACGGACTCAGCCTTCTCGACGAACCTCTCGAGCTTGACGTCGGCTCCGAGGTCGAAGACTTCGAAGCCGCCCGCCTGGAGCATGGCGGAGACCAGGTTTTTTCCGATGTCGTGGATGTCGCCCTCGACCGTGCCGATGACCACCTTTCCGGCCGTCCGGGCGTGGAGGCGCGACCGCTCGAGCTCGGGCTCGAGGACAGCCATGGCCGATTTCATGGCCTCGGCGCTCGAAATGAGCTCGGGCAGGAAATAATCCCCCCTCTCCCAGAGCTCCCCGACTTCGTTGATGCCCGGAACATAGCCCTTATCAATGACTTCGAGAAGGTCCAGTCCGGACCGCACGGCCTCGCCGGCCAGCCGGCCGGCGCTCGCGCCGTCCCCTTCGACGATCGCCTTCTTCATTTCCTGGAACAATTCGTCCTTTTTCATGATGTCCTCCTTGAGATCGATGCGGCCATGGCCTTGATGAACGCGGGTGTCGTCCCGCAGCAGCCGCCGACGAAATTCGCGCCGCCCCGAACGAGGTCGGGGACGAAGCGCACATACTCCTCGAGGGTTTGGGAATAGGTCACCCGTCCGTCGGCCCCGAGAACGGGCTTGCCCGCATTGGCCTGGACGATAACGGGCAGGCCGGTCTCGCGCCGCATGGACGCGACGAGGTCGACCATCTGCTGACTGTTGAGCGTGCAGTTCGCGCCTACGGCCGCAGCGCCGGCCTTCTCGAGATCCGTCACGCACCGCGCGACGGTATCGCCCATGAGCGTGAAATACCCCCGCGGGACAGCGTTGAACGTGATGGTGACGAAGACGAGCTGGGTCGCGGCGCGCCGGGCCCCGCGGAGGGCGCAGAGGGCTTCACGAAGGTCGTACTGGGTTTCAATGAGCAGGATGTCCACCCCGCCTTCAGCGAGAGCCGACGCCTGCTCGGCGAAAACGGACTCGAACTCATCCTCAGTGAATTCGCCCTGGGGCTTGAGAAATTTACCTGTCGGGCCGATGCTCCCGGCGACGTACCCGTCCGGCGGCGCGACCTCGCGCGCCAGCCGGGCCGCGGCCAGATTCAGTTCGGCCGTCCGCCCTTCAAGGCCGTGCCCCGCGAGTTTGATCCGGCTCCCGCCGAAGCTGTTCGTGGAGACGACATCGGAACCGGCCGCGAAATAATCCCGGTGGACCTCCCGCACGGCCTCCGGCCGGTCGGCGTTCCAGGATTCGGGACACGCCCCCTGCGGCAGGCCGCGGGCCATGAGCTCCGTGCCCAGCGCGCCGTCCAGGAGCACCGTCCGCCCCTTGGCGAGATCGAGAAGGGACAATTTCATTATTCACCTCCGGCCGAGGGCCCGAGCTCAAGGGCCCGGACGAACTCGTCCTGAAAATCGGGCCTTGCGGCCAACGAGACATGGGTGATGGTTCCCGCCAGGGCTTCGGCGGCGGCTCGTTCGGGAGCCGAAAGGAGCAGTTTCCTGGCCCCGGCCAGCGACGAATTCCCGATAAAGAGGATTTTCTTTTCCGGCACCGCCGGGAGAAGCCCTACGGACTGGGCGTTCGGGATGTCGAGCGAATTGCCGAAAGCCCCGGCGACGTAAATGGCGTTCAGGCTCTTCAGCGGCACCTGGAATTCTCTGAGCATCAACCGGACCCCCGATTTGACCGCGGCGGCAGCCAGCTGGACCTCGCGGACGTCGTTCTGGCTTAGGCTGAGCTTATCGGCCACTATGAGTTTCTTATGGGCTCCGGAGATCTTGCCGTCTCGCCCGACCAATCCCTCGGCGAGACCGCAGGCCAGAACATCGATGAGGCCCGTGCCGCAGATGCCCTGGGGCGGAAGCCCGCCGATCGTCTGGAGCCGGAAGCCCCCGCGCCATTCGGCCCGGTGCACGGCGCCTTCGACGGCCAGCATGCCGCAACTGATGCTCATGCCTTCGAAGGCGGGTCCCGCGGCCGTGGAGGTGGCCATGAACTGCTGGCCCTTCTTGAGCACGATCTCCCCGTTGGTCCCGATATCGATGAAGAGAGCGTTTCCGGGCTTCTCCGACAGGGCCGCGGCGGCCAGTCCGGCCGTGATATCGCCGCCCACGAAGCTCTTGATATTGGGGACGATGTAGACCCTTGCCGCCGGGTGGAGTTCGAGCCCGATATCGGCGGACGGGAATGGCGGGAGGGTCGAAAAAACGGCCTGAAAGGGGGCCAGCGCCAGCGGGTCCGCGCTCACGCCGCAGAGAAAGTGGTTCATGGCCGTGTTGCCGGCGACGACGGCTTCGTAGATCTGGTTCCTCGGGACGGAGGCCCGGCCGCACAGCTCATCCACGAGCTCGTTCAGGAGATGAACGATGGATTTCCGAAGGCGCCGGAGATTGTCCGGGTTCTGGAAGGCGAACGTGATCCTCGAGACGACGTCCGCGCCATAGGAAGCTTGGCTGTTGAGGGCCGATGCGCGGGCGGCGCCGTGGCCCGTGACCAGGCTCACGAGCTCCGCGACGACGGCGCTCGTGCCGATATCGATGGCCAGGCCGTAGGCCCGCCCGGAGGTGTCGCCGGCTTCGATATCGAGAGCTTCCCGCTCGCCGTAGATGACAACGGTGACCGTCTGGGGATGAGAAGATTCCAGGTCGCGCAAGTTTCTTAGGGCGGGCGCCGGAATGGCGAGCCCGGGGGTGCCGAGCGCGGCTTGGAGCATCTCGGAAACGGCGGCAGGAGCGGCTAGGGGCGGCTTTTCCAGGGTCACGGCGAATTTCTTGATTTGGGGGTCGAGATCAACAGGCATGGAGAGTCCGGCTTCGAGGACCGTGATCTTGCCCAGGCGGGACTCCGGAAGAACCTCGACAACCAAATCGCCCCGGACGGCGAACCGGCAGGCCAGCCTGTGGTCGGGGCTGAGGCCCCTTTTTTCGAGGGCCGCCCGTTCCGGGCCCTCGACGATGGGGAGGAGGCCGGCCCGGATCCGGACGGCGCATTTCCCGCAGACGCCCCTTTTGTGACAATAAAGGCTGAGAGGGATACCGGCCCGCACTAGGGCGTCCGCGAGCGGTTCGCCCGCTTTGGCCCGGACCTTGATCGCGTCCGGGAGGATCTCAAGAGAATAATTAATATCCGTCATGTCCCGCCGCCGGATTCGGGAAGTCCCATTTTAAACCAAATCCGTTCCCGTGCCTACAGCTTTGTTCGTCGGGCGCGTTCTCCGCAACAACCGCTTCCTCCAAACGAAATAGGCGGGCATTCCCGCCCCCAGCAGGGCAAGGCCGATCGCGGACTTCAGCGGCTGGGTGATCAGGATGCTCAGGAAGATCGCCAGGCAGACGACGATGAAAATGGCCGGCACGGCCGGGTATCCCCAGGTCCGGTACGGGCGCGCGACCTCCGGACGTTTCCTGCGCAGGACGAAGACGGCGAGCCCGGTCGCGGCGAAGAAGACGAGCAGGGCGAAAACCATGTATTCGTAGAGGGCCTGGTAAGCCCCCAGCAGGCAGAGGACGGCGGACCAGGCGGCCTGCCCCCAGAGGGCACGGGCCGGGACCCGGAAGCGCGGGCTGAGCCGCGCCATGGACCGGAAAAAGCTCCCGTCCCTGGCCATGGCGTAGTAGACCCTCGGCCCGAAAAGGAGGTTGGCGTTGAGACAGCCGAAGACGGAGACCATGATGACGGCCAGGATAAGTGCGCTCGCGCCGGGGCCGAAGAGGGACGTGGTAACCAGGACCCCGACCCGCGTAACGCCCCGGATCTTCTCCAGGGGAAGCGCCAGGAGATAAACCACGTTGACGGCGACGTAAAGAATGGCCACGCCGCCGACGCCCAAGGCCAATCCCCGGGGAATGTTCCGCTCCGGATCCCGGATCTCCTCGGCGGTGCAGTTGACGGAATACCAGCCGTCGTAGGTCCAGAATACGGCCACGAGGGCCAAACCCAGGGCCCGCCAAATGCCGGGAAGCCACAGCCCGCCGGGGAAGAGGTGCTGGAAATTCGTTCCCCCCGTCTTGGTGCCGAAGACGACCCCCAGCACGACGAGCCCCAGGACCGCGCCGATCCTGAACACCGTCAGAAGGTTCTGTACGGCGATCCCGGCCCTAATCCCGAACGTGTTGAGGAGGGTGAGGACGAGGATCGCGGCGGCGGCCACAACCTGGCCGACCGACAGGGTATACGAAATCCCGAATATCGCTACGTGGAGGACCGGCACGCCCATCGAAAGGGACGGCACGAAGGCGCCGAAGAATTCGGCGAACCCTACGGCCAGGGCCGCCAGCCCGCCGCACATGATGAAACCGAAAAAGCCCCAGCCAAAGAGAAAGGCCGCTCCCGGACCGTACGCCTCGCGGAGATAGACGTATTGCCCGCCGGCCTTGGGATACATCGCCCCCAGTTCCGCAAATGACAGCGCCCCGCACAGGGTGACCAGCCCTCCCGCCAACCAGACGGCCAGCAGCAGGCCCGGGGAGGGGAGGCCGGCGGCGATGATGCCCGGTGTCAGGAATATCCCTGACCCGACTACGGCCCCCACGACAAGGAAGGCCGTGTCCATGAGGCCCAGGCGCCTGAGGAACTCAGGAGACGTTACTTCGGCTTTCATTATGCAGGCCGCACACATTGTACGAAAATTTGTCCTCGGAGGAAGAGATTTTTTTCGAATTCCGCAGTATCGGAGGCCCAATTCAGGATTTCACGCGTTGACCGCTATCGCGCCCTACGGATTTTGCCCCTATTTTGTTTATTATCAACATGATACGACATCTTTTTATCTTGTTTATTATCAACTAGTTAGCTACTGCTTTGCCCGACTCGTATACGCTAAAAATACCCCAGATCTTCCAGCGTCTGAAAATTGATACCGTTCCAGACGCACTCTAACCCAGAAGGGGAGTGTCTGCCGGAAGAATTCCGCACTCAAAAGGAAGAGCCGGACTATAACCTTACTCCAAAATTCACGTGACCACATAGACAATAAAAAAAATGCTTAAACAAATGACTCGCGGAATACACGGGAATTCTTCATTCTCCGTTTATCTAAATCGATCACCTTCCCTCGAAATACCTCCAGACGTCCTTTGATCCCCCAACCTCCTCCGTTTGGTTTTTCCGGCCAGTGTTTTCATTAACTATTATTGTTTTATATTCAGCGCGTTATGAAAAATGTCGGCACGCCGACATTTCCACTTTTCTTGGCTAAATAATTCTTGCAATTTAATATCCCTTTCGATATAACTGTGATCTCGGACGATTCCGAAGTGGAGGGAGACAGGGCCTTGATCATCGCAATCACGAATCAGAAAGGCGGAGTGGGGAAAACCACGACATCGATCAATATTTCTTCGGCACTGGCCCTGATGGGAAAAAAGGTTCTCCTCATTGACATGGATCCTCAAGCCCATAGCACGATCTCGACCGTCATCGATCCGTCGAACTACGAAAAATCGCTTTATGATGTTCTCATGAATAAGCACGACAAACTGGAGACCATCATCGTCCGCTCTACGGTGCCTGGCCTCGACCTGGCGATTGCCAAGATCTCCATGGCCAAGCTCGAACCCTCGCTTCTAGGCGAAATCGACGGGCATTTCCGCCTGAAAGACGCCGTCGTCTCCATCAAGCATAAGTACCAGTTTATATTCATAGACACGCCCCCGACCCTAGGCCTCATTACCATGAATGCCCTCGTCGCCGCGTCCGCCATCCTGATCCCGATTCAATCCTCATATCTGGCTCTGGAAGGCACGGATGACCTTCTGGAAACCATCGAGAAGGTCCGTCGCATCGCCAACCCCGGCTTGAAAATCATCGGAGTTCTGATCACCCTTCACGACAAGAGGACAAACCTTGGCCGGGACGTTGTCGAGCGCATCCGTCGGGTCTTTGGCAAAAAGGTCTTCAAGACCTATATTTCCAAAAGCGTCAAGCTCGAAGAGAGCCCGGCCTACAAGGAATCAATTTTTACGTATGCTCCCGCGTCTGTCGGGGCGGAGCAGTATAGAAAAGTTGCCGAGGAGATATTGGAACGTGCAAAAAACTAAGCGATCCGGTCTTCCAGAAACCGTTAAGATGAGACACGACGGCCATTTTGTCGACCTGCTCTCGTCCAGGTCCTTGGGGCCCCGCATTAGAATGATCCCTCTTGAACATCTCGATCCCAATCCCCACCAGGCGAGAAGCGAGCTCGGTAATATCAATGAGCTCATGGACTCCATCCGCACGAAGGGCATTTTGGAGCCCATCCTCGTCCGCTCCAGGGGGAACAGGTTCGAAATCATCGCCGGGGAGCGACGATTCGTTGCCTCCCAGAACCTCGGCTTAAAGGAAATCCCGGCCATCGAAATGGACGTCGAGGAGAACGAGGCTATGGAAATCGCCCTCATCGAGAACCTCCAGAGGAAGGACCTTGACCTATTCGAGGAAGCTGACGGTCTGCAGGCGCTCATCGACCTCTACAGCTATAACCATCAGCAGGTTTCGGAAAAGATCGGCAAGGCGCGCTCCACCATCACGGAAATCCTGTCCATAGCCAAGATTCCGCAGTCGGTCCGGGACCTGATTAAGGCCTCAGCGGGCTTCGGCCGCAGCACCATTATCGAGGTCGCCAAGCAGAAATCCGACGCGGATATGCTCAAACTCGTCCAGCAGATCAGCGAGCGGCACCTAACGCGCGAGGATACCCGCGATCTCGCCAAATATCTCAAAGGAAAAACGAAGAAACTCAAATATTATGTTTTTAATTATGTTCCCGAGGACACAGACCGGTACAAGCTGAGGCTCGAGTTCAAAAAACAGGCTATCACCAAAACCGAGATTATCGAGATCCTCGAAGATATCATCCGCCGGCTGAGAACCAAAGAAGCGTCCTAAGCCCGAGCGGCAAAAGGGGCGTCAATAGAGCAGATTTCCTCTCTTTGGGAGCTCTCTGGGCGGCCTCGTATGTTAGTTGACATAATAACTGTTATGCGACACGCTTTGCCGGGACCCTATATCCAATTCCGTATCAATCACTTGGAATTCCCCACATCCTGTGGATATCAGACTTGACCAACGCTTGTGCATTTGTGGAAAACCCCCTTCTGCTCTCCCGGGCGCCGGAGCTTTTAACGAGATCGCCGTCCTCGCCGAGCCTTTCACGCACAAAATGTACTTTACAATTAGGCTCGAATGAGCCCTTCCCATGTCGAGATTGAAACGTTCCCCTTAACCATGCCCTCAAACGGCCCCTGCCCTGGGCAATAAAAAAGCCGGTCGGGGCCAGAGTCCCGGCCGGCTGTGTATCCTCTTTCCGGAGGCTTACAGGGCCTTGCTCATGGCCCCAAAGAAGTCCTGGTTGGTCTTGGTCTTGCTCAGCTTGTCGATCAAGAGCTCCACGGCCTCGACCTCGTTCATCTGGCTGAGGACCTTCCTCAGGACCCAGATGCGGTTGAGGTCCGCTTCCTCGATCAGCAGCTCTTCCTTGCGAGTGCCGGACCGGCTGATATCGATGGCCGGGAAAACCCGCTTGTCGACGAGCCTGCGGTCGAGGTTGATCTCCATGTTGCCCGTGCCCTTGAATTCCTCGAAAATAACCTCGTCCATCCGGCTCCCGGTGTCCACCAGGGCCGTGGCCAGGATGGTCAGGCTCCCGCCTTCCTCGATCTTCCGGGCCGAGCCGAAGAACTTCTTCGGCTTGTGAAGGGCGTTGGCGTCGATGCCGCCCGACAGGACCTTCCCTGAGGGCGGGACGATCGCGTTGTGGGCCCGGGCCAGCCGGGTGATCGAATCGAGCAGGATGACAACGTCCCTCTTGATCTCGACCAGCCTCTTGGCCTTCTCCAGGACGATGTTCGCGACCTGGGCGTTGCGCGTGGGCGGCTCGTCAAAGGTCGAGGCCACGACCTCGCCGTTGACGCTCCTCTTGAAGTCCGTTACTTCCTCCGGCCGCTCGGCGATCAAGAGCACGATCAGAAAGATTTCAGGATGGTTTTTTTCGATGGATTTTGCGACCGTTTTGAGAATGGTCGTTTTTCCGGCTCTCGGCGGGGATACGATGAGTCCCCTCTGGCCCTTTCCGATGGGCGTCAGGAGCTCCATGACCCGGGCGTTCATGTTCTTAGGGTTCCCGTCCTGGAGCTTGATCATCTCGAAGGGATAAAGCGGCGTCAGGCTCTCGAAAACGACGTTCCGCCGCTCCTCGATGATGACATCGGGGTGCATGAAGTTGACGGCTTCGATCTTGATCAGGGCGAAGTACTTTTCGCCGTTCTTCGGGGCCCTCACGTGGCCTGAAATCGTGTCCCCGGTCCGGAGCTGGAACTTCCGGATCTGGGAGGGCGAGACATAAATATCGTCCTGGCTCGGCAGGTAGCTGAATTCCGGGGCCCGAAGAAACCCGAATCCGTCTTCGAGGCACTCGAGGACGCCCTCGGAGAATAGCAGGCCCTGTTTTTTGGCCTGGGCCTCAAGGATCTTGAAAATCAGGTGGTGCTTGCTGGTTTCCTCGGTCTCCTGCTCCTCGATGCCCACTCCGACGGCCAGCTTGCGCAGCGCCGTAAGTTCCTTTTCTTCGAGCTCAACCAGGTTGTACTCTTTCATTTTTGACCTCGCTGTAACTTATTTCCTGTCAATTATTTAAATGGAATTGCGGTCCGGGCCGCCCATAGATCCGATCTTAAAGGAATCTGTTCTCCGGTCAGTTCGTCAGAGGCGGTTCCTTGGACGCCTCCCCCTCCCCCGTCCGGGTTATAGGCTCGGCCTCGGAGGCCTTCGCGTCCCGGCTATCTCCCGGCTTCTTGGGAAGCTCCCGGGTCAGGGCGTACTTGAGGACCTCGTCCATCGTTTCGACGAGGTGGATCGTCATATTTAGCTTCAGGACTTTGGGCAGGTCCCTCAGGTCCGGCTTGTTGTCTAGGGGCAGGATGGCCTCGCGGATGCCTTCCCGGTAGGCCGCCAGGAGCTTTTCCTTGATCCCGCCCACAGGCAGGACCTTGCCCTTGAGGGTGATCTCGCCGCTCATGGCCACTTTCTTACTTACGGCGATGTCTGTCAACAGAGAAATGATGGCCGTGGCGATCGTGATCCCGGCCGAAGGGCCCTCTTTGGGCGTCGAGCCTTCGGGAACGTGAATGTGGATATCGAAATTCTTGTGGAGGTCCCGGGCGATGTCGAGTTCGTAGATCTTGCCCCGCACGAAACTGAACGCGGCCTGGGCCGACTCCTGCATGATCTCGCCGAGCTGGCCGGTCAGGGTGAAATTTCCCTTGCCGTGGATCTTGTTGGCCTCGAACCTCAGCAGCTCTCCGCCGAACTCCGTCCAGGCCATGCCGGTGGCCACGCCGATCTCGTCGTGCTTGTCGAATTCGGAGCGCCGGAATTTGGGGATCCCCAGGAAGGCCTCGAGGTTCTTCGGGGTGACTTTCTCCGAATGTTCCTTGCCTTTCTGCACGACCCGCTTGACGACCTTGCGGCAGATCGAGGTGATTTCCCGTTCCAGGCTCCGGACGCCGGCCTCACGGGTGTAGCCGCGGATGAGTTTCAGGAGGGACTGGTCCGAGATCTTCAGGTTCGCCTCCGTCAGGCCGTGCGCGGTCATCTGCTTGGGCAGAAGGAACTGCTTGGCGATCTGGAGCTTCTCGTCCTCCGTGTATCCAGGCAGCCTTATGATCTCCATCCGGTCGATCAGGGGTTTGGGGATCGGGTCGACCATGTTCGCCGTCACGATGAACATGACCTGGGAGAGGTCGAAATCGGTGTCGATGTAATGGTCCAAAAATGTGCTATTTTGTTCAGGGTCAAGGACTTCCATCAAGGCCGAGGCGGGGTCGCCCCGGAAGTCCATGCTCATCTTGTCGACCTCGTCCAGGAGGAAGACCGGGTTTTTCGTTCCGGCCCGTTTCACCATCTGGATGATCCGGCCCGGGTACGCGCCGATGTAGGTCCGGCGGTGCCCCCTGACCTCTGCCTCGTCCCGGACGCCGCCGAGAGACAGGCGGACAAACTTCCGGCCCGTGGCCCGGGCGATGGACTTGCCGAGGGAGCTCTTGCCGACTCCCGGGGGCCCGATGAAGCCCAGGATAACTCCGCGCGGGTTCTTGACGAGCTGGCGGATGGACAGGTATTCGAGGATGCGCTCCTTGACCTTGTCCAGGCCGTGATGGTCCTCGTTCAGGATCCTTTCGGCCTCCTTGAGTTCCCGCTTTTCGCGGGATTTTTTAGTCCAGGGAAGCGAGATGAGCCAGTCCAGGTAATTCCGGCTGACCGTCGCCTCCGCCGACATGGGCGGCATGGCCTCCAACCTCTCGATTTCTTTATAGGCCTTTTCCTCGGCGTCCGGGGGCATCTTGGCCTTGGCGACTTTCTGGCGGAGTTCCTCGATCTCGTTCGGCTGGTCTTCCTTGCGGAATGCGGGAGACCCCGGCGGGAAGGTTTTCTGCGCTTGGTCTTTCAGGCTCGCGCGGCGCCGGTTCGCTCTCTGGGGGTCTTTCTGGTAAGAGGCATGGATCTTGAGGATCTCGTTTTCCAGGACGTAGTTCAGGCGGCGCAGCCGTTCCAGACTGCTGGCCGTCTCGAGCAGGTTCTGCTTCTCGTCGAGCGGCATGTAGACGTGGGACGCGATGATGTCCGCAATCCTCTCGGCCGTATTCTCCCGGAGCGCCGGGATGATGGAATCGAGGTTGGCGTTCTGGATGAGCTTGAGGTAATCCTCGAAAAGCGCCAAGACCCTCTTCAGGAGGTCCCGGGATTCCGCCGTATGGTCGTCCACTTCTTTGATCACCTTGGCCAGGATCTGGTAATAAGGGTACGTGCTCAAGTATTCGACGATCCGGGCCCGGCTCTTGCCCTCGACGATGACTTTCATGTTCTTGTCGTCGGACTTTATAGTCCGGATGATTTTGGCCGTAACCCCTACCGAGTAGATGTCCTTGGCCGTGGGGTTATCGACCGAGGCGTCCATCTGGGCGGACAGGAAGATCATTTTGTCCTTTTCCGCGGCTTTTTCCAGGGCCTGGATCGAGGAGGACCGCCCGACGATGAAGGGGACGAGGGTTCCGGGGAAGACGACGAGGTCCCTGAGGGGAATCAGAGGGATATTCCTGAGGACCTCGGAATGTTCGCTGGAATCCTGCATGAATTACGCTCCGGGCCCTCCGGGGCCCCCGACAGCCCGTGATGCCGGGCTCGATGAAAGACTCTGGAACCCGTTAATATTGTTTATCTTTCGAGCTCAAGGGAACTTTGAGCATCTGAATGCAAGGGTCATCTAATTATAGCGTTTTTAACCAAAAAGTCAACAGTTTTGCGGAAGAGGAGAGTTTCCCGGAGTTCCTCCCGCCGTTCCTCCTTGGCGACCATGTCGGCCAGGTATTTCTCGGGGACGCCGTTGGCCTTGGCCAGCTCCCTGATCTCCTCCTGGATTTCCTCTTCCGTGGCCTCCAAGCCCTCCTGCCGGGCGATCTTTTCCAGGATCAGGTGGTTCGTCAGGTGCTCGACCGCCTGGCGCCTGGCTTGACCCTTAAGGCCCTCCAGGGCTTCAGCGGGAATCCTGGTCTGCCGCGAGGCGCTGCTGAGCATCCTTTTCAGCACGGACAGGGTTTCCCGCTCGACCAAGGATTCGGGAAGCTCCAGGGAGACTTTCTTGGCGATCTCCTGGAGCACGGCCGAGGCCGTCGTGTTCCGAGCCCCGCGCTCCCGGGCTTCCAGCAGTTCTTTCCGGAGCTTCTCCTTGAGGTCATCCAGGCCCGCGTATTCGCCGACACTCCGGGCCAAATCGTCGTTGAGGGCCGGGACCTTCTTTTCCTTGATCTCGCTGACCTTGAGGACATATTCGATCTCTTTGCCGGCGACGCGCTTATTGGGGTGGTCATTCCCGTGGGAGACGCGGAAGGACCGTTCCTCGCCCGGCTTCTGGCCTTTGAGGACCTCGTTCAGGGCGGACTCGTTCTCGGCGTGGCCGGCCATGACGACGGCCTTCTCCACGGGGAGAAAGCGCTTGGTCTTGAGGTCCTTGCCGTGGATTTCGGCGACAACGTAATCCCCGTCCTCCACTCCCCTGCCTGCGATGGGCACATATTCCGCGGCCTTGGCCTGGATCTCCTTGAGGGCCTTCTCGACGTCGGCGTCGTCGACCGTCGCCGGGTGTTCCGGGACCTGGACGCTGCGGTAGTCCGGAAGGTCGAATTCCGGCAGGACCTCGAACGCCACGGTGCAGCGGAGGGGCTGTCCGTGGTCGTGCTTGAGGTCGCGGATCTCCGGGACGTTCACCGGATTCAGGTTGTGGGCCTTGAGCTCCACCCCGAGGCTGCGGGGGATCAATTCGTCATAAACGTCATGAAGGATATCATGGTCGAAGAGGTTCCGGACCATGTCCTTGGGGGCGTGCCCCTTGCGGAACCCGGGCAGCTTGACCCGGTTCGCGTAATCGGACAGCACCTTGGAGTATTCCCTTTCGACCTCCTCGGCCGGGATCTCGAGCTCGAATTCCTTGCGGCTCGGGCTCAGGTCGATAAAATGGTTCTTTTCTTCCTGTTCGCTCATGGCAGCTCTCTTTCCTGAATCCGGTCAGCCGGGACGGCCGGCCGGCCCGGGCGGTGAGAATAGGCAGGGCGGGACTCGAACCCGCACTCCTTCATCAGGAACTAGGTCCTAAGCCTAGCGCGTCTGCCAATTCCGCCACCTGCCCCTATGATTTAACGGGTTCCTGTTAGGCGGGACTCTTCACAATGGGAACGACCGGACGTCATTTTTAGCATAAACGCCCTCCCCTGTCAATTTCGGACCGGACCCGGGGAGCCCTGGGAGGGATTATTTCAGGAATTTTTTCAGTTTTTCCGCGAGCCCCGGGTCGAGCGTCGCCAGTTTCTTGTAGACTTCCCTGGCGCTCAGGTTGTCCTTGAGGTTGATGTAGACGATGGCCAGGTTGAACTGCGCGTTGGCGTTGTCCGGTTTGAGGTCCACCGCTTTTCTTATGGGCTCGAGGGCGCCTTCGAAATTCTTCAAATACATGTAACAGACGCCCATGCTGAGCCACCCGCCGGGCTCGTCCGGGGACATTGCCGTGAACTTCTTGAAGGCGTCGATGGCCTCCTTGTACATTTTCTCGTTGAGGTAGGCGCTGCCGATCTGGAACCAGGCGTTGGGCACGTCCGGCTTGATGGCCAGGCACTGCTTGAAGGCCGCGATGGCCTCGTTGTAGTTCTTGAGCTGGAAATACATCAGACCCAGGTTATAGACGTTCATTTCGTTCTTAGGCTCGAGTTCGACGATTTTCTTGGCCGGGCCGATAGCCTTGTCGAATCTCCCGGCGGCGTTATAAATCCGCAGGGCCTGGGTATAATAGGATCGGGCTTCGCCCGGGTTGATCTGGGCCAGGTTGTTATAAACCTCTTCGGCTTTCTCGAGCTGGCCGGCCTTTTCATAGGCTTCCGCCAAGCTGAAATTGACCTTCAGGTCCTTGGGTTGGCTTTTCTGGGCGGCCAGGAAGGCCGCGATGGCCGCGTCGTATTGCTGCAACCTGGTCCGACAGAGGCCCAGCCGTAGGTAGCCGTTCCAGGTCACCTCGGGCTTGGCCGCCAGATACTTCTCGTAGGCGTCGGCCGCCTTGGCCCAATCCTGCATGGCCTCATAGGTGTCTCCGAGTTCGAAGAAGACCTCCTTGGTATTGATATTCAACGCGATGGCCTTTTCCAGGGCGTCCACCGCTTCCTGATGTCGGGAGGTCCTCTTGAGAACCAAGCCGAGCCCGAAGAAGGCCTCGGCCCGGGACGGATTGAGGGCCGCGACCTTCTGGTACGCCTCGATCGCGGCCGGGTAGTCCCGCTGTTTATCATAGATGCCGGCCAGCAGCCAGAGACCTTCCGTGAAGGAGGAGTTCAATTTCACGGCCTTTTCGAGGCGGGTCCGGGCGGACCCCATTTCGTCCAACGCCGCCGCCACGCGGCCGCCAAACGAAGCTCCTTCGAAAAAGCTGAAATAATCCTCCCGGTTCCAGCTCTTGAAATCGGCTACCTTCCCGCTGCGCGAGATTTTCTGGATCACGTCGGCCGGAAGTCCGACTCTGACGCCGCGGTCGAAGACGATCAACATGCCCACGACCTGGCCGCTGAGGTCGAGGAGCGGACCGCCGGAGCCCTGGTCGGTCGTCGCAAGGGACAGTTCCATGACCTTCTCCTGGGGCCCGATATCAACGAACCTCCGGAGAGTCCCTTCAGAAACGTTGACCTGGCCCGAATCGTTGGAGCCCAGGGCGAAGAGCCTGGCTCCGGCCGTCAGCGGCTGTTGGCCGGCTACGCTCACGTTCAGGGGCTGGACTTTGCCCTTGAGTTTCAGGAGGGCGACATCGTGGGCCTTGTCGACGGCGACGATCCCCTCAACTTTGATCTTTTTCCCCTTGGAGGTGAGCGCTTCGACGTCATAGGCCTGGCTAATGGCGTGGTAGGACGTGGCCAGGATATCCGCCCCCAAGGCCATCGCTGAACTCTTGGCGACTTCGGCCTTGTCCGCCCCGTAGATGACGAGGGCCACGACGCCGCCGTTCGCCAGATCCAGGATCCGGGTCGCGTCCTCGGTTTGACCGAAGAGCGGGACGCAGGCCATGAGCACGATTCCGGCCAGGGCCAGGGATTTGTTCCGGGTTTTGGTCATCGTCTCCTCCTCAAGCCAAGGATCTTCCGACGGGTACCGTTTGACCATAATTTACTCAAGGTCCGGCCGTCCTGTCAACCCCATGACTCCCCGGCATGAATGCCGGGGCTTGTTCGGGGTTAACCCTGAGCCTCGCTTCTCGTCCCCGCCTTGAAAGGCGGGGCTTAACGTCGGCGAACGGGTCAAACGAAATCGCAGGTCACCCGGGGCGTGGCGGCTCCCGATGATGACAGCGAAAAAAGAAAGGGTTAGAATACCGGTTCCAGGCAGAGATCATGGACGACAAGGTTTCCCTCGCGCCGCCGGCTGCGGTCCGCCGCGCCGTCCGGGTTGCCTACACGATCACTTTTCTCGGCACGCTGGCCTGGATCGCGGCCATTTTCCTCGCGCCTTACCTCAGGAGCCGGTCGTCCGGCGCCGCCTCATTCCTCTACGCCGTTTTCGCCCCCGTCTGCCACCAGATTCCCTCCCGCTGTTTCTATTTCCGGGGGTTCCCGCTGGCCGTCTGCGGCCGTTGCCTTGGGATTTACGTGGGCTTCTTCGGCGGGCTCGTCGCTTATCCCATTGTGCGAGGTTTCACGAAAATCGCCCTCCCCCCCGTCCGCCTCTTTGTCCTTCTTTCGCTGCCGGTTGGAATCGATTTCGCCGGGGGACTCGTCGGGGCCTGGACCTCTCCGATCTGGGTCCGGTTCGGGACCGGCTTCGTCTGGGGCGTTCTCCTGCCTTATTACTTCCTCACGGGCGTTTGCGAACTTCTCCTCTGGAGGTTAGCCCGCATGGGCGGTCCTTCGACGGGCGGGTCCCCGGACCGATCAGGCCTTGATAATCCCCGGACAAAACACGTAGAATAGGTCAATATGAACGACCCAGGAGGCGCCATGGACAAGCGGAGGCCTGAATACCTCGTTCCCGCGCTCATCGCCGGAGCCGCCGCCGGCGTCCTTTCGGGGATCCCCTTCGTAAATTGCCTCTGCTGCCTTTGGATTATCGGCGGGGCGATGCTGGCCACCCACCTGCTGGCGAAGAATACGCCCGGACTCCTGACCGCGGGGGACGGAGCCATCGTCGGCGCCTTGACCGGGATCGTGGCAGCCACCGTCGACGCTCTGATGAGCATTCCACTGCGGCCCCTCAATGAGGCGTTTGTCCGGCGGTTCATGGAGAGCTTGGCCCGCGTCACCGACCAATTGCCCGCGGGAGTGCAGGATTTGATGCAACGCGGCAGATCCACCGGGTTTACCCTCGCCGGCTTCTTCCTCGGCCTCCTCGTATCGGCCGCCATCTTCGCCGTCCTGGGCGTCCTGGGAGGCGTCATTGGTATTTCGCTCTTCGGGCGGAAAAAAATACCTGCTCCTCCCCCGCCCCCGGCGCAAGGACCGACCGATGCGACGGTTTAAAACCCACGTCATCGTCAATCCCGAATCGAACCGGGGCCGGACCCGGAAGCGCTGGGGCGATATCCGCGACGCCATGAAGAACTTCATCCGGGAATACAAGTTCGAATTCACGGAGAAGCCCTTCCAGGCCACGGAGATCACGCGCCAGGTCATCAAGGAGGGGACGGAGCTCGTCATCGGCGTCGGTGGGGACGGGACCATGAACGAAATCGCCAACGGCTTCTTCGAGGACCGGAGGATGATCAACCCCGAGGCCACGCTCGGCGTCGTGCCGTCCGGGACGGGCTGCGACCTGACCAAAAGCCTGAACATCCCGCCGGGCCTGACCAACGCCCTCAAAGTCATCACCGAAGCCCCGTCCGTGCGCATGGACGTGGGCAAGGTCCGTTTTAAAAACAACCAGGGCCAGGACGACGAGCGCTTTTTCCTGAACGTGGCCGACTTCGGCCTGGGCGGCGAGGTCGTCCGCAGGGTCAACCAGCGCCGGCTCGAGCGGAAGGCCTCATCCTATGTCCGCTGCCTGGTCACGACCATGATCCAATACCGGAGCAGGAAAGTCCGCATCCGGGTCGACGGCGAAAATCTGCCGCCGGGCGAGTATCTCATCGGGGCCATCGCCAACGGCCGGATCTTCGGCAAAGGCATGAAGGTCGCCCCCGGGGCCCGGCTCGACGACGGCCTGTTCGACAGCGTGCTCGTCCGCAGCATGAAATTCCTCGAGTTCTGTCTCCACGGCTGGAAGCTGATGAACGGCAGTCACCTGTCTCATCCCAAGATTTCGCTCGTCCGCGGCAGCACCGTCGAGGCCTATCCGGAGGAAGAGGAGGACGTCCTGCTCGAGCTCGACGGCGAGCAGCTCGGCCGCCTTCCGGCGACATTCGAAATCCTGCCCAGAAACCTGGCGATCAAGGGATTTCTGGAGCAGGTCCGCTGAGGAACGGCCGGGCCGGCTTCCCCTCCGACGGGGCACTCGTCAATAATCCGTTTTCTGGCGGACGAGCTCGGGGTCTGTGGTGAGGACGACACGACCTGATTCGTCGCGGACCTTGACAACCGGGCGCGTCGAACGAATCACCGGCTTGTTGTACTTGGCCATCACCCTCTGGATATAATCACGGGTTTCCTTATAATTCGGGATGTTCCCCCCGTATTTCCTGACCGCTTCCTGCCCTGCGTTGTAGGCGGCTAGGACCAGGTTGGTCTGGCTGTTGTAAAGTCTCATCAGGTCTTTGAGGTATTTCGTCCCGCCTTCGATGTTTTGCGCGGGATCGAAGACGTTCTTGACGCCGTACTGGGCGGCCGTTTCGGGCATCAATTGCATGAGCCCCATGGCGCCTTTTTCGGAGAGGGCAAAGCTATCATAATTCGATTCGGCCCGGATGATCGCGTGGATGAGGTCCGCGGGCACCCGATGCTTCGCGGCGACATTCTCGACAATGGGAGTGTAGAGCTTCTTGAGGTCGGCGGCAGAGGCGGGGAATAGGACCGAAACCCAGAGAACGATCCCCAGCGCTGTCAAACCCGTCTTCCGGATAGTCATCGGAGTTCCGTATTTCATCCTGCCTCAAACCCTGGGATTTTGCAATCCCCCCGAGGGGTGAATCGCGGGGTCAGGCCAGAAGCTTCTCGACGATCCCCGGCACATTCTCGAGGAGCTTGTCGAGTTCCCCGGGGCGGTTACCCCCCGCCTGGGCGAAATCGGGCCGGCCTCCCCCTCCCCCGCCGACGATGGGGGCCGCCTCCTTGATCAGCGCCCCGGCCTGGACGCGGGACGTAAGGTCCTTGCTCACGGAAGCCACAAGAAAGACTTTATCGCCATCCGTCGCTCCCAGGAAGACGACGCCGCTTCCCAGCTTTTGTCTCAGAGCATCGGCCAGCTCCCGGAGCTCGACCATCGCCAACCCGTCGGCTCTTTGGACATGAACGGAGATGCCCTTGATGTTCCTTATAAGTGTTGGCCTTCCGGAGATCGAGGAATTGGCCTCGATAGTGCCTGTTCCCAACACGATCTTCTTGCGCAGGGCCCTGTTTTCCTTTTCGGCAGACTCCAATCCGTCCTTGAGTTTGTCGATCCTGGCCATGATCTCGCGGCGGGAGGCGCCCAGGCTCTTTTCGACGCCCGTCACGAGGTCCTCGAGCTCCCGGAGATAGCGGAAGGCCTCTTCGCCCGTGACGGCCTCGATCCGCCGCATCCCTGAGGCGACACTGGACTCCGAGAGGATCTTGAACAGCCCAATCCGGCCCGTGGACCGGACGTGGATGCCCCCGCAAAGCTCCTTGCTGTAGTCTCCGATCCCGATGACCCGGACCTTCTCTCCGTACTTCTCCTCGAAAATGGCGGTGGCGCCCTCTTTGATTCCCTCTTCGAGCGTCGTGACCTTCGTATCGACAGGAATATCCTCGCGGATTTTCTCGTTCACGAGGGACTCGACCCTGTGGATTTCCTCCCGGGCGAGATGCGAGAAATGGGTGAAGTCGAAGCGGAGCCGGGTCGCGGAGACCAGCGAGCCGGACTGCTTGACATGATCGCCTAGGACCTGGCGAAGGGCCGCGTGGAGGAGGTGCGTCGCCGTATGGTTATTTGACACGGCCTGCCGCCGGACGACGTCCACGGAGGCGTCTGCTGCGTCGCCCACTCTCAATTCCCCGGTCAGGACCCTGACCTCGTGGCCGACGAGCTCCGGCGTTAGATAATACGTGTTTTCAACCAGAGCGGAAAAACGGGTCCCCTTCAGGAACCCGGAGTCCCCAACCTGTCCTCCGGCCTCGGCGTAGAACGGCGTCTCGCTCAGGACGGCCACGCCTTGCTCCCCGGGTCCCAGGCCGTCCACTTGGAGGCCGTCCTTGAGAAGCGTCAGGATCTTGACGTCGGAGAGCTCACAGGCTTCGTAAACGCGGGACACGGGCTTAAGGTTCCGGAGTCCTTCGTAGGCCATCTTTTCTTTTTGGCGGACATCTCCTTTCCAGGAGAGACGGGCTTTCCTCTTCTGTTCCTCGAGCTCCTTCGCGAACCCGGGCTCGTCCACGTCGAGCCCCCTTTCCCGCGCCAATTCCTGTGAGAGGTCCACGGGAAAGCCGAACGTATCGTAGAGCTTGAAGATTTTCCCGCCAGGGAGGACCGTCCCCCCAGCATCGCGGGTTTCGCGGACGACCTGGTCGAAGTCCTTCAGCCCGGAAGCTAGGGTGGAGGCGAAACGTTCCTCCTCGGACAGGCACACCTTCGAAACATATTGGATCGAAGACAGGAGCTCGGGGTAGGCGTCCTTCATGATATCGGCGACCCGGCCGACAAGCTCAAAGAGGAAAGGCCGGTCGATGCCGATGAGATTCCCCTGCCGGTAGGCCCGGCGGATGAGGCGCCTCAGGACATAGCCGCGGCCGATATTGGCCGGAGTCACCCCGTCGCCGATAAGGAAGGAGATCGCGCGGATATGGTCGGCGATGATGCGGATCGAAACGTCGCCATCATCGCCGGACGGGTACTCCCTCTTGCCCAGTTCGGCGGCGGCTTCGATCAAGGGCGTGAAGAGGTCGGTCTCGAAGTTGCTCCGCTTCCCCTGGAGGACCGCCGCCATGCGCTCGAGCCCCATGCCGGTATCGATCGACGGAGCCGGGAGAGGATGGAGGGTGCCCTTATCATCCCGGTCGAACTCCATGAAGACCAGGTTCCAGAGTTCGAGGAAACGGTTGCTCCCATTCTCGATGAGGGCTTCGGGGGCTCCTCTCTCGACGTCCTCGCCAAGGTCGTAATGGAGCTCCGAGCAGGGCCCGCACGGGCCCGTATCGCCCATGGCCCAAAAATTATCCTTCTTCCCATAACGGAAAATCCGGTCTCGCGGCACGCCGACCTCGTCCGCCCATATCTTGAAGGCCTGGTCGTCTTCGAGGTAGATCGTCGCGTAGAGCCTGTCCTCGGGAAGGCCGAAGACGCCGGTGACGAGCTCCCAGGCGAATCCGATGGCCTCCCTCTTGAAATAATCGCCGAAGGAAAAATTGCCGAGCATCTCGAAGAAGGTGTGGTGCTTATTCGTCCGGCCCACGGTCTCGAGGTCGTTGTGCTTGCCGCTGACACGCATGCACTTCTGGACCGTCGCCGCCCGCCTGTAGCTCCTCTTTTCAAGGCCCAGGAAGACGTTCTTGAACTGGTTCATCCCGGCGTTGGTGAAGAGAATGGTCGGGTCGTCCTTGGGCAGCAGCGGCGAGCTTTGGACGACCTTGTGCCCTCTCGCCGCGAAATATCCGAGGAATGTCTCGCGGATTTCGGAGGATATCATTTGGGCTCTTCTTCAGCCCCCCCCTCGACGCGCTCCACCTTGCCCATCCCCTTTTCCATCTGCTCCGTGGCGATGTCCAAGGTGGACTGGATGCCCATCACACGGAGCTTGAAGTTATCGGGATTCGAGGAATACTTCATGCCCTGTTCGAAGGAAATATATCCGTCGCGGTAGAGCTGGTAGATGGACTGATCGAAGGTCTGCATCCCGTACTGGGAAACGCCCGCCGCGATGGCGTCCTTGATCATCCCCTGCTTGTCCTTGTCGGCGATGCACTCCTGGAGGTATGGTGTCATGATCATGACCTCCACGGCCGGCACCCGGCCCTGGCCGTCCATGCGCGGGATCAGGCGCATGGAAATGATGGCCTTGAGGATGCTGGCCAGCTGGAGCCGGACTTGGCGCTGGTGGTGGGGGGCGAACACCGCGATGATGCGGTTGATGCTTTCCGGCGCGTCGAGCGTATGGAGGGTGCTCAGGACGAGGTGGCCCGTTTCGGCCGCGAGCAGCGCCGTCTCGATAGTGTCCAGGTCGCGCATTTCGCCCACGAGGATGATGTCCGGGTCCTCACGGAGGCAGGCGCGGAGGCCCCGGGAAAAGCTCGAAACGTCCATCCCGACTTCGCGCTGGCTGATGGTGCTCTTCTTGTCCTTATGGAGATATTCGATGGGGTCCTCGATGGTGATGATATTCTCCCGGCGAAACTGGTTGATGTACTCGATCATGGCCGCCAGCGTCGTCGTCTTGCCGCTTCCGGTCGTCCCGGTCACGAGGACGAGGCCGCGCTGATAAAAAGCGACCTTCTCCAGGACCTCGGGCAGGAGAAGCTGCCGGATGGTCTTGACTTCGAGCGGGATGATGCGGAGGGCGATGGCCAGCGAGCCCCGCTGGTAATAGATGCTGCCCCGGAACCGGCCGAACCCGGGGAGGCTGTACGCGAGGTCGATGTCGAAATCCTCACGCAGGCGTTTCCGCTGGAAATCCGTCATCATCTGGTTCGAGAGTTCCTCGCAATCGGCGGTCGTCAGGCGCGGGAATCCCGTCAATGGGGTCAGCGTGCCGTGGACGCGGATCATGGGGTGGTTTCCGGCCTTGAAGTGCAGGTCCGAGGCGTCCCGTTCGATGGCGATTTTCAAGAATTCATCAATAACCATGAGGATATCCTCCCATAAATTTATGCCACAAAAGTGAGCCAGCCGTAGGTGTCGTCCCGTGCCCCGTCGATGTAGGCGAAAAACGCCTCCTGAATCTTCCGGGTGATGGGCCCCCGCTTCCCGTTTCCGACCATGATTTTGTCGATGGACCGGATCGGCGTGACTTCGGCCGCGGACCCCGTGAAGAAGACCTCGTCCGAGATGTAGAGCATTTCCCGGGGGATGGTGTCCTCGACGATGCGGATGCCCATCTCCTTGAGCAGGGTCATGACGGATTCCCGGGTGATGCCCGGCAGGACCGACGAGGAAAGGGGCGGCGTGTAGACGGCGCCGTCCCTGACGATGAAGAGGTTTTCGCCGCTTCCCTCGCTGATGTGGCCGCGGATGTTGAGGGCGATCCCTTCGGCATAGCCGTCCAGCATGGCCTCCATCTTGATGAGCTGGGAATTCATGTAGTTGGCCCCCGACTTGGCCAGGGCCGGAAACGTGTTCGGAGCCATCCGCCACCAGGAGGAAATGCAGACGTCCACGCCGTTCTCGAGGGCTTCCGCGCCCAGGTATTGTCCCCATTCCCAGACCAGGATGGCGCAGTCGACGGGGTTGGGAAAGGGATCGACGCCGAGGGTCCGGTAGCCGCGGTAGACGATGGGCCGCACATAGCAGGCCTTGAGTTTGTTCGCCCGGATGGTGTCGACGACGGCCTGGTTGAACGCGTCCTGGGTATAGGGGACCTCGATGCGATAGATCTTGCACGAGTTGTACAGCCGGCGGGTGTGGTCCTTCAACCGGAAGACCGCCGTCCCCTTGGGCGTGGCGTAGGCCCGGAACCCCTCGAAGATCGAGCTCCCGTAATGAACGACGTGGGAGGCGACGTGGATCTTGGCGTCCTTCCAGGGGACGAGTTGTCCGTTCATCCAAACGAGGCCGTTCTCAAGGAAAGGGCTCATCGGTGACTCCTTCGCTCCATCTCCCTCTACGTTCTTCCCAAGGGCGTCAAGGACAACCCTGCGGCATTTCGAAGGCTAATGTTATACCATCCGGTCCGGGCAAGTCAAACGCCCTCACCGCAGAGATCACAGGCTCTCTCCGCAATGGGGGCAGAGGCGCGACTTCGGGGGCAGCGGGCGGCGGCAGTTCCAGCAGTGCGCGGAGGACTTCTGATCCCTCGCCTTGATCCGGAGCATGATGTCGTCGATTTCCGCCGTCTTGGGGGTTTTCCCCTTGTAAAGGGACAGGTCCCGGATGATCTCGGCCGCGCTCTGATACCGGTCCTCGACCTTCGGCGCCAAGGCTTTCATAATGATCACGTCGAGGTCCTTAGGGACCTTGCTGTTCCGGATGCGGGGCGGCGTGATCTTCCCCTGCTGGGCCTTCTCCAGGATTTTGAAGGGGTCCGGGTCGAAGATCGGCGGCCGGCCGATGATCATCTCGTAAAATATGCAGCCGATGGAATAGATATCCGACGCATAGCTGGCCTTGCCCAGGAACTGCTCGGGCGCCATGTAGGGCGGGGAACCGATCCTCGTCGAGGCGTAGGGCACGGAATTGAGCCAGGCCGACGTCCCGAAATCCGTGATCTTGGCCGTCCCGTCTTCCGAGATGATGATGTTGGAGGGCCTCAGGTCCCGGTGGATGATCTTGTTTTTGTGGGCGTGGTCCATGCCGTAGGCGACCTGCTTGACGTAGTCCAGGGCCTGCTCGCACCCGAGGACCCGCTCCTTCTCCAGGATCTTCTCCAGGGTCGGACCCTTGACATATTCCATGACCATGAAGAAAACGTTCTTTTCTTTTTCGGCGGCCAGCATCCGGACGATGTTCGGGTGGCTGAGAGCGGCCTGAAGACGCGGCTCCTTCAGGAGCTTATAGAGCTCCGCGGACTGCTTGTGGGGCACCTTGATGGCGACCTTGATATCAAGCCAGGTGTCCTTGGCCAGATACACGGAGCCGAATCCGCCGCTGCCGAGCGACCGGAGGATCTCGTATTTCCCGACTTTTTGTCCCTGAAGAAACATGTCACCCGTTCCAGAAATGGGCCATCATGGCGACTCCGGCGATGGCCGCCGTCTCGGCCTTCAGGATTCGGCTTCCGAGGCTGACGGCCTCGCAACCGGCCTCGCGAAATCCTTTCTCCTCGGACCCGGTCCACCCGCCTTCCGGGCCGACAAAAACGGTCACTTCGGGCGCCGGTGGCGGCCCCCCGCTTCCCGCCTCCATGAGAAGACACCGGAGGAGCTGGCCGCCGTTCTCGCTCAAGAAGATCCTCAACCCCTGCGCCGGCCGGGCCAGGATGACTTTCAGTCGTTCGGCCGGATAGATTGCGGGCGCCGCCCCGCCTTTGCTCTGCTTGGTGGCTTCTCTGGCGATCTTGGCCCAACGTTCGGCCTTGCTTCCCGAACGGTTCCCGGAGGCCTTCAACGAGCGGGCGGTTTCGACCGGGATGAATCCGGTTATCCCGATTTCCGATGCCTTCTGCAAGATGAACTCCATTTTCTTGGCCTGGAGCATGGCCTGGGCCAGGACCAGTTTCACGCGGAGCGCCTCGGGGGGGGCCTCTTCGAGGACCTTAAGGGTCGTTCGAGCTTTCTCTACGGATTCGACTTGCGCCAGGCAACGGTTTCTCGCAGCGTCAAAAAGGCGGACCGTATCCCCTTCCTTAATCCTGGCCGCTTTGGCCAGGTGGTGATGCTCGCTCCCCTCGAGGACGACACGGGTCGACCCCCTTTCCATCCGTGGGACGAAGAACTGGTTTGACGTCAATGCGATCTCCGGGCCTAGTGGAGAATATTCTTGACCTTCTGGGCCACGCTCTTGTCGACGGACTCAATGTCTTCGCCCCTGAGCTCGGCCAACTTGGCCAGCAGAGCCTTCTGCTCCTTGGGCAGGTTCTCGGGCGTCTTAACCTGGACCCTGATGAAAAGGTCCCCTCTCCTCCGGCCTGTGATATCCGGAACACCCTTGCCTTTGAGCTTGAAGGTTTCTCCCGCCTGCGTCCCCGCGTGGATTTTCAGGACTTCGCTCCCGTCGAGTGTCGGGATTTCGACCCTGGCCCCGAGCGCGGCCTGAGTGGAAGAGATCTCGATCTGGCAGCTCAGGTCGTTTTCTTCCCGCTCGAAGAAGGGGTGCTTCCGGACCCGGGTGACCACATAGAGGTCTCCGCCCGGCATCCCCTGGTCGCCCACCTCCCCTTCCCCGACGAGCCTCAGCCGAGAGCCGTCGTCGACCCCGGCCGGGATGCGGACCTTGAGGGTCCGCTTTTCCTTGACGTGGCCCTTGCCCTCGCAGGTTTCGCAGGGTGAGGAAATAACGTCGCCCCGGCCCTGGCACCTCGGGCAGGTCCTGGCCACAGTGAAAAAGCCCTGCTGGTAACGCATCTGGCCTTTCCCCCCACAAGCCGGGCAGGCGGAGGGGGCCGTCCCGGGCTTGCTCTTCGAGCCGCCGCAGGCCGGGCAGGCCTCGGCCCTGTTCAGCTTGATCTCCCTGTCGGCGCCGGCTGCGGCTTCTTCGAGGCTGACTTCGACCTCGAGGGCCAAGTCGCGGCCTCTCTGGCGCTCGCGGCCCCGGGTCCTATCTCTGCTCCCGAAGAAGTTGCCGAAGCTGAACCCGAAAAAGTTCCCGAGGATGTCTTCGAAGTCCTCGAAGACCGACGAGTCGAAGCCGGAAAAGCCCTGAAACCCTTCGCCGCGCAGCCCGTCCTGGCCATAGCGGTCATAAATCGAGCGTTTCTGGGGGTCGGCGAGGACGCTGTAGGCTTCGGCGGCCTCCTTGAACTTTTCCTCGGCATCCCTGTTGCCGGGGTTGCGGTCCGGATGGTGCCTCAGCGCCATCTGCCTGTAGGCTTTCTTGATCTCCTCGGGCGGGGCGTTCCGCGTAATTCCGAGGATCTCGTAATAATCCCGCTTAGCCATTCGGGGTCGGCTTCAGCCCTTCGCCTTTCCTTTTCTCGATGAGGGCCTCGAGTTCGTCGGGAAGGAGCCCGGAGGAAGGCCGGACCTCGATCTTCTGCTGGAGACCCGTCGCGACGTCCTTGGCGGAGACTTTGACCAGCCCGTCGGCGTTGATCTCGAACGTGACATCGATCTGGGGAACGCCGGCCGGGGCGGGCTCGATCCCGACGAGCTCGAACACGGACAGTGATTTGTTCATGGAGGCCAAGGGCTTCTCTCCCTGAAGGACATGCAGACGGACGCGCCGCTGGTTGTGCTCGACCGTCGTGAAGGATTGGGTCTTGCGCAGCGGGATGGTCGAGTTCTTCTCGATGACCGTTTCGTAGCCGTCGTTCTCCGTCTCGATCCCGAGCGCAAACGGCGTGACGTCGAGGAGCAAAACCAGTCCCCGGACCTGGCCCTGCAGGATGCCGGACTGGATGGCCGCCCCCATGGCCACGATCTCGTCGGGGTTGACATGCTCGGACGGCTTCTTGTCGAAGAACTCGCCGATCCTCTTCTTGACGAGCGGCATCCGGGTCTGCCCGCCGACGAGGATGATGTCGTCGATCTTATCGGGGTTCAGGCGGGCCTCGCCGAAGGCTTCCTCGATCAGCGGAATCGTCCGTTCGACGATGTCCCCGGTCAGTTCCTCCAGGGCCTGGCGGGTCAGGACCTTCCGCATGTGCTTGGAGCTCGTCTGGTCGGAGCAGATGAACGGCAGGTTGATCTCCGTCTCCATGGTGAAGGACAATTCGCGCTTGGCCCGCTCCGCGCCCTCCTTGATCCTCTGGAGGGCGAGCTTATCGTGATGGAGGTCGATCCCGGTCTCCTTCCGGAAGCTCTCCACCAACCATTCGATGATCCTGTTGTCAAAATCTTCCCCGCCCAGGTAGGAGTCACCGTTGGTGGCCAGCACGTGGAAAACCCCGTCCCGGATCTCCATCAGGGTAATGTCGAAGGTCCCGCCGCCCAGGTCGAAAACCGCGGCCGTCCCGTTTTTCTTGGAGTTGAGACCGTAGGCCAGGCCGGCGGCCGTCGGCTCATTGATGACCCGCTGGACGTTGAAGCCGCTGATCAGGGCGGCGTCCTTGGTAGCCTGCCTCTGGTGGTCGTTGAAGTGCGCCGGAACCGTGATCACGACGTCCGTCACCGCGCCGCCGAAATAGGATTCCGCGCAGCCCTTGAGATAAGACAAGATCATGGCCGAGATTTCCTGGGGGGTCATGGTCTTCGAATCGACGGCGACCAGGACGTCGCCGTTCGGGGCCCCGGCCAGCTGGTAGGGCAGCCGGGACCGCGCCTCCGAGATCTCCGGGGAATCGAACTTCCGGCCGATGAGCCGCTTGACCGCGAAAATGGTGTTCTGAGGGTTGGTGAGGGCTTGCCTGAGGGCCAGGGTGCCGACCAGGCGCTCCCCGGTCGAGGTGAAGGAGACGACCGAAGGCGTCGTCGGCAGTCCTTCCAGGTTGGGGATGACAATCGGGGTCCCGCCCTCGAGAAACGCGACGCAGGAATAGGTTGTGCCGAGATCGATGCCGATGACGTGCTCCATGCGCTCAATCCTTCTTTTTGCTGGGGACGACGACTTTGACCAAGGCCGGACGAAGAAGCCTGTTGTGAAGCATGTATCCTTTCTGCAACTCCTCCGTCACGCGCGGCTCCTTGACCTCCTCGGATTCTTCCATGGCCATGGCGTGATGCAACGTCGGGTCGAACACCCCGTCCTTGATTTCGATCGGCTGGACCCCCCGTTTGAAGAGGAGGCTCTGAGACATCCGATAGATGAGGTCGATCCCGTCCCTGAACGTTTTCCCGTCGGCCTCCCCGGCCGACGCCTGGAGGGCCCGCTGGAAATTATCGATGATCCCCAGGAATTCGAGCAGGACTTCGCTCAGGGCATATTGGAAGTAGTCGGCTTTCTCCCGCTCGATCCTCTTCCGGAGATTCTCGAGGTCGGCCAGCTTCCTCACGTACTGGTCTTTCAGCTCTTCGATCTCCTTCTTGAGGTGTTTGACCTCGGCTTCACGCTTCTTGAGCTTCTCCTTCAGGTGCTTGACCGACGGAGCGGGTTCCTTTTCGGCGGCGCCGGGCTCCGGATGGTCTTTG
>JBEKVN010000004.1:0-101520 GCA_049513915.1 Candidatus Aminicenantales bacterium | reverse complement strand
CACGACGACGCGGCCCAGCACGTCGCAGGAATCCGCGGTGCCGACCTCGAAATCCAGTTCGTCGTAAACGGCGTAGGGGTCATCCTTGCGGACGTCGCGCGTGATGCCCGAGGCGCGGGCCGTGGGCCCGACGGCGCACAGGCTGACGGCCTGTTCCTTGGTCAGGCGGCCGACGCCGGCCAGTCGGCCGACGAAGCTCGGCTCGTTGGCTCCGATGTGGAAGTAGTATGCGCTCCGTTTCCTCAACGTGACGATGCCCTCCAGGATCTTGGCCTTCTGGCCGTCGTCGATGTCCCGGCGGACACCCCCGATGGTGTTCATGGCGTAATGAACGCGGTTCCCGGAGATGAGCTCCAGAAGGTCCATGACGACCTCCCGGTCGCGCCACGTGTACATGAAGAACGAATCGAATCCGGCTTCGTGGCCCGCGACACCCAGCCAGAGGAGGTGGCTGTGGATGCGCTCGAGCTCGGAGACGAGGTAGCGGATGGACATCCCCCTCTTGGGCGGGACGAGCTCCATGAGCCTCTCCACGCCCTGGACATAGCAGCTGGTGTGGGAGTGCGAGCAGATGCCGCAGATGCGCTCCGTCAGGTAGATATTCTGGATCCAGGTCTTTTCCTCGGCCAGTTTCTCCAGGCCGCGGTGGTTATAGCCGAGGCGGATATCGGCGTCCCGGATGACTTCGCCCTCGACGGTCATCCGCAGGCTGATCGGCTCCTTGAGGGCCGGATGCTGGGGGCCGATGGGGATTTGGAACTTCATGACTTGCCTCCCGGGATGATCTCCTGCGGCCGCTCGAATTTCCAGTCCTTCCGCAGCGGGTAGTTCCCGGCCGGCCAGTCGTCCGGGACGACGAGCGGGCGTGGGTCCGGGATGTGCTCGATGACCATGCCGAACATGTCCTGCAGCTCCCGCTCGTAGAGGACGGCGCCGGGGATGACCGGCGTGACGCTTTCGATGCGCGGCGCGGCCTTCAGGATCTCGGTCCGGAGGTTGATGTTGGCCGCCGGGCTGGCGAAATGGTAGAGGATCTCGAACGTTTCGCCCTTGTCCAGCCCGCTGATAGTGGCCAGGTAACGGCAGTCGAATCCGTCCCGGAGTATGGTCGCGGCCGCGACGAGGTCGACAGCGGCGATCCTGACGAAAATCCGGCGGCGGTCGGGGTTCGTGACCTCGAGGGCCTTCGCCCCCAGGGCCTGCTTGATGTTTTCGGTGAGTTCGACGTCGGTCATGGCGGGTCCTCGAAACCTAGAGTTTTCCCAGGAGTTTCACGACGGCGTCCAGAATGGCGTCCGGCCGGGCCGGGCAGCCGGGCACGTAGACGTTCACCGGGATCACCTGGTCGATCCCTCCGAGAACATTATACGCCCCGCGATAAACGCACCCGGACATGGCGCAGGCGCCGACGGCGATGACGAACTTGGGGTCCGGAACCTGGTCGTAGATGCGGATGATCCGGTCCTTGATCTGGCGGGTGACCGGGCCGGTGGCGACGATGACGTCGGCGTGGCGCGGCGTCGCCTTAAGGAGGACGCCGAAGCGCTCGACGTCGAACCGGGGCGTCAGGGCGGCGATGACCTCGATGTCGCAGGCGTTGCAGGCGCCGGAATTAAGATGGAGGATCCAGGGCGATTTGATCCTCGACCAGCGAACCAGCTTGTTCAGCATGTTAGCTCCTTGTGACCAGCGCCATGATGGACAGGAAGATCATGAGGAGGTAGAAGATGGCGAAGAAGATGACCTTGCCCGACGGGACGGTGGCGATGACGAGCGTGGCGACGTGCATGATGGTGAAAAACAGGGCGATGAAAAAAAAGAGCCGATAGCCGAACTGGATCTTGACGCCCGGGATGTCCTCGCCGCAGGCGTAGGTCGCGAGCTTGCCGCCGACCCTGGTCAGCTTGGGGCCCATCTTCCCGCCGAGGCCGTAGATGAGGAACGCGGCCGCGAGAAAAATAAAAAAGGCGACGGGCGGGGAGAGGAGGATCTCAATTCCCTTCATGGCTTACCCTTTCAGCTTGGCCAGCTTGCGGACGTCCAGGCTCTTCGTGTGGCGATAGATGTTGATGATGATGGCCAGGGCCGTGGCGACCAGGCTGACCTCGATGACGATGAAGGTGACGACGAGGGCCTGGGCCACCAGGACGTTGTTCTTGGCGAAGCCGGTGGCGAGGAGCAACAGGCTTACGCCCTTGGCGACGACCTCGATCGCGATGAACAGCTTGATCAGGTTCCGCTTGGCCAGGAGGCCGTAAAGCCCGGCGAAGACGAGGGCGGCCGAGAAAAACAGGTACAGATACCATGTGTTAGTCATGTTTGTCTCTCTTCCGGAACAGGGCCAGGACCGAGAACACGCCCGCCAGGATGACCGCGATCTGGCCGACCAGGTCGAGGGTCCTCCCTTTCCAGAGGACGTCTCCGAAGGCACCGGATTCGGGGGAGGAGGGAAGGGCCGGGATTTTCTGGAGGAGGCCCTTCATGACCAGCGCGTCGATGATGATGAACACGACGAAGAAGAGCGGGAAGGCCAGATTCACGAGTTTGGACTCCCGGATCTCCTCGCCTTTGTTCGTCAGGGCGATGGTCAGGATGAAGAGGACCGTGATCAGCCCGGCGACGACGGAGATCTCGAAGACGCCCGCATAGGAGGCGTTCATCCGGAAGAAAATAATTCCCAGGAGCAGGCTGGCCACGGCCAGGGAAACGGCCGCCTTGAGCAGGTCCTTGACGAGGATCGCCAGGACCGAGAAGAGAACCAAGCCGACGAGGAGCGATGTTTGGACAATCATTGTCTATAATCCCCACGAACGGATCACGGCCTGGACCCCTTCCGCCAGCACGCCGGCGGCGGGCTGAATCCAGGATTTTATGGTCAGGGAGAACAGGACGCCGATCGCGACGCAGAGGGCGGCCAGGATGACGGTCGAGGCCGTCATCCAAAACGGCGCCTCCTTGACGGCGGCCCATTTCTCGTTGAGGTTCCCGAAAAACGCCTTGCGCTGGATGAGGAGGTAATACCAGAGGGTCAGGACCGAGGCCAGGACCGCGATCAGGGCGAAGACCGGATGCCCGGCCTGGATGAGGGCTATGATAATCAGGAGCTTGGACCAGAACCCGTTGAGCGGGGGCACGCCGGCGATCGACAGCGAACCGATGAGATTCGTGGCCGCCGTGAACGGCATGCGCTTGGCCAGGCCGCCCATCTCGTCGAGGTCGCGCGTGCCGGTGGCCTGCTGGATGGAACCCGAGGTCAAGAAGAGGAGCCCCTTGGCCAGGGCGTGGTTGAACAGGTGAAAGAGGCCGCCGGCGATGCCGAGCGGCGTCCCCAGCCCGATCCCCAGCACGATGTAGCCGACCTGGCTGATCGAGGAGTAGGCGAGCATTCGCTTGATGTCTTTCTGGCCCAGGGCCAGGAAGGCCGCGCCGACCAGGGACACGGTGCCGAGAATCATCAAGACCGAGGACAGGGCCGGCGTCAGGCCGAACACGTTGAGGAAGATCCGGGTGAGCGCGTAAACGCCCGAGACCTTGATCAGAAGGCCCGACAGAACCGCCGAGATCGGGGCCGGGGCCGAAGGATGGGCATCCGGAAGCCAGGCATGAAACGGGATGAGGGCCGCTTTCAGCCCGAACCCCATGATGAACAGGGCCGCGCAGATCCCGACGACCGGCCCCGCGTCCAGCCCCTGGAGGGCCCGGGCCACGGCCGGCAGGCTCAGGCTTCCGGTCATGCCGAAGATGACGGCGATGCTGATGAGGATGAAGGCGGACGCCACGACGGAGAGCATGAGGTACTTGAAGGCCGCCTCGAGTTCGTCGTGGCCCAGGCCGAAGGCGACCAGAGAGTAAGACGCGACGGCGGCCACCTCGAGAAAGATGTAGATATTGAACAGGTCCGTCGCGAGGACGAGCCCGTTCATGCCTGCGATCATGATCAGGAGCAGGGCGTAGTAATTGGCCTTGGCCCCGTAATGCTCCATGTAGTCCACGGAATAGAGGGTCACGCACAACCCGACGAGCGAGATGGCCATGAGCATGAGCAGGCTGAACCCGTCGAGGGCCAGGCGAAGGTTCACGGACTCCCCGAGCCAGGTCATCTGCTGGAGGACGGGCCCGCCGGCGATGAGCGGCCGCCCCGCGGCCACGGCGTAGACGAGCAGAAAGAGAAGGGCCGCGTTGGCCAGCAGGTCAGGCAGAACCCTTCGGGAGATCTTGCCGATGAGCGGCAGGATTCCCGCCACAACGAGCGGCAGCGCAACGAAGAGAATGATCAACGCTCCTCCTCGATCTTCAAAGACTCTTCCAAGCGATCTATGGAATGAACCGTTTATTTCACGAGTATCGAGACGACGCCGGCCACGATGATCAGGCCGGCCAGGCACCAGGCCAGGTAATTCGCGTAGTGCCCGTTATGGGCCTTCTTGAGGATCCCGGTGAACCTCTCGCCCGCGGCCGTGACGACTTTCTCGAAGACGAAATCGATGGGCCGGTCGATCCCCTTGAACAGGACCATAGACAGCCCCCGGAGGACCTTCACCCCCTGCTCGTAGAGGTCGAAAACCCTCGCCTCGGCCAGGTCGTAGACGGTATGGAAGACCGGCAGGTTGTGGACGACCGAGGAGGCCAGGTAAGGCTTCCGCCCGTATTTCCGGAAGCCGTAGCGGTGGAGCAGGAAGGCGAGGACCAGGCAGGCGATGGAGATCAAGGCGACGGGGTTGCCGAGGGCCAGGGCGTGGGCCGTGAAGTCCACGGACTCGCCGCCCTCGGCGTGCCCCGCGAGAACAGGCTGGATGAACAACGTCAGGGGGAGCTTATTGTAGACGCCGAAAATGATGCAAAGCAGGGCCAGGATCAGGATGGGGATGACGATCGGAGCTTGGCTTTCGCGGACGGCCGGGACCTCCTTCGACCGTTCCCCGAAGAAGACGGAATGGCCCGCCTTGAGGAAGGAGGCAAAGGTCAGGATCGCCCCGAGCCAGGCCGCGATGGCGAACACGATATATCCCGTTTCGATCGCGCCGTGGAAGACCATCTCCTTGGAGACGAACCCGTTGAGGGGCCAGACTCCCGAGATGGCCAGGGCGCAGACGGTGAAGCCGAAGGCCGTCAGGGGCATTTCCTTCCGGAGCCCGCCGAGTTTCTTGAGCTCCGTCGTCCCGGTCCGGTGCTCGACGGAACCGGCGCTCAGGAAGAGCCCGCATTTGTACATGGCGTGGTTGATCATGTGGAAGACGCCGCCCGCGATGCCGATGGGGAGTCCCGTTCCGACGCCGAGGACCATGTAGCCGACCTGGCTGATGGCGTGGAAGGACAGGAGCTTTTTGAAATCCTTCTGGATGAGGGCCATGAACACGGCCAGGACGATGGTCGCGGCGCCGATGGTCATCATCAGGATGGACAGGCCGCTGCCCGGCCGGATCTTAAAGAAGTCTAGCGAGATACGGGCCAGGAGGTAGATGCCCAGGAGTTTTTCGAAGGCGGCCGGCAGGAAGGCCATGAAGGTCACGGGCGCGTCCAGGGCGGCGTCGGGGATCCAGGTGTGGAACGGCATGGCGCCGGCCTTGCCGATGGCGCCGACCATCATGAGGATAAAGGCGACGGCGGCCAGCCCGGTGGGCTCGACCGAAACCTTGGACATCGTCAGGGTGCCGGCGATCGACCAGAGGACGCCGATGCCCATGATCATCGAGAAGTCGCAGAACCCGCTGATCAGGAGGGCCTTGACCGCGGTCCGGTTGGACGTCGGCTTGCCGCCGATCGTGATGAGGCCGTACAGCGTGACAAGCAGCCCCTCCCAGAAGAAAACGAGGGGCACGAAATTATTGGCCAGGGCCGCTCCGTTGGCGAAGGCGGCCGTCAGGAACACATAGGCGTAATATTCGCGGACGCGGGGCGCGTCCTTCATCTTGACCGTCGAGAAAAGCGTGATCAGGAACAGGAAGCCTGACAGGGCGAGGAGGATGAAACTGGAGAAATGAAAAAGGCGGAGCTCGAAGTCGATGCCCATGCCGAGCCAGGGCACGCTGAGCTCGAGGTTCTTCACGGCGAAGAGGGCGAAGGCGAAGTAAACGAGGACCGAAGACCCGGCGACGGCCAGGATTTCCCGGAGGAGGCGGACCCGCCGGGGGATGAGGAGCAGGACGACGGCGAGAGCCGCGGGCAGGAGGATGGGCAGGAGCAGCATTTGGGGGGTCATCGGAGCCACCAACTCATCTGTGCCGTCGCGATATTGACGAGTTTCATGGGATAGGCGACCAACAGGCCGGCCGCCAGGCTGAGGATGGCCAGGGCCGCGACGACATAGACCATGGATTTCGTTTTTTCGGGGGCCGGTTGCTTGGCCTCACCCAGGAAAACCATGCTGAAAACCTTCAGCAGGTAGAACATCGTCAGGACGGCCGTGAACAGGGCCGTGCCGGCGAGCCAGACCTGCCCCGCCTGCAGCGTCCCCATGATCACGAGGAACTTGGAGAAGAACCCGCCGAACGGCGGGATGCCGATGACGGAGAACGCGCAGAGGAGAAAGGCCACCGCCGTCACGGGCATCGTCCGGATGAGCCCTCCCATCTGCCGGATGTCCCGGCAGTGCGTCGCGTGGATGACGATCCCGGCGCAGAGGAAGAGGCCGGCCTTGGCCAGGCCGTGCATCAGGATGAAGAGCAGGGAGCCGGAGATCCCGGCCGCGTTGGCCATGCTGAAGCCGAGGAAGATGTAGCCGATCTGGCTGACCGTCGAATAGGCCAGGATCCGCTTGAAGTCGTTTTCGACCGCGGCCGCGCCCGCGGCCACGAGGCTCGAGACGACCACGATGATCGGGATGATCTGCATCCAGGCGGGCGGAAGCTTGAACCCGTAGATGAAGAGGCGGGCGTAGGCGTAGACGCCGATCTTGACCAGGACGGCGGCGTGGAGCAGGGCCGTGACCGTGGTCGGGGCGACGCCGGCGTCCGGCAGCCACGTATGCAGGGGCACGGTGGCCGATTTCGAGAACATGCCGAAGAGGATCATCAGGACGGCCGAGCCCGGGATGAGCGTCCCGCGCATGGCGGTGATATCGAAGGTGTTCGTGACGCCGTAGATCTGGATGAAGCCCAGGAGCATGACCACGGCGCCGAAAAAGGTCACGAGGAAGGCCTTGTCGGCCTTGATGACGAAATCCGGCCGGCGGTAGAAGCCGATCAGCCGCCAGCAGGCGATGGCGATGATCTCCCAGAAGAGGTAGAGGAAGATGAGGTTGCCGGAGAAAACCAGCCCCATCATCGCCCCGATGAACAGGATGACCATGAGGTAGTATTCGTTCTGGTGCTCGTCGTGGTGGATATAGCCGAGGGAGTAGACGACGATCAGGGCGCCGACGAATGACGAGACGCAGGCCATGAAGATGGACAGCGGGTCGAGGACGAGGATGAAATCGAGGCCCAGGACGAGCGGCTTGCGGATGACGAGATCGCCTCCGCCCAGGGCGAACGGGATAAGGGTCAGCGGCAAGACCGCGGTTGCGGCGCTCACCAGGACGGCCCATAACGACCGGGCGGACTTCGAAACGAGGTTCGCCAGGGGGATCGTGAATGAGCCGACGATGGGGACAAAAATCGTTAGCAGGGCGATGGTTTCGACGTTCATGGTGAAGATTTGTATCCTTTTATAGAGGGGGTAGTATATTGAGCCGCCCGGGGATTGTCAAGAATTTCCACACTCCGCCCACAAGTTTTGAACAGGGTTTTCCAGAAGAAAAAAACGTTTGATTTTTCACCGGGAATCCTGGAATATAGGAAAAGACCTACGAACAGAAAAAAGGGAGAATTCATGGCCGTTGAGATCAGGGACGTCCGATCCCGGAAGGACCTGAAAGCCTTCATCTACCTCCCGGAAAAAATCCATGCCGGCCACGCCAACTGGGTTCATCCGATCTACATGGACGACTGGAAGTTCTTCGATAAAACCAAGAATAAGGCCTTCACCTACTGCGAAACGATCATGCTCCTGGCCGCCCGGGACGGGCAGTGCGTGGGCCGCGCCATGGGGATCATCAATCACCGCTACAACGAGCACCGCAACGAGAAGACGGCCCGGTTCGGCTACCTGGAAGCGTACGAGGACCAGGAGACCGTCCACGCCCTGCTGGCCCGGATCGAGGACTGGGCGCGGGCCAAGGGGATGACCCGGGTCGTCGGGCCGTACGGCTTCTCCGACCAGGACCCCGAAGGGTTCCTCATCGAGGGGTTCGACCACCGGGCGACCATCGCCACGTATTACAATTTCGAGTGGATGCCGAAGCTCGTCGAAACCGAAGGCTACGCCAAGGACATCGATTACTTCGTCTACAAGCTCGAGGTGCCCAAGGAGATGCCCGAATTCTACAAGAAGATATTCGAGCGGGCCGAGAAGAAAGGCTCGTTCGAGATCATCGAGTTCAAGAACAAAAAGCAGCTCAAGCCCTGGATTCGCCCGATCTTCTCACTCATGAACGAAACCTACATGCAGAACAACATTTACGGCTACGCGCCGCTCGACGAGAAGGAGATGGACGACCTGGCCAAGCGCTACCTGCCGGTCGTGAATCCCCATTTCATCAAGGTCGTCGCCAAGGATGGCGAACTCGCGGCGTTCGTTATCGGCATGCCGGACATGAGCGAGGGGATCCAGAAGGCCAAAGGCAAGCTCTTCCCGTTGGGGTTCATCAAGATCCTGCGGGCCGCCAAGAAGACGAAGCAGCTTGACCTGCTGCTCGGCGCCATCAAGGAAAAGTATCGGGGCATGGGCCTGGATGTCCTGATGGGCGTCAAGATGATCCAGTCCGCCCTGGAGGCCGGCTACGAGGTCATGGACACCCACCATGAGATGGAGACCAACGTCAAGGTCCGGGCCGAGATGGAGCGCATGGGCGGCAAGATCTATAAGAAGTTCCGCGTCTTCCAGAAAGCCCTTTAATAAGGTCTGGCGGGTCCTGTCCCGACGGTGTCTCCGGCCGGACTTCGCTCCACCCATCCCCCCGTGGGCGGAGGGGAAACTGCCCCTCCTGAACCACCCCTCCTCGCGTTCGGCTGCCTCCTGTTCAAAGGACGCAGCCGAGAGCTCGGACCAGGGGGAAGCCGCCCCTTGGAACCCCCAGCGCTCTCGCGCAATCCCCTTCCGCTTGTCCGCCGGAGAGCACCGCCGGGCCACCCGCCCGTTTTATTAAGGAGGGCTGAAGGGGAATGGCCGGAACGTCATGTGCGGCTTAGCGCAAGACGCACTCTGGAGTGGAGGCCATCCCCGAGGCCCTCAGAGCGGAATCGGCGTGACAGGACCCGTCCGACCTTACTTCGCGTCGGCCCAGTTGGGGCCCCAGCCGAGGTGCACTTTGAGCGGGACCTTAAGGTCGCAGACGTTCTCCATCCGGTCGCGGACGATCTCCTCGACGGCGGCTTCCTCGCCGGCGGGGACCTCGAACACGAGCTCGTCGTGGACCTGAAGGATCATCCGCGTCTCGAGACGGCGGGCCCTGAGCTCATCCCAGATCCGGAGCATGGCGACCTTGATCACATCGGCGGCTGAGCCTTGGATGGGCATGTTGAGGGCGATCCGGCGGCCCGCCTGCTGAGTGGCCTTGTCGGCCTGGCGGAGTTCCGGGACCTGGCGCTGCCGGCCGAAAATCGTCTCCGAGTACCCGCGCTCCTTGGCCTCCCGCACGATCCGCTCGAGATATTCCAGGACCAGGGGCCGCTGGGCGAAGTAACGGTCGATGAATTTCTGGGCCTCGGCCGTCGAGGTCTGAAGCTCCTTGGCCAGCGAAAAGGCCGAGGTCCCATAGATGATGCTGAAATTGATGACCTTGGCCCGCCGGCGCATCTCCTCCCCGGTCAACCCCGCCTCGGCGCCGAAAACGAGCCGGGCCGTTTCGTCATGGATGTCCCTGTCGTGGACGAAGGTCTCGACGAGGACGGGGTCTTCCGAGAGGTGGGCCAGAATCCGGAGCTCGATCTGGGAATAGTCGGCGGCGAGGAGGCTGTGCCCCTCATCGGGGATAAAGGCCCGGCGGAAACGCTGGCCCCACTCGCCGCGGGCCGGGATGTTCTGCATGTTGGGATCGCTCGAGGAGAGCCGGCCCGTCGAGGCCACGGTCTGGTTGTAGGAGGTATGAATGCGTCCCGTCTCCGGATCGATAAGCTCCGGAAGGGCGTCGGCGTAGGTGGACTTGAGCTTGGTCTTCTGGCGGTAATCCAACACGAGCCGCGCCAGCGGGTGGATGGCCGCCAACTCCTCGAGAATATCGATCGAGGTCGAATATCCCCGGGTCACCTTGGTCTTCCTGGTGCCCGGAAGTCCCAACTTGTGAAAGAGGACCGAGCCGAGCTGCTGAGGGGAATTGATGTTGAAAGGGCCTCCCGCAAGCTCGTGGATCTGCTTTTCGAGGACCTTGAGCTCGGCCTCGAACTCCCTGGACATGGCCCGGAGGACGCCGGGGTCGACCCGGACCCCCCAGATTTCCATCTGGGCCAGGAGGCCGATGAGCGGCCGCTCGATCTCGTCATACAGGCGGTCGAGGCCCCGCTCCCTGACCTTTTCCCATAGAAGGGTCCCGAGCTCCAGGGCCAGGTCGGCGTCCTGGCAGGCATAGGGAATCACCGTGTCTATCCCGACCTTGTTCATCGTGAGCTGGTTTTTCCCCTTCCCGGCCACGGCCTCGAAGGGCAGTTTGCCGGCCTGCAAATAGGTCAGCGCCAGCCGTTCCAGATTATGCTTTCCCCAATTCGGCTCGAGCAGGTAGGAGAGGACCATGGAATCCCGGTCGATGCCGCCGAGGCGTACTCCCTCTCGCTCGAGGACGATGTCGTCGTACTTGATGTTTTGTCCCGTCTTCTTGACACCCGGGTCTTCGAGGACCGGACGGAGGATATGGAGCGCCCTTGCCTTGGGGATCTGGGCCGGGGCGCCGAGATAGTCATGACCGACGGGCACGTAGAATGCTTCCCCCGGCACGAGGGCAAAGGACAGGCCGACGAGGCGGGCCCGGGTCGGGGACGGACTGTCCGTTTCAGTGTCGAGCGCGACGGCCCCGGCCCGGGCGATCCGGGCGCAAAGGGCTTCGAGTTCCTTTTCCGAGAAGATGGCCCGGTAGTCCCCTTTCTCCGGCCGCGGGGTTTTCAGGAAATCGCCGAGCAGGGTCGTGAATTCAAGGCTCTGGAAGAGGCGCAGGACCTCCTCCCGGTCCGGCTCCCGGCGGGCGTAGGCATCGAGGTCCAGGGGCACGTCCAGGTCGCGGGTCACCGTGACCAGGCGCCGGCTGAGGTCCAGGAGGTCCCGGTTCTGCTCGATCTTCTCCCTGACTCTGGGGTTCTTGACCTTGTCCAGGTTCTTCAGGAGATTGTCCAGGGACCCGAATTCCTGGATGAGCGCCTTGGCCGTCTTCTCGCCGATCCCCGGCACGCCCGGGACGTTGTCCGAGGGGTCTCCCCATAGAGAGAGGACGTCGACGACCCGGTCCGCCGCGACGCCGAAGACGTCCCGGACGCCCTTTTCGTCGATCGTAACCTCTTTGGCCGGGTTCCAGACGTTCGTCCAGCCGTCGATCACCTGGAGAAGGTCCTTGTCGGTCGTGACGATCACGGTCCGGATATTTTTTTCGCCCGCCCGCCGGGCCAGCGTCGCCAGGACGTCGTCGGCTTCATATTTCTCGAATTCGGCGGTGGGGATCCTCAAGGCGTGAAGAACCTCCCTGAGCACGGGGAACTGGACCACGAGGTCCTCCGGCATGGGTTTGCGGTGGGCCTTGTATTCCTTATACGCCTCGTGCCGGACGGTCGGCCCCTTGACGTCGAAGACGACGCCGAGGTAATCGGGCTTCTCTTGCCCGATGATCTTCCTCAAGGCGCTGATGAAGCCGAAGATGGCGTTGGTCGGGAACCCTTGGGCCGTCGAGAGCTGCCGGATGGCGTAATAGGAGCGGTAGAGCAGAGAATTCCCGTCAATCAGGAAAAGCCGCTTGCCCTCCATGGCCCCTTTCCCCCGCTTTCCTTGTGGACTCAGTCGAACTTGCCTTCGACGATTTCTTCCAGGATCTTCTTGTGCTGGGATTCCATCATCTGTTCGATGAGGGCCTTGATGTCGGGGCTCGACAGGGAGGCCGTATAAGACGTCTTTTTGGAGGTCAGGAGCTTGCCGGACTTGTAGATCAGGGACTCGACATACCGTGCGCCCAAGCCTTTGTCCTGGGTCTGGACGATGTAGGCCGATCCCCGGTATTCGACGCGCGTGTTGTAGCCGCTCACGATGGGCGATCCTGCCTTCATTATACCCGTCCGCGACCCAAGTGCAAGCCTGAATTCCGCGGGCCGCCGCCGCGGGCGAAGACGGCCCGCCCCCGAGGGCGGGCCCCCATTTTCAGGGTTTCGCCGGCCTCGTGGCCGGCTTTCCGGCCCCGGGAGCGTTATTTGACAAAGGGGGTCAAGCTGGTATAATAAGCTGACGATTTTTAAGGATGACGACATTGGACACCTCTTTGCTGATCGATATTGAGCGGCTCCCCAAAGAAGGCCTCCGTCTGTCCAGGGATTTCGACTTCCTGAGCCTCGACCTCGTCGAAGAAAACGCCGTTTTCCTCGAGCCCGCCCACGCCGACGTCTTCATCCGGATGATCGGCGACGAGATCTTCGTCCAGGGCGAGCTCACGGCCAAGCTGAGTTTCATCTGCAGCCGCTGCCTGACGCCCTACGAATTCCCGGTGCGGAGCAAGTTCGACCTCATGTATCTCCCGGAGGAGCTCGACGCGGCCCCCGACGAGCTGACGGACGATGAAATCGACAAGATGTACTATCAAGACCGCCATCTCGACCTCCGGTCGGTCATCCTCGAGCAGTTGAACCTGACTTTTCCGGCCAAGCCCCTCTGCGCCACGGCCTGCGAGGGGATCTGCGCGGTTTGCGGGGAAATCGTCCGGGACGGCGGCTGCTCCTGCATGGTCCGGGAATCCGATCCCCGCTGGGACAAACTCAAATTCGTCGTGAAAGATAAAAGCTAAATGCCAAACCCAAAGAGAAGACATTCTCCGGCGAGAAAAGGGAAACGCCGGGCCCACGACGGGCTCGTCCTCCCGGCCTTCTCTGTCTGCCCCAATTGCGGCAACCCCAAACTGCCGCACCGGGCGTGCCCCGAGTGCGGGTACTACAAGGGCCGGCAGGTGACGGAAGGCAAAGAAGACTGACCTGGGGGGGGTCCTTTCATGAAGATCGCCGTCGACGCGATGGGGGGAGATTTTGGCCCCAAGGTCACGGTGGAAGGGGCCCTGCGCGCGGCCCAGGATTTCGGCGTCGAGGTCCTGCTGGTCGGCATCGAGCACATGATCAAGAAGGAGCATGACCGGCTGGCGCCGGCAAACCCCCGCGTGACGATCGTCGACGCCCCCGAGGCGATCGGCATGGGCGAGGGCGTCCTCTCCTTCCGCAAGAAGAAGGCCTCCTCGATCCGCGTCGGAGCGCAGCTCGTCAAGGAAGGCCAGGCCGAGGCCTTCGTCTCCATGGGCAACACCGGGGCCGTCGTCTACATTTCGCGCGAGGTCCTGGGGGCCCTGCGCGGCGTCGACCGGCCGGCCCTGGCCCTCCTCGTCCCCGGCGTCGCCGGCCCGACGCTGCTCATCGACGTCGGCGCCAACGCCAACTGCCAGCCCCACAACCTCGTCCAGTTCGCGATCATGGGCCGGATCTTCATGGAGACGATCATGGGCCTGCCGGACCCCCGCATCGGCCTGATGAGCATCGGCGAGGAAAAGTCCAAGGGCAACGACCTGGTCAAAGAGACCTTCGACCGGCTGCAGGCGTTGCCCCTGCGTTTCATCGGCAACGTCGAGGGCAAGGACCTGTTCTCCGGGGCCGCCGACGTCATCGTCAGCGACGGCTTCACGGGCAACGTGGCCCTCAAGGTGTCCGAGGGCGTCGTCGAAAGCGTCCTGTCCATGGCCCGCCACGAAATCACGAAGAACGTCTTCGCCAAACTCGGCTATATGCTCCTCAAACGGCACCTCAAGAAGATCTATAAGAAAGTCGATTACTCCGAATACGGCGGGGCCCAGCTTCTGGGCGTTAACGGCGTTTGCGTCATCGGCCACGGACGGTCCAATCCCCGGGCCGTCCGCAACGCCATCGGCCGGGGGCGCGAGTTCGTCCTGAACCATGTCCAGGAGCGGATCCAGACGGAGATCCTGCGCTATGAACAGGACCTCAAAGGAGTGAGCGCATGAAACGGTTCGAAGGCCGCGTTTCGATCGTGACCGGCGCCTCCCAGGGGATCGGCGAGACCATCGCCCTCGACCTGGCCGCCGAAGGGGCGGCGGTTATCCTCGTGGATGTCCAACAGGAGAAGTTGGAGGCCGTGGCCCGGGCCATCGTCGGCGCCGGGGGGCGGGCCGACGTCCACGTCGCGGACGTAGCGGACGCCGCCAGGGCCCGGCAGGTCGCGGACGAGGTCGCCGCCGCGCACGGACGGATCGACCATCTCATCAACAACGCAGGCATCACGCGGGACGGCCTCCTCATGCGGATGCGGGAGGAGGATTGGGACCTGGTGCTCCGGGTCAACCTGAAAGGCGTTTTCAATTTTTCCAAGGCGGTCCTCCGGACCATGATCGGGGCCCGGTACGGCCGGGTCGTCAACATCGCCTCGGTCGCCGGGCTCATGGGCAACGCCGGGCAGGTCAATTACGCGGCGTCCAAGGCCGGGGCCATCGCCTTCGCCAAGTCCATGGCCCGGGAAGTGGCGGCGCGCGGCATCACCGTCAACTGCGTCGCGCCCGGCTTTATCGCCACGGCCATGACGGATGCCCTTCCCGAGGACGTCAAGAAGGCCTTTCAGGACCTCATCCCGATGAAAAAATTCGGACTTCCCAAAGACGTGGCGTCTGCGGTAAGATTTCTTCTTTCCGATGACGCCTCTTACATCACGGGTCAGGTGATCAGTGTCAACGGCGGCATGTACATGTGAGCCGGCCGCGATCATCGCCGCAATCCTATTTTAAGGAGGAGGACATTATGGACAGAAACGAGCTGCTCAAGAAGGTCAGGGCGATCGTATCGGACAAGCTGAGCATCAGCGAAGAACAGGTCACCGAAGACGCATCCTTTATCGATGACCTCGGGGCGGATTCTCTCGACACGGTGGAGCTGGTCATGGCGCTCGAGGACGAGTTCGGGCTGGATATCCCCGACGACGAGGCCGAAAAGCTGACGACCGTGGGCAAGGCCATCGACTACATCACGAGCCACAAGAAGTAGCATCATCCCTTTTTCCATGGGCGGACCGCGACCATGAGCAGGGGCATCTCTCCCGAGAGGCGGGTTGTCATCACCGGTGTCGGGCTCGTGTCGCCGCTGGGGACGGGGACGGAGAAAAACTGGCACGCCCTGCTGGCGGGCGAAAGCGGGATCACGCTCATCACCCGTTTCGACACAACGCATTACGCCACCAAGTTCGGGGGCGTGGCCAGGGACTTCGACCCGCTCGCGTTCATCGACCGCAAGGAAGCCCGCAAGATGGACCCCTTCATTCAGTTCGCCGTCGGGGCGGCCCACCTGGCGGTCGAGGATTCGGGCATTCCCCTCGGCGACCTCCAGAGCGAGGCGGCCGGGACGTACGTCGGCTCGGGAATCGGCGGTCTCGGTTCGATCGAGGAGTGGCACAAGGTCCTTCTCGAGAAGGGGCCGGAGAGGGTTTCGCCGTTCTTCCTCATCCAGACGATCATCAACGAGGCCTCGGGCCAGATCTCCATCCGCTTCGGGACCAAGGGCCCCAATTCGGCGACCGCCACGGCCTGCAGCACCGGCACCCACGCCATCGGGGACTCCTTCCGGATGATCGCGCGCGGCGACGCCGATGTCATGATCGCGGGGGGGGCGGAAGCGCCCCTGACCCCGCTGAGCATCGCCGGCTTCAACGCCATGAAGGCTCTCTCGGAAAGGAACGACGCGCCCGCGAAGGCCTCGCGGCCGTTCGACGCCAAGCGCGACGGCTTCGTCATGAGCGAGGGGGCCGGGGTCGTTATCCTGGAGGAGCTGGGGCGGGCCCTGGGGCGAGACGCCCGGATCTATGCCGAGCTCGTCGGCTACGGGATGACGAGCGACGCCTACCATGTCGCCGCGCCCGCGCCCGACGGGGACGGCGCCATCCGGGTCATGCGGAAGGCTATCGCGGACGCGGGCATCCGGCCCGAGGACATCCAGTACATCAACGCGCACGGCACGTCGACGCCGTTTAACGACAAAACCGAGACGCTGGCCATCAAGACGGTGTTCGGCGCCCACGCCGGGAGAATCGGCGTCAGCTCGACGAAGTCGATGACCGGGCACCTCCTGGGCGCGGCCGGCGGAGTCGAAGCCGGGATCTCGGCTTTGTGTCTCTTCCACCAGATCATGACGCCGACCATCAATTACGAGTTCCCGGACCCGGAGTGCGACCTCGACTACGTTCCGAACAAATCCCGGCCGGCCGAGATCGTCCACGCCCTCAGCAATTCCTTCGGCTTCGGGGGCACGAACGGCGCGCTCGTCCTGAAAAGGTTCGAAAGACCGTAGGCGCCGCCTCGCGCGCAGGCCCGCCGGCGCGCCGGCGGGCCGCCGTCCCAAATCCCGGCCCCGGAACGGGCGACGCGCCAGATCCTGATAGGAGACAGGCATGAACATTCTCGTTTTCGTCAAGAGGGTCCCGGACACGGAATCCCGGATCCGGATCCAGCACGAGACCAAATCGATCATCGAGGACGGTTTGAATTTCGTGGCCAGCCCCTACGATGAGTTCGCGGTTGAGGAAGCCCTGCGGCTCAAGGAGGCCAAGGGCGGGACTGTCCGCGTGGTGACGGTCGGGCGCGAGGACGCGATTCCGGTCCTCCGGAAGTGCCTGGCCATGGGGGCCGACGAGGCCGTGCTCATCAAGGACGACGCGCCGGAAACCTACGACGGGCTCCGGACCGCCCGGATCATCGCCCGGGCCGTGGAGCGGAAATTCGCCGGGGCCGACCTGCTCCTCTTCGGCAAGCAGTCGGTCGGCGCGGACAACAGCCAGGTGCCCTCGATGGCGGCCGAGCTCCTCGGCCTGCCCCAGGCGAACGTGGTGACCAAGCTCGAGATAGAAGGCAACGCCGGCACGGCCCTGCGGGAGATCGAAGGCGGCACGGAAAAGGTCGTCTTCTCCCTGCCGGCCGTCGTCAGCGCCCAGAAGGGCTTGAACGAGCCCCGGTACGAGACGCTCAAGGGGATCATGGCCGCCAAGAAAAAGGAGATCCCCGTGATCAAGATCGACGAGCTCGGCCTCGCGGCCGATGAGCTCGCGCCCAGGGTCATGGTCACGGGCCTCGACGTGCCGCCCCAGCGGCAAGCGGGCAAGATCCTGCAGGGCGATCCGGCGGAGACGGCCCGCGAGCTCGCGGCGCTCCTCCATAACGAAGCCAAGGTCATTTGAGGGAGGAAACGATGATCGCCGTGTTTATCGAAACGAGAGACGGAAAGGTCAAGAAAAGCTCCCTCGAAGCCTTGTCCGAGGCGAAAAGGCGGGCCGGCGAGGCGGGCCTGGGAACCGCGGCGGTGCTGGTCGGCGCCGCCGTCGAGGGTTATGCCGGAGACCTGAAGGGGTATGCCCCCGGCAAGATCGTCTGCCTGGAACACCCGGCCCTGGCCGATTATTCCTCGCAGGGTTATGCCAGGGTTCTTTGCGATTTCATCCGCGAATCCGGGGCCGGAATCCTTTTCTTCGCAGCGACAGCCATGGGCAAAGACCTGGCTCCGCGGGTCGCCGCCGGCCTCGGCGCCGGCTTGGCGTCCGACTGCACGAAAATCGCGGTCAAGGCCGGCCGGCTCGAATTCACGAGGCCCATCTACGCCGGGAAAGCCTTCCTCACGCTCACCCTGGCCTCGACGCCGCAGATCGCGACACTGAGGCCGAACGTCTTCCCGCTGGACCCTGCCGCGGGCGGCGCGGAGGCGGAGGTCATCAGGAAAAGCGCGGCCATTCCGGACGGGTTCATCAAGGGCCGGGTCGTCGAGGTCCTGAAAGAGCAGAACGCGGAGATCGACGTAACCGAAGCCGAGGTCGTGATCTCGGGCGGCCGCGGCCTCAAGGGCCCCGAGAATTTTGCCCTCCTTCGCGAACTCTCGGCGGTCATCCCGCGATCGGCCATCGGCGCCTCCCGCTCCGCGGTCGATTCCGGCTGGATCGGCCACCAACACCAGGTCGGCCAAACCGGAAAAACCGTGTCGCCGAACCTCTACGTCGCCGTGGGAATCTCCGGGGCCATCCAGCACCTGGCCGGGATGTCTTCGTCCAAATGCATCGTGGCCGTCAACAAGGACCCCGAGGCGCCGATCTTCAAGGTGGCGGATTACGGGATCGTGGGCGACCTCTTCGAGGTCATCCCGCGCCTCAAGGACGAGGTGAAGAAGATTATGGATTAGGGGGACACAATACTCTGTCCCTCTTTTTTGCCCCTGTTCGGGAGTAATCCCGAGGTCGTAACCTCTTTCCCGTAATGACTTCAAGCCGCGCGAGGAAATCACCGTCTCCGAGCGGCCTGCCCGTACGCTCAGAACGCCTTATGCGCTCCAAAAAAGCTTCGTCATCCGGTTCGCGAAGGTACGAAGCCCAATCTTCGACCGCCATAAATCGTTTGATATCTGCAAGCAGGGGATCTTTTTGATCTCGAACGTGGGCTCGCGCGCTGGACCAGGGATAATCTTCCGCCAAAGCGACAATACCCGCTCGGACGGGATTCCTCTCCGCGTAGCGGACGGCTGCGTAGAAATGAGCTTCATCCATAGGGAATGAGCTGAATCTCCCCTGCCAAAGATAGCCTCTCCAATCTTCGCGAATATTGATAATGGTCGTGTATTTCCGGTGTGTTTCGCCGATCCCACGCGCGAAGCTTTCTTTTGCCCTGGGTACGGCGATTAGATGCACATGGTTGTCCATCAGGCAATAGGCGAGGATGCTGATGCCGGCTTTTATTCCATGCCTTTTCAACAGCCTTAAATAGAGTGTTTTGTCCGAATCACAGAAAAACGTTTTCTGACTGCGGTTTCCTCTTTGAATGACGTGATGAGGGCATTCAGGAATAATGACCCTGGCAATCCTGGGCATGTCCGTCGTGATCCACGCGAACTCGGAGTCCGATAATAGAAACGACGAACAAGGGCAACTTTCTCATTATTGCAGGAATCTTCAACGCGGGAGCGACGGGAATCCGGGACAGAGTATTGTGTCCCCCTATTTGGTTTCGCCGATGACCTGGAGGAGGAGGCGGTTCTTTTCCGACCGCGTTTCCCCTACGCTCGTGACGTAGACCGCCGGGTCGTCCACGACCGGGCACTTGTTTTCGCAGATACCGCATCCCGTGCAGAGCTCAAGGTCGATGACCGGGGCCTTCTGGACGGCGACCTTGCCGTCCGGGAGCTTCGTCTCGACCTCGACGAGCTTGATGGCCTTCGGCGAGACCGGGCAATGCTCTTCGCAAACGATGCACGGTTTGCCCAGCACGTAGGGAATACAGCGGCTCTTGTTGACCCAGGCCGAGCCGATCTTGAGCTTGTTTTTCTCTTCGATCGTCTGCTTCTGGATAGCACCGGTCGGGCAGACCTGGGTGCAGAGCGAGCAGTAGTATTCGCAATAGCCGATCGTCGGGACGAGCATCGGCGTCCATATCCCCTCCGGCCCGGCCTCCTTAAGCGCGGGCTGGAGCCCGTTCGTCGGGCAGGCCCTCATGCACTGGCCGCACTTGACGCACTTGGCCAGGAACTTCGGCTCGGGGAGCGCGCCCGGCGGCCGGATGAGCTTGAGCGCCGCCCGTTTATGCGACGGCGTCAGCCTGAAGAAGGGCACGGCGGCCAGGCCCAGGAACGTCGTCAGGAGGACCTTGCGGCGCGACAGGTTGACGTCCGAGACATTGGTCAGCTTCTCGGGCGCCCCGTTCAGCGGGAACCCGATGGCCGCCGTCGGGCAGATGGCGGCGCAGGTCTCGCAATAAACGCACTCGCCGCTCCGCCATTTCTCGTTCGGGTAGGGGTTGGCCTGCGTCTCGCAATGCTGCGTGCAGAGCCCGCACTTGATGCACTTCTCGTCGTCGATCCGGAGCTTGAGGATGTTCCACCGCGAGAGGAGCCCCAGCAAGGCGCCCGTCGGGCAGAGATACCGGCACCAGAACCGCTCTTTCCAGGCGTTGAGAGCGACGGCGCCCAGGAAGATAAAGCCCACGGCGAAACCCTGGATGAAGGTCTCGTGGAGCGTCCAGTTCTCGAGAAGCTGGGAGATGGAACGCCCCGCCGCGGTCAGGCCGAGGGCGTAGAAACCGGCCTTGAGGCCCGACAAGGCGTACGCCAGGCCCGGGAAGATGGACACGGCGAAGGACCGGGTCAGGAAGGAGAACGGGTCGAGATACCCGGCCAGGTCGAGCCCGAGCACGGCCCCGGCCAGGACAATTATAAGGATATAGTACTTCCAGGCCAGGCTCCCCTTCTCCTCCCTGGGCGGCCGCAGGAATTTCGTCTTCTTGAAGGCGAACGAGGAAAACTGGTGGACCGCCCCGAGGGGGCAGACCCAGCCGCAAAAAACGCACCCGACGACGAGCGTCGCCGCGACGGTGATCAGAGCATAGACGAACAAGGCGTAAACGAGGCGGGCGGAGACGAGCGTGACCAGGGCGAGCAGCGGGTCGAAATGGAAGAAGCGCTGGACCGTGGAGCCGATATAGTCCTGGCCCGTGTAGTGGGCGCCGATGAAGAGGTAGAGGAAGAGCCCGAAGAAAGCCGCCTGGCTCGCGGCCCGCAGGACCTGCAGGACCCGGTATTTCCTAGATTTTTCTCTTTTCAACGCGCAGTTTCTCCAGCTCGAATTTCCCCAGCCCGCGCTCCTGTGCCAGCTTGAGATAGAGGAGCTCCTGGGGCCGGATATCGAAGAATGTGGCGCCCATGGCGTCGACGGCGACGGGGTCTGTCCCCGCCACGACCGTCTTGACGAGCTTCGTGTCCGACACCCGCCCGCCCTGGGGGCCGTTCCGGACGAGGATCCGGTAAGCGTCGAGGACGGTCAGCGACGGCTTGAAAAACGCGGCCAGGTCGACCATGGCCCGGTCGAGATTCTGGTGGAGCTGGTTCCGGGCGCCGCCGAGGGCCCCGAGCCAGTTCTTCATCCCCATGGTCAGGCGGCAGAGGGAATGGTGTTTCGCGATGGGGACGTTGATGATCTTGTCGGCCTCGAGAACGTCGATGAGGATGTCCCACTCTTTGAGCCATTCGCCCTTGAGGGCGGTTTTTTTCACCCGCGTCTCATCGACGTAGGGCATGTCCGCGCCCGCGGCCTTGGCGGCGTCGAGGATGCCGGAGCGCACATAACAGCGCTTGGCCTGGTTTGTCGTGTTGTCGATGACGGTGACCTTCTTGGCGCCGGCCTCATGCGCGAGCTCGACGAGCGCCTTGACGACGTCGGGATTGGTGCAGGCGGCCATCTCCGGCGTCCGGTCCCAACCGATGTTGGGCTTGATGATGATCCTGTCGCCCTTCCCGACGAAGCGCTTCATGCCGCCGAGGGCGGCCACGGCTTCCTTCGTGATGAGGTAAGGGGACTCGCCCTCGACGGCGGCGAGGTCCGGCCCCTTGCCCGGGGCCGCGGCCTGGCCCGTGAGGACCCGGGGTGCCCAATTCAGGACGGCGCCGCCGACGGCCAGGTCTCTGAGAAAATCCCGTCTGTTCATTCCGGTCATCCTTTCCCGAGCGAGCGGACGTACTCCATGATCCCGTTGTAGATGCCCTGGACGGCCAGCTCCCGGTACCTCGTGGTTTTGAGCCTGGCCTCCTCCGCGGCGTTGCTGAGATGGGAGATCTCGACGAGCACCGAGGGCATCTCGCTCCCGACGAGGACGTAGAACGGGGCGCCCCGGACTCCGAGGTCCTTGATCTTGGGGTTCGCCAAGGCGAGAGATTGCAGGAGGTTTTTCTGGATCCGCTCAGCCAGGTTCCGCGACTCGTCGATCTTGCTGTTCTGGGCGATCTTCAGGATGATGTCCCTCATCTGGCCGATGTTTTTGCTGGACGTCGCGTTTTCGCGGGCCGCCAACTCGACCACGGCCGGGTCCGGGCTGAAATTCAGGAAGAAGGTCTCGACGCCCTCGCGCTTCCTGTCGCGGTGGGCGTTGACGTGGATGGAAACGAAGAGGTCGGCCCGCTTCTGGTTGGCGATGACGGGCAAGGTCTCGAGGGGGACCGTGATGTCCGATTCCCGGGTCAGGATGACGTTCAGGCCGCCCTTCTCCACGAGCATTTTTTTCAGGGCCGTCGCGACGTCGAGCGTGATCACCTTCTCCGCGAGCCCGCTTTTCCCGATGCAGCCGGGGTCCCTGCCGCCGTGGCCGGGGTCGAGGACGATCGTCCGGACGCCGAGCCCGAGCTGGCGGGCCATGGAGTAGCCGGAGGGCAGGGGGTCGGGCGGCCTGGCGGGCGTGGCCTTGGTCCCAGGCGCGTCGGAGGCCTGCCGGGGATAGATGTCGATCACGATGCGGTAGGGGTCGAACAGGTGGTAGGCCCGGTAGGATTTGACTTTCAGAAAATCGACGTCGACGACGACCCGGACCGTGGTCGACGTCTTCTGGAAAACGACGATCTGGCTCAGGTAATCGGTTTTCACCGGGTAGGCCTGGCCGCCGAGGATCGGGTTCAGCTTGGCCTGGAGGACGTCGAGGTAGATCCGGCCCGGCTGCTGGAGCTCGCCCGAGGTGTACTCGCGAAGCTTCCCGATATCGAGGACGATCCGGGTGAAGGCCGCGTGAGTGTAGTAGCGGAGGTTGACGATTTCGGTGCGGTTGTCCGGCTGGGCCTTCGCTCCGAGAGAGAGGAGAGAGGCCGCGATGAGGAAAATGACGAGCAGCCGATTATTTGTGCAGTTCAATCCGTTTCAATTTTAGCCGACTGGCGGGACCTTGTCCACCGGCAGGGAGCGGATTCTGAGGAGCGACCGGCAGAAGTGCGGCGGAGTGACTCAGAGCCGCACTTCTGGTAATTATCCGAAACAAATCTTTGGGTGCTCTCCAGGGGATCGGTCTTTTTCCCGCGCATGACGTTCCGGCCAATCCCGGAGGCCTTTTCAAGGGCGCGGGGACAGGACCCGCCAGATTCACGCCCCGAATTTCTTGAGCTTGAGGGCGTGGGCCAGCATGAGCGGCATGGCGTAGAGGGCGCGGAAGCGGCCGAGCAGTCCCTTGCCGCAGGCCCGCTCCGTGAACTCCGTCACATCGTCGACCCCGGCGGTTTTCGACACGAGCACGAACGGGTTCGGATGCCAGGAATGCCCGCTGAGCGCCGACGGCGTCGAGTGGTCGGAGGTTACGACGAGGACATCCGGGTTGAGCGCGGCGAGGCGCGGGATGAACCTGTCCAGGGCTTCGATGGCCGCCACCTTGGCCTCGAACTTCCCGTCCTCGCCGGCCGAATCGGTCTTTTTATAATGGATATAAAAGAAGTCGTAGTCGGCGTAACTTTTCTCGAGCGCGTCGAAGAGATCGGCCGTCTCGCCCCCGACGTCCATGACCGTCATCCCGAGGAGCTTGGCCAGGCCTTTGTACATGGGGTAGTTGGCGATGGCCGCCGGCCGGATCCTGAACAGCTCCTGCATCGTCGGGATGGAAGGGAACTTCGAGAAGCCCCTGAGGAGAGCCGTGTTGGCCTTCGGCTCTCCCTTGAGGACGTCCGTCAGGTCGTCAAGGAAGCGGTTGACGATTCCCGCCGCCTTGGCCGCTTCGGGCACGATGGCGCTCGTGGGCAGGCGGGGCTTTCCTTCCTTTTGGGGGTCGGCGTCCGTCAGGGCGTCGGAGAGCCCCTCCGCCGTGAAGCGGGCCACGAACCGGTGCTCTTTCCCCGGGAAGACCTTGACCTCGACCCCGTCCCGCTTGGGGAGATGGGCGTTGAGGAAAGCGCAGATCCTGACATTTTCCTCGGACGGGATCCGGCCGGCCCGGCGGTCGGCGATGAGCCCGTCCTTGAACGTCGCGAAATTCCCCCGCGCCACCAGGTCGTTCCGGCCGACCTCGACGCCCGAGCCGAGGGCCTCGAGGATGCCGCGGCCGAGCTGAAACTTGAGCGGATCGTAGCCGAAGAGGGCCAGGTGGGCCGGGCCGCTCCCCGGTGTAATGCCCATGAACACGGGGTCCGAGACGCCGCAGACGCCCTTTTTCGCGAGCGCGTCGAGGTTCGGCTTCCGGGCCGCCTCGAGCTCGGACCGGTCTTTGGCGGGCAGGCCGCCCACGCCGTCCATGACGAGGAGGACGATCTTGCTGTCGGTCGTTTGACTCAGTTCTTTGGCCAGTTCTTCCCATTCCATGGTGGTGGCTCCTTCGGACATTCCCCATTAGTTTACCACAAACGCCGGGGCCCGGGGATGCCTCTTTTGGACCGGGAATTCCGGCCGACGGCAAGCTAGAAGAGATCAAAGTCAGCGTCAAATCTGGCGGCTACCGCGTGACGCATCGCGACGGCTATTTCGCGAATTGAAACCCGGGCGCCGCTCTGCTAGAATCTCTCCATGCATAAGGTCCTGATCCTCGATTTCGGGTCGCAGTACACGCAGCTCATCGCCCGGAAGATCCGCGAACTCGGCGTCTACTCCGAAATCATGCCCTTCAATACCCCGCTCTCCACGATCCGCGAGGCCGGGCCCTCCGCGCTCGTGCTGTCCGGCGGGCCGCAGAGCGTTTATGAAAAGGGCGCGCCCCATCCGCCGAAGGGGATCTTCGACCTGGGCGTCCCGGTCCTCGGGATCTGCTACGGCGTCCAGCTCATGGCCTATTTTCTCGGCGGCGAAGTCATCCCGACGAAAATGCGCGAGTACGGATTCGCCTCGCTCCGGGTCTGCGACCGCTCCGGGCTCCTGGCCAAGGTCAAGGACAAGGAGCAGGTTTGGATGAGCCACGGCGACCGCCTGGAAAAAGTCCCGCCCGGGTTCGTCATCACCGGCAGCACGGCCAACACGCAGGCCGCCGCCATCGAGAATCCGCGCCGCAGGTTCTACGGCGTCCAGTTCCACCCCGAGGTTATCCACACGAAGGAAGGCCGGAAGATCCTGGCCAACTTCCTCTTCAACCTGGCCGGCCTCGAGGCCGACTGGGACATGTCCTCCTTCATCGAGCGGAAGGTCACCGAGATCCGGGAGAGCGTGGGCAAGAGAAAGGTCATCTGCGGCCTGAGCGGCGGCGTCGACTCCCTGGTCACGTCGCTCATCATCCACAAGGCCATCAAGAACCAGCTCGTCTGCATCTTCATCGACAACGGCCTCCTCCGCAGGGGCCAGTACGAGGACCTCATGGAGGCCTTCCGGCACAAATTCGCGCTCAAGGTCATCGGCATCGACGCCTCGGACCTGTTCCTCGACAAGCTCCGCGGGATCACCTCTCCGGAAAGGAAACGGAAAACCATCGGCCGCCTCTTCATCCATCTCTTCGAGCGCGAGGCGACGCGGATCGGCGGCGCCCAGTTCCTGGCCCAGGGCACGATCTACCCGGACGTCATCGAATCGAACCCGGTCAAGGGGCCGTCCTCCGTGATCAAATCCCATCATAATGTGGGCGGGCTGCCGAAGGGGCTCCGCTTCAAGCTCATCGAGCCGCTCCGGGAGCTCTTCAAAGACGAGGTCCGGGCCCTGGCCATGGAGCTCGGCGTGGACAAGGAGTTCATCCGCCAGCACCCGTTCCCCGGGCCGGGGCTCGCGGTCCGGGTCATCGGCGAGATCAACCGCGAAATCCTCGATATCCTGCGCGCGGCCGACGACGTCGTCGTCGAGGAAATCCGGCGGGCCGGGCTCTACAACAAACTGTGGCAGGCCTTCGCCGTCCTGCTCCCGGTGCGCTCGGTCGGCGTCATGGGCGACCAGCGGACCTACCAGCGCGTCGTGGCCGTCCGGCTCGTCCAAAGCACGGACGGGATGACGGCCAACTGGTACCCGGCCGCGCCCCGGCTCCTGGCCAGGATCTCGACGCGCATCGTCAACGAAGTCCAGGGCGTCAACAGGGTCGTGTATGACATTACGACCAAGCCGCCCGGGACGATCGAGTGGGAGTAGAATAACTGAGCCGGGGGACACAATACTCTGTCCCTCATTGAGTGACCAGCGGCCCGGGCGGGAGGCCAGAGAAATAGAGGGACAGAGTATTGTGTCCCCCTATTGGGAAAGGGCAGAATGGAACCTACGTTCGTCCACCTTCATAATCATACCGAGTACAGCATCCTCGACGGCTGTCTGAAGGTGCCGGACCTCCTCGACGCGGCCTTCAAGAACAACATGCCGGCCGTGGCCATCACCGACCACGGCAACATTTTCGGCGCCGTCCAATTCTTCAGGGAGGCCAAGGCCCGCGGCGTCAAGCCCATCCTCGGGTGCGAATGCTACATCGCGCCGGGGAGCCGGTTCGACAAGAAACCGGGCCCCGGAAACGACATCCACCATTTCCACCTCATCCTGCTCGTCAGGAACGATAAGGGATACAAGAACCTCTGCCGCCTCCTGACCCAGAGCTACCTGGAGGGCTTTTATTATCGGCCGCGGATCGACAAGGAGCTCCTGGCCGCCCACGCCGAAGGCCTGATCGCCCTGTCGAGCTGCCTCAAGGGCGAGCTGAGCGTCTGGCTCAGCCGCGGTTTCGCCGAGAAGGCCGAGGCCGCCGCCCGGGAGTACGCTGCGATCTTCCCCAAGGGCGATTTTTACGTCGAGCTCCAGGACCACGGCCTGCCCGAGCAGAAAGCCGTCAACCCCCTGCTCATCGATCTCGCCCGCCGGCTCGACCTGCCCCTCGTCGCCACGAACGACATCCACTTCGCCCGCCGGGAGGACGCCCAGAGCCAGGACGTCCTCGTCTGCATCCAGACGAACAAAAAGATCTCGGACCCGGACCGCCTTAAGTTCTCGACCGACCAGTTCTACTTCAAGTCGGGCGATGAGATGAAGGAGCTCTTCAAGGACACCCCTGAGGCCATCCAGAACACGGCCCGGATCGCCGCCCGCTGCGAGTTCGAGTTCCCCTCCAAGTCCTACTTCCTGCCGAACTTCACGCCGCCGGCGGGCAAGACCCCGGGCGAGTTCTTCGAGGAGGTCGCCTGGGAGGGCTTCCGGAAGAGGATGGCGGCGCGGGACGCGCGGGCGACGAACGGAGAGCAGGCCCATTCCGAGGAGGAGTACGAAGACCGCCTGAAGCGCGAGATCAAGCTCATCAAGCAGATGGGCTTCGAGGGCTACTTCCTGATCGTCTGGGACCTGCTCAAGGCCGCCCGGGAAAAGGGGATCCCGGTCGGGCCGGGCCGCGGCTCGGCGGCCGGCAGCCTCCTCGCCTACGCCCTGGAAATCACCGAGATCGACCCCCTCGAGTACGACCTCCTTTTCGAGCGCTTCCTCAATCCCGAGCGCATCAGCCTGCCCGACATCGACATGGACTTCTGCGGCCGGCGCCGCGGCGAGATGATCGAGTACGTGACCCGGAAGTACGGCCAGGAGAACGTCTGCCAGATCATCACCTTCGGGACCATGGCCGCCCGGGGCGCCATCCGGGACGTGGGCCGCGTCCTGGAGGTCCCGCTGCCGGAGGTGGACCGGATCGCGAAGATGATCCCCTTCGGGCCGGACCCGACGATCGCCGAGGCCCTGAAGAACGTGCCCGAGCTCCGGGAGCTCCGCGACAAGAACTCCAAGATCGCCCAGCTCCTGACCATCGCCCAGGGGATCGAGGGGCAGGTCCGCCACCCGTCGATCCACGCCGCGGGCATCGTCATCACGCCCAAGCCCCTGGTCGAGTTCCTGCCCCTTTACCAGTCGGTCAAGGGCGAAATCACGACCCAATTCGCGATGGGCGACGTCGAGGCCATAGGTCTCCTCAAGATGGACCTCCTCGGCCTCCGGAACCTGACGGTCATCGACGACGCACTCAAGCTCATCCGGCGGGACACGGGGACGGAGATCGACGTCAACAACCTTCCGCTCGGCGACGCCCTGACGTTCGAGGTCTTTCAGGCCGGGAACACGGACGGCGTCTTCCAGTTCGAAAGCCCGGGCATGAAGGACCTCCTCCGCAACTTCAAGCCCGAGCAGTTCCGGGACCTCATCGCCCTGAACGCCCTTTACCGGCCCGGGCCGCTCAAGAGCGGCATGACGGACGAGTTCATCCATCGCAAGAACCACCCCGACCGGATCTCCTACGAGCTTCCCGAGCTCGAGCCCATCCTCAAGGAAACGCGCGGCATCATCGTCTACCAGGAGCAGGTCATGCGCATCGCGACCGACCTGGCCGGCTTCTCGCTGGCCGGGGCCGACCTCCTGCGCAAGGCCATGGGCAAGAAAGACAAGGAGACGATGAAGGCGCAGAAGCAGAAGTTCGTCCAGGGTGCCAAGAAGAAGGGGATCAGCCAGGCCAAGGCGGACAAGCTCTTCGAGCAGATCAAGGAGTTCGCCGAATACGGCTTCAACAAGTCGCACAGCGCCGCCTACGCCCTGCTCGCCTATCAGACGGCCTACCTCAAGGCCCATTACCCCCAGCATTTCCTGGCCGCCCTCCTGACGTCCGAGGCAGAGAGGGGAGCGACGCCGCAGGTCGTGAAATACATCGGCGAGTGCCATGACATGGGGATCAAAGTCCTGCCGCCCGACATCAACAAGAGTGATTTCCCCTTTACGGTCGAGGACGGGAACCTCCGCTTCGGCCTGGCGGCGGTCAAGAACGTCGGCCAGGCGGCGGTCGAGGAGCTGCTGGGCGTCCGGAAGAAGATCGGCGGCTTCACCTCGCCGTTCAGTCTTTTTGAGGACCACGATTCGAAAGTCCTCAACCGGAAGGCGGTCGAGAGCCTGATCAAGGCGGGCGCTTTCGATTCCCTGGGCTGGAAGCGGTCCCAGTGCTTCCACATGCTCGACCGGATGATTGATTTCGGCCATGATGTCCAGAAGGCCAAGGTGGCCCGGCAGAACCTCCTTTTCGGAGGCAGCGCCGTCGAGCTTCCGCCCGTCCCCCAGGAGGTCCAGGAGATGAGGGAGTGGGACGAGTCCCATTTCCTGTCCTACGAAATGGACGCCTTGGGCTTTTACATCACGGGGCACCCGCTGGCCCAGTACAAGGACCGGCTCCGCAAGCTCGTTTCGCACAGCCTGGGCGAACTCGACGACGACCGCGACTTCAACAAGGAGATCCGTGTCGCCGGCGTCATCGCCACGATCAAACAGCTCCGGACGAAGAAAGACGAGCGGATGGCCACGTTCGTCCTGGAGGACATGACCGGGAGGATCGAGGTCGTGGCCTTTCCCGACGCCTTCAGCAAGCACGGGGCCTACCTCCGGGAAGGCCAGCTCGTCCTGGTCAAGGGCAAGTACCTGGGCGAGGGCGAGAGCCGCCGGATCAGCCTCAACCAGGCCATGCCGCTCGCCGATGCCTTCGAGACCCAGGCCAAGCGGGTCGTGGTCAGGATCTTCCTGCCGGGCCTCGAGGAGGCGACCCTGGCCGAGCTCAAGGCGATCCTCGACACCCACGAGGGAAAATGCCCCGTCTATTTCGAACTCGAAACGCCCCACGCTTATCGGGTCGTGGCCCGGAGCGCCGAGGTCCATCATGTCGCGCCGACCGAGGACCTCATCAAGAAGATCGAGGCGCTTCTAGGCGAGAATTCTGTTTCCGTGGATTACTGAAGCTCCGCGGACCTACAGCCGGGGGGCCTGTTGGCTTGAACCCCCGCAGTCATCAAGAGGCTGCCGAGGGCGGCCTCTTGATGGCGTCCGTGGGATCCCGCGAAGGGGATTGACCGTCTTGCCAAGTGCGGCGCCCGGATTGCGGCTGATCTCAAGAGCGGAGCCAGTGTCCGGCGGCGCCTGCCGGTCTATTATTTGGAGCTGGAATTTCTGAGAACCGGCGTCGGTTCGGCGACCCAGGCCCGACCGTCCCAGTAGCGGATTCCGTTCTTTATCGTTATTCGATAAAACTCGTCGAGCGTGCTGTGGATTTTCCCTGCTGCGGCGAGCTCGTTGTGCTCCTTCATGAAACCGTGCCCCCAGTCCGTATTCAGGCAGCGGAGGCCGAAATCAAACTCGTAGGTCAGATTGTAGAAAGTGTTCGCCTCAAGACGCCTGCTGCTGGTGACCCAGATATTGCGGATCCCCTCGACGATGTCGCCCAGCGCCAGGCTGACGTCCGTCCGGGGCGTCCGGATATAATATTTTTCCGATCCGGCGGGCAGGGTTTCGGATTTAAACTCGCCGCTCTGCGGCGAACAACCGTCGATCCGCGCAGGGTCGAAGATGATCAGGGCTCCTCCATACTGGTTGTTGACACCCGCGACGATCATCTCTTCACGGCCGTCGCCGTCTAAGTCTTGGTAGTAGATATCAGTCAAATAACCGGAATTCCAGAAATCCCCGATTGTCTTGCCCCTCGAATCGAGGACGACCAGCTGGCACGGCCACTGGGGGTAATGGTAGGAGATGACGACGGTTTCCTGCCGCGCGTCCCCGTTGATATCATGCAGGCTGAAACCGTAGATCCGGTAGTCGGCCGAAAAAGTCCGCCCGCCGAAGACCATTTCTTTTCCGGCCTTGAAATGCCAGATCTCCGTCCCCGAGCTGTTAAAGCAATAAAGATCACGCTCCCCATACGAGTCATCGCGCTTCTGAACGGCGAACAAGACTTCATTCCGGCCGTCACCGTTGATGTCCCTGATCACGAGAGAAGGCAGCCGGTGTCCGGTTACCGCCGAATCGACGACCTGGAAGTGAACCCGGTAGAATGCCTCATCCGCCAGCCCGTCAATCTTGAAGTCGTGGCGCCAGAGCTCCTTCCCGTTCTCCTCAAGGATGATCAGGTTCGACCCCCTGATCGCGAAGTCCGCCGGCTGGCCGGCCGGGGAGGTCTTCCATTTGAGCAGATGGAAGCCGGCGACAAGCACGACAAGGAGGAGGCCGATCACGACCGGCCACAGGGACCGGCGGCTTCCTTTTTTGGGGGGAGAGGCCTCGCGGCTGGAATTCCTGAACGTTTCCTGGAACCAGCGGTCGAGCTCGTCCTTGTAAGCGACGACGTGCGATTTCGAGGCGCCCGCCTCGGCCCGGTGGACCGGCATCCCGTATTTCTGTTCCCACCTGTAGCAGGTGCGCTCGTCGTAGCCCAGGTGGGTGGCGATCTCCTTCCAGGAGCGGAGGATGTTATTTTTCGGCTCGGTGTCCATGGCCTGCCATTCCAAGCATTCCATTATCATATAGGTATCATCGCCGGAGTCAACCTCCTTCGCGGGATCCCACGGACGCCATCAAGAGGCCGCCCTCGGCAGCCTCTTGATGACTGCGGGGGTTCAAGCCAACAGGAGCCCCCCCCGGCTGGAAGTCCGTGGAACTTCAGGCCTTTCCGGCCTCCCGTTCCGGGTTCCGGGCGGCCCGCCCGCATTGACAGCCCGGGACGAAAAGGGTAGATTAAATTGATTATTCTCTTGGAGTTCTGAAGATTTTTGAGGATCAACGTGCCGTATAAGATTATCGTGGCCGACCCGAGCGTTTCGGTCCAGAAGGCGGCCCAGCTGGCCTTCCCGGAGCCCGAATTCCGTCTGTTTCCCTTCGATGACGGGGCGGCCCTGCTCGATTCGGTAGAGGAGGTCCGCCCGGACGCCGTCCTCCTCAGTCTGAACTTGCCCGGGCGCGACCCGTTCGAAATCGGCCGGCTTCTCCGCGGCCGGGAGGACCTCCGGCGCGTCCCCCTCCTCCTGCTCAGGGGGACATTTGAGGCCCCGGACCCGTCGAAAACGGCCCCGGACCATGACGGGATGGTCCAGAAGCCCTTCGATTCCGAGCGGCTGGCCGCGGTTGTCCGGGACCTCATCGAACGGAAGACGGAGCCGTCCACTCTCCCCGAGGAGCCCATTTTCCCGGCGGCGGGCGACCCCCGTCCCGCCTCTTTGCCCGAAGGGCCGGGTTCCCCGGCGGCCGCGGGGCCGGAGCCGTCCCGCCCGGAAGGCCCGGGGCCCGCGGATTCCCTGCTCCGGGAATGGATCAGGAAGGAAATCCATGGGGCGGAGAAGGACGTCGAAAAGCGGGTCCGGGCCCGCGTCCTGGCCGACGTCAAGGAATGGATGGCCGGGGACGGCCGGGACAAAAAGGAAGCGTCCTGACGCTCCCGGAAAATCCCAAGCTCGCGTGGTGATCCCATGAACGACAAAAGTCAACTCGACAAAACTTATGACCCCAAGCCCGTAGAGGAAAAATGGGGGAAATTCTGGCTCGACGAAGGCCTTTTCGTCGCGGACGCCAAATCCCCCAAGCCCAAGTTCTCCATGGTCCTCCCGCCGCCGAACGTCACGGGCATCCTGCACGTGGGCCACGCCCTGTGCTTCACCCTCCCCGACATCATCACCCGCTGGAAGCGCATGCAGGGGTATAACTGCCTCTGGCTGCCGGGCACGGATCACGCCTCGATCGCCGTCCACAACGTCGTCGAGCAGAGCCTGGCGGAAAAGGGCCTGACCCGGGAGAAAATCGGCCGCGAGGAGTTTCTCAAAATCGCCTGGGACTGGAAGACGAAATACGGCGGGGTCATCACCGGACAGCTCAAGAAGCTGGGCGCTTCGCTCGACTGGTCCCGGGAACGCTTCACGATGGACCCGGGTTTCACCCGGGCGGTCAAGGAGGTTTTTGTCTCCCTCTACAACGAGGGGCTCATTTACCGCGACTATTACCTGGTCAACCGCTGCCCGCGCTGTCAGACCGTTCTCTCGGATATCGAGATCGAGCACAAGGACCTCCGAGGCAAGCTCTGGTACGTCAAGTATCCGGTCGAAGGCTCGGACGAGGCCGCCGCCACGATGCCGGATTCCATCATCGTGGCGACGACGCGGCCCGAGACCATGCTCGGGGACACGGCCGTGGCCGTCCACCCGGACGACGAGCGCTTCAAGTCCCTCCACGGAAAGCGGGTCCTCCTGCCGCTCCAAAACCGGCTCATCCCCGTCATCACCGACGAGCGGGTGGAACGGGAGTTCGGGACGGGCGCGGTCAAGGTCACGCCCGCCCACGACCCCGTGGACTTTGAGCTCGGCAAGCTCCACAACCTGGAGCAGGTCATCGTCATCGACGGCTCCGGGAAAATGACCGACGCGGCCGGCCCGGAATTCAAGGGGCTCGACCGCTTCGAGTGCCGGGCCAGGGTTGTCGAGAAACTGCGCGCGCTCGGGCTGCTCGTCAAAATCGAAGACCACGACCACGCCGTCGGCCACTGCTACCGCTGCAAGACGGTCATCGAACCCTACCTTTCGTGGCAGTGGTTCGTCCGCATCAAGCCCCTGGCCGACGAGGCCATCCGCGTCGTCGAGTCGGGCGAGATCCAGTTCATCCCGGCCAACTGGACGAAAACATACTTCGAATGGATGTATAACATCCACGACTGGTGCGTCTCGCGCCAGCTCTGGTGGGGCCACCGGATTCCGGCCTGGTACTGCCGGGATTGCCGGCACACAATGGTCGCCATGGAGGCGCCGGAGAAATGCGAAAAGTGCGGCGGGCCCCTCGACCAGGACGAGGACGTTCTCGACACCTGGTTCTCCTCAGCCCTCTGGCCCTTCGGGACCCTCGGCTGGCCGGAGGAGACCGACGACCTGCGGACCTTCTACCCGACGGACCTCATGTCCACGGGCTTCGACATCATTTTCTTCTGGGTAGCCCGCATGATCATGATGGGCCTCAAGTTCCGGGGCCGCATCCCCTTCCGTCACGTCTTCATCAACGGCCTCGTCCGGGACCTGAAGCGCCGGAAGATGAGCAAGTCCGAGGGTAACATCATCGACCCGCTCGAGATGATCGCGAAGTATGGGACCGACGCCCTGCGTTTCACCCTGGCGGCCCAGGCCGTCCCCGGCATGGACCTGGCCCTCTCCGAGGAGCGGATGGCCGGCTGCCAGGCCTTCGCTAATAAAATCTGGAATGCCTCGCGCTTCGTCCTCATGAACCTCGGCGACCGGCCGGCCGATGTCAAGGAGAGCGAGCTCACGCTTTCCGACCGCTGGATCCGGAGCCGTCTGGGCGCGATCACGGCGTCCGTCACCCAAAGCCTCGAGGAATATAAATTCTACGAGGCGGCAGACTCGCTCTACCATTTCATCTGGCACGAGTTCTGCGACTGGTACCTCGAGCTGGCCAAAGTCGGGATGCGGGAGGGGAACAAGACGACGGAAGCCGTCCTGGCCGACACCCTTGACCGGATCCTGCGGCTCCTCCATCCGTTCATGCCGTTCATTACCGAGGAGATCTGGCAGCACCTGCCCGGCGCCGGCCGGTCCATCTGCGTCGCCCCGTTCCCCGAGGTCCGCGAAGATTGGCGGGACGCGGGTTCCGAAAAAACGATGGCCCTCCTCCAGGAGGCCGTCGCCGAGGTCCGCAAGATCCGGACCGAGAACAAGATCCCGCCGAAGGAAAAGCTCGAGCTTTGGGTCAAATCGTCCGACGGAGAGGAAACGCGATCCCTCACGGGCCAGGCCTCTTCGCTCCAGGCGCTGGCCGGCGTTTCGAAACTCGAGTTCGCGTCCGTCTTTCCGGCCGGGAAGCGGGTCCTGAAAGGCGTCGCCGGCCCCTTCGAGCTGGCCATCCCCCTCGAGGAAACGGCCGACCTGGCCCAGGAGAAGGAGCGGCTCGAAAAGGAGCTTCAGAAAATCCTGGCCGACATCGCCAAGGTCGAACGGAAGCTCGGAAACGCCGATTTCGTCGCCAAGGCCCCGGCGGCCGTCGTCGACGAGAACAGGACCCGGCTCGACAGGCTCAAGGACCGGCGGGACAAAATCCAGAAAAATCTGTCCTATCTTCCGCCGGCGGCCTGAGCCGGGGGCGCGTTTTCGCGTCTGGCGTGGAACCATGACACTGGGGACGATCATCCACCGCTTCGAGAGCGTGCCCTCGACGAATGACACGGCGCGCGATCTCGTCCGGGACGGCGCCGCCCACGGAACGGTCGTGGTCGCGGACGAACAGACGCGCGGCCGCGGCACGAAAGGGAGAAGCTGGCATTCGCCGCGCGGCCGCGGGCTCTACGCCTCGATCATTCTCCGGTGGGAGAAACCGGCCGAAGCCGGGACCCCATTCTCCCTCCTGCCGCTTGCGGCGGGCCTGGCTGCCGCTGAGGCAGTCCTCGAGTCCGCCGGCGTCGAGGCCCGGCTCAAGTGGCCCAATGACCTCGTTCATGAACGGAAAAAGCTCGGCGGCATCCTGACCGAGGGGCTTTTCCGGCCCGGGACGCCGGGCTACGCGATCGTCGGGATCGGCATCAACGTCAATCATGAAGCGGCCGATTTCCCGTGCGACCTCGTGAGAATCGCCACGTCCATCCGCCTGATCACGGGCAGACCCGTGGACCGTGATGACCTTCTCGTCCGGCTATGCCGGACCCTCGACTCCTGGTATAATTCGGTCATCCGGGGAGAGAAGGAACAAATCATCCGGGGCTATGAGGCGCGGATGGCCTTTGCCCCCGGGGCGCGCGTGCGCGTGACGACGGCCGAAGGGGAAAGCGGCGGGGTATTCCTGGGCCTGACGCCGGAGGGCCGGCTGCGGCTCCAAGGGCTCGCCGGGCCGGAGTCCTTTTCGTTCGAGGACATCCAGGCCCTCGACTGGGAGTGATAAGGAGGACCGATGCTTCTGGCTTTCGATATCGGCAACACGACGGTGGCCATCGGGCTGTTCCGCGGCCCGAAGCTCGTCAAGGGCTGGAAGATCAAGACGGACCGCGACAAGACGGGCGATGAGTACGGGGCCATCCTGCTCAACCTCTTCCAGGCCGCGGCCCTGCATCCGAAGAAAATCGAGGCGGCCATCATTTCGAGCGTCGTCCCGCCGCTGACCCCGGTCATCCAGGACGTGTGCCGGGATTTCTTCGGTCTGGACGCTCTCGTCGTCGGCCCCGGCCTCAAGACGGGGATGCCCATCCTCTATGAGAACCCGCTCGAAGTCGGCGCCGACCGGATCGTCGCGGCCGTCGCGGCCTTCGAAAAACACGGCGGTCCGGCGATCGTCGTGGACTTCGGCACGGCCACCACGTTCGACGCCATTTCGGCCAAGGGCGAATACCTCGGCGGGGCCATCGCGCCGGGCATCCAGATCTCGGCCGAGGCCCTCTACCTCAAGACGGCGCGCCTGCCGAGGATCGAAATCAAGAAGCCCAAGCGGGCCATCGGCCGGACGACCGTGGCCAGCATGCAGTCCGGACTCTATTTCGGATACATCGGCCTCGTCACGAACACGATCAACGAGGTCCGGAAGGAGATCGGAAAGAACGCCACCGTCGTCGCGACCGGCGGCTTCGGCGGTCAGATCACGCCGGAGGTCCCGGCCATCGACGTCTACGAGCCGGACCTCGTCCTCGAGGGTCTGCGGATCATCTACGACAGGAACCGGGACGCCTGAAGGCCGGCCGGGACGATATGACCGAACAGGCGCAGAACGAATACTATCAGGCCATCGCCCGGGAATTCCTCCGCCGGCGCGGGGCCCCGTTCCTGCTCTCGGCGCGGGACGTGGCCGTCATCGCCGAGTGGGAGAAGAACGGCGTCCCGCTGGGGGTCGTAATGGAGGGCATCGGCCGCGCCTTCGACGGGATCCGCGACCGGTCCCGGGGGACGAAGGGCCTGTCTCTTTCGTTCTGCGACTCCCAAGTCCGGAAGGCCCTGGCCCAGCACGCGGACCGGGCCGCCGGCCGGAGGAAGCCTCCGGCACCACGCTCGGCCAAAGTGAACAAGGCCCTGAAGGAGATCGCCCGCTGCCTTCGGAGCCTGCCGCCCGGAGACCTGGAGCTTCGGCCTCTCTTGGAGGCCGCCTGCGGCCTTTTGGCCGAGGCGGCCCCGGACGAAGAAGCCCTGGAAAAGGTCGATGACCAAGTGGACGCGGTCCTGTGGGGCCGCGTACCCGCCTCCGAGCGCGACGCCCTGAAGCGGCAGATGGCCGCGGACCTCGCCGGCCTGGACCGCGCCGAGGGCGGGGCTGCCGTCAGGACGCGGCTCATCAAATCAGCCCGGCAGAAGCAGAAGGTCCCTCATGTTTCTCTTTTCTACTATTAAGCCATGAGCAAGCCCAACCTCCGCAGCAAAATCCTGGCCCTCCTCCAGAGGCACCGCGAAGGGCTGACGCTCGGAAGCATCCAGTCCGAGCTCGATGTCAAGCGGCGGGAGCGCGCCAAACTTCTCGAAGACCTGAGGGAGCTCGAGGGAGCGCGGCTCGTGCGCTCGCCCAAGAGCCGGTACGTCCTCTCGCCCAAGACAGGCGTTGTCCGCGGCCGGTTCGTGACCTCACGGCGCGGATTCGGATTTGTCACGCCTCAGGCAGGCGGCGAGGATATTTTCATCCCGGCCAGGTTTGCGGAGGGCGTCCTTCAGGGCGACGAGGTCGAAGTCCTGGTCAAGGAATCCGGCCGGTTCGGCAAGCCGGAAGGCAAGGTCGTCAGGATCCTCGAGCGCGAACGGAAGACCATCCTGGGACTCTACAAGGAACAGAACGGCGCCCCTTTCATCCAGGCCTTCGATTCCCCCTCGCCGGCGGACATCCCGCTCCGTGCCAAGGGAAAGCCCGCCCCCGAGCCGGGGATGGTCATCGAGGCCGACCGGAAATCCCTGGCCGTTTCCAGGGTTTACGGACGGCCCGAGGACCCCGGCGTGGACACACAGGTGATCATCCGGCGCTATGGCCTCGCCGTCGGGTTTTCGGACGAGACCCTCCTCGAGACCGGCCGGATCCCGGGCGCGCTCGCGCCGCCGGATTTCGAGGGGCGGCGGGACTTCCGGGACTGGCCTACCGTGACGATCGACGGCGAGAAGGCCCAGGATTTCGATGACGCCGTGAGCGTCCGCCGTCTCGACGGCGGGCGGTTCCTGCTCGGCGTCCACATCGCCGACGTCTCTCATTACGTCAAGCCCGGGACGGCGCTGGACACGGAGGCCCTGGAGCGGGCGACGAGCGTTTATTTCCCGGACCTCACCCTGCCGATGATCCCCGAAAAGCTCTCGAACGATCTCTGCAGCCTGCGGCCGGCCGTCCCGAGGCTCACGGTCTCCGCGCTCATGGAAATCGACGGCGAAGGGCGCGTCCTGAGCAGCGAGTTCGCGCCGTCCGTCATCCGGACCGTCGAGCGCATGACCTACACCTCGGTCTTCAAAGTCCTGGAGGGGGACGAGGCCGAGTGCCGGCGATACGCCCCGCTCGTCGGCGATTTCCTGCTCATGAGGGACTTGGCCCGGACCCTGCGCGCCAGGCGGGTCGAAGAGGGGAGCCTGGATTTCGACCTGGTCGAGCCCGAGCTCATCTATGAAGAAGGCAAGCTCATGGCCGTCGCGGCCGCCGAGCGCAACGAAGCCCACCGCCTGATCGAGGAGTTCATGGTCGCCGCGAATGTCGCCGTGGCCTCTTTCCTGACCGCGAGGGAGATCCCGTCCATCTACAGGGTCCACCCCGTCCCCGCCGTGGCCGACCTCGAGAAGCTGCGGGAGATCCTCCTGCGCTTCGGGTATGCCCTGCCCGAGCCCGGAAAAATCCGCTCGAGGGACCTGGACCGGGTCCTCCTGAAAGCGGAGGGCCGGCCCGAGGAAAAATTCGTCAGCATCCAGGTCCTGCGGGCCATGAAACTGGCCGTTTATTCGCCCGAGAACGTCGGGCACTACGGCCTGGCCAAGACGGATTACACTCATTTTACGTCGCCGATCCGGCGCTACCCGGACCTCGCCGTCCACCGCATCCTGAAGTCCGTCCTGGCCACGGGAGAAAGCCTACCCGTGGACCTGGACGGCGTCGCGCGGCATTCGAGCGAGCGGGAGCGGAACGCCGACGAGGCCGAGAAGGCCCTCCTCGAATGGCGGATCTTCCGGCTTCTCAAAGAACGGCTGGGCGACGAATTCACGGGCGTCGTCGTCGACGTCACCAAGGCCGGCCTCGTGGTCGAGCTCGACGATTATTTTGTCGACGGGCTTCTGCCCTTCCGGGACCTCGACGGCGACTCGGGCCGGAAGGCGGGCGGCCGGTCCGCGCGGGGCGGGCGGCGGCGGAAACTGTTTGACTTGGGGGACCGGATTCGTGTAATCCTTGTGTCCTGCGACCCCGTCCTGCAGCGGATGGGCCTGGCCCCGGCCCCGGACGCGGAAACGGAAGAGCCGCCGCGATGACCATGAACGCCTTCGACGCCGCTCTGGATTTCCCCGCGAAAGAGATGGGGGGAGCCGGCCGCGTGTCCCTCGTTTTCGCGGGGCACACGGTTCCGGCCGCGGTCGTCCCCTATAAAATCCCGAGGAAGGCCGGGTTCTACGCCCTGGTCACCCCTGAGCGCTCCGTGGAGGTCTTGTGGAAGGACGCCTTCTTGGTCCACTCCGCGGACGGCAAACCGCTGGGCGGCGGTGTCGCCCTCTTCCCGTCGGCGCCGTCGTCGGACGACGTCAAGCCCGCGCGGAGGAAGGACCTTCTGGAGCGACTTTCGCTCGGCGAACGGGACATGGTCCTGGCGCTCGCGGAAGTCCGGGGGATCGGCGGCCTCCGGGCCGAGGACATCACGCGCTTTTCGCGCCTCAACCCCGCCCGGGCCGAAGCCGTGGCCCGCGGGCTCGAGGAAGAGGGAAAGGTCCGGATTATGTCCTTTGCGCCGCTGTTCCTGGTCCTCCAGGACAGCCTGGATTTCCTCCGGCGGAGGCTCGCTGCGTACCTTTCCCAGTACCACAAAAAGCATCCCGGCCAGCGCGGGGCGCCCGCCGAAAGGATCGAAAAACGATTCGATGTCGCCCCCGCTATCCTGCAGCTTGCGGTCCGTACGCTGGTCAAGGAAGGCCGGGTGTCGCTCGACGGCGGGCTGGCCGCGATCGTCGATTTCCGGGCGCCCCTCTCGGCGGCCGACGAGAAGACGGTCGGCGAGATGGAGACCATGTTTCTTAAGGGGGAATTCGGCCAGGCGACGCTCGACGAGGTCAGGAAAAAATTCCACCTCAGCCCGGCGAAGCTCCGGTCCCTCGTGGCCGTCCTCGCGGAGAGAAAAAAGATCGTCGAAGGCCGGGACGGGTTCATCCTCCATTCCCGCTGGCTCGACGACGTCGTGACCAAGATCAGGGCGACCGGACGGAGGGAGCTGACCGTGGCCGATTTCAAGGCCTTGACGGGGCTGAGCCGGAAGTACGCGATCCCCCTCCTCGAGCTCCTGGACGAGATGGGGGTCACGCGGCGCAAGGGCGCCGTCCGCGATATTCTGAAATAGCCGGGCCCTCAGCCTCTCGCTCATACCGGGTTCCGCGCTCTATCTGGTCTAGTCCCAGGGCCGCACGGGCGAATCTTCCGAGGGGGATTTTTCCTTCGGACGCGACCTGGGCCGGCTCTTCGACATCCATCCCGAGAACGTCTTCCTGGTGAAGTTCTCGTACCGCTTCCAGCTCTGAAGCGCTCTCCGGCGGACCGCTACTCCTTCTTTTCCGGTTCCGCCTCGGCGTCCGGCTTCTTGTCGTCCTTCTTCTTGAGGGCCGTCTTGAGGAGGTCGGCGAAGATGCCGAACTTGGGCTCTTCCTTGGAGACGGGCTTGAACTCCTCTTTCTTCTCGCGGGCCCTTGTCTCGACGCCCTCCTCCTCTTTTTCCTTGATGGCGGACAGGGCCTCGGCGACAGATTCTTCTTCTTCGATCTTCTCCTCGATGACGCGCCGCTCGCTTTTCTTCGGCCTCGGCGTTTTTTCCCCCTCGGCCTTCGGTTTCTTCTTCTTGAAAGGCTTTTCCTTCTTGGCGGCGGGCGCGGCGGCCGGGGCCTTGGCCTTCTCCGTCGTGGCGGTTTTAGCGGCCGCGGCGTCGAGTTCGGCTTGTGCGATTTCCTGCGGGCCGGCCTCGAATCCGATCTCCCCGGGAAGCTCTTCCTCGCCCGGCAGCTCTCCGTCCAGGGGGCCGATGGTTGGCTCCTCGACCGGGAACCCGATGGGCGCTTCCTCCTTCGGGACGTAAGGCTCCTGGTAGTAGAACAGCCCCTTTTTCTTGTCGGACTTGGAGAAATCCGACGTGTTGAGGAGGACCATCTCCACGTCTTCCTGGGTGGTCTGGCGGAGGAGATCGATGAGATGGTAAGCCCTCAGGAAATGAAGGGAATGCGAAGGCCCCCCCAGGGCCGGGTTCTTGAAAACGAGCACGAGGAGCTCCCGGAGGTCCAGGTTCTCCCGCTGCTCGTAGAGAGGCAGGATTTTGGCCAGGGTTTCGCGCTCGATGTAAATGATCTTGTTGGGCTCGGCGAAGGAGTAGCCCTCCTCGCCCGTGTCCAGGAACCGGTCTTTTTCGGTATCATAGGCCAGGCGGGGCACGGAGATTTTCTTCTTGGACTTCTTGATCCAGAAATCGAACGTGTTGGGCCCGGTTTTTTCCAGGGTCACGCTCGTTCCCTGGGGGATGTTGGCCTGCGCATAGAAATCCCTGAGGCCCAGGAAATAATTGGCGGCCGGATAGTAGTACAGCGTGTAGGTTTTGTTGTCCTCGGTATCCGTGAACGTGAACTCCCGGGCATGGGAGAGCTCTTTCCCCAGGCTCCGGGGGACCTTAAGGCCTCCCGACAGGATCTCTCTCCACGTGAGGTAGACCTTGATCGGGAACGTCTGGACGATGCTCATCTCCGGCTTCTCGACCTCCTCGATTTCCGGGAGGGCGGCCATCGGGGCTACGAGCGGAAGCTTCTCCGGCAGGGAGTTGAGGATCCTCTTGAGATGCCACTTGCCCCAGCCGGCCTCGGCCAGGAGGATGAACTCCTTCTTGTACTTTTTCTCGAGAAGGACGTTGAGGCTCAGGCAGGTGAGCTCGAAGAGGTCGCTCGAGGCCTCCAGCCCGAAGTACTTCCGGACCAGCTCTTCGGTGGCGGCGGAACGCAAGGTCGTCACAAACTCGTTTTCGATCTCCTTGACCCGGTCCTCGGCGATCTCGACCCGCTTCGCGGCGAGCTGCCAGAAATCGCCCCAGCCGAAAAATTTCGGGTTCTTGGCGAGCTCGGAGCGGAGATGCTTCTCGAGCGTCTTGAGGTCCCGTTCCGTCATGGGGAGCTCGGTCAGCCGGGGGTCGTCGCTCTTGGCGATCAGTTCCGGGGCCTGGTTCCTGCCGTCGACGTTGGAGGGAAGAAGGACCTGCGTCCTGGTCTTCTTCATGTAATCGACGTACTTCCGGAAGACCCCGCCGCCGGGATAATCGACTTCGAGCATCTCGCAGTTGAAGTGCTTGTAAAAGGTCCTGGCGACCACTTTCAGGATGATGGCGCCCTGGAAGTGCTCGACGGTCTTGCTGCCGACGGTCAAGGGCTCATCGTAGTCCTTGTAGATGAAGTCTCCCACCTCGTAGGGGCAATTCGGGTCGTATTTTTTAACGTCCTGCATCCGCTGGCTGGCGGTCTTCTCAAACGCGAGCTTCTGGGTCATGGCCTTGACGGGCTGAGGATGCGATGTCGCCGCGAGCTCGCGCTCGACGAGGGCGATGTCGTCCGCCGTCACCGTGGTGAGATTGTTGATTTCGCTGTTCATTTTTTGCTTTTCTTCCCCATGAGAAGGGTGAGAATGACCTTCTGAACGTGCAGACGGTTCTCGGCCTGATCGTAGACGATGGAGTTCGGGGAGTCGATGACCTCGTCCGTGACCTCATCGCCCCGGTGCGCGGGCAGGCAATGCATGAAGACCGCGTCCCTCTTGGCGTGGGACATGAGCCGGGCGTTGACTTGGTAGGGAGCGAAAATCGCAGCCCTCTTTTCCTTTTCCGACTCCTGGCCCATCGAAGCCCAGACGTCGGTGTAGACGGCGTCGGCGCCGCTCGCGGCTTCCGCCGGGTCGTTGGTGAGCTTGACCTCGAATCCTGTCTCCTTCCCGTCTTCCCTCGCCATTTGGACGATCTTCGCGTTCGGCTCATAGCCGGCCGGCGTCCCCACGGCCATCTTCGTGCCGGCCCGGGCTGCGGCCAGGAGCAGGCTGTGGCAGACGTTGTTCCCGTCCCCGAGATAGGTGAGCTTCAGGCCCGCCAGGCCGCCTTTATGCTCCCGGAGGGTGAAGAAGTCGGCCATGCCCTGGCAGGGGTGGGAGAGGTCGGTCAACGCGTTGATGACGGGGATCCGGGTGCTTTGGGCCAGGTCCACCGCGATCTGGTGGCCGAACGTCCGGATCATGATCCCGTCGACCCAGCGCTCGAGGTTTTTCCCGATGTCGTACGCGCCTTCCCGGCTCCCCATCTGGATGTCCGAGGGGGCCAGGTAGATGGCCTCGCCGCCGAGCTGAAGCATGCCCGCTTCGAAGGTCATCCGCGTTCTCAAGGAGGGCTTTTGGAAGATCATGGCCAGGATCTTGTGCTCGAGGTCCTTGTGGTGTCTCTCGGGTCGCTTCTTCATCTCGGCCGCGAGGTCGAGCATCTGGCTGAACTCGTAAAGGCTCAGGTCGTGGATCGACAGGAAATCTTTCTCCATTGGGCTCCTCCTATGCTGAAGCGATAATCCGGGTCCCCGAGCGGTTGAGCAGGGCGGCCTTGAGATGGGTGTCCTTGGTGATGAGGACCTCCCGGCCGCCGGCCTCGATGTACTCGACGGCCGCCCGGATCTTGGGCCCCATGGACCCCGCCGGGAATTGGCCTTCGGCCAGATGCTTTTTGGCTTCCTCGACCGTCAGGACGGGGACCTCGCGCTGGTCGGGCTTGCCGAAATTGATGTAGACGCGCTCGATGGCCGTCAGGATGATGAAAAGGTCCACGCCGACCTCGCGGGCGAGCAGGCTCGCGGCGTAATCCTTGTCGATGACGGCCTCGACGCCCTCGAAAAGCCCCCGGCTGTTGATGACGACGGGGATCCCGCCGCCCCCGGCGGCGACGACGACCCGCCCGGCGTGGACGAGGTCCCGGATGACCCATTTGGGGACGACGTCGATCGGCCTGGGCGAGGGGACGACTTTGCGGTAGCCGCGGCCCGCGTCCTCGACCATGGCCCATTTCTTTTCCCGGGCCAGCATCTGGGCCCGGGACTTGGAGTAGAACGGCCCGACGGGCTTGGTCGGTTTGGCGAAAGCGGGGTCGTTCCCGTCCACGACGACTTGGGTGACGAGCGACGCCACTTCCTTGTCGAGGGAGCGGCGCCGGAGCTCGTTCGTGATCGCCCGCTCGAGCATGAAGCCCATGCTGCCCTCGGTCATGGCGTCGCAGACGTCGAGCGTGTACGGCGGGATCTTGGTCTCGGCCTCCTCCATCTGGATGAGGAGGTTGCCGACCTGGGGCCCGTTCCCGTGGACCACGATGAGCTCATAGCCCTTGCGGACGATGTGGACCATGAGCTCGGCCGCCTTTTGGGCGTTGCGCATCTGCTCGTCCTGCAGACCCCTCTGGTTATCGGGGAGCAGCGCGTTGCCGCCGAAGGCGATGAGGGCGACTTTCGGTTTCATCAAGGGCTCAGAACTTCTTGAGCACGTCCTTGAGTGTCGGGGAGCCGATCTCCTCGAGCTCGTAGCCGACGCGGAGGATGGGCTTGCTCACCTTGATGACCCGGGTGATGTCGATCGGCGTCGCGCTGACGACGAGGTCGCAGGGGATTCTCTCGATGGTCGCGGCCAAGTCGCTGCACTGTTTGTCGCCGTATCCCATGGCCGGCAGGACCTTGTCGAGGTGATTGTACTTCTCGAAGGTCTTCTTGATGCTGCCCACGGCGTAGGGCCGGGGGTCGATGATCTCGGCCGCGCCGTACTTCTGGGCGGCCACGATGCCGGCCCCGTAACGCATGCCGCCGTGGGTCAAGGTCGGGCCGTCCTCGATGACCAGAACGCGCTTGCCGGTGATCCGGCTGCCGTCGCTGACGATCGTCGGCGAGTTGGCCCGGATGACGACGGCCTTGGGGTTGACTTTTTTGATATCGGCCAGGACGAGGTCGATGCCCTCTTTCGTGGCCGTGTCCATCTTGTTGATGACGATGACCTGGGCGCGGCGGAAGTTCGTCTCGCCGGGGTGGTAACGGAGCTCGTGGCCCGCCCGGTGGGGGTCGGCCACGACGATCTCGAGGTCGGACTTGTAGAAGGAGAAGTCGTTGTTGCCGCCATCCCAAAGGATGACGTCGGCCTCTTTCTCGGCCTGGCGGAGGATGGCCTCGTAATCGACCCCGGCGTAGACGATGATGCCCCGGTCGATGTGGGGCTCATACTCCTCCCGCTCCTCGATCGTGCACTCATGCTTGTCGAGGTCGGCGTAGGTCGCGAAGCGCTGGACCTTCTGCTTGACGAGGTCGCCGTAGGGCATGGGGTGGCGGATGACCGCGACCTTGCGGCCCTTCTCTTTGAGGATCGTGGCCACCTTGCGGCTGGTCTGGCTCTTGCCGGAGCCGGTCCGCACCGCACAGACGGAAACGACCGGCCGCCTGCTCTTGACCATCGTGTCGCAGGGGCCGAGCAAGACGAAGTTCGCGCCCGCGGCCATGACCTGGGAGGCCTTGTTCATGACGTACTCGTGCGAAACGTCGCTGTAGGCGAAGTGGACGTCGTCGACTTTGTATTTGGCGATCAGCGCGTCGAGCTCGGACTCGGCGTAGATCGGGATGCCCCTGGGGTAGAGCTTCCCGGCCAGGGCGGCGGGGTATTTCCGGCCCTCGATGTCCGGGATCTGGGTCGCGGTGAAGGCGACCACCCTGTAATCGGGATTGTCGCGGAAATAGGTGTTGAAATTGTGGAAGTCGCGTCCGGCGGCCCCCATGATGATGACTTTTTTCACGGCCGTTTCTCCTTTCTTATCCAAAATAGAAAAACTTCCCCAACCGACATTTCCTCAGATTCAATTGTCAGGAAGAAGGAAGCAAGTATATTACAATGAGTCCCTTAATGCAAATATGGAAAAGACCCGCCCCGGCCAGGTTTTGTCCCGGGGGGTATCCTGCTCAGGACGGCACCGAAGCCGCCCTTATCCCCCGCACCCCGGGAACCAGTTTCGTCGGTTCCCCCCGTCGGATGGGAGGCGAATCCGCGGTACAAAACCTAAGATTCGTTTCAGATACTTACCAGAAGTGCGGCTCCGAGCCGATCCGCCGCACTTCTGCTGGTCGCTTCTCAGAATCCGCTCCCTGCCGGTCCCCCCTCCGCAACGGGGTCTTTCGGGCGGCCTCGGTACCGCCCTTTCGCGGTCCCGGCTCCACCCATCCCCCCCGAGCCTTTGGAGCGGATTATTAGTCCCCCCCTGCTCGTCCGTCGGGGAGCACCGCCGGGCCACCCGTTCCTGCTCGTAGCCTCGGCAGTGCCCCGGAAAAACAGTTTTTTGATCTTAAGGCGTGCGCTTGGGCGGGGGCGTTATTTTGCGGCCGGGGCTTTTCTTGGCAAACCCGGAGGGTCGAGGGAGCGAGGGGAGCGGGCGGCGGGCTCGCTGCCATGAGGGCATCTGGCGCCGGTTGACGGGGTGGGGCATGCTTCGGATTTCTCCTTTATTAGAGGGGGATGATGTCGACGGACATATTCGTAGGGTCGAAGAGGGCCACGGTGCCCTTCCCGTGCAGCCATCCGCCCGCTTCGCCCGGGTTGATGAGGAGGACGCCGTCCTTATGTTCAGAGAGGGCCTTGTGGGTGTGCCCGAACACCAGAACGTCACAGGGAATCGAGGCGATGTACTTGGGAACCGAACCGTCCAGATGGCTCACCACGAACCTGAGCCCGGCGTGGGAAAAGGCAAGGGGCTCGTCCCGGATTTCGCCCATTCCCTCGAATGTCCGGACCAGGCCGGCTTTCTCTCCGTCGCAGTTGCCGAAGACGGCCTTGACCGGGCAGCGGAGGTTCCGGAGCTCCGCCGCCGCGAAGGGGGCGACGACGTCCCCGGCGTGGACCACAAGATCGCAGCCCATGTCGTTGAACAGAACGACGGCCCGGCGGATCATCACCAGATTGTCGTGGGAGTCGGAGAGGACGCCGATCACCGGAGAGTTCCCTTCTTTTGAATTATATGCGATCCAGGCCTCCCGGCCAACACCTTTCCGGAGGCCGGGGCCGTTTTCTTCGTCTCCGGGGGGCGTCCCGGGGTCGTTCCGAAGTCCTGAAGCTCCACGGACGTGAGTCCCTGGAATCCCGCGAAGGGGATTGACAGCCCCGCCCGAATTCCTTAATATATAAAGGCTTTAAAAAGCGAAGTTTAGGCGCGTAGCTCAGTGGGAGAGCGCTTCCCTGACACGGAAGAGGCCGTGGGTTCAATCCCCTCCGCGCCTACCAGTTGATTCACGCGGTCAGTATTCAAGAGGCCCTGGGATGGGCCGGATTTGAAGCGCCTGCCCTTGTGAACCATAACGGTTGTCGAGAATGAGCGGAAAGATCAAGATTAGAATCGAGGATTCTGTGTACCCGTCGGAGAGGGGGGCGTGCGTCTTGGACCTTTTGCCCGCGGTGGGAAAGCCCGGTAAAGCCGGCAAGCCCGTCGTGGCCCGCGTGGACGGCGTCCTCTGCGACCTGAAGGCGCCGATCGAAAGGGACGTCGAGGTGTCCCTGGTCGGCGCCGGGAACCCCGAAGCCCTCGAAGTGCTTCGTCACAGCGCTTCCCACCTTCTGGCCCAGGCGGTCCTCGACCTCTATCCGGAGACCCGGACCGGGATCGGGCCGGCCGTCGAGAACGGGTTTTACTATGACTTCCTGAGGGAGACCCCGTTCACCCCGGAAGACCTGGCGGCCATCGAAGAAAGAATGAAGACGCTCGCCCGGGAAGACATCCCGGTCGAGCGGCTCGTCCTGACCAAGGATGAGGCCATCGAGCTCTTCCAGAAAATGGGCCAGACCCTCAAGGTCGAGCTCATCCGGGAGAAAGGCGACGCGCAGGTCACCTGCTACCGGCAGGGGAGCTTCGTCGATTTCTGTCTCGGCCCCCACGTGGCCTCGACCGGCGTCCTTCAAAACATCAAGCTCCTGTCGGTCTCGGGCGCCTACTGGAAGGGCGACGAGAAAGGCCAGCAGCTTCAGCGGATCTACGGGACCGTCTTCTTCACCAAAAAAGAGCTCGACGACTACCTGGCCTTCATCGAAGAGGCCAAGAAACGGGACCACCGCAAGCTCGGGCCGGAGCTCGACCTCTTCAGCTTTGCCGACGAGGTCGGCGGCGGCCTGACCCTCTGGCATCCCAAGGGCGCCCGGATCAGGGCCGTGATCGAGCAGTACTGGCGCGAGCGTCACTGGGCCGGAGGATACGACATCCTTTATACCCCGCACATCGGCCGGGAGACCTTGTGGCAGACATCGGGCCATCTCGGGTTCTATAAGGACAGCATGTACTCCCCGATGGAGATCGACGAGCAGAATTACTATCTGAAGCCGATGAACTGCCCGTTCCATATCTTGATCTATAAATCGCGGGGGCGGTCCTACAGGGATCTCCCGCTGCGCTGGGCCGAGCTCGGCACCGTCTACCGCTACGAACGGAGCGGCGTCCTCCACGGCCTGCTGCGAGTCCGCGGGTTCACCCAGGACGACGCTCACATCATCTGCACGCCCCGGCAGATCGACGACGAGATCCTGCGGGTCCTGGATTTTTCGATCAGCATCCTCGCCGCCTTCGGTTTTCCGGACAATAAGATCGAGCTTTCGGTCCGCGACCCCCGGAACCCGTCCAAGTACGCCGGCAGTGAAGACATGTGGCGGCAGGCCGAAGCCTCGCTCGTCAAGGCGCTGGAGGCGAGGCGCCTCCCCTACGAGCGGATGGAAGGGGAGGCCGTCTTCTACGGGCCCAAGATCGACATCAAGGTCAAGGACGCCATCGGCCGCTTCTGGCAGTGCACGACCATCCAGTTCGACTTCAACATGTCCGAGCGGTTCGACATGACCTACATCGGCGAGGACGGGCAGGCCCACCGGCCCTACATGGTCCACCGCGCGCTGCTCGGCTCTCTAGAGCGCTTTTTCGGAATCCTCATCGAGCACTACAAAGGGAGCTTTCCCGTCTGGCTGGCTCCCGTCCAGGTCGTCATCCTCCCCATCGCGGATAGGCACGAGGCCTACGCCCTGGAGCTCGACGCGATGTTCAAGGCCGCGGGACTGCGGTCGGCCGTGGACGGAAGCCGCGAGAAGATCGGCAAGAAGATCCGTGAGGCGGAAGTTCAGAAGGTCCCGCTGCTCCTCGTCGTCGGCGACAAGGAGGTCGAGCGCCGGACCGCTTCCCTCCGCGTGCACGGCCATGGCGACAAGGGGGAGGTCGAGGTGGCCGGTTTCATCGAGAAGGTCCAGGGATTCGACGCCCATAAAACTCTCGATACGATTTTTTAGAGGAGGACACACATTTTCAAGAGACATGCTTTCCATCCTGTCGTCAACAAGGCCAAGGCCCATAGGATCAACGAACTGATCCCGGCCAAGGAAATTCGGGTCATCGACGAGGAGAAAAACCAGCTGGGCGTGCTGCCGACGCAGCAGGCTATCAACCTGGCCCGGGAACGCGGGCTCGACCTCGTGGAGATCGCTCCCACGGCCCAGCCGCCCGTCTGCCGGATCATGGACTATGGGAAGTTCCTTTACGAAGAGCACAAGCGAGAGCACCAGGCCAAGAAGCACCAGAAGCAGATCCAGATCAAGGAGATCAAGTTCCGGCCCAAGATCAGCATTCATGACTACGATTTCAAGATGAAGCATATCCGCCGGTTCATCGAGGACGGCAACAAAGTCAAGGTGACGGTCATGCTGCGCGGCCGGGAGAAGCAGAAGCCCGAGCTCGGACAGCAGGTGCTCGACAGGGTCAAGGTCGACATGAAGGATTTGGCGGCCCAGGATGGCGAAGCGCGGAAACAGGATTGGGCCGTTTCCGCTCTGTTGGTCCCCGTGAAGTTAGGAGGAAAGGATGCCAAAGTTAAAAACCCACAAGGGAGCCCAAAAGAGGTTCAAAGTCACAGCCAAGAAAAAAGTCCTACACAGCAAGGCGAATAAAAGCCATATCCTGACCAAGAAGGCCTCCAAGCGGAAGAGGCACCTGGGGCAGAAGGCCGTCGCCAGCGCGGCCGACCGCAAGGCCGTCAAGTCTATGCTCCCGTACGATTTCTAAGATCGTCCGCGACCGCACAAGGAGTGCACCATGCCACGCGTAAAAAGAAGTACGAAACGGAAGGATCGGCGGGCCAAAACCCTCGCGCTCGCCAAGGGATACTGGGGCGCCAAAAGCCGGAACTACCGGACCGCCAAAGAGGCCGTCGAGAAGTCCCTGCTCTACGCCTACCGGGACCGGCGGGCCAAGAAACGGAGCTTCCGGGGGCTCTGGATCGTCCGGATCACGGCCGCGGCCGAAATCAACGGGACGACCTACAGCCGCCTGATCAAGGGGCTGAAGAGGCTGGGTGTCGGCCTGGACAGGAAAATCCTGGCCGACCTGGCCGTGAACGCACCGCAGACATTCGCCTATTTGGCCCAGAGGGCGAAAGAAGCCGCAGCTTAGCCCGGGGCGATGACGACCCTCAAGGACAGGATCCAAGGCCTCCGGAGGGAATTCGAGAGCGCGGCCGCCCAGGCCAAAGACGAAAAGGCCCTCGAAGCTCTCCGGACCCTTTATCTAGGCCGGAAAAAAGGCCACGTTACCGGTCTGTTCGAGGAGCTCAAGGCCGTCCCCGCCGCGGAGAAGCGGGAGGCGGGACAGGCCGCGAACGAGTTCAAGGCCTTCGTCCAGGAGCGGATTGTGGCCCTCAAGGGCCAAATCAAGGCAGAGGCGAGCGCTTCTGGCATGCTGACTGTGACTCCTCCTCTCGATCTGACCCTGCCCGGCCGGACCCGCTATGCGGGTGCCCCGCATCCTCTCGTCCTCTTCCAGGACGAGATCGAAAGGATCTTCATCGGCATGGGCTATACCATCGAGGAGGGGCCGGATATCGAGACCGATTACTACAATTTCGAGGCCCTGAACTTCCCCCCTCACCACCCGGCCCGCGACAGCTGGGACACGCTCTACATCAAGGACGACCTTCTCCTGAGGACCCACACGTCCCCCGTGCAGATCCGGGTCATGGAGAAAAAGAAACCGCCCATCCGGATCATCATCCCCGGACGGGTGTTTCGCCGGGAGACCCCCGACCCGACTCACCTGCCGATGTTCCAGCAGGTCGAGGGGCTGGTCGTGGACGAAGGCATCACCTTTGCCCATCTCAAGGGGACGCTGGAATACTTCATCCGGGCCCTTTTTGGGGAGAAGATCAAGGTCCGGTTCCGGCCGAGCTTCTTCCCCTTCACGGAACCCTCGGCGGAGGTGGACATCGAGTGCATCGTGTGCGAAGGGCAGGATAAGTCCTGCCGGGTCTGCGGAGGGACCGGGTGGAAGGAGATCCTGGGTTCGGGGATGGTCGACCCCCAGGTGTTCAAGAACGTCAACATCGACCCCGAGAAGTACTCCGGCTGGGCGTTCGGGCTGGGGATCGACCGGACGGCCATGTTCGCCTTCGGCATCCCCGAGATGCGGTATTTTTATGAGAACGACCTGAGGTTCCTCAGGCAATTCGACCTCAAATGAAGATCAGCCTGGACTGGATTCGCGACTACGTCAAGCTGGATCTCCCGCTTCAGGAGCTCCTCGACCGGCTGACCATGATCGGCCTGGTTGCGGAGTCCGTCGAGGAGAAGGACGGGGACACGGTCCTGGACCTCGAAACCTACGCCAACCGGCCGGACACCCTCGGCCATCTCGGCGTAGCCCGGGAAATCGCGGCCATGCTCGGCCTGCCGCTCGCCGGGCCGGAATGGCCCGTAACGGAGCTCGACCGGCCGGTGTCGGAACTCGCCGACGTCCAGATCTGGGACGATAGCCTCTGCCCCCGGTACTGCGGGATGGTCGTCCGGGACGTCAAGGTCGGCCCTTCGCCGGACTGGCTCCGGAAGCGGCTCGAGGCCGTGGGGCTCCGGCCCATCAACAACGTCGTCGACGTCTCGAACTATGTCCTTCAGGCCACGGCCCAGCCCATCCACGCCTTCGATTACGCCAAGCTCGCCGGCTCGAAGATCATCGTCCGGCGGGCGAGCAGGGGAGAGACGCTGCGCGACCTCGAGGGCCGGGCGCTCGAGCTCGGGCCCGAGATGCTCGTGATCGCCGACGAGGCCAAGCCCGTGGCGCTGGCGGGGATCATCGGCGGTGGGGAATCCGCGGTCAGCGCGACGACCAGGGACGTGTTCATCGAAAGCGCCTGCTTCGACCCCGTCGGCATCCGGCTGACGGCCAAAAAGCTCGGCCTCTCGACGGACGCTTCCTACCGGTACGAGAGGGGTGCCGACATCGGCGTTCTGCCGCAAGCGGCCCTCATGATGGCTTCCCTCCTCTGCCGGATGGGCGGCCAGGCCGCGCGGGGCGTCCTCGACGTCTATCCCAAGCCGCGGAAGGTCAAGTCCATCGTTCTGCGGGAGCGCCGGATCGCCGAGCTCCTCGGCATCGAGATGCCGGAGGGCTTCGTCGAGAAAACCCTCACGAGCCTCGGGTTCAAGGTCGAGTGCTCCCAGAAGGGCGTTTGCTTGGTGGAGGCGCCCACCTTCCGCGTGGACATCGACCGCGAAGCCGACCTCATCGAGGACATCGCCCGGTTCTATGGTTACGACCGAATCCCGGCCGAAGTCACCCCCCTCAAATCCTTTGAGTTCGTGGTGAACAAAAAACGGGACCGGGTCCTGAAACTGCGCCGGACCCTCCTCCAGAACGGGTTCGACGAGGTCATCAACGCGAGCTTCGCCGACCCCGAAAGCGAAACCGCCGTGGCCAGCGGCCGCGAACCCGTCGGCATCCGGAACCCGATCTCCGCCCGGGCTGCCGTGCTCCGGACGAACCTCCTCATGGGGCTGCTTGAAAACGCGTCCTGGAACAGGAACCGGGGGATGGGGGGCGTCCATGTTTTTGAGGTCGGGACCATTTACGCCTGCCAAGGGAACAAGCCCGAGGAACGGCTGACCCTCGGCCTTCTGTCCACGGGGCTCCTCCCGGGCTCCGGCTGGCAGGAGAAGCCCGCCGTCACGGACTTTTACGTCATCAAGGGCGCGGTCGAGGCCGTCCTGGCCGCCCTCCGGTACGGAGCCTTTTCGTTCGAGGAATCCGCCGGCCCCTATTTCGAGGAAGGTCGGGGCCTGACGCTTCTCTACAAAGGGCAGGCCGTCGGCTCGTTCGGCGTCGTCAAGAGGGGGATCGCCGCCCATTATTCTCTCGACCAGGCCGTCTTCGCCGCCGAGATCGACCTGGCCTGCCTGTTCGAAAAGCAGCCGCGGCCCTTCGCCTATGCTCCGGTGCCGAAGTTTCCGGGCGTCAGCCGGGACCTTTCGTTTCTCGTTGACCGCGCCGTTTCCTACCAGGAGATCCGGAAAGCCCTGGACAAGATGGCCCCGCCCTTCGTCGAGGGCTACGAGCTCCGCGACAGGTTCAGCGGGCCGCCCATCCCGGCCGGAAAAATCAGCCTGTCCATCCGCTTCCGCTACCGCCACCCCCAGCGGACGCTGCTCGCCGAGGAGGTGGACCGGGTCGAACAGGAGATCGTCGGCCAACTGAAATCCGCATGGAACATCCAGCTCAGGGAGGGATCAATTGACAACAGAACTTGAGCGAATTAAAATACTTGAAGGGAAGATCAGCCAGGTCGTCGATTACATCCACAAACTGACCGCTGAAAACGACAAGCTCAAGAGCCAACTCAAGGAACTCCGGGCCGAGAAGAAGGACTTCGAGGACCAGAACCGCAAGATCGCCCGCCTGGACGAGGACGTGAAGAAGTACGAAGGCGAGCGGGAGGTCGTGAAGGGGAAGATCGAAGCGATCATCAATCAGATCGACCAACTCGGGCTATGATCGAAAAAATTCTTGAAATCGAGATCTTCGGACAACGATACAAGATCCGAGTCAAAGGAGAAGAGGATGAGAAATACATCGGCCACTTGACTTCCTATGTTGATCAGAAGATGCACGAAGTGGCGGTGAAATCCAAGTCCGCGGACCAAGCCAAGGTCGCCGTGCTGGCGGCCCTGAACATCGCGGACGAACTATTCCTGAGCCAGAAGAAGCTGGATCAACTCAACGAAGCGATTGGCCACATGGAGACCGAGATCGAAAACCTGGAGGTTCATCTCTTTGAAGATGAAAATACATACAAGGATCTGGACAAAGTTCCCTCCTGACCCGAACGCCGGGCGGGGGACGCCGGCCGGGGGGCCGGCCTTCTGCGTCGCCCGGGCGCGGGACGGGGACCGACCTCTCTTCCGGAGGGACCATCCCCCCGGGCTGGGTTTTTGACGACCTCCCGTCTTTGACCTCGTCTCCTTCTGTCCATTTGAGAAGGAGGTAACGTACGTGACCATGAATTGGCTAAATTACGCATCGATCGCCGCCCTCGTCATTCTCGTGGCGGTGATGATTGTCCTTTTGGGCAAGCGGCAGAAGGGTGCCCGTCATATCCAGAACGCGCAGGAAGAGGCCAAGGCCATCCTGGCCCGGGCGAAAGACGACGGCGAGAAGATCAGGCGCGAGGCCGCGATCGAGGCCCGGGAGAAGGACCTGAGCCGGCAGGCGGAGTTCGACGCGAACAACCGGGAGAAACAGCGGAAGATCAACGAAACCGAGCGCCGGCTCGTCAATAAGGAGGAAAACCTGGAGCGCCGGTTCCAGGGCCTCGAACGCAAGGAACGTGAGTTCTCCCAGAAGGAGAACCGGCTCTTCCAAAAAGAAAAGGACATCGAGACGCTCGAGCAGAAAACCCTCGAGATCCAGAAGAAAGCCCTGGCGGAGCTCGAGCGTATCTCCGGCCTGACCCTAGAGGACGCCAAGGCCATGCTGATCAAGAAGATCGAAGACGAGGCCAAGCTCGAGGCCATCGCCACCGTCCGCAGGGTCGAGGAGGAGACGCGGGAGAAGGCCAACGCCCTGGCCCGGGAGATCATCGTCAACGCCATCCAGCGCTCGGCCGCCGAACACGTGGTCGAGACGACGGTCTCGGTCGTCGACCTGCCCTCCGACGATATGAAAGGGCGGATCATCGGCCGCGAGGGCCGCAACATCCGGGCCCTGGAGATGGCCACGGGCGTGGACATCATCGTTGACGACACCCCGGAGGCCGTCATCCTGTCGAGCTTCGACCCGGTCCGCCGGGAGCTCGCCCGCCTATCCATCCAGAAGCTCGTGACCGACGGCCGGATCCACCCGGCTCGGATCGAGGATATCGTCGAGTCCGTGAAGAACGACCTTGAGCTGAAGATCAAGCAGGAAGGCGAGTCGGCCGTCCTCGAGCTCAAGGTCCGCGACATCCACCCGGAGCTCATCAAGCTTCTCGGCAAGCTCAAGTACCGGACGAGCTACGGACAGAACGTCCTCCAGCACTCCAAGGAGGTCGCCATGCTGGCGGCCATGATGGCCCGGGAAATCGGGGCCGACGTCAACGTCGCCCTCCGGGCCGGACTCCTCCACGACATCGGCAAGGCCGTGGATAAGGACGTCGAGGGGACGCACACCGAGCTCAGCGTCGAGCTGACGAAAAAATACGGGGAAACCGAGAAGGTCGTCCAGGCCATCGCCTCTCACCACCGCGACGTGGATTTCCCCTCCATCGAGGCCGTCCTCGTCCAGTCCGCCGACACGCTCTCGGCGGCCCGGCCGGGCGCCCGGCGGGAGCTCCTCGAGACCTACATCCAGCGGCTCGAGAAGCTCGAGGAAATCGCCATGGCGTTCGAGGGCGTCTCCAAGGCCTTTGCCCTCCAGGCCGGCCGCGAAATCCGCATCATCGTCGAGAGCCAGAAGATTTCCGACGACCGGGCCGCGCTGGTCGCCAAGGAGATCGCGGCAAGAATCAAGAACGAACTCGATTATCCCGGGCAGATCAAAGTCACGGTCATCCGGGAGATGAGAGCCGTCGAATATGCCAGATAAGTTCGGCGTCCTGTTCCTCGGCGACGTCATCGGCCGGACGGGCCGGCGGGCCATGGACAAATTCCTGCCCGGCTTGGTCAAGAAGCACGCCCCGTCCATGATCATCGCCAACGGCGAAAACGCGGCCGGCGGGAGCGGCATTACCGAGGAGATCGGGAAAGAGCTCTTCCTCCAGGCCGACGTCCTGACCTCCGGCAACCATATCTGGGACAAGAAGGAAGCCCTGCCCTACCTCGGCCGGGAGCCCCGACTGCTGCGGCCGGCGAACTATCCCCCCGTCAATCCCGGCCATTTTTCCTACGTTTTCCAGCGCGCCGACGGGGTCAAAGCGGCTGTCCTAAACCTCCAGGGACGGGTGTTCATGGAGCCCCTGGACTGCCCGTTCCGCCGGGCCGACGAGGAGGTCGCGGCGCTGGCCGCCCAAACGCCCATCATCGTCATCGATTTTCACGCCGAGGCCACGTCCGAAAAGCAGGCCCTCGGATGGTATCTCGACGGCCGGGTTTCGGCCGTCATCGGGACCCACACCCACGTCCCGACCGCCGACGAGAGGCTCCTTCCGAAGGGGACGGCCTACATCACCGACGTCGGCATGGTCGGGGGGCGCAACGCCGTGATCGGCATCTCCCGGGAGCAGGCCCTCCAGAGGTTCCTGACCTCGCGGCCGCAGCGCTTCGAGCCCTCCCGCGACGGATTGTTCCTGTCCTGCGTCTTCATCGAGGTCGACCCCAAGACGGGACGAGCCCTGTCCATCAAAAGGGAGGTTCTGGCGGAGGACGGAGACGATGAATGACGGCCTGGTGAAGCGCGACCTGGTCTATTCGGTCTCGCAGATCACCGAGCTCATCAAGGCGGCCCTGGAGGTCGCTTTCCCCCAGGTCTGGGTGGAGGGCGAGATCTCCGGCTATACGAAAGCCGCCTCCGGCCACGTCTACTTTTCCCTGAAGGATGAAAATAGCATCCTCAAGGCGGTGCTCTGGAAGAGCGAGGCCCAAAAGGTCCCCTTTGAAATGAAGACCGGCCTGAAAGTCGTCTGCCGAGGCCGGATTACCGTCTACGCGGCCCGTGGGGACTACCAACTCTCCGTGGACCTTGTCGAGCCCAAGGGCAAGGGCGCCCTTCAGCTGGCTTTCGAGCAGCTCAAAGAGAAACTCAAGGCCGAGGGCCTGTTCGAACCGGGCCGCAAGAAAAAACTCCCGCTCAGGCCGAAGATGATCGGCATCGTCACCTCGCGCACCGGCGCCGCCATCCGCGATATTCTCCGGATCCTCGAGCGCCGTTACGCCAAGCTGCATATCCTCATCTACCCCGTCAAAGTCCAGGGCGAGGGGGCCGCCCAGGAGATCGCAGCAGGCCTCGACTATTTGGGGACGCTCCCCGGCGTCGACGTCATCATCGTCGGCCGTGGCGGCGGCTCGCCCGAGGACCTGTGGGCTTTCAACGAAGAGGCCGTGGCCCGGGCCATCTTCCGTTCACCCAAGCCTGTCGTTTCGGCGGTCGGCCACGAGATCGATTTCACGATCGCCGACTTCGTCGCCGACGTCCGGGCCCCGACGCCCTCGGCTGCGGCGGAGATCGTGATCGAGACGGAAGAGGCGTTCGAAGAGCGCATCCGGGCCATGTCCCAGAGGTTGGGCGAGCTCGTCAAATACTCCCTTCAGGAGCGAAAGTCCTACGTGGCGGAGCTCGCGCAGCGCCGGATCTTCCAAAATTTCCGGCTGGGCTTGAAAGAGCTCATTCAGCGGGTGGACGACCTGGACGGCCGGGCACGGAACGTCATCCGTGCCGAACGGCAGGCGCTCGCGGAGATGCGGGGAGCATCGCTTCTCCTCTCCGAGAAACTTACGAACCTCTTCGGCCGGAAGCTCCGCGACCACAAGGCTGCCTGGGAGAGGCTGTCGACGAACCTTCACACCCTGAGCCCCCTCGACGTCCTGAAGAAGGGGTACACGCTCTGCTGGAAGGACGGCGGCCTACGGCTCGTCCGCAAGGTGGAAGAAATCGAGAACGAGGACACGGTCATCGTGTCCTTCCACAAGGGTGAGTTCCAGGCCCGGGTCCAGAGCGTGGACCGGAAGAAGCTCCTGGAATCGCGTTTCCTGAAGGAGGGCCCATGACGAACATGACCTTTGAAAAAGCTCTGGCGGAACTTGAGCAGATCGTGGCCAAGCTCGAAAAGGGGGCCGTCTCGCTCAACGATTCCCTGGCCCTGTTCGAAAAGGGCGTCAAGCTGGCCCGGTTCCTCCGGGGGGAGCTGGACAAGGCCGAGCGGAAAGTCGAGATCCTGCTGAGGGATGAAAAAGGCGGGATGAAGACCGAAGACTTCGACGCGGACCGGGCCGCGGAGGACGGGACGGAGAATAAAGAAGACGCCCCCCCGGGCCGCAAAAAAGGGGAGGACGAAACACCGTTCTGACGGGCGCCGGCCCGAGCCCGGGTTGATCATGAGACCATGTCTGAGGCTTGACTGATGAGGGGCGATCCATTGAGCGTCCTGGACGGGCTCGAGGAGGCTCGGAAGGCCGTCGACGCGGAGCTCGAACGGCTCCTCGCCGGCGACGAGTCCCGTCTCTTCGACGCCATGCGCTACGCTGTCCTCGGCGGGGGAAAGCGCTTCCGGCCCGTCCTTCTCCTGGCCGCCGGCGGGGCTTTCGGCACGCCGCGCGAAGCGCTTCTTCCCTACGCCTGCGCGATCGAGCTCATCCATAATTATTCCCTCGTCCATGACGACCTCCCCTCGATGGACAACGACGACTTCCGGCGGGGCAAGCCCTCCTGCCATAAGGCCTTCGGCGAGGGTTTGGCCGTGCTCGCGGGCGACGGCCTGCTGTCCCTGGCTTTCGAGGTGATCGCCGGCGCGCCTCCTCCCCTGGGGCACGGGAAAAGAAAGGAACAGGCCTTCAGGGAGATCGCTGCGGCCGCGGGCGTCCGGGGAATGATCAAGGGCCAGTGGATGGACATCAGCCTGTTGCGTCAGGAAGCAGACGGGGACGTCTACACCGACCTCATCCAGAGGAAAACGGGCGCGCTCATCGCGGCCTCGGTCAAAGCCGGGGCGTTGCTCGCGGGCGCGCCTCCCCGCGGCCTCGATGCGGCCGGGGCGTACGGAGAGTCCGTCGGGCTGGCCTTCCAGCTCCGCGACGACCTCGCCGACTCCGGGACGACCGGGTCATCGTCCGGGCTCGACGCCGTCACGATATTCGGGCGGGTCGGCGCCAGGGCCCGCCTCGATGAATACCTGAAAAAGGCCGTCGCCGCGCTGGACGGTGGGAACATCGACTCGGCCGAGCTGCGTTGCCTGGCCGGGATGTTGGCCCCGGAGCCCGGGGATTGACCATGGCCAAGAGGCTCGATTCGATCAATTCCCCAGCCGACGTCAAGAAACTGTCCGTGCAGGACCTCGCCCTGCTGGCCGCCGAGGTCCGGGCCCTCATCCTGGAGACGGTCTCGAAGAACGGCGGCCACCTCGGCTCGAACCTCGGCGTCGTGGAACTCACCCTGGCCCTCCACTATGTCTTCGATTCTCCCAAAGACAAGATCATCTGGGACGTCGGCCACCAGTGCTACACCCACAAAATTCTGACGGGGAGGAAGGAACAGTTCGCCGGTCTTCGCCGGAGCGGAGGGATCCTCGGATTCCCGTGCCGCGAAGAAAGCGAGCACGATACGTATAACACGGGGCACGCCTCGACGGCCCTGTCCGCGTCGCTGGGCATGGCCATCGCCCGGGACAAAAAGAAAGAGGATTTTCACGTCATTGCCGTCGTGGGGGACGGGAGCCTGACCGGGGGCGTGGCCCTCGAAGCCCTGAACCAGATCGGCCATCTCCGCGAGCGGCTGATCATCGTCCTGAACTATAACGAGATGTCGATCTCCCCGAACGTCGGGGCCTGGTCCAAGTATCTTTCGTATCTCGTCTCGGGCCAGCACTACATCCGGATGAAAGACCAGGCGAAATCCATCCTCAAGACCATCCCCAAGATCGGCTGGCCGCTGATCAAGGCGGCCCGCGCGCTCGAAGAGCTCGTCAAGAAGACGATTTTCCCCGGCCTCGTCTTCGAGGAGCTCGGCATCCGGTACGTCGGCCCGGTCCAGGGCCACAGTCTCGGGTCCCTGATCGAGGTCTTCGAGCTGGCCAAAAAGTACGACGGCCCGATCCTCATCCACTGCGTGACCCAGAAGGGGAGAGGTTACAAACCGGCCCGGGCCAACCAGGAAAAATTCCACGGCGCCGTGCCCTTCGAGATCCCCACGGGCGAGCCCCTGAAAAACGGCCCCGCCGGACCGCCCTCATATTCGTCCGTTTTCGGCGAGACCATGATCAGAATCGCCAGGAAGGACGACAAGGTCCTGTCCATCACTGCCGCCATGGGCGAGGGGACCGGCCTGGGGCTGTTTGCCGAGAAATACCCCGACCGGTTCTTCGACGTCGGCATCGCCGAGCAGCATGCCGTGAATTTTGCGGCCGGCCTGGCCATCTCCGGCTTCAAGCCGGTCGTGGCCATCTACTCGACGTTCCTCCAACGGGCGTACGACCAGATCTACCACGACGTCTGCCTGATGGACCTGCCCGTGGTCTTCGCTCTGGACAGGGCGGGGATCGTTCCCGACGACGGGCCCACGCACCAGGGCGTCAACGACATCGTCTACCTCCGGCACATGCCGAACATGATCGTCATGGCCCCCAAGGACGAAAACGAGCTTCAACACATGCTCTGGTCGGCCCTTTCTTACGGTCATCCCGCGGCCGTGCGTTTTCCCAAAGGCGCCGGCCTGGGGGTCACAAGGGACGAGGCTTTCAAGAAGGTCCCCCTAGGCCGGGGCGAAGTCCTCAAGGAGGGCCGGGACCTGCTTTTTGCCTTCGGAAATATGGTTTTCCCCGCTCTTGAGGCGGCGCGCGAGCTCGAGAAGGACGGAATCTCCCTGGCCGTCGTCAACGCCCGCTTCGCCAAGCCGCTCGACGAAGAGCTCATCCTCCGCTACGCCCAGCCCGGCCGGACGGTCATCACGGCCGAGGAAGGGATCCTGGCCGGCGGACTCGGGAGCGCGGTCCGGGAGATGCTCGACAGAGAGAAACGTTTCGACATCCGTTTCAAGGCCATCGGCCTGCCGCTCGAGATCTTCCCCCTGGGGAAAGCCGAGGAGATCCGCCGGATCTACGGCCTGGACGCCCCCGGCTTCGTCGAACACATCAAGGCCTTGTACGCTTCACGGCCATGAAAGAGCGCGCCGACAAGCTGCTGGTCAAGCGGGGCCTCGCGCCAACCCAGGAGAAGGCTCAGGCCATGATCATGGCCGGGCTCCTGTCTTCCGGGGGATCGGGCATCCTCAAGCCGGGAAGCCTCGTCGACGAAGCCGCGGCTCTCTCCCTCAAGGACAGGATTCCTTTCGTCAGCCGCGGAGGGCTCAAGCTTGCCGAGGCCCTCGACCGCTTCGCCGTGGACGTCCGCGGGGCAACCGCCGCCGACATCGGATCCTCGACGGGCGGCTTCACGGACTGCCTCCTCCAGCGCGGGGCTGCGAGAGTCTATGCCGTGGACGTGGATACGAAGCAGCTCGACTGGAAGCTCCGGGGCGACCCGCGGGTCGTCCTCATCGAGAAGAACGCCCGCTCTCTCGAGCCCGCCGACCTTCCCGAACCCCCGCGCGTCATCACCGTGGACGTCTCGTTCATCTCCCTGCTCAAGGTCCTGCCCGCCCTTGAAGCGATTCCCGGGGACTGGGTCCTCCTGGCCCTGATCAAGCCCCAGTTCGAGGCGAGACGGGCGGAGGTCGGGAAGAAAGGGATCGTCCGCGACCCGGCCGTCCACGAAGAGGTCCTCCGCCGGATCATCGGCGGGGCCCGGGAGAGGGGCTTCTTTCTCCGGGGACTCATCCCGAGCTCGACCCGCGGCCAGAAAGGCAACGTGGAATTCTTCGCGCAGTGGTCCAGGACGGGCCCGGACCCCGGCCGGGAGGCCGACGAAACGAGGATCAAGGAGGCCGTCAAACATGAGAGTCGTTAAAAGAGCCGGCATTGTCATCAAACCGCACGCGCCCCAGGTCGGAGACCTTCTCCAGGCCGTTCTCGACTATTTCGGCGAGCGGCGGATCGAATGCGTGCTCGAAGACGTCGCGGCGAGGAAGCTCGGCCGGCCGGACGGGCTCCAGAGGTCGGACGTCCCCGGCGCCTCGGACCTGGTCGTGGTCCTCGGCGGCGACGGAACGCTCCTGAGCGTCGCCGACTCCGCCGCGCAGGCCGGGGTCCCGGTCGTCGGGATCAACCTGGGCCGTCTCGGCTTCCTCACCGAGATCCCCGTGAGCGAGACATTCCTGACCCTGGACGCCTTCCTGGCCGGGACCGAGGACATCATCAGTCCGCGCTGGCTCCTCGAAGTCACGACCGAACACGGCGTCTCGCACTGCCTGAACGACGTGGTCGTCACCAAGGGCGCCATGGCCCGGATGATCGAATTCACGATCCTGATCGACGGGGAGGACGTGGCGACCCTCAAAGCCGACGGCCTGATCGTATCGACACCCACCGGTTCCACGGCTTACTCGCTCTCGGCGGGCGGGCCCATCATTCACCCCCAGGTCCCCGCGGCCGTGCTGACGCCCATCTGTCCGCACACCCTGTCCTACCGGCCCCTGATCATCCCGTCCAGCTCAGAGGTCGGCGTCAAGCTCCTGACGGGCGGCGAAGAGGTGTATCTGACTCTTGACGGCCAGCGCGGCGGCGTCCTCGTCCGCCACCAGGCCCTCAGGATCCGGAAAGCGGCGGCGGAGCTTCAGCTCGTGACCTCGCCCCGGCGGAGCTATTACGACCTGGTCAAGGAAAAATTGCGCTGGGCCGAATAGCGCCCGCCGCAAATAAAGGTCGGCCGGGTCCTGTCACGGCGCCGTCCTGATCCGGGCGGCGCCAGGGTCGTCCTTATCCCCCGCGCCCCCGGGAACCAGTCCCGTCGGTTCCCCCATCGGCACAGCCGATGGGACCCCCTCCGCTACGGGGGCTTTCGGACGACCCCGGCACCACCCGTCTCATCGGGTTCCTGGCGGAGCAGTTCCCTACGGTTTGACAAGGCAGGGGGCGACCGCTATGATGGACCGCGCGGCGGTTGATGGCCGCGAACCCAATCCCGGCGAAAGCCCCCGGTGGGGAATCTCCCCCCCGTTGAGGAGGAACGCATGTCCGACCTGATTATTCACGGCACGGATGACGGATTTGACCAGGAAGTCCTGAAGGCGGACCTCCCGGTCCTGGTGGATTTCTGGGCGCCCTGGTGCACGCCCTGCCTGATGATCGCTCCCGTCCTCGAGGAGATCGCCCAGGCCAACGAGGGCAAGCTGAAGGTCGTCAAGGTCAACGTCGACGAGAACGCCAAAACACCCATCACTTACGGCGTCATGGCCATCCCCACGCTGATCCTCTTCAAAGGCGGCGAGCTCAAGGAAAAATTGGTCGGGGCTCTCCCCAAATCCAAATTGGCCGACCTCGTCGCCCGCTACCTCTAGGTCCATGGCCGGGCCCTGGGACGTTGTCATCATCGGCGCCGGCCCCGCCGGCCTCGCGGCCGCCATCTACGCGGGCCGGGCGCGGCGCTCCACTCTCGTCCTCGAGAAGGGACTTCCCGGCGGTCAAATCCTGCTCACGGACTGGGTCGAAAATTTCCCCGGCTTCCCCGACGGCGTCACTCCGTTCGAGCTCATGGAGGATTTCCGGAAACACGCCGAGAAATTCGGTGCCCGGATCGAGACCGCTGAGATCGAGGGGATCTCGAGGGCCGGGGAGAACTGGCTCCTCAAGGGTTCGAAGGAGGATTACGCCGCGCGGGCCGTCATCATCGCGACGGGATCGGCCTACCGCCGCCTTGGAATCGACAACGAGGCCCGCCTGACGGGCCGCGGGGTGTCCTATTGCGCGACCTGCGACGGAGCTTTTTTCGCCGGCCTCCATGTCGCCATGGTGGGCGGGGGAGACAACGCCCTCAAGGAAGCCCTCTTTTTGACCAAGTATTGCCGGCAAGTGACGATCATCCACCGGCGCAAGCGGTTCCGGGGCGAGAGGATCTACCAGGAGCGCGTCTTCGCCAGCCCGAAGATCGCGGTCCTCTGGGAGACGGTCGTCGAAGCGGTCCAGGGCGGCGACAAGGTCGAATCCCTGGAAATCCGCAGCCTGAAGGACGGCACGACCGCGCATCTGCCCGTGGACGGCCTCTTCATCTCGATCGGGACCGCGCCCCAGACGGATTTCATCCGGGGCTTCCTCGATCTCAACGAATGGGGTCAGGTCAAGGTCGGCCTCAACATGGAATCCTCGATCCCCGGCATTTTCGCCGCCGGCGACGTTTCCGACGCCTGTCCCAAGCAGATCGCCACGGCCGTCGGAACGGGAGTCCACGCCGCCCTGTCCGCCGAGGAATATCTCTCCCGCAGGGAGCAGTCCCGCCTCTAGCCAGATCCGTCCGGGTGCGGGCAGCACCGCCTCTTGGCGGGGCGGACTCCTGGGAACTAGCCTTCTTCTCCGCGAATGACGTTCCGCCCGTTCCCCGAGACCCTGCTCGGCTGTCTTGTCAAGCCGGCTTGACGACGGACTCTTGTGGCGGCGCCTCCACCGCCGCGTCCAGCTTCTCGTTGATCACGGCGGCCAGCTCCGCCCCCCAGAGCATGATGACCAGCGAGGCCGAAATCCACAGAAGAAAGAAAATGATCGACGTCAGGGTCCCCTGGAGGAGCTTGTTCAGGACGACCCCGATGGCCGAGAAATGGACGACATAGAACGCGAACATCCTCTTGAAGGCCTCGTAGAGCAGGGCCGCGATCGCGGCCGGCAGGGCCGCCGCCCGGGTATGAACCTTTCTCTCGGGGATGAACTTAAAGAGGATGAAGAAGACGAGGAACATCAGGAAGTACGGGATCACGTACTGGATGAAAAAATTATTGAGGAGCCGGACGGCGCCGGGATTGAAGTAGGAGGCCACGATATCGCTTTCCTGGATGGACCGGCCTAGCGCCGTCCAGACGGCCGTGATGGCCAGGGAGAACAGCATGACCGTCCCGATGATGAACATGACCAGGTATTCCATGAGGCGGTTGTAAAAGAAGGACCGGTGATAGCGGGTCTTGAAGATGAGGTTGATGGTCGCGATCAGGTTCGAGAACAAGAAGCTCGCGGAGATGAAGGACCCGATGAGCCCGAAAACCCCCAGGTTGGTGACGCTCCCGGACAGCGCCTGCAACCTTTTGAAGAACCCCGGGTCCGACCGGGCGAAGAACTCGTCCGTGAAGATGTTGAGGCTGCGGAGGGCGATCTCCGTGTTGCCGAGGATTTTGGTCGAAGCGTAGAAGAAGAGGGCGATGAGGGGGACGCAGCAGAGGAGCGCGAAATACGAGATGACGATGGCCGACGTCCAGCATTTGTCGTCGTTGAACCGCTTGAAGGACGCGGTCAGTATCGGAAACGCCGAGAGCTTCATCCGCCCCCGTGACCGGAGGCCCCGTGAGAGCTCCGCCCTGCGGAGCTCTCACGCCCCGGCCGGTCGGACTCAGACGTACTTGCCCCACTGGACCATCAGGATGATGATCGTGATGAGCAGGGCGTAAATGACGAGGGTTTCAATCAGGACGAGCCCGAAGATCAGCAGGAAACGGATGTGCGGGGCGCCTCCCGGGTTCCGCGAAATGCCCTCGCAGGCGCTGCTGATGGCCTTGGCCTGGCAGAAGGCCCCGGCGGCCACGGACAGCGTGATGATGGCCGCGCCGGCGATGAGCGAGATCTTGAACAACGAGGCCTTGGCCGGGCTGGGGACCCCGGTTTCCTGCGCCAGGAGCGGCGCCGCGAGGACCGCGGCCATGAACAGCAGGACGCTCAAGGCTCTGAGTTTGTTGGACATGACGGAACTCCTTTTCATTTAATGTTCTTCTTCGTGGGCGACGGCCCCGGCGATATAGATGCAGGCGAGCAGGACGAACACGAACGCCTGGATGATCGACGTGAAGATGGCCACGGCCATGAACGGGAGGGGCAGGAGAAACGGGACGATGGAGGCCATGATGACGATGAGCAGTTCCTCGGCGAAGATATTCCCGAACAACCGCATGGAGAGTGAGACGGGGCGCGAGAAATGGCTGATGATCTCGATGGGGATCATGAGCGGGGCCAGGGCCGGGATGGGCCCCAAGAAGTGCTTGAAATACTTCAGCCCCTGGGCCCGGACGCCCTGGGCATGGTAGTAGAAAAAGACGACCAGCGCGCAGCCGACCGTCACGTTGAGCTTGCTCGTGGGCGACATGAAGCCGGGGACGAGCCCGATGAGGTTGCACGAAAAGATGAACAGGCCGACGGTCCCGATGACGGGCAGGTACTTTTTCCCCTCGGGTCCTATGGTGTCCGTGGCCAGGCCCTCGAAGAGGGTGAAGACCATCTCGAGGAGGCTCTGGCGCTTGGAGGGGATGAGGGTGAGCTTACGGGACGCGAGCGAGAAGACGACGACCAGGAGAACGGTCACGAGGATGACCATGACGACATAATCGGGGAAGACATGCAGGGGGTCCGGGACCTTGATGCCGAAGAGACCCAGAAAGGCGGCCAGAGGCTTCCCAAAGGCCCTGTTGAAGAGCTCGACGATGAAAAGAGGATGTTCTAAGCCTTCCATGTCTTCATGCGAAGAAGAGCCCCGGCGCCTTCCGCCAAAAACACGAGGACGATCGAGGAAAAGCCGGCGCCGAAGGCGAGAATCTTCCTCGGAAAGAGGAGAATTATAATGAAAAAGACCCCGCAAATCAACACGAGACGGAGTGCGTAAAGGAGGATGGCCGACCGCAGAGCGCCGGTCTTTCCCCTGAGGAGAAATCGGGTCAGGGACTCTTTGAGCCAGAGGAACCCGAGGGCCGCCAGCGCACCGCCCGCGAAGAAGAGGATGGCGGTCGTGGGATCGAAAAGAAAGACGGCGGGCAAGGCCAGAACCGCGGCCAGGCCGAGGATTTCCCGGGGAATCCGGCGCAGGATGCGCTCATCCTCAATCTCGAACGTGTTCATCGCGCCTCGTCCTTTCACCTCCGGGCGGCGCCTGGGCGGAATAAGTATAGCATGTCTTGACTTTCCCGGCCCGCTTTTCGAGAATAAGCTCGGAATCGGCCTGAGGGCTGTCGGGAGGAATTGAGCAAATGTCCACGGAATTCCTGATCCGGTTATTCGGCATTTTCGCGGGGGTCCTGGCCCGGACGCTGCTGCCCTGGCTGAGGAAGCTCCGCGAGGGGCGCGTGCGTGTGTTCGGCCGCCGCTACCTGATTTCGGCCCTGGCGTCCCTCGTGATCGGCTTCATCCTGACTATGGTCGTCTTTCCCCGCTTTGAGGCGGACCCCCAAGGGAGCACATTCGAGGCCCTCTTTAAACTCTTCTGCCTGGCCTTCGGCTTCGGCTTCGGCTGGAACGCCCTGATCCTCGAAGGCGAAGCCTGGGCGGGCTCGAGCAAGGCCGTCCAAGCGCCCCGCCCCGGGGGAGAGAATTGACCGTCCCCAAGCCCCCGCGCCCCAACTTCCGGAAAATCGCCGACCTGAGCTCGGTGGTGCTGATGCTGCCTTCCTCGATCATCGTCGGTCTCTTCATGGGCTACACGCTTGACCGCTGGCTCGGGACCCGCCCCTGGCTTCTCCTCATTTTCACCGTGCTCGGCATCGTCTCCGGGCTCCTGAGCCTCATCCGGGCCCTGAGCAAGTACAACAAGGACCAATCCCCCGACGTCTGACGGTCCGCACGCCCCGCCCGCCCGGACGGCGGTTTGATTACCCCCGGGATGGTATGCTAAATTCACGTTCATGAAGCCGCATCATCCCCGGGGCGGCCGCGGCGCCCCGGGCGTTCTGGCCTCTTTTCTGCTTCTCTGCCTGTCGTTCCCTGTCTCCACGGCCCGGGGCCAGGAGCCGGCCGGACCGGATGCCCCGAAGTCCTCCGTGCCCCGGCCCGAAATCCGGATCATCGCCCGGAACAAGGAAATGACCAAAGACCGCCTGGTCGCGACCGGGGACGTGGAAATCCAATACGGCGAGTTCCGTCTCTTCGCCGACCGGGTGGAATTCAACCCCGAGACGAGGGACGTCGTGGCCGAGGGCAACGTGGTCATCCAAGCCCGGGACGAAGTCACCAGGGCCGAACGGGCCTTCCTCAACCTGGATACCGAGCGGGGACGGCTGGAGAAGACAGCCGGTATGATCCAACCCTCGGTTTATTTCTCGGCCGAGTCGATCGAGCGGGAAACGGCGGACCTCTACAGTCTCAGCCGGGCGCGGGTCACGTCTTGCGCCCAGCCCGTCCCCCGCTGGAGTTTCTCATTTTCCCGGGCGAACATGAAGAAGGACGACTACATCGAGATGTGGAGCCCCGTCCTTTCGGTCAAGAACGTCCCCGTCTTTTACCTGCCCTATCTCCGTTATCCCCTCCGGGACCGGGCGACGGGTTTCCTGATGCCCAATCTCGGCTACTCCGGGGCCAAGGGCTTCCTCTATTCCCAGAATTTTTACTGGGCCATGGCCAGGAATATGGATGCGACCGTCGGGCTCGACATGTACCCCTCCACGGGCCTGGGGGCCGGGCTCGAATACCGCTATCTCCTGCCGGCCGGGACCGGCGGCCAGGTCAACCTCTATTATTTCATGTTCAAGCGGGACGCTTCCGGGCTCCGGCCCGACCCGGGTTCCGTCATCCGGGTCACCCACAACCAGGCCCTCCCCATGGGATTTACCCTGGCCGCCAACATCGACTATCAGAACTCCTTCGATTTCCTGCGCGAGTTCGATCAGAATTTCCGCCAGGCGTCGGTCTCCAACCGGAGCTCGCAGGTGTTCCTGAGCCGTTCCTGGAGGCAGTTCAACGTGAGCGCCCAGGTTTCGCGTTTCGAGACCTACTTCTCCGACCTCAACGATTCCGTCGTCAGCACGACGCTCCCCCAGGTCAACGTCAACGTGTTCAGGGTCAAGCTCCTCTCCCCGCTCTATTTTTCGCTCACGGGGGGCTATACCAACTGGCGCTACGGCTTTCAGTCGGAGTACACGGCGGGGACGGAGCGCCGGTCGAGCTACCTCACGATGCGGCCGACCCTCAGCCTCCCGTTCTCGTCCATCCCCTGGCTGACGGTCAATACCTCCCTCAGCGCCAATGTCGTTTACTATGGCCAGAGCCTGAACCCCGAGACGCACCAGATCGTCAAGAGTCCGTTGCTCGCGGGAAACGCCATCGTCAACGTCGATGTCGTCGGACCGGTCTTTTACAGGATCTTCTACAACGAGACAGGCGCGCCCCGGCTCAAGAACATCATCGAACCCTACTTCAACTATACCTACGAAAGCCCGGTCAGCCAGGCCGACCGGATCGTGACGCCCTACGGCTTCTTCCGCCTGCACCAGATCGCCTACGGCTTCACGAGCCGGTACCTCCAAAAAAAGGAGGACCGGCAGGTCGAGGTGCTGTCCTTCGGCCTCGGGCAGATCTATTACTTCTTACCCGCGACCGGCCCCCTCGGACAGTACCTGGTCGACGGCAAGCCGCCCCGGTGGTCCGAGATCAGCGGCACCGTGAGGTATTATCCCAGGGAGAGCTTCAGTCTCGACGCCGCCCTCGGCTACAATCCCTATTATCACAATCTCTCGACCCTACGGCTGACGTCGACCGCCGGCCTCAGGGCGGACGGCCGGTTCCTGTCGCTGAACTGGTACCGGAGCATGAACCCCTGGGCCACGGGGATGGACCCCGCCCTCAGCGCGCTTTATAACCGTCACCAGGTCGGCGCCGTCGCCGGCTGGCGCTTTCCCGCCATGTCCCTGGATGTCCTCGGCGAAATCGATTACAACCTCCAGGTAAAAAAGCTCCTCTACACGGCCGGCCAGGTCGTTTACCATTATCAATGCCTGGATTTTCTTTTCGAGGCCAGGGTCTACTATTACCGCGCCAGACCCGAGACGCAGATCAGGTTTTCCGTGGGGCTCGGGAATATCGGGCGGACGGGAGATCTTCTGGGCGGGCTCGGATTCTGAGGGCGCCGCTCGTCAGATGTTGAGCTCGAGCTGGCCGTCCTGGGCGAGCCTCCGCTCCGCCTCGATGTCGTCGAGGAGGCCCTGGGTGATGTCGCCCGTCGGATAGATCCCGTCGAAGCAGGCGGCGCAGAAATTCTTGATCTTCGGATTCTCGAGCCGGACCGCCTTCTTGAGCGCGTCGAGGCTCTGGTAGATGACCTTGTCGGCGCCGATCCGGCGGGCCACCTTCTTTTCGTCGGCGTCCTTGGCCACGAACTCCGCCTTCGTCTGCATGTCGATGCCGTAGACGCAGGGGTGGCGGAGCGGCGGCGAATACGACGCGAAGTAGACCTTCCGGGCGCCGCACTCGCGGATCATCTCGATGATGGCGCGGGACGTGTTGCCCCGGACGATGCTGTCGTCGACGAGGAGGACCTTCTTGCCCTTGACTTCCGAGGCGATGGGGCTCAGCTTCTGGCGGACCGAGTCCTTCCGCTTCTCGTCGACCGGCATGATGAAGGTCCGGCCGATGTAGCGGTTCTTGACCAGGGCCTCGCTGTATTTCAGGTTCAGCTTCCGGGCGATCTCGATCGCGGCGTCCCGGGCGGAATCGGGGACGGGGACGACGACGTCGATGGCGAGCTTGCGTTTCCGGATCTCGGCGGCGAGAAAACGGCCCAGGTTCACCCGGCACTTGTACACGTTGACCTTGTCGATGAAGGAGTCGGGCCGGGCGAAGTACACCCATTCGAACAGGCAGGGGGAAGGGGCGCAGTGGGCCAGCTTTTTCTTATGGAGCCGCCGTTTTTTATCGAGGAAAACGACCTGGCCGGCCTCGACGTCCTGGATCTCTCCGAAGTTCATGATGTTGAGCGTGACCGTCTCCGAAGCGAACGCGTAGGAGGGCAGGAGGCCGTCCTTCCGGACGCCGTAGGCGAGCGGTTTGATCCCGTAAGGATCGCGGAAGGCCACCATGCCCTGCTCGGCGATGTAGGCCACGACCGAATAGCTGCCCTTGACCTTCTCGAAAACGCTCCCGACGGCCCGGTAGATGTGCTCGGGTTCGAGGACTCTGGCCTTCTCGTGGGCCAGGGATTCGGCGAAGATGTTGAGGATGATCTCGACGTCGCAGTCGGAGTTGAGGAGGCGGTGGTGCTTCTCGAACAACTCCTCGCGGAGCTCGCGGTAATTGGCGACGTTGCCGTTGTGGGCCATGATGATGCCGAAGGGGGAGTTGAGCTGAAAGGGCTGGGCGTCCTCGCCGCCGCCGCCGCCGACGGTCGGATAGCGGGTATGGCCGACCCCGATCGCGCCCCGGAGATGCTGAATGGCCTCGACGGTGAAGATGTCCCGGACGAGGCCGTTCCCCTTCTCCGTATGGAAGCGGCCGTTGTAGGTGATGATCCCCGATGCATCCTGGCCGCGGTGCTGCATGGCCAGGAGCCCCTGGTAAAGGTCCCGGATGACAGAGTCGTTGGCCCAGATCCCGATGACGCCGCACATGATCCTCCATTATAGGAGAATTGCCCCTTAAAAGAAATAGAGGGTTGCCGGGCGGCCGGGGAGGGCCTCACACCGTCAAGGTGTAAATTTCTCCCTCGCCCTCGCAGCTTGACAGGGTCAGGGCCGGGAGGCCCTAGTCCCGTTAAAGGCTAAAAGCCCGGAAGGGCTTTTAGCCTTTAACGGGACGGTTGGACTCGATCGTCGACTCGTCGATGAGCATTACGGGAATATCGTCCTTAATGGGGTAAACCCGCTGGCAGGTCATGCACTTCAGGCCCTTCTCGTCGGCCGTGAGCTTGACCTCGGTCTTGCAAAGAGGGCAGGCCAGGATGCTCAGCAGTTTCGGATTCAGCGCCATGATCTCCTCCCGCCTAAAGAATAGCCGCGCCCGCTCCCGGCGTCAATCCCGTTCGTGGGATTCCAGGGACTCACGTCCGCGGAATCCCACGAACGGGGCGGGCGCTCCAAAGCCTGCAAAAGTCGGATTTCCCGGACGGAGGGCATGGTCTCAGAACCGGAACTTAACCCCGGCCTTGAGGGTCGGCCCGCTCAGGTTGAGCGTAGCCCTGCGGGCGCCGAGGATATCGGCGCCGGACGGTTCGGACGCGAGGACCAGGAGAAGGTTGTACCCCCGGGCGTCGGCCCCGCGCTGCTGGTAGTACCAAAGAGAGCCCGCCTCGGTCGAACTCGTGCCGACCGAATCGCGGAACGATCCCGTTCCGCCGAACTTGTCGAGCTGGGCCAGCCGGAACCCGGCTTCGGCGAAAAAGAGCATATGCGAGGAAAGGGCCCATTCGCCGCCGGCGGCGACTTCCATGCCGAGCGTGTGGGCGGTCGCCTGGCCTCTCCATTCCTGCCAACTGACTTCGGAGGGCGCAAACCTGTAGTTGTAGTCCGCCTTCACGGTGTAATAAGCGAAGCTTCCTTTGACATAGAAGTCCGGCCGCGGGTAGAAGCGGACGCTGACTTTGACGGGGATGGCCTGGACGCTCAGCCGGGCGGTCGTATAAGGGGCCGCGAGTCCCGGATCCGCCGGCGGGTAATCGACGCGGCTCGAGCGGTAGCCGTTGAGGTCATCGACGCCCAGGCCGATCGAGATCCAAGGACTGGCCCTGTAGAAAATTTCGACGCCGAGACAGTAGGTCAGACGAAGCGCGTTGACGGAGCCCCCCGGCGTCGCCCCGAGCAGCGCGCCGTTGCTGTCGGCCAGCCCCCGGACGCCCTTGTTGAAGTCGTCCGCGATGATGGTGCTGACTCCGGCAGAGAGGAAGACCTCGACGGGGACCACGCTTTCGTAAACGGGAATAGCGATGGGCTTCGGCTCGCCCGGAGGCGTTTTCTGCGGACCGGGAGCCGGCTTGGCCGGCGCGGCCTGCGGCTCGCCCACTGCCCCCGGCTGGCTCTCCACGACGACCAGGCTTTCGTGGATGTAGCCGGCGATCACCCCGCCGTCCTCGAGGACGTAGCGGACGAGGTACCACTCGCCCTCCTTCTTGTCCGCCTCGAGGACCGTGCCCCCGGGGATCTGCTGGACCACGGCACTCCCGATGTCCGGCTTCTCCCGGAGGTTGGCCTGCTCGGCCGTTACTTTGATCTTGAACGTCTTGGCCGAGCTGTCCTGGGCCGAGAAGCCGGACAGCCCGCCGAGGAAAAGCAGTAGAATAAAAAGAGTGGCGATTTTGTTCGGGTTCATTCTCATCTCACACTGAAGGCATTATAGTCGAGATGCTGGGAATGTCACAAGCCTTGAACCCTCTCTCCGCCCGGCGAAGGTGCCGGGGCTTGGCGCTATAACGCGTGTCCGAGGATTGCCCCGCGGGCGGGAGACGAAGGCGGGGACGGCCTTGACCTATCCCCGCCTTCGTCTGTCGAAAGCCCCCTCAGAACCTGTACCCGATCCTCGCCCCGAAGAAGTTAGACGAGAACATGCCCTCGAAAGCCGTAGCGAAATAGCCGGAGATAAAGAAGTGGTTGCCCCTGTACCCGACGTTGGCCACGGCGCAGAGTTGCCCGGCCTCGGACACGTCACCACTGACGAGGATGGGGAGCCCTAGGCCCGCTCCGACAAAGAAGTTCCCCTTCGGAGAATAATTCAGGAGGATGGCCGGAGCCAGGATGACGGCTTCGAATCTGAATTGGTAGGTGATCATCTGGACTTCGGGCGAGACCGTCCAATGCTTGCCCACGGCGATATCGACGCCCATACCCAGCGAGAAGAAGACACTTCCCCATCCGGTGGCGCCGACCACCCCCGCGTTCACGTTGAACGTCGCCTTTTTCTCTGGGGCCTGCGCGAACGCGGCCCCGGCCAAAAGACCCATCACTAAGAAAACCGTCATGACCTTTTTCACAGGCCACCCCCTTTGACTGGATTGATAGAGAGTCACGCCCCCGTGATCTTTCGGGGGCTCCCTCATTTTTCCCTATTTCGGTTCTCCTTCTTGAGACACCCTAAATCTAAGCCCCCGGGGGTCCGAGTTGTCAAGGATTTGTCAAGAATGGGTTAAGAATTTGTCAAAAAACGGTGAGGGGTGGGCTATTCGTATTCCGCCCAGTGTTTGGCCGCGAGGCTCTCGAGAGGGTGGTCGGCGATGGCGTTGACGAAAAGGTCGGCGACCTGGAGGTTGGTCAGGATCGGGATGGAAAAATCGACCGCCAGGCGCCGCAGGCGGTAATCGGAGTCGAACTCGATCCGCTTGGCCGGGTTGGGGATGGAGATGACGAAGTCGATCTTCCTCCGGGCGATGTAGTCGCGGATGTTCGGCTCCCGTCTCTCGTGGACCTTGAAGAGCCTGGTGTTGGGGACGCCGTTTTCGCGGAGGAAGTTCGAGGTGTGCTCGGTCGCGTAGAGATGGAGCCCCATGGCGTGAAGCTTGCGGGCGGGCTCGAGGAACCGATGTTTGGAGGTCTCGCCGCCGATCGTGAGCAGGACGTTCTTTTCGGGCAGGGTGAAGCCCGCGGACAGGAGCGCCTTGAGGAAGGCCTCGTGGATGTCGTCGCCGAGGCAGGCCACCTCTCCGGTCGAGGCCATCTCGACGCCCAGGATCGGGTCGGCGCCCTTGAGCCTGGAGAACGAGAACTGCGGCGCCTTGACGCCGACGTAGTTCAGGTCGAGGGTCGTCTTCCGGTTCCGGACCGGCTTGCCCATTATGGCGGCGACGGCCAGCTCGACGAAGTTCGCCCGCGCCACCTTGGAGACGAAGGGGAAGGAGCGCGAGGCGCGGAGGTTGCATTCGATGACCTTGATCTCGTTGTCCTTGGCGATGAACTGAATGTTGAAGGGACCCGTGATCTCGAGGGCCCGGGCGATCTTCCGGCCGATCTCGCGAATCCGCCGGATCGTCTCGATGTAGAGTTTCTGCGGCGGCAGGACCATGGTCGCGTCGCCGGAATGGACGCCGGCGTTCTCGACGTGCTCGATGATGGCCGAGGCGATGACGTCGCCGCGGTCCGCGACCGCGTCCAGCTCGATCTCCTTGGCGTTCATGATGAACTTGGAGATCACGACGGGGTATTCGGGGGTGACCCGGGACGCCTTCTGGAGGTAGCGGTCGAGGAAGCGCTCGTTGAACACGATGCTCATGGCCGCCCCGCTCAGGACATAGGACGGCCGGATGAGGACCGGGTAGCCGATGGCCCGGGAGAACGACTTGGCTTCCCGCGCGTTCCGCAGCTCCTTCCACTCCGGCTGGTCCACGCCGAGCTCGTCGAGAAGCTTCGAGAACTTGTACCGGTTCTCGGCCCGGTCGATGCTCGCCGGCGGGGTCCCGAGGACCCGCATCCCGGCCTGGTGGCACTTGAGGGCGATGTTGTTGGGGATCTGGCCGCCCATGGAGAGGAGGATGCCGAGCGGCTTCTCCTTCTCGTAGATGTCCATGACCCGCTCGAAACTCAACTCGTCAAAATAGAGACGGTCGCAGATGTCGTAATCCGTGGACACGGTCTCCGGGTTGTAATTGACCATCAGGGTCGAATAGCCCATGGCCTTGAGGGCCAGGGCGGCGTTGACGCAGCACCAGTCGAACTCGACGGATGAGCCGATGCTGTAGGACCCCGAGCCGAGGACCATGACTTTTTTCGGCCCGGCGGGGCCGTTGCGGAAGGACACGTCGTCCTCCCGCCCGCTGTAGGTCACGTAGAGGTAATTGGTGCGGGCCGGGTATTCGGCGGCCAGGGTGTCGATCTGCTTGACGGCCGGCGTGATCCCGGCCTTTTTCCGCTTCTCACGGACCCGCATTTCGGTCGAGCCCGTGATGAGGGCGATCTGCTTGTCGGAAAACCCCTTCCGTTTGGCCTCGGCCAGGAGGTCGGGGCCGATCCCGCCCAACTTGTGGGACCGGATCCGCGCCTCGCACTCGACGATGTTCTTGATTTTGTGCAGGAACCACTTGTCGATGCGGGTCAGCTCGTGGATCCGCTGGACGGTCATCCCCTTTTTGAGGGCCTCGGCGATGCCGAAGAGCCGCTCGTCGGTCGGATGGCTGAGCTCCTTCTCCAGGTTCTCGAAGGAGTAGTTCTCGTTGGCGACGAGGCCGTACATGCCGATCTGGAGCATGCGCGCCGCCTTCTGGATGGCTTCCTCGAAGGACCGGCCGATGGCCATGACCTCGCCCACGGATTTCATTTCCGAGCCGATCTTTTTCGAGACGCGCCCGAACTTCTTGAGGTCCCAGCGGGGGATTTTCACGACGAGGTAGTCCAGGGCCGGTTCGAAGCAGGCCGAAGTGACCTTGGTGATCGAGTTCGGGAGGTCGGGGAGGAGATGGCCGAGGACGAGCTTGGCCGCGACGAAGGCCAGGGGGTAGCCCGTGGCCTTGCTGGCCAGGGCGGAGCTCCGCGAAAGGCGGGCGTTGACCTCGATAATCCGGTAATCGCCGTTGCGCGGGTTGAGGGCGAACTGGATGTTGCACTCGCCGACGATCCCCAGGTGCCGGACGGACCGGATGGAGATTTCCCGGAGATGGTGGTATTCCTCGTTCGTCAGCGTCTGCGAGGGGGCGATGACGATGCTCTCCCCGGTGTGGATGCCCATGGGGTCGAAGTTCTCCATGTTGCAGACGGTGATACAGTTGTCGGCCCGGTCGCGGACGACCTCGTATTCGATCTCCTTCCAGCCGGCGAGGTATTCCTCGATGAGGACCTGGGGGGCCGAGGCGAAGGCCTTCCGGAGGGCTTCCCGCAGCTCGCGCGGCGTCGCGGACATCCCGCTTCCCTTGCCGCCGAGGGCGTAGGCGACGCGGGCCATGACCGGATATCCGATGGCGCCGGCCGCCCGGAGCCCCTCCTCGACCGACTTGGCGGCGATGCCCCGCGGTGTTTTCAGCCGGGCTTCGGCCAGGGCCTTGTTGAAAAGCTCACGGTCTTCGGTCTTTTCGATGGACTCCATGGGCGAGCCAAGGACGGGCACCTTGTGCTTCCGGAGAACGCCGCTCCTCCAGAGGGAAACGCCGCAGTTGAGGGCCGTCTGGCCGCCGAAGGAAAGGAGGATCCCGCCGGGTTTTTCGCGGGCGATGACCTGCTCCGTGAAGAAGGGCGTGACCGGGAGGAAATAGACCCGGTCGGCCAGGTGTTCCGAGGTCTGGATCGTGGCGATATTAGGATTGATGAGGACGACCTCGACGCCCTCCTCCTTGAGGGCCTTGATGGCCTGGCTCCCGGAATAATCGAACTCGCCGGCCTCGCCGATCTTGAGCGCCCCGCTGCCGAGGATCAGGACCTTGGCGGGCTTTCTCATCCGGCGGCCTCCAGGAAGCGGTCAAAGAGGAACTCCGTGTCGGTCGGGCCCGGGCAGGCCTCGGGGTGAAACTGGACGCTCCAGAAGGGACGCCGCCGGTGCCGGATCCCCTCGTTCGTCCCGTCGTTGGCGTTCGTGAACCAGGGCGCCCAGTCCCGCGGCAGGGTTTTTTGGTCGACGGCGAAGCCATGGTTCTGGCTCGTGATATAACAGCGATTCGTGCCCTCCTCGAGGCAAGGCTGGTTCTGGCTCCGGTGGCCGAACTTGAGCTTGTAGGTGTCGGCCCCGGCGGCCAGGGCGAGGATCTGGTTGCCCAGGCAAATCCCCAAAATGGGCAGGCTCTCCCGCATGAGCCTCCGGACGGTGGCGATCGCCGCCGGCGACCGCTTGGGGTCGCCCGGCCCGTTGGAGATGACGACCCCGCGGGGCGAGAAGGACAGGATCTTCCCGAAATCCGTGTCGGCGGGAACGCGGACGACGGAGACGCCGCGGCGGGCGAGGCTGCGGATGATGCCCTGCTTCGTGCCGCAGTCGATGAGGACCACGGAGGTCCGGGCCCTCGGGTTATAAATCCGAATCTCGGGGGTCGTGACCTCGGCCACGAGGTCACGGGCGTTGGGGTCCGGGAGGCCGAGGGCCTCGGACCTGAGCTTTTTGGCGTTGAGGGGGCCGTCCGAGACGGCCAGGAGCCCCGGCATGACGCCGTGGACGCGGAGCTTCTTGGTCAGGGCGCGAGTATCGATGCCGGCGATTCCCGGGACGCCGCTCTCCCGGAGCCAGTCGCCGACGGTCTTGGTCGACGTCGCGTGCGATGGTGTCTCGCAGAGCTCGGAGACGATGTAGCCGGCGATCTGCGGTTTCTCGGATTCGAAGCTCGCGGGGTTGACACCGTAGTTGCCGATGAGCGGGTAGGTTTGGCAGAGGATCTGGCCGTGGTAGGACGGGTCGGTGATGCTCTCCGGGTAGCCGACGATCCCGGTATTGAAAACGACTTCCCCCCCGACTTTGGCGGACGCGCCGAAACCTATGCCCTCGTGGACGGTGCCGTCCGCGAGGGCCAGAATGCCTTTTCGGATGGGGCCTGCCTCCGTTTCATTTTGGCGCAGTATAGCACAAGCCCCGGCCGGGACTCAAGATGGAATCTGCGGGGCGGGCCGGAGCCGGGGCCCCGGCCCGTCTTGCCAAGAGCGGGCCAAAGCGTTATATATAATTGAAGAGATCAGAACCGATGGAGGCTCCGATGCGAATCGATGTGATCCGGCGCCCGGCCGTGGCCGCCCTCTGTGCCGGGATCCTCACGGCCGCGCTGGCCGGGACCCTCGGCGCGGCCCGGAACGTCCGGGCGGTCTTCCAGGAAACGTCCCACAATTTCGGCAAGGTCAAGCAGGGGGACGTCCTGACCTACGAGTTCGTCTTCAAGAACTCCGGGGACGCGACGCTCGTCGTCGAGAGGGTCGAAACGACCTGCGGCTGCACGGCGGCGCTCGTGTCCGCGGACAAGATCGGCCCCGGCAAACAGGGCAAGATCAAGGTCAGCCTCGATACGCACGGCTATTCCGGCCACATGTCGCGTTATGTGTATCTCGTTTCGAACGACATGGACTCCCCGCGCCGCGAGCTGAGCATCGCCGCCGACATCGAAGTCCCGCCCATGCCCAAGATCGAGCTCAACCGCTACAACATCGACCTGGGATTGAGCCTCGAGGGCGAGAGCCCCTCCGCCAAGGTCGTGATCCGGAATGTCGGCGAGCTTGAGCTTTCGGTCGAAATGGCCCACGAGCAGGTCAAGTTCTTCACCGGCGGGAAGCCCGTGACGTTCCCGGTCATGATCCCCGCCGGGAAATCCGCCGAGGTCGAGTTCCGGTTCCCGCCCCAGACGAGGGTCGGCTCGCTCCGGGACTACATCATCGTCAGGTCGAACGACACATACCGGTCGACCCAGACCGTCTATTTCAGCCGCTACGTCGTCACCAGGAAGGACCTCAGGGACCTCTTCCTCAAGTACCGGTCGGTCCTGGACGACAAGAGGTAGGGATGGACCCCGCCGGGCTTCGATGACGGCGATCCTCTCGGTCAAGGTTCAGCCCCGCTCGAAGACGCCGGGCGTTCTGAAGCTCGCCGACGGTTCGTTCAGGATCCGGGTCCTGGCTCCGCCCGACAGGGGACGGGCCAACCGGGAGGTGATCGAGCGGTTGGCGGAATTCCTGGATGTCCCGCCCTCGCGCTTGAAAATCGTCCGCGGGGAGGCCTCGTCCAACAAGTGGGTCAGGGTGGGGCCGTGAGCGTCTATAACCTCATCAGCTTCGCGGGCCTGTTCGTCCTGGCCGGCGTGGCCTGGCTCTTTTCGTCGGACAGGAAGGTCGTGAACTGGCGTGTCATCGGCTGGGGCATCGGACTCCAACTCCTCGTGGCCTTGTTCATCTTCGTCCTGCCGGCGGGCACCAAGGTCTTTCTCTGGGTCAACAACGCCGTCGCCGCGGTCCTCGATACCGCGACGGCCGGGCCGAAATTCGTCTTCGGACGCCTGGCCCTGCCTCCCGGGGCGGTGAACGAGGCCGGCGAGACGTCCCTCGGCTATTTCCTCGCTTTCCAGGGACTGCCGACCATCATCTTCTTCGCCGCCCTCCTCGGGGCTCTCTATTACCTCAAAATCATGCCTTTCTTCGTCCGGCTTTTCGCCCGGATATTCACGAAGCTCATGCGCATCAGCGGGGCCGAGGCCCTCTCGGTTTCGGCGAACATATTCGTGGGCGTCGAATCGGCCTTGGTCATCCGGCCGCATCTCAAGGACATGACCCGCTCGGAGCTCGGCACCATCATCACCGCCGGGATGGGGACCATCGCCTCGACCGTTCTGGCCATGTACGTGATGATGCTCCAGAAGGGCATCCCGACCATCGCCGGGCACCTCGTATCGGCCTCCTTCATCTCGGCCCCGGCCTGTATCGTGATGGCCAAACTCATCATGCCCGAGACCGGGAAACCCCTGACGCTCGGCATGGACGTCCAGCCCCACTACGAGCGGGAGGACAACGTCATCATGGCGGTCATCAACGGCGCCTGGGAAGGGCTGAAGCTCCTCGGCGGAATTCTGACCCTGCTCATCGCCTTCCTCGGGATCCTGGCTCTCATCAACCTGGCCCTCGGCTGGGGGGGAGGCCTCGTCAACGGGCTTTTCGGTTGGCACCTGAAGTGGTCGCTCGAGGCCTTCCTCGGTTATATCTTCTATCCTTTCAGCCTCATCATCGGCGTCCCGCCGTCAGACGCCCTCGCCATCGCCCGGATTCTCGGCGAGCGGGCCGTCCTGACCGAGGTCTTCTCCTACCGGCATCTGGCCGACCTGCTGGCCGCGGGGGCGCTCCACGACCCCCGGTCGGCCATCATCGCCTCCTACGCCCTGTGCGGTTTCGCCCACGTGGCCTCGCTCGCGATTTTCGTCGGCGGCACGAGCGCCCTCGTCCCGACGCGCGTCCGCGACATCTCACGGCTCGGTTTCCGGGCCCTGCTGGCGGCCACCCTGGCCTGCCTTATGACCGGGGCCATCGCCGGCACGTTCTATACCGGCGCGTCCGTCCTGTTCGGGAAATAGCTGACCTCATTTCGGAGATTTACCAGAAGCGCGGTTCAGCACGGTGAGCCTCAGGGGCAGGTCCCCTCTCAATCATAAGATCGTTTCAGATATTTACCAGAAGCGGGGCTCCGGGTCTCTCCGCCCCACTTCTGCTGGTCGCTCTTAAGAATCCGCTCCCTGCCGGAGGCGAGGATGGGCGGGGATGTGCCGCGACAGGACCCTATTGATAGACTCTTGGGGCCGGGGTCCAAAGTTTTGCGATTGGGACGGATGCGTCCTCCCGGGCGTCTTTCTTCCGGGAAGGACATCGCATGGACGACCGGACGCTCCATTGGCTGGCTTTTCACCTGGCCTTCCTGTCCTGTCCCGCGGCGGGACGCCGGGCCCTCCAACGGTTCCGGTCGGTCCGCGACGTTCTCCTCTCCCGGGACCCGGACCTCGAGGGGCTCGGGCTCCCCGACGCCGCCTCCCGGGCGGTCGTGTCCCGGGCCGCGCTCCGGGACGCGGAACGGGAACTGGAAAAAATCCGTGGAAAGGGGTATACTCTTTTGACTTTAGAAGACCCCGGTTACCCGAGGTATCTCCGAGAAATATTCGACCCGCCGCTCGTCCTCTACTGCGCGGGGCGGGCGGAGGTTCTTGAAGATCCGGGGGTGGCCATCGTGGGATCAAGACGGCCCACGCCGTACGGCCGGGTCCTGGCCGAGAAACTGGCCGGGGGCCTGGCCTCCCGCGGTTGTACCATCGTGAGCGGCCTGGCGGTCGGAATCGACGCCTGCGCCCACTGGGGAGCCATAAGAGAAGGAAGGACGATCGCCGTGCTGGGATCGGGACTGGACGTTTGCTACCCCCGAGTGAATCGGGGCCTGGCCGAGAAAATCATGGAGCGGGGAGTGGTCCTCTCGGAGTTCCCGCTGGAAACGCCGCCCCTCCAGCAGAATTTTCCGGTTCGCAACAGGATCATCAGCGGCCTGGCCATGGCGCTCGTCGTCGTCGAAGCCGCCGAGCGCAGCGGGTCGCTGATCTCCGCCGGCTTCGCCCTCGACCAGGGCCGCGAGGTCATGGCCGTCCCGGGCAACGTGACGTCTGAGATGAGCCGGGGGACGAACGGCCTGCTCAAGACGGGCGCGACACTCGTCGAGAGCTGGGAGGACGTGGCTGGGGAGCTGCCTCCGCCGTGGCGGGAGAAACTCCTTGCGCAAAAAGATGAGAAAGCGGAGAATAATCGCAATTCTCTGAGCGAGGACGAGAGCCGGTTGATGAAGGAACTGCCCATGGATGCCGCCGTGCACGTGGATGAGCTGGCGGAGCGGACGGATTTTCCGGTCTCCGGGCTGCTGGCGCTCCTGCTCGGGCTCGAGCTCCGCGGCCTGGTCGTTCAGCATCCGGGCAAACTATTTCAGAGGAGAACTTAAGTGGGAAAGTCGCTCGTCATCGTGGAATCTCCGGCCAAGGCCAAAACCGTCAACCATTACCTCGGCGAAGACTATATCGTCAAGGCGTCCATGGGGCACGTCCGCGACCTTCCCCAGAAGAAACTCGGCGTCGACGTCCAGGCGGATTTCGCGCCGACCTATCAGATCATCCCGGAAAAAAAGAAGGTCGTCGCCGATCTCAAGAAGACCGCGAAGACGAGCGACCGGGTCATCCTCGCGGCCGACCCCGACCGCGAGGGGGAAGCCATCAGCTGGCACCTCAGCCAGCTCATCCAGGAGGACAACCCGCACATTTCCCGGGCCATTTTCCACGAAATCACCAAGGAGGGCGTCGAGGAGGCCTTCAGGAACCTGGGCGAGCTCGACCAGAACAAGATCCAGGCCCAGCAGACACGCCGGATACTGGACCGGCTCGTGGGTTATACCATCAGCCCCCTCCTCTGGAAGAAGATCGGGAAGGGGCTGAGCGCGGGACGGGTCCAGTCGGTGGCCCTGCGGCTGATCTGCGAGCGGGAGAAGGAGATCAAGGCCTTCGTCTCCGAGGAATACTGGACGATCGCGGCCCAACTCGAGGCCGGGGTGCCGCCGCCCTTCAAGGCCGCCCTGGCCAAGATCGACGGCAAGAAGGCCAAGGTCAAAAACGGCGACGAGGCCCAGGCGATCGTCGCCGCCTGCGAGAAGGGGCCTTTCGTCCTCGAAGGCATCAAGGTCCAGGAAAAAAGACGGCAGCCCGGCCCGCCTTACATCACGAGCACTCTCCAGCAGGACGCCTTCCGGATCCTGCGCTTCCCGGTCAAAAGAACGATGTTCATCGCCCAGAAGCTCTATGAAGGCCTCGAGATCGCCGAGCTCGGCCAGACCGGCCTGATCACCTACATGCGAACCGACTCGGTCCGCATCTCGGAGGGGGCCCGGGCGGCGGCGAAGAAATACATCGAGCAGGTTTACTCGCCCGCTTACGTGCCCCCCAAGCCGCACGTTTTCAAGAACCCGAAAAAGTCCCAGGACGCCCACGAGGCGATCCGCCCCGCCCACCTCGATTTTCCGCCGGACAGGGTCAAGCCGTATCTCAAGAAAGAGGAATACGACCTTTACCGGATGGTCTGGAACCGGTTCATGGCCTCCCAGATGGCGGCCGCGGTCATCGAGGAGACGGAGTTCGACATCAGCGTCAAGGCCGCCGCGAACGAAGCTCAAACACCGGACGCGGCTCATATTCCAGAGGTCAAGTCCCCGGTCTACGGCTTCAAAACCAAAGGCGAGGTCGTCAAGTTCGACGGCTTCCTGGCCGCCTATCCGAACGGCAACGGGGAGAAGGAGCTTCTGCCCAAGGCCCGCGAAGGCGAAACCCTCAAGCTCCTCGGCCTCGACTCCAAGCAGAAGTTCACCGAGCCGCCGCCCCGCTACACGGAAGGCACGCTGGTCAAGGAACTCGAGGCGCGCGGCATCGGACGGCCGAGCACCTATGCCCCCATCATCACGACCCTCCAGGACAGGACCTACGTCGTCCGGGACAAGGGGAAGTTCACCCCGACCGAGCTCGGGATGTACGTCACGGACTTCATGCTCAAGTTTTTCGCCGACCTCATGGACTACGAGTTCACGGCTCACATGGAGGAGGAGCTCGACCAGATCGGCGACGGCGAGCAGAAATGGGTGGACAGCCTGCGGGAGTACTACGTCCTCCTCGAGAAAGACCTGAAGGCGGGTCAGGAAACCGAGGGCGTCAAGAAGACGGGCATTCCGATCGACGAGAAGTGCCCGAAATGCGGCCAGCCCCTCGTCATCAAGGACGGCCGCTTCGGGCGGTTCAAGGCCTGCTCGGGCTATCCCGGGTGCAATTTCCGGGAAAGCCTGAACAAAAAAGAGTCCAAGCCCCTCGACGAGAAGTGCCCGAATTGCGGCGCGATGCTCGTCCAGAAGTTCGGCAAGTACGGGCCGTTCGTGGCCTGTTCCGACTACCCGAAATGCAAGTACATCAAGAAGGAAAATATGGAGACGGGGATCGACTGCCCGCTCGCCTGCGGCGGGAAGATCCTCCGCCGGAAGACGCGGCGCGGGAAGCTGTTCTACGGCTGCAGCAACTACCCCAAGTGCACCTTCGCGACCTGGGACGAGCCCGTGAACAGGCCCTGCCCCGCCTGCGGCCAGAAGTTCCTCCTCAAGAAGAACCTGATGCGGGGCGAGCCCTACCTCCATTGCTGGAACGAGAAGTGCGCTTTCAAGGAATCCGTGGCTTCGGAAAAGATCTGGGAAAAGCCCAAGACAGACGAGGACGATCCCGGAACCGATGAACAAGGAACTCTCTGAGTTTCTCGCCTACCTCCGGTATGAGCGGAACGCCTCCGCCCATACGATCGCGGCCTACGGACGGGACCTCCGGCAGCTTTCGGACTATCTCCGGGAAGGGGGTGTCCGCTGGAACAAGGCCGGGAACGTCGTCCTCCGGGGATTTCTGGCTTCCCTGCACGAAAAGAAACAAAAGAAATCGACCATCGCCCGGAAGCTGGCCGCCGTGCGGTCGTTCTACGAATTCTGCCTGCGCAAGAAATGGATCGCCGAGAATCCGGCCAGGATCCTGGCCACCCCCAAGCAGGATCAAAGGGTGCCTTCGTTCCTGTCCGAGGAGGAAGCCGCCGGACTCCTCAATCTCCCGGCCGCGGACAAGCCCATCGACGCCCGGGACCGGGCCATTCTCGAACTGATCTACGCGACCGGCATCCGGGTGAGTGAACTCGTCGGCATCGACATCAACGACATCCATATCGACGAGCGGATCGTCCGCGTCCGGGGCAAGGGGAAAAAGGAACGGCTCGTCCCCTTCGGCCGGAAAGCGGCGGAAGCGCTCCAGCCGTACCTCCGTGCCCGCCCCCTGCTGCTCGAAAACAAGATGGGAGGGCCGGCCGTTTTCCTGAATTACCGGGGCGGGCGCCTGACGACCCGCTCCGTTGAGCGCATGGTCAGGACGTATATCCGGAAGACCGCCGTGAGCCGGAAGATCAGTCCCCACTCTCTCCGGCACTCGTTCGCTTCCCACCTTCTGGGCCGGGGCGCGGACCTGCGCGTCATCCAGGAGCTCCTCGGGCACGCGAGCCTGGCCACGACCCAAAAATATACCCACGTGGACCTCCGGCAGCTCCTCGCGGTTTACAAAAGAAGCCATCCCAGGTCCTGACCGGCTCTTGCCGGCCACGCCAACACCCGTTTCCGCCCGGGGCCCGGCCTGACAACATTCCTTGTCCTGTTCCCGCCCGGAGAGACATGTAAGTTGATGATATTAAATTAGATGTGTTATAAGGACCGTCTGGCATCCCGCTTGCATTAGAGGGCGCCGAAAGGAGGTCTTCCATGACCACGAAAAAAAACAAGGGGCTGGCCTTGGGGCTGGCCGCGGCGCTCGTCATCCTGTCCTTGTCCGGGGCCTACGCCCAGACGAACGCGCCGAAGGCCAAGATCAACATCAACACGGCGACTCAGGCCGAACTCGAGAGCCTGCCGAGGATCGGCCCCAAGGTCGCCCAGAGGATCATCGAGTACCGGACCCAGAACGGGAACTTCAAGAAGATCGATGACCTCATGAAGGTCAAGGGGATCGGCGAGAATATCTTCGCCCAGATCAAGGAGCTGATCACCGTCGGCCAGGAAAACCAGGTCAAATGAAAAGAGGAGGGGTTCCCCCCTCCTCCCGTCAATCCCCTTCGCGGGATTCCAAGGCCGCCATCAAGAGGCTGCCGAGGGCGGCCTCTTGATGACTGCGGGGGTTCAAGCCGACCGCCCCCCGGCTTTAATTCCGTGGAGCTTCAGGGCCGGCGGCGGCTCGAGCGGGCCGCGCCTTTGAGATAGGCCGCGAGAGATGCTCTGAGTTTGCGGAGGGCCCGGCCGCGGTGGCTGACCGTGTTCTTCTCGGCCGGCCGGAGCTCGGCGAAAGTCTTCCGGAGGGGCGGATAATAAAACAGGGGGTCATAGCCGAACCCGCTTCGGCCTCGGCCCGCAAGGCCGATCCGGCCCCGGACCTCGCCCCTGATTTCCCGGATGATCCAGCCGTCCTTCGCGAGAACCATGACGCAGACGAAACGGGCGCCGCGCTTCCCGGGGGAGACGTTTCCGAGAAGGCGCAGGGTTTTCCGGTTATTTTTGTCGTCCGTCGGCCCCGGGGCAGAAAAGCGGGCCGACCGGACGCCCGGCGCCCCGGCCAGGGCGTCGATCTCGAGCCCCGAATCCTCGGCCAGGGTCAGGCCCTTCCATTTCCGGCTGTAAAAGAGGCTTTTGGCCCGGGCGTTCTCGAGGAATGACGTTCCCCGCTCCCGGTACGAAAGGCCAGGCAGGGCCTCCGTAAGGTCGATGACCGTCACCGGCAGGTCTCGGAGTGCCCTCCGGATCTCGCGGACCTTGCCCTTGTTCGTCGTCGCCAGAAGGAGGGCCGTCTCACTCAATCTTCAGCTCTTCGATGTCGGCCAGGTCGAACAGGCCCTGGTTGAATTCCTGCTCTTTCTCCTCGGAGGCGGCGAAGAAAAAGGTCACCAGGAAGGACTTGGCTTCCTCCCTCAAGGTCACCTTTTCCAGGCGGATCCCATGATGGAGGGCGAGCTTGCGGAGGCTCGACAGGATGTACGGCCGCTGCTTGAACTTGACCTGATAGTGGAACTGGGCCCGTCGGAGGTAGGATTCTTCGACCCTCCGGAAAAGGACGAGGGTGGCGATGGTCAGGGCCGTGAAGATGAGCGCCGGCACGTAATACCCAGCCCCGATCACGAGCCCCAGGCCGGCCACGACCCAGATGGTGGAGGCCGTGGTGAGCCCGGCGATCGTGCCCCGGGCGTGGAGGATCGTCCCGGCGCCGAGAAAACCGATCCCGGTGATCACCCCGGCCGCCATCCGGACCAGCGTGTCGGTCGTCCCGCCCTTGCTCTGGATGAGCATGACGGACAGCATCATCATCATGGCCGACCCGACGCAGACCAGGATATTCGTCCGGAATCCGGCCGGTTTCTGGCTGGCTTCCCGTTCGAGACCGATCAGGCCGCCCAGGGCGATGGCCAGGACCAGTTTCAGGACGACTTCGATAATATCCATGGGGGTTCCCTCCTGGTCGGCTCGCGGCCGCCGGTCGCCTTGTCCACTTCAGCTCCCTTATTTAGCACCGGAGGGGGAGGTTGTCAATTGCAGGCTCCGGCGATCGGGCTGGAGAATTCTCCCGCAACGTGCTAAAATCTTGCGTCCGGCGAATCGACGGAAAGAAAAGAGGCCCCGGACCCAACGGCGGGGCGGCCGGGACCAAGGAGAGTCACCGATGTCCACATTCATCAAAAAAGTCCATGCCCGGGAGATCCTGGATTCGCGCGGCAACCCGACGGTCGAAGTCGAAGTGACGCTCGACGACGGCTCGTGGGGCCGGGCCGCGGTCCCGTCGGGCGCCTCGACGGGCGTCTATGAAGCCCTGGAGCTCCGGGACGGAGACAAGGCCCGCTATCAGGGCAAGGGCGTCCTCAAGGCGGTCGAGCACGTCAACATCGACCTCGCCGAATCCGTTGGCGACCTGGACGCCCTGAACCAGGCCGGAGTGGACCGGGCCATGCTGACCATGGACGGCACCGAGAACAAGGGCAAGCTCGGGGCCAACGCCATCCTCGGGGTGAGCCTGGCCGTGGCCCGGGCGGCGGCCATGACCGTGCGACTGCCGCTCTACCGCTACCTGGGCGGGATCGCGGCTAACGTGCTGCCCGTGCCCATGTTCAACATCCTGAACGGCGGGGTCCACGCCAACTGGCAGAGCACCGACCTCCAGGAGTTCATGATCGCCCCGGTCGGCGCGCCCAACTTCCGCGAAGCGTTGCGCTGGGGCACTGAAACGTACCACGCCCTGAAGAGCGTCCTTAAGAGCGGGGGATACTCGACGGGGGTCGGGGACGAAGGGGGCTTCGCGCCGGCCTTCAAGAAGAATTCCGATGCCGTCGAGAACATCCTCAAGGCTATTGAGAAGGCAGGTTACAAGCCCGGCGAGCATATCGTCCTGGCGGTTGACGGCGCGGCGAGCAGCATTTATGAGGACGGTTTTTACCATCTCCGGACCGAGAATAAGAAAGTGAAGGCGGATGAGATGGTAAAGATGTACGAAAGCTGGGTCCGTAAATACCCGATTCTCGTCCTGGAGGATGGGCTGGCCGAAGACGACTGGGACGGCTGGAAGCTTCTGAACAAGGAGCTTGGCGATAAAATCGAGCTCGTCGGCGATGATCTCTTTGTCACGAACATCAAGCGCATCGCCAGGGGCATCGAAGAGAATGCCGCTAACGCCGTGCTGATCAAGCTGAATCAAATCGGGACGCTGACGGAAACCGTCGCCGCGATCGAAATGGCCCGCAAGGCCGGCTGGGGAGCCATGGTGTCCCACCGGAGCGGCGAGACGGTCGACAGCTTTATCGCGGACCTGACCGTGGCGATGGGCACCGGCCACCTCAAAACCGGCGCGCCCTGCCGCGGGGAAAGGGTCGAGAAATACAACCAGCTCATGCGGATCGAAGAAGAACTGGGTTCCAACGCCGTTTACGCGGGGCGAAAGGCGTTCGTGCGCTGAGCCGCCGGCGGAAAATGACCGCCGACCAGCTGTCCCTCAGGAGGCTTCCGTGTTAAAGGCTGAATACTCATTGTCGATAAGAATAAGGTTCTCAGAAGGGCCTTAGGAATGGCACTGGTCGCCTTTGTTTTCTTTTTGACCATTCCCCCGCTCCTGATCTGGTTGTTCATGAGTCTTTGACCCGGTTCTCATCCGTGTTTCTGGCATCGCTATAAAACCCCTTGACACGGAACTTTATCTCATGTTATATGACTTAGTCTATTGATATAGTCGACTAAGCGGAGTGACCCATGAGGCTATCGACCAAGGGCGAATACGCCAGCCGGGCCATGCTCGAGCTTTCCCTCCGGTACGATGAGGGCTCTCTTCACATCCGGGAGATCGCCAAGGCCCAGAACATCCCCCTCCGCTTTCTGGAACAGATCCTCCTTCTCCTCAAGCGGGCCGGCTATCTGAAGAGCCGGAAAGGCCAGAAAGGCGGCTATGCGCTGGCCAAACCGCCGGCGGCGATCTCCGTCGCCGAAGTCATCCGGGTGATGGACGGCCCCCTGGCTCCGATCGACTGCGTGAGCGTCATGGCCCACGAGACCTGCCCGATGGAAGGCACGTGCGGCCTGCGCTGGCTGTGGAAGGATGTCCGGGACTCCGTGGCCGGCATCCTGGAGAAAACGACCTTCGCCGACCTGGTGACGAAAAGCGCCAAGCCTCCGGACGGATCCGGGCGTGCCGGACGCAAAAAGGACCCGTCCGGCCGGACGCCTGTGCGGAGGCGTGCAAAGGAGGAGAGATGAGACGACACAAAACGATCAGGCTCGGACGGGCCGGGCTGGCCCTTCTCGCGGCGGCCCTGCTCTGCGGACCCGCCCTTGCCGAGGAGCCCAAGGAATCCCCCTTCGTGACCGCCGCCAAGTCGCTGACGCTCAGCGGCTATGCCCAAATCCTCGCCGTAGAGTGGGACCGTGGCGTCGACACCTTTTCCCTCCGGCGGGCGCGCATCGGCCTCTCGGGGGACATTCTCAAGAACCTGAAGTTCAAGGTCGTCGTCGACGTCGTGAAGTCTCCGGCGCTCCTCGACGCGATCGTCGAGTATGAGCCGGCCAAAGTCCTGGGCCTGAGGATGGGTCAGTTCCTCGTCCCCTTCAGCCTCGAAAGCATTACCCCGACTCGCGATCTCGACATGGTCAACCGGTCGCCCGTAGTGGAGGCTCTCGCCGCCGGCCGCGATAACGGATCCTCGGGAAGGGATATCGGGACCGCGCTCTACGGAAGCTATGCGATCTTCGAATATACGGTCGGCCTTTTCAACGGGGCCGGCATCAATAAGGCCGATACGAACAGCCACAAAGACTGGAGCGGCCGGCTGGTCGCCCATCCCATCAAGTTCCTATCGGTCGGGGCCTCCCTCTACCGGGGAAAGCAGGATTCTGCGCCGGAGGCTCCGCTCGTCCGGCGGGACAAAGAGGGCCTGGAAGCGGCCTTGATCCTCAAAGCCTTCTCCCTCAAGAGCGAATACATCCACGCCCGGGACGACCTCGTTTCGAAGGCCGGCTGGTATGTCCAGGCCGGATTTTTCGCCCTCCCGGCGAAGCTCCAGGCGCTCCTCAGATACGATTGGCTCGACCTCGACCGGTCCGTCACCGGCGACGCGAAGAACGTGATCTCGGCGGGAATCAACTGGTTCATCCTGGGCCGGACCAAGCTCCAGGTAAATTATGAAATCCACCGGCTCCAGGGGGGCGGGCGGGACAAGTCAGGCCTCCTGGCCCAGTTTCAGGCGGCCTTTTGACGTGCGGACGAGGGGGATACCATGAAAAAAACGGCTCTGATTCTAACTTTCCTTCTAGCGGCGGCCGCCGCCGGCCGGCCGGGCTCGGTCGCGGCCCAACCCGCCGCGGTTGAGTTGGGCGGCAGCCTTTCCCTCTCCGGGGCCTGGGCGCTCTATCCCCTGGCCCTCAAGTGGGCGGAGGAGTTCCAGAAGCTCCACCCCGGCGTCCGCGTCGACGTTCAGGCCGGCGGCGCGGGCAAGGGCATCGCCGACGTCCTTGCGGGCTCGGTCGACATCGGAATGGTGTCCCGTGACATCAACCCGGCCGAGACGGACAAGGGCGCCCTGGCCGTGGCCGTGGCCAAGGACGCCGTCGTGGCGACCCTGAACCGGCGGAACCCGCGGCTGGCCGACATCCTCCGGCGCGGCGTCAAGAAGGAGGAGTTCGCCGCGATCTGGATCACGAAAATGGTGACCTCCTGGGAGGAACTGCTGGGCCTGCCCGGGAAGACGCCGATCCGGGTCTACACGAGATCCGACGCCTGCGGGGCCGCGGAAACCTGGGCCGCCTACCTTGGTAAAAGGCAGGAGGACCTGACCGGCGTTGGCGTTTACGGCGACCCCGGCGTGGCCGAAGCCGTGCGGCGGGACGTCCTCGGGATCGGCTTCAACAACGTCAATTTTGCCTACGACGCAAGAACGAAAAGACCCGTCGACGGGCTCGAAATCTGCCCCATCGACCTCGACGGCAACGGCCGGCTCGACCCCGGCGAGCAGGTCTACGCGACGCGCGACGATATCGTCAAGGCCATCGCCGGAAACATCTATCCGTCTCCGCCGGCGCGGGAGCTCTATTTCGTCCTAAAAGGGAAACCGAAGAGCGCCCTGCTCGCTGAATTCCTGACCTGGGTCCTGACGTCCGGGCAGGCTTACGCGCCGGAGATGGGCTATCTCCAGATCCCCAAGGAGCGCGCCGCCCGGGGGCTGGCCGCAATCGGAGGAACGGGCGCGGGAAAATGAAACGCCTTCTCAAGGACGCACTGGCCCGGCGGGGGATGTCCGCGCTTTCCGTTCTCCCCATGCTCCTCGTCCTTCTCGTCATCCTGGGGCTGTTTCTCAAGTCCAAGGCGATCCTCGGCGTCCAGCCCCTGTCCCGGCTCCTTTTCGGCTCGTCCTGGCATCCCCTCAAGGGGGAGTTCGGCCTCTTCCCCTTCATCTCGGGCACGGTCTGGGTCACCGTCACGGCCCTTGTCCTGGCCGTCCCGGTTTCGATCCTGACGGCCATCTATCTTTCGGAATTCGCGCCCCGGGTCATCCGCGAGTCCGCCCGTCCCATGATCGACCTTCTGGCCGGGCTGCCCTCCGTCGTCTTCGGCGTCTGGGGTGTCATCCTCGTCGTCCCGTTCGTCGGGAACGTCCTCGCCCCGCTTTTCGGGGTCTCCTCGAGCGGGTACACGATCCTCGCGGGCGGCATCGTGCTGGCGATCATGATCTTTCCGACCATCATCCACATTTCGCTCGAAGTCTTCGCCTCGATCCCGTTCTCCCTGCGCGAGGCCTCGCTTTCCCTCGGCGCGACCCGGTGGGAGACGGTGCGCCATGTCGTGCTGCGCAAGGGGAGCCAGGGCATCCTGGCGGCCTCCGTCCTCGGCTTCTCGCGGGCCTTCGGTGAAACCATGGCCGTTCTTATGGTGGCCGGCAACGTCCCCGTCGTTCCCAAATCGCCCTTCGACCCCGGGTATCCTCTGCCCGCCTTGATCGCCAATAATTACGGGGAGATGATGTCCATCCCCCGCTACGATTCCGCCCTGATGCTGGCCGCCCTGGTCCTTCTCGCGGCCGTCCTCTTCTTCAACGTCCTGGCCCGCCGGATCCTGGTCCGGGTCGAGCGGAGGTCGCGATGACGCCGAACGGCTTCGACCGGACCCTGAAAAAACGGAAACGGGTCGAAAGCTTCTTCAAGGCCCTGATGATCGTCTCCACGGCCCTGGTCATCGGCAGCCTTCTCGCGATCGTCGGGACGATCGTCTGGAAGAGCGTCCCCGCCCTGAATCTGTCCATGATCACGCAAACTCCCAAGGGCGGGTTCTATCTCGGCAGGGAGGGCGGGATCCTGAACGCCATCGTGGGCTCGCTTTACCTGGCCCTGGGCGCGACCGCGATCGCCCTTGTCCTGAGCCTGCCGCTGGCCCTCTACCTGAACCTCTACAAGGGTCCCGGGTCGAAGACGGCCGCCTGGACGCGGTTCTCGCTCGACGTCCTCTGGGGGGTTCCTTCCATCGTCTACGGCGCTTTCGGCTTCCTGGTCATGATGGCCCTCGGCCTCAGGGCGTCCCTTCTGGCCGGGATCATGACCGTGGCCCTCCTCGAATTCCCTATCATGAGCCGGGCCGTTGACGAGGTCGTGCGCCTCGTCCCGAAGGAACTCCGGGAGGCCTCGGACTCGCTCGGCGCCACGCGCTTCGAGACGGCCGTCAAGGTCGTCCTCCGCCAATGCCTGCCCGGCGTCCTGACGGCCGTCCTCATGGCCTTCGGCCGGGGGATCGGCGATGCGGCCTCGGTCCTCTTCACGGCCGGATTCACGGACCGGGTTCCGACTTCCCTTTTCCAGCCCGCGGCGACGCTTCCCCTGGCCATTTTCTTCCAGCTCGGGAGCCCGCTTCCGGAAGTCCAGCAGCGGGCCTACGCCTCGGCCGCCGTCCTGACCCTGATCATTCTTGCGATCAGCGTCGCGGGACGGCTCCTCACGCGGAGATACACGAAACATGTCGTCAAGTAAAGGATGGGCCGGCCGATGACAGATCCAATCCCGATCAGCATCCGGAACCTGAGCGTTTTCTATGGCGACCACCCGGCCCTGAAGAACGTCACCCTGGACATTCCGGACAAGCAGATCACCGCCATCATCGGGCCCTCCGGCTGCGGGAAAACGACCCTCCTCAAATCGCTGAACCGCCTCGTCGACGCGGTCGAGGGCGTCCGGGTCGAAGGGGAGGTCCTCGTCGACGGCGAGGACATCTACGGGCCCCGTGTCGAGGTGACCCGGATCCGGAAGAAGATGGGCCTCCTGTCTCAAAAGCCCCAGGTCTTGCCCATGTCGATTTACGACAACGTCGCCTACGGCCCGAGGATCCACGGCCTCCGGGCCCGCCCGGAGCTCGACCGGACCGTCGAACATTACCTGAGGATGGCCGGGCTCTGGGATGAGGTCAGGGGCCGTCTCCACCAGCCCGCCTCCGGACTCTCCGTCGGCCAGCAGCAGCGGCTCTGCCTGGCCCGGGGCCTGGCCGTCGAGCCCGAGATCATTCTCGGCGACGAGCCGACCTCGGCCCTCGACCCGCAGTCCAGCCAAAACGTGGAACGGCGGCTGATGGAGCTCAAGAAATATTATGCCGTGGTGGCCGTGACCCATATCCTCCGGCAGGCCCGGCGGATCGCCGACCACATCGTTTTCCTCTACCTCGGCGAGCTTGTCGAGCACGGCCCGGCGGCCGAGGTCTTCGCGAACCCCCGCGACCCGCGGACGCGGGCCTACCTGACCGGCGAAATCAGCTGAGCATCGCCGGGCGCCGCCACCTCACTTTCTGGCGGTGCAGGTCATATACTGCTGCAGGAAGTTGAAGAAGTCGATCTCGTTGGCGGCCAAGCCGTGCTCGTAGACGTAGCGGGCGGCCAGCCGTGAGCCGAAGAGCGCCCGGAGGTAGGTCTCCGGCACGCGCTCGATGATCTTGCCGATGCCGAGCAGGTCGCAGAGCACGGGCGGGCAGCCGACCTCGATGACCTTCCGGACGAGGGCCTTGTCCTCGAAGAGCCCGGAGGCCATGATGCTGTCCTTGATGGCGTTGATCTTCTCGCTGATCGTGTCGCTGAGGATGCTCCGGGGGGTGCCCGTCCTCTGATTTTCCCGCCAAATGATCTCGAACTCCCGGCGCGCGTTATCGCAGATGTGATCGACGATCTCCGCGACGTAGGTTTTGCGGAACGCGGACACCTTGCCGTTCCTGACGATCATGAGCTCCTCGAACTCCTGGTCGGCCAAGGCCAGGGCGGACAGGACCTCGAGCGACGAGGACGTCACGCCGCCCTTGTTGGCCGAAGCGTCCTTGTAGAGGATGACCCCTTTCTCCTCGAGCCTCAGGCGGGCCTGCTGGGTGATGAAGAGGTTGGCGCCCTCGGCGATGACCTTGAAGCGGGGCTGGCCCTTCTCGTCGATCCACTCGGTCCAGTTTTTGATGTTGACCGAAGACGGCCGCCCGCCGCAGGGCACGAAGATATCGGCCTTGAACAGGGGGTGGAGGTGGAACGTATTCCGGAATTCTAGCCCGTTCTCGACGCGTTCGCCGCCGGGGAGCGTCACGTCCGCGTCCTTGATATGGACGAAGAAGCCCTGTTTGGAAAGGAGCTTCCTTTCGAAATGCTCGGCCATCTTCCGGGCCTTGGCCAGCCGCACGAGCTCCTTCCGGTTGAGGCCCTCCGGGTCGTAGAGGACGCCCGAGCCGTCGACGATGGCCAGGAGCCGGTCCTTGGAGATGAGGATCTCGTTCGAGCCCAGGTCCCCGTCGGGGCCGCCCGTCATGACCTTGGTGATCTTGTCTTCCTTGAGGCCGAGCTTGCCGAGCGCGCCCAGGACGTACGCGTGGACCGAACGCGTGGTCATCCCGTAAAGGTCGTGGGGGATCCCGCCCATGGCCACCGGCTTGCCCGTCGTGAAGGCTTTCCAGAACCGGTAGCCGCGCTGGCGGGCGCGGAGGGCGGCCCACTCCATGAGGTCGGCCGTGCCCTCGTCGGGGCCGAGGAAGAGGATGACGTCCTTCCCGTAATGGTCGACGACGCTCGCGTTGGGGAGCATGAGGTCGAGGAGGCCGTCGACGTACTTCTTGAAGGCGGCGACGGGCTGGTCCTGGAAGCCCCAGCGGAGGAGGATCGTTCCCTTGGACCCGCCCTCGGGGAGGTCCTTGTTCTTGCGCTGCTGGGTCGAGGCCAGGCCGTAGTTCTCGTCGAAAATGAAATCGGAATTGTTGATGTAGTTCTGGTAATGGGAGGAACGGACGATCCGGATGCCGCCGCGGGCGATGTCCCGGAAGCGGATGTGGAAGCCCCGGAACTCGCGGCCGATGATGTGGAAGAGGCCGAAGGGTTCCAGGGGATAGTCAACGCGGTTCAGGAAGTCCGGCCGGTACATGAAAGCGATCGAGGTTTTTTCTTTGATGTAGAAGTTCGTCTTGAGGATGGTCTCCACGAACAGCGCCCCCGCCAGGAAGACGTTGCGGTCGGCTTCGACGACGACCTTCCGACCGATCTCCTTGCGCAGGGCGGCCATGCCGGCGGCGATGTCGTGGTTCTTGACGGCCGGGTTGTACTTCCGGTCGAAGAGCTCGAAAAGCCGCTGGATCCATTCGTGGTTGCCGATGAGGGCGTCCCAGATCCGGGGCTCCGTGTAGGTCTCCTTGGCCAGGCGGGTCCTGAGCTCGCGCAGGATGCCCAGGAGCTCCGGGGAATCCTTGAGGGCATCGGCCAGCTTGAGATACTCCTCGTTGTAACCGCTCAGGAACTGGTGGGCGTAACTCCAGAGGGCGGTGCCGAAGACCATCTGCTGGGCCGAAAGTTTTCCCTCCCGGAAGAGGGAGGACAGGGGGCTCGTCGGGATGACGTAGATGAGGCTGATGTCCTCGATGAGGTCCTGGAGCTTGCCCTTGGCCGCCCCTTCGTCGAGGTAATGCGTGTAGATCGTCTTCCCGTTGGCGAAATGCTCGATGTATTTCCGCTTGCTGTGGAGCCCGTGCGAATTGATGACGTCGGAGACGTTCGAGAAGAACCGGGGGCTTGCGTCCGTATTGGTCACGACGGAAATCCGGAGTTCCTTTTCGGGGGGGTTGAGCGTGACGTCGATGAGCGGGCTTTCCCAGCCCCGGGCCCGCTCGAGGAGCTCCTGGGTGCGTTTGAAAGTGTCCCTGGAAATAGTGGCCAGGAAAGTCTTGTCGGCGACCTTGCGGAGGTCGGTCTCCTCGGGAGAGACCTGGCCGCCCGGGAACTCCGGCTTGTCCACGATGTACATCCGGAGGTGCTCCAGACCCCGGGCCTTGCGCAGGGTCCGGTAGGACTGGAGGCGGTGGTGAGGGTAGCGGTCCTCGATCCGCTCCTCGATCTCGATGGCCCTGAGGTGGGATTCCTCGACGAGATAGAAGGCTTCGTCCACGTGCTCGGTCATGAAGTCGATGCGGATGGCTTTCTCCCCGCGCAGGGTGGCCATGATCTCGGCGGCCCGCAGGGCCTCGATGTGCCGGGCGATGGTTTCGACCGGCGTGGCCATGAAATAGGACTCGCTCATCCCGAGCCCGGTGAAAAATAGATCGATCTCCTCCCGGACGCAGGCTTCGGGATAGAAGTTGTCCTCGAGCATGAGGGCCTCGAGCTTTTTCAGCTGGTTTTCCGTGAAGACGGTGTCGGCGGCGATTTGCTTGAGGGTTTTCATGATTCGCTCCTTCCGCTATGGCAGGTCAAAATCCCCGTTTCAAACGGGCCGGCCAGCCTCTCCGGGACACCCGTCGGCTATGAAGCCCCGATGCGCTTCAGGCCCTCCCGGAGCGCCTTCCGGACGCTTTCGATCCGCTCCGAGGACCAGGCCGGCCCGGCGCCCGTCCAGTGGAAAAAACGCCGGCTCGCGAAGGTGAAAGCCTGCCCGTTCCGGCGGTGACGGTATCGGAAATCGATCTCGGGATGCCCGAAGACGAGGGTCATGATCGTCGCCGCCATTTTGGTCAGGGGAGGCCGGTCGATGTGATGATAAGGGAAACTCGCCATGACCCTCGTCCCCTCTGCCGGGGAGGACACGACGGCCAGTTTTCCCCCCGTCAGGGCGGCGGCCTGGGCCATAAGCGCCAGGCCGAGGCCGGTCTTCTTGTGCTTGGTCGTGTAAAAAGGGTCCAGGGCCCGCTTTTGCTCGTCGGCTGTCATCCCATGGCCGTTATCTGACACCCGGATCGTCAGGAGGTCCCGGGCCTCGTTTTCGTTGACGGCGATCCTGATCCACCCCGCCCCGGCCACGATCGAGTTCTCGGCCAGGTCCAGGATGTGGAGGGACAGGTCTTCCATCATGACGGCCGGACCTCCCGGCCGTCCCGGCCCGCCAGGGCCTTCCGGATCTCATCGAGGCGCGGCTCGGCCAGGAGGAAATCCATCGTGGCGCGGCCGACCTCTTCGGGCCTGTGGGCGTCGGAGAAACGGAGCACAGGGAGCGGCGTGAGAGCGCCGAAAGTTTCCCGCGCTTCGGTGAATGACAGGAGGGGGGAGACCTCGACCGCGTCGAGCGCGAGGTCCGGCGGGATGAAGCCGAGCTGGGAGATAAGACTGAAGGCCTCTCGGTCGATGTGCGAGGCGACGGCCATCCCCCCGTGCTCATGGATCAGGCCGACCGCCTCGTAGACCGTGAAACGGGTCGCTCCGATCAGGCAATGCGGGTTGAACCCGGTGACGCCGTCTTCGGCGTCGACGATCACCTGGTCCTTGATGAAAGAACGCCTGGCCGGGATGTCGGGGAGGTTCCGGTAAACGGCCGCGAGAAGCGGGCCGAGGTCGGTTCCGGGGTCGAAGAGGCCGAGGATATGGGCCTCTTCCTCCGTCGTCATCTCGAGGCCGGGCAGGACGGTCAGACGCGTCCCCGCCGCGGCCTCGCCTACGGCGGCCGCGTTCTCCGTCGCGTTATGGTCGGTGACGGCGATGATGTCCAGTCCCTTCTCCAGCGCCTTCCCGACGAGCCCCCGTGGATACATCGTGAGCTCTCCGCACGGCGACAGGCAGGTATGGATATGGAGGTCGGCCTTGAACCTCCTGAGAGCCATCAGTCTCCCTTGATCCCGAGCCCGTGGAGCCTCCCGGAGAGTTCGTACGCGCTGACCGGCGTGCCCAGGAGGGGGACCCCCTCTTTTTCCGCCCGTTCGACGGTCTCCGGGGCCGGCTCGCGGCCGTTCGTCAGGACGATCCCGGCCAGCTCCTTGAGAACGGCGACGGCGACGATGTTCGGGTGGACCTGGATCGTAACCCACAGGTCGTCTTTCCGGCCGTGGGCCATCACGTCGCTCAGGAGGTCTCCCGCGTACCCCCCGCCGACGCTCCGGCCGAGTCCCCTCTCTCCCGTGTAGACCTTGAGGTCCAGACGTGTCGCGAGGTCCGAGAGTTTCATCTCTTCTCCTTCCTGACAAAGGGGCAGTCGGCGAGGCGCGCCGCTCCCCGGACGACGTCGTCCGCGAGCGTCCAGCAGTCCGGCGCCCCGCAAATCCCGCAGTCCTTGCGCGGCAGTTTTTTGAAAAGCTTCTCCCGTCGCTGGGCCTTGGCGATGGCCCGGGCGGGGTCGGCGTCGAGGGGAAGCGCTTCGGCCGGGGTCACCGGATGGTCGAATGACAGGAAATTCTTGTGGTAGAGCCGGCTCACGTCCTTGTGATCGACGACGGCCCGGTCGCCCGCGGCGTCGACCAGCTGCAGGATGCGGCTCTTGGCCAGGAACCGGTTTTCCACCTGGAGCGGCCCGCCCACGCAGCCGTCCGGGCAGACCGTGCATTCCAGGAGGTCGATGTCCTGGAAGAGGCCGGCTTCGACTTGGTCCAGGACGCGCATGGTGTCGGCGACGCCCGAAACGGCCACGGCCCGTTGGCTCTTGAACCCCCGGATTTCCCCGCCCGAAAGGGACCAGCCCATCCCGATTCCGCTGAAGAGCGTCTCCGGGAAGAGGTGGCGCATGAGCGCGTCGTCCTGGCTTTTCCTCAGGGCGTTGAGGACCTCCGGGTAGATGTCGCGGATCGAGATGGCCCCGTCGAGATAGGATTTTTTGAGGGTCGCCGGGCTGTTGATGGACACCATCTTGGCCGGGCAGGGGGTCAGGTGGATGATCCCGATCTTCTCGGGGGGCAGGTTCAAGGCCTTAGGCAGGATCGTCCGCAGGATCTTGGCCGCGACTTCGCGGGGCGGCTCGATCGGCAGGATCTGGGCGCAGAGCCCCGGGTATCGCCTCTGGATGAGCCGGACGACGACCGGACATGTGGACGTGATGAACGGACGGGGCTGGGGATGCTCGTGGAGGTATTCCTCGACGGCGGCCGTGTTGAGCTCGCAGATCGCGCTCGGGTCGTAGACCTCGTCGAATCCGACCCGGCGCAGGGCGGAGAGGATCTCGTTGGGCAAGGTGGCGCTGCCGAACTGCCCGTAAATCACCGTGGAGGGAATGGCTACCTTGTACGCGAAGGCGTCCAGGGCGGCGAACGACGTCGTATGCGAATGGACGGCATCGTAGGGGCAGAAGCGGAGGCATTCCCCGCAGTCGATGCAGCGCTCGTCGATGATCCGGGCCTTGCCGTCCTTGACCCGGATGGCCTTCGTGGGGCAGGCGGTCATGCAGCGGACGCAACCGATGCACTTGTCCTGTGTAATGTGGATGGCGTGGTAGTGTTTCTTGTCTTTCATGGCTTATGACCGTTCGTGTTGATGATGATCTCCAGGCGGGTCCCCCGGCCCACCTCGGATTCGATCTGGAAACCGTCGGAGTTCTTCTTGATGTTGGGCAACCCCATGCCCGCGCCGAACCCGAGCTCGCGCATTTCGGGGGTTGCCGTGGAATACCCTTCGGTCATCGCCAGATTGACGTCCGGGATGCCCGGTCCCCGGTCGTCAACGACGATCCGGACCTTGCCCGGCGAGACGGCCAGCTTCATCCGGCCCTCCCAGGCGTACATGATGACGTTCATCTCGGCTTCATAAGAGGCGATGGCAGCCCGGCGCACGGTCTGGGTGTCCAGGCCGAGCTCCTTCAGGAGGTCCTTGATCCGGCAGGCCACGGTGCCGGCTTTGGAAAAGTCCCCGCCCTTGACCGGGAACTCGCGGCGGAAGACGGCGCTAGCGGCCATCGCCCCTCACCCCGAAGAGAACGGCGATCCGCGAACAGGCTTCGAACATCGGCATCTTGGTGGCGATGAGGGGCAGTCCCTTCGCGCGGGCCTGCCCGACGACGGACGCGTCGGGGCGCTTGCCCTGCACGAAAACGACCGCGGCGACGTCGGCCACGGAGCACGTGGAGACGACATGGGGGTTGGCCAGGCCCGTGAGCAGGAAGGAGCCGGGTTCGGCCGAGGCCAGGACATCGCTCATGAGGTCGGACGCGAAGACCTTCGGGCATTCGATCTCGGGGACGCTTTCCGGGGTCAGGAGTTCGCCGTTGACCATGGTCATGATGTCCTTTAGTGTGATCATCGGTGTTTCGCCTCCCGCCGGCACGTCCAGGATCTTCGCCTCCGGCCCTGCCGTCTCCGCCTTGGCCCCGTTCCTTATTATAGTCTGAGGGCCCCCGGCAGGCAAGGCTCGCCCCCGGCGGGAGTCGGCCAAAAAAAAGGCCGAAGGGAAGAGGGTTATTCCCCTCTTCCCCCCGGCCGGAGGTAACTCAGCCCGCAGACCCAACCGTCTGCCGTCATGACCGGGGCGACCGGTCGCGTCCGGTTACTTTGCCTTGAGGATCTTCTGGACCTCGGACTTGTCGACGTCCGTGATGTACGGAATGCCGCTGATGTCCGACGCTTCTTTCGTCAGGGAGGCGAGGTCGTCGCGGGTGATGTAGTCGAGAGTGAACTTTCGCCCGCCCGCCATGAACTGCCGCAGGCCCTGGCTGAGCCGCTTGAAGTAGGTGTAAAGACCGATCGCGCCCGTCGGCAGGGCATCGAACCGTTTCCCATATTTTTTCTTGAGCTCGGGGGCCGTGACGAAGATCTCCTCCTTGCTCGTGCCGAAACGTTCGACGTAGACGGGCATCTGGCCGTCCGTGATCCGGCTGCCGATCGTTTTGCCCACCATGGCCGCCGCCAGGGGCGACCGGGCCATGCCCACGCACTTGACGAAGGGGGCGCCGAGGGCCAGGGCCTTGAAGATCTGGTCCTCGAAAGTGATGCCGCCGGCGAAGGCGATGTCGGGGACGAATTCGCCCTGCTTCTTGAGCTGGGCGGCGTACATGGCGGTCAGCGACCAGATCTCGACGGACGGGACGCCCCACTCGTTCATCATTCGCCAGGGGCTCATGCCTGTGCCGCCGCCGGCGCCGTCCACGGTCAGGAGGTCGAGCTTGGCCTTGGACGCATATTTCACGGCCCGGGCCAGGTCGGCGGGCCGGTAAGCGCCCGTCTTGAGGAAGACGTGCTTGGCGCCGA